>NZ_LHVN01000007.1:0-696562 GCF_001269815.1 Pseudomonas sp. P1.31 | reverse complement strand
CTTTTGATTTTGATCTTCTAAAAATCAAGATCAAAAGATCGCAGCGTGCCGCAGCTCCTACAGGGGATGTGTGCGACGGGCCAGACCCAACTGCACCATCCTGAACTCTTGCTTCCGAAAAAACGCAAAACCCCGTAGGAGCAAGGCTTGCCCGCGAAGAGGCCCTATCCTTCAACATTGATGTTGAGAGATACACCGCCATCGCGGGCAAGCCTTGCTCCTACAAGTGCCAGGTATCGAGGGTTATAGGACTGGCAGGGTTTTGTCCTTGATGGCTTTTGTCGGCCCGTTCGCCTTGACGCTGGCGATGCCTTTGTCGCACGCCGCATCCGATGAATACGCCTCGCTGCTGCCAATAATCTGATGGTTGGCCGCCTTGAGGTTGAAGTACGGATGGCCGTCCTTCGTCGATTTTTTCTCGTAGCGTTCATCCAGCGCGCTGTTGGTTTGTACCGAGGCGATGCCGCCTTCGGCTGCCGCGCGGGTGGTGTATAGCTCGCTGGTCAGAATCGTTTCGGCGTTCGCCGCTTTCAGGACGAACCTGAACTGGCCGTTGCTGCTTTTACTCAACTCGTACCATCCGGACATGCTCGTTTCTCCTGGGCAATTAAGAGATTTCGCGCTTCAGAGTAAAGACCAGCCAAGCGTATCTGTCGCCTATACCGGCCCCATCGCGGGCAAGCCCGCTCCCACAGGGTTCGAGGCACACACGATACCTGTGGGTGCTGGCTTGCCAGCGATAGGGTCAACCCGGTCTGGACTATTTCACTTGCGCCCGCACCACCGACAACTCCGGCGCACTCACCCGCCGCTGACTCAAATACCGCGTACAACTCACCCGCAAGAACGACGCAAAATTCACCACCTCCCCGCGATAATCCATCACCTCTTCATACAGCTTGGCGATCAATTGGTTGGTAGTCATGCCGTCGACCTCGGCGATCTCGCTGAGGATGTCCCAGAACTGATTCTCCAGACGCAACGTCGTCACCACGCCGCAGATGCGCAGCGAGCGCGAGCGTGATTCGTAGAGAATCGGGTCGGCCTTGACGTAGAGCTCGCACATCGGCGAATCCTCGTTACAGGGTGATCTTAGTGCCGAGCAAGCCGAGGAAACCGGCCAGCCAGTTCGGGTGCGCCGGCCATGCCGGGGCTGTGGCCAGATTGCCTTGAACGTGGCCATCCGTCACGGCGATGTCGATGTACGTACCGCCCGCCAGTCGCACTTCCGGGGCGCAGGCCGGATAGGCGCTGCACTCGCGACCTTCGAGCACGCCGGCCGCTGCCAGCAACTGAGCACCGTGGCAGACGGCGGCGATCGGTTTGCCAGCCTTGTCGAAGGCGCGCACCAGGTCGAGGATTTTTTCGTTGAGACGCAGGTATTCCGGGGCCCGACCGCCGGGGATCAGCAGTGCGTCGTAATCGGCCTCGCTGACCTTGGCGAAATCGAAGTTGAGGGCAAACAGGTGACCGGGTTTTTCGCTGTAAGTCTGGTCGCCTTCGAAGTCATGGATCGCAGTGCGTACGGTTTTACCGGCTGCCTTGTCCGGGCACACGGCGTGGACGGTGTGCCCGACCATCTGCAGGGCCTGAAACGGCACCATCACTTCGTAATCTTCGACGTAATCGCCGACCAGCATTAGAATCTTTTTCGCGGCCATGGGGAGGACTCCTCTGGGAAATGCTTGGGAGTGTTCAAGGTAGACCTTATCCGGAGAGGCAGGTAATAACTGACTACTACACGCAATCACTGATTGGGATTGGGATTCGGATTCGGATTCGGATTCGGATTCGGATTCGGATTCGGATTCGGATTCGGATAACTGTAGGAGCTGCCGAAGGCTGCGATCTTTTGATCTTGCCGTTAGAAACAAAATCAAAAGATCGCAGCCTTCGGCAGCTCCAACGTTGCGGGGATTACCCGCAACTGTACGGATAAGTAAGTGCCTAGCTGTAACAGCCACAAGCCCCCGGTTTATGGCTTGATGAGGTCATTCCCAATTCTCTACGATTCTGGTCTCCCCTCATGTCCTCGCGCGAAAACACCGGCATGGCCCTCGGCCTGCTCGGCGTGGTGATTTTCAGCCTCACCCTGCCCTTCACCCGCATCGTGGTGCAGGAACTGCATCCGCTGCTCAACGGCTTGGGTCGCGCGTTGTTCGCGGCGATTCCGGCGGCGATGCTGTTGTTGTGGCGCCGTGAGAAGTGGCCAACGTGGCAGCAAGTCAAAGGCCTGAGCCTGGTGATCGCCGGAGTGATCCTCGGTTTCCCGGTGTTGTCAGCATGGGCCATGCAAACGCTGCCGGCGTCACACGGTGCGCTGGTCAACGGTTTGCAGCCGTTGTGCGTGGCGCTGTATGCCGCGTGGTTGTCTCACGAGCGTCCGTCAAAAGCCTTCTGGGCCTGCGCCGCGTTGGGCAGTGCGTTGGTGCTCGGTTATGCGTTGTACACCGGGGCTGGGAGTATTCAGGCGGGGGATTTGCTGATGCTCGGCGCAATTGCCGTGGGTGGTCTGGGTTATGCCGAGGGCGGCCGGTTGGCCAAGGAGATGGGCGGCTGGCAGGTGATCTGCTGGGCGCTGGTGCTGTCGACACCGTTGTTGATCGGGCCGGTGGTTTACTTGGCGCTGCAACATCACGGCGCAGTGTCGGCCAAGGCTTGGTGGGCGTTTGCCTATGTCGCGCTGTTTTCGCAGTTTCTTGGATTCTTTGCCTGGTACGCCGGACTGGCGATGGGCGGGATCGCTCGGGTCAGTCAGATCCAGTTGTTGCAGATCTTCTTCACCATCGCGTTTTCGGCGCTGTTCTTTGGTGAACATGTCGAGCCGATTACCTGGGTGTTTGCTTGCGGGGTGATTGCGACCGTCATGCTCGGGCGCAAAACCACGGTGCAACCAGCCCGCATTGCCACCGTATGAACGGTTGAACGGTTGAACGGTTGAACGGTTGATTATGTAGGAGCTGCCGAAGGCTGCGATCTTTTGATTTTGTTTTTAAGATCAAAAGATCGCAGCCTTCGGCAGCTCCTACAGGGTGTGTATTCCAAGGCAATAATCGTCAAGCGAGGTAACCGTCGGCGCGCAGCAGGGTTTCCAGGCAGTGTTCGCTGATGTGGTAGAACGCTTTCAATTCCTCAATCTTCACCAACAGCTGAGCCGGATCGACCGGCTCGGCGCGTTTCACCGCGAGAATCATCTTGTTCTTGTTGGTGTGATCGAGCGAGATGAACTCGAACACCTTTGTCTCGTAACCGCACGCTTCCAGGAACAACGCCCGCAAACTGTCAGTAACCATTTCTGCCTGCTGACCAAGGTGCAAACCGTATTGCAGCATCGGCTTGAGCAGCGCCGGGCTCTGGATTTGCAGGCGGATCTGTTTGTGGCAGCACGGCGAGCACATGATGATCGACGCCCCCGAACGAATGCCGGTGTGGATCGCGTAGTCAGTGGCGATATCGCAGGCATGCAAAGCGATCATCACGTCCAGTTCGCTCGGCGCCACGCTGCGCACGTCACCGCACTTGAACACCAGCCCCGGATGATCAAGCTTCGCCGCGGCGGCGTTGCACAGGTTGACCATTTCTTCGCGCAACTCGACGCCGGTGACTTCGCCCTCGGCCTTCAAGGTGTTGCGCAGGTAATCGTGAATCGCAAAGGTCAGATAGCCCTTGCCCGAGCCGAAATCCGCGACGCGCACCGGTTTGTCCAACGCCAGCGGCGAGGTGGTCAGCGCATGGCTGAACACTTCGATGAATTTGTTGATCTGCTTCCACTTGCGCGACATCGCCGGGATCAGCTCTTGCTGCGCGTTGGTCACGCCCAGATCCTTGAGGAACGGTCGGCTCAACTCAAGAAAGCGGTTTTTCTCGCGGTTGTGCTCGGCGGACGGTGCTTCACGCAATTGCTGAGGTTTGCTCTTGAACAGCGAACTCTTGCCCTTTTTGCTGTATTCGAGCTGAGCTTCGTCAGTCACGGCGAGTAAATGCGCATTTTTGAACGAGGCCGGCAACAGCGCGGCAATCGTCGCCACGCCTTCGCTCAGCGGCAGGTTTTTGGTGATGTCGCGGGTTTTGTAGCGATAGACGAAGGACAGGTTCGGCTGCGCTTTGACGGTGACCGCTTTGATGATGACCCGCTGCAGCTCCGCCTCTTCACCGACGTACTTGGCCAGCACCAGTTTGATGAAGCCGTTCTGCTCGAGGCTGGTTTGCAGCAGCTCGATGAACTGGGCGTGGTGATCGGGCGCGGGCTTGGTGGACGGGGCGGTAACGGACATGAAAAAGCGGCCTCGGACGGGCGAAATCGGGAATGGCGGGTATTTTAGGGGGGATGGGGGTTGGGGACACGCTCTTATTTACCGAACGGCACAAATCAAAAGATCGCAGCCTTCGGCAGCTCCTACAGAGGCCAATGTAGGAGCTGCCGAAGGCTGCGATCTTTTGATCTAGGCCAACACCACCAACCGATTCGGCAGTTCATTCCTCACCTGCGTCACCGGCACATGCACTTTGAGCAACTCACCACACGCCTCAATACACGTCACAAACCCTTCCAGCGTGCGCCCATGCCGCACCTGCTCGGTAAACGCCGCGACAATCACATCCCAGCTCTTGTTATCCAGCCGCTTGGAAATCCCCTCATCCACCAGAATCTCCACATAGCGCTCCGCTTCACAGACAAAAATCAGCATCCCGGTGCTGCCCACCGTGTGATGCAGGTTCTGTTCGAGAAACTGCCGTCGCGCCAGGTTCGACGCCCGCCAGTGGCGCACGCGACGCGGGATCAAATGCGTGGTGATTTTCGGCAAACGAAACAGCAGGCACAGCACGATAAACGCGCCCCACTGCACCAACAGCAGGCTGTGCATGGTCAGCCAGCCGGTCAGGTAATGCACGACGCCCGGCACCACCAGCGCCAGCAAACTCGCCCACAGCAGTGGGATGTACGCGTAGTCGTCGGCGCGGGCGGCCAGCACCGTCACCAGTTCGGCGTCGGTGTCGCGCTCGACCCGGGCGATCGCTTCGGCGACTTTGCGTTGTTCGTGTTCGGTCAGTAATGCCATGTTGAAAAGTGCCTGCTCATTATTCTTTTAATGTCACCAGCCGCCGGACGATCCACCGCCGCCGAAACTGCCCCCGCCGCCGCTGAAGCCCCCGCCTCCACCGCCGCCGCCACCAAAACCTCCACCGCCAAAGCCGCCGCCTCCGCCACCACCGCCCCGGCCGGCGGGCAGGATACCGAGCATCTGGAAGACAAACACGGTCAGGATGAACAACATCACCAAAAATACGAACAAACCCGGGTGCCGCGAGATGAAATCATCGGACGGATCACCGCTTGATTCATACACCGTCGACGGCTCGTCCAGCGGGTTGCCGCCGAGCACCACCAGCATCGCCGCGACGCCGTCGCTGATGCCTTTGCTGAAGTTACCGGTCTTGAACGCGGGCGTGATGACTTGATGGATGATCACTGACGACTGCGCATCGGTCAGCCGATCCTCCAGACCATAACCGACTTCGATGCGCAGTTTGCGCTCGTCACGGGCGACGATCAGCAGCGCGCCGTTGTTTTTGTCCTTCTGGCCGATGCCCCAGTGCCGGCCGAGCTGAACGCCGAAATCCTCGATGGTGGTGCCCTGCAGATCCGGCACGGTGACGACGACCAATTGCTCGCCGGTCGCCTGCTCGTGGGCCTGTAACTGCTGGCCCAGTTGCGCGCGCACCGACGGCTCGATCATCTGCGCTTCGTCCACCACCCGCCCGCTCAGCGCCGGGAACGTCAACTCGGCCCGGGCGCTGAGGGCGAATACCCACAACAGCAACACCAGCCCCATCTTCAACACACGCATGCATACCCCCCACCGATCCCCTGTAGGAGCTGCCGCAGGCTGCGATCTTTTGATCTTGTTCTTACGGTCAAAATCAAAAGATCGCAGCCTTCGGCAGCTCCTACACAGGTGTGTTTTCAGAATTTGACCTGGGGTGCCTTATCGGCATCCGGCGTGGTGGCTTCGAAGGTTTCGCGGATCGGCAGGTCGCTGTACATCACGCTGTGCCAGAGGCGACCGGGGAAGGTGCGGATTTCGGTGTTGTATTTCTGCACCGCCAGAATGAAATCGCGGCGCGCCACGGCGATGCGGTTTTCCGTACCCTCGAGTTGCGATTGCAGGGCGAGGAAGTTCTGGTTGGCCTTCAGATCCGGATAGCGCTCGGAGACCACCATCAACCGGCTCAACGCACCGGTCAGTTGATCCTGCGCCTGCTGGAACTGCTTGAGCTTCTCGGGATTGTCGAGGGTGCTGGCGTCGACCTGAATCGACGTGGCTTTCGCCCGCGCCTCGATCACGGCGGTCAGGGTTTCTTCTTCATGCTTGGCGTAACCCTTCACCGTTTCCACCAGATTGGGGATCAGGTCGGCACGCCGCTGGTACTGGTTCTGCACTTGCCCCCACGCGGCTTTGGCCTGTTCGTCGAGGGTCGGGATATTGTTGATGCCGCACGCGGTCAACAGCGTGGCCAGCATCAGCAGGGTGACGACCTGCAAACGCGAGCGATTGGTTGGGCTTACATTCATCGCAGTGATGCTCCTTGGCACATTTCATTATAAAAACCGAGCGCGAAACACTCTGCGCCGGCTCTTGGGGCATAATCGGCCGCGCCGCTGGATTACGACGCGCCAATGGGCTAAAAAGTGCCCTGCGCGATCACGCTGCCGCAGTGTCGGCTGTCGTTTTTGGCTCTGGTTTTTTGAGCCTGCACCCGAACAACAATAGTCGCTCCCTAAATTTTGGCTGGCCGGCGTTGCATCGCCGCTTGGGCCCTTGAGAAAAACATTCATGAAGAAGCTGTGTTTGCTGGGTCTGTTCGTCAGCCTGGCCAGTCATCAAGTATTGGCCGCCACGACCCCGGTACCCCTGGAAAACAAGGACGCGTTCATCAGCAACCTGATGAAGCAAATGACCCTCGACGAGAAGATCGGCCAGTTGCGCCTGATCAGCATCGGCCCGGAAATGCCTCGTGAGTTGATCCGCAAAGAGATCGCCGCCGGCAACATCGGCGGCACGTTCAACTCGATCACCCGCCCGGAAAACCGCCCGATGCAGGACGCCGCCATGCGCAGCCGTCTGAAGATCCCGATGTTTTTCGCTTACGACGTGATCCACGGTCACCGGACGATTTTCCCGATTCCGCTGGCCCTCGCCTCGAGCTGGGACATGGACGCGATCGGCAAATCCGGCCGCGTGGCTGCCAAAGAAGCCGCCGCCGACAGCCTCGACATCACCTTCGCGCCGATGGTCGACATCTCCCGCGACCCGCGCTGGGGCCGCAGCTCCGAAGGTTTCGGTGAAGACACCTACCTGACCTCGCGCATCGCCGGCGTCATGGTGCGTGCCTATCAGGGCGCCACCCCGAGCGCGGCCGACAGCATCATGGCCAGCGTCAAACACTTCGCCCTGTATGGCGCGGTTGAAGGCGGTCGCGACTACAACACCGTCGACATGAGTCCGGTGAAGATGTACCAGGATTACCTGCCGCCGTACCGCGCCGCGATTGATGCCGGCGCCGGTGGCGTGATGGTTGCGCTGAACTCGATCAACGGCATTCCGGCCACCGCCAACACCTGGCTGATGAACGATCTGCTGCGTCGCGACTGGGGCTTCAAAGGCCTGGCGGTCAGTGACCACGGCGCGATTTTCGAACTGATCAAACATGGCGTCGCCCGCGACGGTCGTGAAGCGGCGAAGCTGGCGATCAAGGCCGGCATCGACATGAGCATGAACGACACCCTCTACGGCAAAGAGCTGCCGGGGCTGCTCAAGTCCGGCGAGATCGAACAGAAAGACATCGACAACGCCGTGCGTGAAGTGCTCGCGGCCAAGTACGACATGGGCCTGTTCAAGGATCCGTACCTGCGCATCGGCAAGGCTGAAGACGATCCGGCCGACACCTACGCCGAAAGCCGTCTGCACCGCGCCGAGGCCCGCGACGTCGCGCGTCGCAGCCTGGTGCTGCTGAAGAACCAGAACGAAACCCTGCCACTGAAGAAAGACGCGAAAGTCGCGCTGGTCGGCCCGTTGGCCAAAGCGCCGATCGACATGATGGGCAGTTGGGCAGCGGCGGGTAAACCGACGCAATCGGTCACCCTGTTCGACGGCATGAGCTCGCTGATCGGCAACAAGGCGAACCTGATCTACGCCCGTGGCGCCAACATAACCAGCGACAAGAAGGTGCTGGATTACCTGAACTTCCTCAACTTCGATGCCCCGGAAGTGGTCGATGACCCGCGTCCGGCCAACGTGCTGATCGACGAAGCGGTCAAAGCGGCCAAGGACGCTGACGTGATCGTTGCCGCTGTCGGCGAGTCCCGTGGCATGTCCCACGAATCGTCCAGCCGCACCGACCTGAACATCCCGGAAAACCAGCGCGAGCTGATCCGCGAGCTGAAAGCCACCGGCAAACCGCTGGTGCTGGTGTTGATGAACGGCCGCCCGCTGACCATTCTTGAAGAGAACCAATCGGCTGACGCGATTCTGGAAACCTGGTTCAGCGGCACCGAGGGCGGCAACGCCATCGCCGACGTGCTGTTCGGCGACTACAACCCGTCGGGCAAGCTACCGGTGACCTTCCCGCGTTCCGTGGGCCAGATCCCGACGTACTACAACCATCTGAGCATTGGCCGGCCGTTCACGCCGGGCAAACCGGGCAACTACACCTCGCAGTATTTCGATGACACCACCGGGCCGCTGTTCCCGTTCGGTTATGGCCTGAGCTACACCCATTTCGCCCTGAGCGACATGGCGCTGTCGTCGACCACGCTGAACGCCACCGGCAAGCTCGACGCCAGCGTCATGCTGAAAAACACCGGCAAGCGTGACGGCGAAACCGTGGTGCAGTTGTACATTCAGGACGTTACCGGCTCGATGATCCGTCCGGTCAAAGAACTGAAGAACTTCCAGAAAATCATGCTCAAGGCCGGCGAACAGAAAGTCGTGCACTTCACCATCACCGAGGATGACCTGAAGTTCTACAACGCCCAGCTCAAATACGCGGCCGAGCCCGGCAAGTTCAACGTACAGATCGGCCTGGATTCGCAGGACGTCACACAGCAGAGCTTTGAACTGCTGTAACCGGTTTTGCCCCGATGATCGTTCCCACGCTGCGCGTGGGAATGCCTCAAGGGACGCTCCGCGTCCAGTGACGCGGAGCGTCACGGGCTGCATTCCCACGCAGAGCGTGGGAACGATCAATGGTGTACACCCTGTAGGAGCTGCCGAAGCCTGCGATCTTTTGATCTCGCTCTACCCGCGGCGATCGAGGATGTTCACCACCACCCGATCCACCCACCCCCAGACCCGCTGCTTCACCCGCCGCCACAACGGCCGACGCTGCCACTCTTCCAGACTCACCAGCTGACTCAGCCCGAAGTCCTTCACAAAACTCGCCTCCACCGCTGCCGTCAACGACGGATCCAGCGCCTCCAGATTCGCCTCCAGATTGAAGCGCAGGTTCCAATGGTCGAAGTTGCACGAACCAATGCTCACCCAATCGTCCACCAGCACCATTTTCAAATGCAAAAAGCACGGCTGGTATTCGAAGATCTGCACCCCGGCCTTGAGCAGGCGCGGGTAGTAGCGATGCCCGGCGTAACGCACTGACGGGTGATCGGTGCGCGGCCCGGTCAGCAGCAAACGCACGTCGACACCACGCGCGGCAGCCTTGCGCAGGGAGCGGCGGATTTTCCACGTTGGCAGAAAATACGGCGTGGCCATCCAGATACGTTGCTGGCCGCTGTTCAACGCGCGGAACAACGACTGCAAAATATCGCGATGCTGGCGGGCATCGGCATACGCCACGCGGCCCATGCCCTCGCCCTTGTCCGGCACGCGCGGCAACCGTGGCAGACCGAAATGCGCAGCCGGACGCCAGGCGCGGCGGTAGCGGTTGGCAATCCATTGACGATCAAACAGCAATTGCCAGTCGATCACCAACGGCCCGCTGATCTCGACCATCACTTCGTGCCATTCGCTGGTGTCGTGCCCCGGCGTCCAGAATTCATCGGTGACACCGGTGCCGCCGACCACCGCCAGACGCTGATCGACCAGCAGCAATTTGCGGTGATCGCGATAGAAATTACCGACCCAGCGCCGCCAGTTCAGCCGATTGTAGAAACGCAGTTCAACCCCGGCATGGGTCAGGCGTTGGCGCAAATTGAAAGTGAAGGCGAGGCTGCCGTAATCATCGAACAGGCAACGCACGCGCACCCCACGCTCGGCGGCCAGCACCAGTGCCTGCACGATGGTTTCGGCACAGGCGCCGGCCTCGACCAGGTACAGTTCGAGTTCGATCTGCTCTTGAGCGCCAGCAATCTGCTCGAGCATGCGCGGAAAGAATTGCGGGCCGTCGATCAACAGTTCGAACCGGTTGCCGTCACGCCATGGAAACACCGCGCCGCGCATGTCAGCGCGCCGTGAAAATCAGCACCGCACCCACCGGTACCGACAGACTGATGACCGACAGGTCGGCGAGTTTGCGCAGGCTTTCCAGGCCCGGCGCCAGATCAAAATCTTCGGCGTTGATCACCAGCGGCTCGAGGGTGACCACTTGAAAGCGTCGATCATCGAGCCGCGTCGCCAGCAATTCGGCGGGGTATTCGTGTTGTTTGCCATGCAGGTTGACCGTCAGCGGCAAGCGCAATTCCAGCTGCGCGCCGGGCGCCAGATCGTTGATCGGGCGCAGGTCGATCTGCGTGGTGATGGTCGCTTCGGGGAATTGCTCGATCTGGAACAGCTCCTTGCGCATGCGTTCATCGCGCAGCGGGATGCCGCTGTTGATCGAGTCCAGCTCGACTTCGACTTCGGCGCGACCGTTGGGGTCGACCTTGCCGTGCAGCACCAGAAAGCGCTGCACTTCAGAAATGTTGGCGTTTTTCGTGCTGACGAACGACAGCCGCGACGACTCGCCGTCCAGATACCAATTGGCCTGCGCCGGCAACGCGACAGCGGCGAGCAGCAGGCTGGACAGGGATGCAATGAGGGAGCGGTTGAACATTGAGGACTCGTGGGGCCGATAAACCTGCACGAACCTTAACTGGCCATGGGGTTATTGCAAACATTCAGATCAAAAGATCGCAGCCTGCGGCAGCTCCTACAGGGGAATGCATTTCAAATATTGTAGGAGCTGCCGCAGGCTGCGATCTTTTGGCTGTCAGGCCAATACCTGCTGCACATCGCCAATCGTCGCCGCCAGACTGTTCAAATGCAGGCTCAACACCCGCTCCACCGGCGCCTGATCCATCGGCCAGTGCAGCGCCATGCTGCCCACCAATTTCCCTTCAGCACGAATCGGCAACGCCACCGCGCGAATCAGAAACGGCAAACGCACCGGATATTCCCAATAACCTTCCGTGCGCTGACCAAAACCCTGATGCAACGCCTGCTCTGTCGCACTGACCAAGCTTTCCGCGCTCAGCTGCTCACGCTGGGCCAGGCGTTCGACCTCATCACTGCCCAACTCGCCAAGGCACGCCCGGCCCATCGCCGAGTGAAACAAACTCGCGTGATGCCCGACGATTTGGCAATTGTTCGGATAACGCTTGCGCAACACCTGCGGAATCGCGCTTTCCATCACTTCAACCCGCTCGCCATCGAAGCACGACAGATCCGCGACCAGCCCGGTGCGCTCGCACAACTCCACCAGCATCGGCGCCGCGCTCTCCACCAGATGCCGTTTGAAACGTTGCTGACGATCACCAAACAGACGCTTGGCGCACAGGCGATAACGCCGGTCGCTGAGGCCACGATAGATCCAGCCCTGCTCCTGCAACGTCGCGAGCATGCGTGACACCGTGGCCTTCGGCAGACTCGTGAGGTAGTGCAATTCCTCCAGCCCCAGCGCCTGATGCTCGCCGAGCAATTCGACGATCGCCAGCGCTCGTTCGACCGAACGCACGCTGCCGGTATCTGTTTTGCTGCCCATGTGTTCGATCTCCCTGCGCACAGATGGATGAACACTTTTTGCAGCAAAATGCGGGCCGCTCAAGCCGATTGCAGGCATGGCGGTGGTCGTCGTTCGACCCAACGGGTCAGTTGTTCATGGGCATACGCCAGTTGCAGAACCGCGCGATCCGCCTGCGCCGGGCCGATGATTTGCAGGCCCATCGGCAGCCCTGCCGGGTTGAACCCGACCGGCACGCTGATGCTCGGCAACCCGGCCAAGGTCGGGCCGATAACCACCTCCATCCAGCGGTGATAGGTGTCCATGGTTTGCCCACCGACCACGCGCGGCCATGACTGTTGTGCATCAAAAGGGAACACTTGTGCGGTAGGCAACAGCAGGAAATCGTAACGTTCGAACAATTCACTCAGCGCCCGATACCACTCACTGCGGTCGACCGAGGCCTTGTAGACATCGGCAGCGCTCAGACGCAGACCGCCCTCGACTTCCCACTGTGCTTCCGGTTTGAGCAACTCGCGTTTGTGCGGATCGGCATACGCGGCACCCAGACTGCCCTGCACCAGAAAGTGCCGATGGGTCAGCCAGGTTTGCCACAAACGCTCCATGGAAAAATCCGGCTGACAGGCTTCGACCTGACAGCCCAGCGCGGTGAAATCCGCCAGCGCCGATTCGCACAGACTGAGCACGCCGTCGTCCATCGGCAGATAGCCGTTGTAGTCGCCGAGCCAGCCAATGCGCACGTCGCTGAAATCCCGTTGCAGGCCTTCGGCAAAATTGCGCGGCTGATCTTTCAGCGACAGCGGCACGCGAGGGGCGTAACCCGCCTGCGTCGACAGCAATCGTGCGACGTCGGTGACGCTGCGGCCCATCGGCCCTTCGGTAGCCAGTTGCTGGACGAACACTTCCGGGGTCGGCCCGTGCGGCACGCGGCCCTGGGACGGGCGAAAACCGAAGACGTTATTGAACGCCGCCGGATTACGCAGCGAGCCCATCATGTCGCTGCCATCAGCCACCGGCAGCAAACGCAGAGCCAGCGCCACCGCCGCCCCGCCGCTGCTGCCGCCGGCAATCCGGCTGGCATCGTAGGCATTGGTGGTGGTGCCGAACACGCTGTTGTAGGTCTGCGAACCGAGGCCGAATTCCGGCACGTTGCTCTTGCCGATGATGATCGCGCCGCACTCGCGCACCCGCGCCACGCTGATCGCATCGTGCTGCGGCACCTGCTCGGCGAACAATGGCGAACCCATGGTCGTGCGCAGTCCAGCGGTGGCGGCCAGATCCTTGATCGCCTGCGGCATGCCGTGCATCCAGCCCCGGGATTCGCCGCGATCGAGTTGCCGATCACATTCATCGGCCTCGCGCAAAACCTCCTCGGCGGGACGCAACGACACCAGCGCGTTGACCTGCGGATTGAAACGCTCGATGTGTTGCAGATACGCCTGCATCACTTCGCGGCACGAGACTTTGCGGGCATGGATCGCGCGGGACAACGCATCGGCGTCCAGCGCGACAATCGGATCGATGGCTAACGGACTCAAGATTTCACTCCAAGGTTGAGCGCGCTGGGGGCTTTGGCGCGGGGCGCCTCTTGCATGCAATAAATCCCGAGCAAGGTCAGCAGGCAAGCGAACAACACATAAAACGAAGGCGCCACCGGGGTTTCCAGCACCTTGCTCAACCAGGTCACGATCAGCGGCGCGAAACCGCCGAACACCATTACCGAAATGTTGTAGGCAATCGACACGCCGGTGGAGCGCACTTCGATGGGAAATTGCTCGGCCAGCGCCGTCGGTGCCGGGCCGAAGAAGCCGCCAATCGCGCCGCACAGCAGCAGTTGCATTACCAGCAAACGTTCGATTGAAGGCGCTGCCGCGACCCACACGTACAGCGGATAAATCATCACGAAAAACGCCAGGGTAAAGGCCATCAATACCGGTCGCCGGCCGACGCGATCCGACAGTGCGCCGGAGAACGGTATCACCACGGTCATCAGCGCCACCGCGAGCATCTGCACCAGCAGCACCTGATCCAGCGGCAAGCCGAGGTTGGTGTGGGCGAAGGTCGGCATGTTCACCAGCACCACGTAAAACGCCACCGTCGCACCACTGGCCAGGCCCATCGACACCAGCAGGCTGCGGCGATGTTCGCGAACCACTTGCCACAGGCCCGGCGCTGCGCCTTTGGCTTTTTTGCGCGCTTCGAGAAACTCTTCCGGCTCTTCCATGTGCTTGCGAATCCACAAGCCGACCGGGCCGATCAACAGGCCGAGCACGAACGGAATCCGCCAGCCCCAACTGTCCAGCGTCTCAGGGGTAAACAGGTGCGTGACCAACGCCACCATCGCCGCGCCGGCAAACACCGCCAGGCATTGCCCGACCAGTTGCCACGAACCGTACAAACCTTTGCGATGGGCCGGCGCGCTTTCCACCAGAAACGCCGTGGCGCTGGCGTATTCACCGCCGGTGGCAAAGCCCTGGAGCATCCGCGCAACCACGATCAGCAACGGCGCGCCCATGCCGATGGCGGCGTAACTTGGCGCGAAAGCGATCATTGCAATGGACACGGTCATCAGACGAATGATCATCTGCATCGCCGCTTTGCGACCTTTGCGGTCGGAATACATGCCGAGCAGGATGCCGCCCACCGGGCGCATGAAGAAGCCGACGCCGAAGGTCGCCAGCGCCATCAGCAGCGAGGCGTAGCTGTCTTCGGAGGGGAAGAATTGCCGGGCGATGATGCTCGCCAGAAAGCCGTAAACAATGAAGTCATACCATTCCAGCGCGTTGCCGATAACGGCGGCGACCACTTGCCGGGTACGCGAAACACCTGTGCCTGAAGCCTGCATGGGAGATTCTCCAAAAGCTGTTGGGTGAGCCCGTGCGCCGGTGCGCTCGGGATTCAGCGGCAGCAGAACGTGAAGAAATCAGGCCGGCTTGAGCCAGCTCTCGGTGAGCGCGCCCCAGTAGGCGGCGCCAGTCAGCAGGATGTCGTCGTTAAAGTCATAGGCAGGGTTGTGCACCATCGGCCGCGACACGCCGTTGCCGATAAACAGATAGGCGCCGGGGCAACGCTGGAGCATCCAGGCGAAATCTTCGCTGCCCATCAATTTTGGCGTGTTGCCATCGACGGCGTCGGCGCCGACCAACTCGACGCCAATGTTGCGGGCGAACTCGGTTTCGGCGGCGTGGTTGACCAGCACCGGATAGGCCGGGCGATGTTCGATTGTCGAAGTACAGCCGAAACTCTGCGCCTGGGTTTCGATGATGTTGCGCACGCGATTGAGGGTTTGTTCGCGCACATCGGCATTCAGTGCGCGCAGGCTCAGACGCAGAATCGCCTGCTGCGGAATGACGTTGGCCGCCTCCCCCGCTTGCAGTGCACCGACGGTGACCACCGCGGCTTGCTGCGCATCGATGTTGCGCGCGACCACGGTTTGCAGCGCCATCACCACACTCGACGCAGCGACCAGTGGATCGACGGTCAGGTGCGGCATCGAACCGTGGCCGCCGACGCCTTCGATGACCACGTTGAGCAGATCCTGCGAAGCCATCATCGGCCCCTCGCGAAAGCCCAGATGCCCAGCGGGCAGGCCCGGCATGTTGTGCATGCCGAACAGCGCATCGCAGGGGAAACGTTCAAGCAGACCATCGGCGAGCATCGCTTCGGCGCCGCCCTGACCTTCTTCGGCGGGTTGGAAAATCAGCGTGAGGGTGCCGTCGAACTGACGCGTCGCCGCCAGATAACGTGCGGCGCCGAGCAACATGGTCGTGTGACCATCGTGACCGCAGGCGTGCATGCAGCCCTTGTGCTGACTGCTGTAGGCGACGCCGGTATTTTCGATGATCGGCAAGGCGTCCATGTCGGCACGCAGACCGAGTTTGCGCGAGCTGCTGCCGTTGCGCAGCACACCGACAACGCCGGTTTTACCGATGCCGGTGTGGACTTCGTAGCCCCAGCTTTCGAGGGATTTGGCGACCAGCGCCGAGGTGCGGCTTTCTTCGAAACCGAGTTCGGGGTGGGCGTGGATGTCCTGGCGGGTGGCGTGCAGGTCGCTGGCGACGTCGCTGAGCCAGGCCAGAATGTGCTGATGTCGGGTCATGACGGTTCTCCTCGCGCGGGTTTTCCCGGTCTTGTTGTTCGCAATGAATTCACGACACGTTGGAAGGCAGGTCGTGCTCACCGCCAGATAACCGCGAGACGCGCGCGAGGACAATCGAATGTGGTTCCGCAGAGTGGAACGCAATTCGGGAAACGACACAGATCCTTGTGGGAGCGGGCTTGCTCGCGAAAGCGGTGTATCAGGCGACAACTGTTTTGCCTGACACGACGCCTTCGCGAGCAAGCCCGCTCCCACAGGGGGGGTTGGTTTGCAGGGGGATTGTGTGTCTGTTTTCAGGGATTCAGGCGGCAGCCCTGGCGTTCGCTTTGCCACTGGGCGCTGTTGCTGCGCCCCATGCCACTGACTGTGATGATTTTGCGGGCCGGGTCATCGCTGAACTGGCTGGTCGGCAGCCATTGTTTTACGTAGCCACGGCAATACTCGGCATCGTTGTTCATCACGTACCGGCACGAACAATATTCCTTGGCGGTGTAGGCGCTGATGATGTCCGGGAAGGCCCACAGATTTTCGCGCTCATAGACGATCCAGCCAAGCAACAAAACCAGCAGCAACAACAAAAAGCGCTTCATGGCCGCACCGCCTGCAGCACGCGTTTGAGCAGCTCGTTATGTCGATAACTGCCATCGCGATCATCGCCATAACGGACGATCAGCAGTTTCTCGCTGGGAATCACATACATCGCCTGGCCCCAATGGCCAAGGGCGGCGAAAGTGTCGGGCGGTGCATCGGGCCACGGTGACGCCGCGCCATCCGCCGCACGGTTGAGCCACCACTGCCCGCCGGGCACGGCTTCGTCTTGATGCGCCTTGTAACCGGCGAACGGTTTGAGGTTGAACGCGAGCCATTCCTTGGGCAATAACTGCCGATCATTCCAGCGCCCATCGCGCGCCATCAACAGGCCCACTCGCGCTAGATCCCGCGCGGTGAGATAGGCGTAAGACGAAGCGACAAAGGTGCCCGTCGCATCGGTTTCCCACACGGCGTGACGGATGCCCAAGGGTTCGAACAGCGCCGTCCATGGATAGTCCGCATAGCGCTGCGGGCCGACGATGTTTTTCAGTGCGGCGGCGAGCAGATTGCTGTCGCCACTGGAATAACGGAAAGCCTGACCCGGTGGCGCGTAGCTGTCGTGAACCGCTGTAAAAGCCGCCATGTCGCGCTGACCACGGGTGTAGAGCATCGCCACCACCGAGGATTTCAGCGGGGCGTATTCGTAGTCTTCCTGCCAGTCGAGGCCTGAGGCCCAGTGCAGCAGATCGGCGAGTTTGATGTCCGGGTGTTTAGCCAGCGGCGGGTAAAACTTTGCGGCGGGGTCTTCGAGTTTGAACAGGCCTTCGCCATACGCCACACCGAGGACGGCGGCCATCAGGCTTTTGCTGATTGACCAGGTCAGGTGCGGGGTTTGCGCGTTGGTCGGGCCGGCGTAGCGTTCGTAGATGATCTGCCCGTCGCGGATGATCAGCAGCGCATCGGTGCGGATGCCTTTGCGGGTGGTTTCGTCGCGTGGTGGGAAGGCGTAGTTTTCCAGCGCTTCAGTATTGGTGATTGTCGCGCCAGTCGGCCATTGCTCACCGGGCCATGGTTCGGCCTGAATGGTGGCGCTGATCAGCAGCAGAAGCAGGGTCAGGCCTTTGAACATGGTGAGGGCTCGCTAGACAGATCTGCAAATCCTAGCCCAGAAAAATGACAATCTGCGATCCGATGCCTCCTGTAGGAGCTGCCGCAGGCTGCGATCTTTTGATTTTGCCTTTTAAAAAACAAGATCAAAAGATCGCAGCCTGCGGCAGCTCCTACAGGGAGGTGTGCAAGGCTTTGGTCAGGCGTTTGGCTCTGGCGATAGAGGCCAACTGCATCACTCCCTGATCCCGCGCCCACATCTGCGCCCACTCCGAACCACCCTCCGCCAACGCCTGATCGATCTCAGGCTTGAGCGCATCAAACTGCGCAAACAGCCCAGCCAACAACACATGCCCGGCCGGATTATTCGGCGGCTGCCGGCTCGCCTCGGCACACCCGGCCAACAGCGCCAGCAAACGCAATTGCAGCGTCTGTGGCCAATCGCTGTCCTGCCCGACGCCATACAACCAAGCAGTCATCGCGCTCAGCACATAAACATCTTCCAGCGTGCGAAACGGCTTCACATAAGCGTCCCAACCATCCCCGGCCAACAACTCACACAGCGCGCCATCCAGCAACAAGCGTCCATGACTGATGTCCGGCATCAACGGCAGCGCCGGCAATTTCTCCACGCTCACGCCGGGCTCGCCGGGGTAGACCACGGCCAGACTCAGGCGCGGACTTTCGCCGGGCTCTTCACTGCGCGCCGCGATCAACAGCCAGTCCGCCGCATCACCGGCGGTGACGAAATCCTTGCGTCCGCTCAGACGCAAATCCGTCAGCCGCGTCTGCATGTCTGCCGGGCGCAGGCTGCGCTGTTCGGTCGCACACAAAGCACCAAGGCTCAGCGGCGCACTCGGCCACAACATGCGCAACGCCGCCTGATAACCGACCAGAAACGCCAGCCCCGGCGTCGCCATCCGCCGCCCACCGGCGACCGCCAATTCGAACGGCGTGACGTTGCCCAACTGCTGCAACAACGTCGCAAAACCCTCGGCAAGGTCAGCAACGGCGGGCAATCGTTCACGGCTTTGCAGCAGATCTGGCCAGGGCATAGGAGGCTCCTTGTGGGCTGTCATATAAGCATCACCGAACGTTCATGGCGATGACACCGGGGCTACATAGCCTGACTTTGCACAACACGGCTGCATAAAGAAAGTCGATCGGCTGCAACCCACGACGGGTTAAAGGCCCGTACGGAGATTCACATGACTCAGATCGCCCGCATCAGCGACACCGGCAATGAACGCCGCCTGCAAGCCGAACGCCTGATCGGCGCCGAGGCCTTGCAGCAAGCCCAGGCCCTGCGGTTCAACGTGTTCAGCGGCGAGTTCAACGCCAAGCTGAAAGGCGCGGAGCTGGGTCTGGACATGGATGATTATGATGTTCACTGCAGCCACATCGGCGTGCGTGATTTGAACACCGGCCGTTTGGTGGCGACCACGCGTTTACTCGATCACACCGCCGCCAGCAGCCTCGGCAAGTTCTACAGCGAAGAAGAATTCAGCCTGCACGGCCTCGCGCATCTGCAAGGCCCGATCCTCGAAATCGGCCGCACCTGCGTTGACCCGGCGTACCGTAATGGCGGCACCATCGCCGTGTTGTGGGGCGAGTTGGCCGAGGTGTTGAATCAGGGCGGCTACAGCTATCTGATGGGCTGCGCGAGCATCCCGATGCAGGACGGCGGCGTGCAGGCGCACGCGATCATGCAGCGTCTGCGCGAACGTTATCTGTGCACCGAACACCTGCGCGCCGAGCCGAAAAAACCGCTGCCGACGCTGGATATTCCATCGAACGTAATCGCGGAAATGCCGCCGCTGCTCAAGGCCTACATGCGTCTGGGCGCGAAGATCTGCGGCGAGCCGTGCTGGGACGAAGATTTTCAGGTCGCCGACGTGTTCATCCTGCTCAAGCGCGACGAACTTTGCCCGCGCTACGCCAAGCACTTCAAGGCGGCCGTGTGATGAGCCGGTTGCGGGTGTACGCGCGAATTGCGCGAGTGCTGATCGTGGTGACACTGGGGCTGACCATGGCCGGTGTCTTCGGCGTTTTTGAACGGATTGGTCTGGCGCATTCGATGGAACGTCGCCAGCGTTGGTCGCGCTTTTTCATGGCGCGTTTGGGCAATGCCCTGCCCTTTCGCGTGACCGTGCACGGCGAGCTGCCGAAGCAGCCGATGTTGTGGGTGAGCAATCATGTGTCGTGGACGGATATTCCGCTGCTCGGCATGCTCACGCCGCTGTCGTTTCTGTCCAAGGCCGAAGTGCGCACCTGGCCGGTCGCCGGTTGGCTCGCGGCCAAGGCTGGCAGTCTGTTTATTCGTCGCGGTTCGGGCGATAGCCAGTTGATCCGCAAGCAGATGACCCGTCACCTGCAAACCGCGCATCCGCTGCTGATGTTCCCGGAAGGCACCACCACGGATGGCAGCTCGCTGCGCACCTTTCACGGTCGCTTGCTGTCGGCGGCGATTGATTCGGAGGTGATGCTGCAACCAGTGGCGATTCGTTATCTGCGTGATGGCGAAATTGATGCGCTGGCGCCGTTTATTGGTGACGATGATTTGCTGTCGCACTTGATGCGTTTGTTCAGCAATGATTGCGGCGACGTTGAAGTGCACCTGCTCCAGCCGATTGCCTGTCAGGGTCGTGAGCGTGCGGCGCTGGCGTTTGAAGCGCAGCAGGCGGTGCAGAAGGCGTTGTTTGGTGAGGTGGCGAAACCTGCTGAACCGCGTCGCGCAGGCGAACTGATCGCCGCTTGAAAAGCAAAAGATCGCAGCCTTCGGCAGCTCCTACATTGATCCCTGTAGGAGCTGCCGAAGGCTGCGATCTTTTGATCTTGCTTAATCCCGCAACCCAGCAAAATCCTGGAGATGTGGGTAGAACAATCTGAAGTCTTCACTCAACGGCTCATACAACCGCCGCAACTCCTGCATCGCCCCCGCCAATTCTTCCGGCCGGCTCAACCGCCGCGAGATCCCGCGCAACACCTGTTCCAGCACTTCAAATTCCTGATACGAACCCAACCAGTCATTGGCGACCATGTGCGGCGCAATCTTCGCCAGTCGCTCGGGCAATTCCCGCTCGTGAGTCAGTACCCGATACACATCCGCCGTAAAAACCGCCAACGGCCGATCGGCATACAACGTCCAATCCCGCGCCAGACAGTGATCAAAAAACACATCAAGCACGATCCCGGCATAACGCCGCCGCGTTTCGGTAAACCGCCCCAACGCGACATCCACCAAGGGATGTCGATCGGTAAACACGTCAATCCGTCGATGCAGCTGAATCGCCGCTTCCACCTCCGGCGCAAACTGCCCTTGCAGCCGGCCTTTGACGAAGTCGCCATACAGGCTGCCGAGTAATTGCCCGGGGCGCTGGCCACCGAGGTGCAAATGTGCGAGATAGTTCATGGGCGCAGCTTAGCACCGCGCCCTGCAATCGACACCTCACCATATCGTTATAACCCGATATACCGATTTATGCGTTCATAAGACCAAAATCATATTGGTATATCGCGAAGTACCGATTTAAAGTTCGCCTCATCGCGATATAGCGTTGTACACAACCGAGCACCCTGCCATGAACCTTGACCTCGACGAAATAATAAAAGCCCTGGCGCACCCAGTACGGCGAGACATCCTCAACTGGCTGAAAGACCCGAAAGGCGAATTCCCGGAACAGCTGCACA
Source organism: Pseudomonas sp. P1.31 (assembly GCF_001269815.1). Lineage (NCBI taxonomy): Bacteria > Pseudomonadati > Pseudomonadota > Gammaproteobacteria > Pseudomonadales > Pseudomonadaceae > Pseudomonas > Pseudomonas sp. P1.31. The sequence goes on along the minus strand of NZ_LHVN01000007.1, from coordinate 675,180 downwards.
ACCACGAGTACGGCATCTGCGCCGGACAGATCGATCAGCGCTGCGGCCTGTCGCAGTCGACCGTTTCTGCCCACCTCGCGACGTTGCAACGCGCAGGACTGATCAGCAGCCAGAAGGCCGGGCAATGGCACTTTTTCAAACGTAACGAGGACGTGATCCAGGCGTTCCTCAGCACCCTCAGTAAAGAGCTCTGACCCTTAACGTCAGCCAGCCGACAAGGAAACCCGCATGCCCCTCTCGCTACTCATCCTCGCCTTGAGCGCCTTCGCCATCGGCACAACCGAGTTCGTCATCATGGGCCTGCTGCCCGATGTGGCGGCCGACCTCGGTGTGTCGATCCCCGGCGCCGGCTGGCTGGTGACTGGTTACGCCTTGGGCGTAGCCATCGGTGCGCCGTTCATGGCACTGGCCACCGCCAAACTGCCGCGCAAGGCGGCACTGGTCGCGTTGATGGGCATCTTTATTGTCGGCAACCTGCTCTGCGCCATCGCCAGTGACTACAACGTGTTGATGTTCGCTCGTGTAGTCACGGCCCTCTGCCACGGCGCTTTCTTCGGTATCGGTTCGGTCGTTGCCGCCAATCTGGTGCCGGCCAACAAACGTGCTTCCGCCGTCGCATTGATGTTCACCGGTCTGACCCTGGCCAACGTGCTTGGCGTTCCACTGGGCACTGCGCTGGGTCAGCAATACGGCTGGCGCTCGACTTTCTGGGCGGTGACCGTGATTGGCGTGATCGCGCTGATCGGCCTGATCCGCTTCCTGCCGGCCAAGCGTGATGAAGAAAAACTCGACATGCGCGCCGAACTCGCCGCCCTCAAAGGTGCCGGAATCTGGCTGTCGCTGAGCATGACCGCGCTGTTCGCCGCGTCCGTCTTCACCGTGTTCACTTATGTGGCTCCGCTGCTTGGCGAAGTCACCGGCGTCTCGCCGCGTGGCGTGACCTGGACGCTGATGTTGATCGGCCTCGGTCTGACTGTCGGCAACATCATCGGCGGCAAACTCGCCGATAAAGGCATGGCCGCCACGTTGATCGGCGTGTTCATCGCCATGGCGGTGATCTCCACCGTGCTGACCTGGACCAGCGTCGCACTGATCCCGTCTGAAATTACCCTTTTCCTCTGGGCTGTCGCCTGCTTCGCCGCCGTGCCGGCCCTGCAAGTCAACGTGGTGACCTTCGGCAAAGCCGCACCGAACCTGGTGTCGACCCTGAACATCGGCGCCTTCAACGTCGGCAACGCCCTCGGCGCCTGGGTCGGCGGCAGCGTCATCGCCCACGGTTACGGCCTGACCAGCGTGCCGCTCGCCGGCGGTGCCCTCGCGTTACTGGCGCTGTTGGTGACCCTGATTACTTTCCGTCAGAACGGCAATGCCGATCTGGCCCCCGCGACTCACTGATTAACTTTCACTTTTACGAGGGTTGTAGACATGGCAACTATTTTTGATCCCATCAAACTCGGCGACGTCGAACTGGCCAACCGCATCATCATGGCCCCGCTGACCCGCTGCCGCGCCGATGAAGGCCGCGTACCGAACGCGCTGATGGCTGAATACTACGTACAGCGCGCTTCTGCTGGCTTGATCCTCAGCGAAGCCACTTCGGTAACGCCAATGGGCGTGGGCTATCCGGATACCCCGGGCATCTGGTCCAACGACCAAGTGCGCGGCTGGTCCAATGTGACCAAAGCCATTCACGGCGCTGGCGGCAAGATCTTCCTGCAACTGTGGCACGTCGGCCGCGTCTCCCATCCGTCGTACCTCAACGGTGAAGCGCCGGTTGCCCCGAGCGCCATCCAGCCAAAAGGTCACGTCAGCCTGGTTCGTCCAATGGCCGACTACCCGACTCCGCGCGCACTGGAAACCGCTGAAATCGCCGACATCGTCGACGCCTACCGCACCGGTGCCGAGAACGCCAAAGCCGCCGGGTTTGACGGCGTGGAAATCCACGGCGCCAACGGTTACCTGCTCGACCAGTTCCTGCAAAGCAGCACCAACCAGCGCACCGATAACTACGGCGGCTCCCTGGAAAACCGTGCGCGCCTGTTGCTGGAAGTGACTGACGCTGCGATCGAAGTCTGGGGCGCTGGCCGCGTCGGAGTGCACCTGGCACCACGCGCCGACTCCCATGACATGGGCGACGACAACCTGGCCGAAACCTTCACCTACGTCGCGCGTGAGCTGGGCAAGCGCGGTATCGCGTTTATCTGCTCCCGTGAGAAAGAAGGCGCCGACAGTCTCGGCCCGCAACTGAAAGAAGCTTTCGGTGGCCCGTACATCGCCAACGAACGCTTCACCAAGGACAGCGCCAACGCGTGGCTGGCGAGTGGCAAGGCTGACGCTGTGGCGTTTGGCGTGCCGTTTATTGCCAACCCGGATCTGCCGGCGCGTTTGCAGGCTGATGCGCCGTTGAATGAAGCGCGTCCGGAGTTGTTCTACGCTAAGGGGCCGGTCGGTTACATCGACTATCCGACGCTGTAAGTAATATCGTCAAAGCCCAAAAGCCCCGACTCGAAAGAGCCGGGGCTTTTTTATTGACTTAACGTCTTACATTACGAAATCAACCATTACACAGCTAACAGGAAAGTTTGAAAAATGCCTGATATTTTCCATCTCTCAAATCAATCAAAGGTGTTTGCATCATGGAAAACAACAGCCCGACAGAGACTTCGGAACAATCAACACTGGACAAAATAAACTCTTCTGAAGAATTAACCCAAAGCATCAGCCACTTTTTCCAGTCTCTTTCCTCATCTTCAAGCTTTGAAGAATTATCCAACAATCTATCAGCCATCTTCGAGACCGATCAGAAAGTAAAAAACCGTTTCAATGAGCTCGTTGAAGAAACCCAACAGCAGGAGCTGGAAGACTGGGATGCAGTGAGCCGAATCAAATCCCACACCAGTGTCATCGTGTACATCTATAACGGTGCCTACCGCACATTCAAGCTCACCGGCTCCAGCTGGGACACCAGCGAACATGATCTGGAAGATTACACGATCGGACCCTTCCAATACTCTTCGTTCATACTTCGCAGTGAAATACCTAAACGCATAGGCGGCAAATCGACGCGTTCGACAAAAGTAGATCATGATTTTACTTTTGCAAGCGAAGATGAAACTTTTGAGTTCTCGACATCTTTAAAAATTACTAAGCCGTACGACCCCTTTAGCTTCAATCCACAGGAAGTACCTGATCGACGTCACAGCGCTGTCGTGCTAAATACCAGTCCAATCAAAGTAACATCCAGGATATCGCGACAGCAATCCGAAAAACCTTACAGCTACAGTGTGATCATCAGCATCAGTTAAAGCGGCCATAGTGTTTCAGTTCAGTCCGGCCAAATGCCGCTTTCCAGAAATCCGGCCCGAAAATCACCCGACCAGGTAAAGCGCACCCGTGATTAACGTGATCGAAACAAATTCCCTACAAAATACGTAGCCCGCTGGCTGTCATCGGAAAGCCTATACGTATATAAAAGCAGCCTGTTTTGCTCCGCGCGGGTGAAAAACGGCGTTTTCGCCCGCGCCAATTGACATAAGCTGTGCCAATTACGCATTTTGTTTCATTTGCGCAGGCTAGGGCTCAGGCGCAGCATATCCAACCCTGTATCGACCCAACGCTCGGCCTCGGCATGCAGCTCAAAGCTGTCCGGTGCCAGAAGCCATCCGTACAGGAGGCCATCAATATAGGCATGAATGCTGATGGCCGCGCGGGCAGTGTCGAGATCTTCCGGCAACTGGCCGCGATTCACCGCATTACGCAGGGTCAGCCCGATGCGATCGTTGCATTCGAGGCTGGCCGTCCGGCGCTGCTGGCGCAAATCGCACATTTCATCGGTGAATTCGCACTTATGAAACAGAATTTCGTTGATACGCCGGGTTTTCGGGTCCAGTGCAATTTGATGAAACAAATGAATCAACAGCTTGCGCATGCAGCCCAGGGGGTCGAGTTCGTCCTCGCTCTCGCTGGCCTTAGCCAGCTCATCCAGCGTTTCGTGCAGGGTGTCGAGCATGGCCTGAAGCAGGTCGGCTTTATTGCTGAAATGCCAATAAATAGCGCCACGCGTGACGCCGGCAAGGGTCGCGATGTCCGCCAGCGTCGTACGAGCGACGCCCCTTTCATAAAAGGCTTTCTCCGCCGCTTCCAGAATCTGGCTGCGGGTTTCCTGAGCTTCCTCTTTGGTACGACGGACCATGGCAGTAAAACCTCAAACAGGATGTTTCAGGGATGGCTGAATATCCGCTGAATAAAGAGGGGGTGATCTCTCGCGGATCGGCTCCCCGGCCTACAATTTCTTACCTTGCGACGACTTTTGTAACAGGGTGGGTACGACGCCAAGGTGTTTACAAACAACCATGAACGTAAGTATATTCCTTAGCAAGCTACTTATCCACCCGGTACCCTTTTTTTACCCTTCCACACTTCTTGTGCGCTTTTTGCGCGCCTGACCCGAGGATTTTCATGCAATTCAAGCCAGCTGTTACCGCTCTGGTCACTGCCGTCGCCCTGGCATCGCTGCTCAGCGGATGTAAAAAGGAAGAAGCGGCACCGGCCGCTCCGCCCCCTCAGGTCGGCGTCGTTACCCTGCAACCACAAGCCTTTACCCTCACTTCGGAACTGCCGGGCCGCACCAGCGCGTTCCGCGTTGCGGAAGTTCGACCACAGGTCAACGGCATCATTCTCAAGCGTCTGTTCAAGGAAGGTGGCGACGTCAAAGCCGGCCAGCAGCTGTATCAGATCGATCCAGCCGTGTATGAAGCGACCCTGAAAAGCGCCGAAGCCAACCTGCGTTCGACCAAGTCGATCTCCGATCGCTACAAGCAACTGGTCGATGAACAAGCCGTCAGCCGTCAGGAATACGACACCGCCGTGTCCAACCGCATGGAATCGGAAGCGTCGCTGCAGAGCGCGCAGATCAACGTGCGTTACACCAAGGTGTACGCGCCGATCTCCGGCCGTATCGGTCGCTCTTCGGTCACCGAAGGTGCGCTGGTCAACAATGGCCAGACCGATGCCATGGCAACGATCCAGCAGCTGGATCCGATTTACGTCGACGTGACCCAGTCTTCGGTTGAATTGCTGGAACTGCGCCGCGAGCTGGAAAGCGGTCGCCTGCAAAAATCCGGCGAGAACTCGGCAGCGGTCAAACTGACCCTGGAAGACGGCAGCCAGTACAAGCTCGACGGTAAGCTGGAATTCTCCGAAGTGTCGGTCGACCCGACTACCGGTTCCGTGACCCTGCGCGCCGTGTTCCCGAACCCGGATCACACCCTGCTGCCGGGCATGTTCGTCCGTGCTCAATTGCAGGCCGGTGTTAACGCTGCAGCGATTCTGGCACCGCAACAAGGCGTGACCCGCGACCTCAAAGGCACCCCGACCGCACTGGTCGTTGGCGCCGACAACAAGGTCGAGCTGCGTCAGCTCAAGGCCAGCCGCACCGTCGGCAGCCAGTGGCTGATCGAAGACGGCCTGAAAGCCGGCGATCGTCTGATCACCGAAGGCCTGCAATACGTTCGTCCGGGCGTGCAAGTGAACCCGACCGAAGCCACCAACGTAGCGAAAAAGAACCCGGCCCCCGCTCAGCCTGCTGACAAAGCCGCTGGCGGCAAAGGGGAGTAACTCATGTCAAAATTCTTCATCGACCGTCCGATTTTCGCTTGGGTAATTGCCCTGGTGATCATGCTGGTCGGGGCACTTTCGATCCTGAAATTGCCGATCAACCAGTACCCGAGCATTGCGCCACCGGCCATTGCGATCTCCGTGACCTACCCGGGCGCTTCGGCGCAAACCGTGCAGGACACCGTGGTTCAGGTCATCGAGCAGCAGCTCAACGGTATCGACAACCTGCGTTATGTGTCGTCGGAAAGTAACTCCGACGGCAGCATGACCATCACCGCGACCTTCGAGCAAGGCACCAACTCCGACACCGCGCAGGTTCAGGTTCAGAACAAGCTGAACCTGGCCACCCCGCTGTTGCCGCAGGAAGTGCAGCAACAAGGTATCCGTGTGACCAAGGCAGTGAAAAACTTCCTTCTGGTGATCGGCGTGGTATCGCGTGACGGCAGCATGACCAAGGACGACTTGTCCAACTACATCGTGTCGAACATGCAGGATCCGATCTCGCGTACCGCCGGTGTCGGTGACTTCCAGGTCTTCGGTGCCCAGTACGCGATGCGCATCTGGCTCGACCCGGCCAAGTTGAACAAATTCAACCTGACCCCGGCCGACGTCAGCTCCGCGATCTCGGCGCAGAACGTCCAGGTCTCCTCCGGTCAGCTCGGCGGTTTGCCGGCGCTGCCTGGCCAGCAACTGAACGCCACGATCATCGGCAAGACCCGTCTGCAGACTGCCGAGCAGTTCAAGGCGATTCTGCTGAAGGTCAATCAGGACGGTTCGCAAGTTCGTGTCGGTGACGTCGCCGATGTCGGTCTGGGTGGCGAAAACTCGACCATTTCGGCTCAGTTCAACGGCAAGCCGTCGTCCGGTCTGGCGGTGAAACTGGCCAACGGCGCCAACGCCCTCGACACCGCCAAAGCCCTGCGCAAGACGATTGACGAGCTCAAGCCGTTCTTCCCGGAAGGCATGGAAGTGGTGTTCCCGTACGACACCACCCCGGTGGTGACCGAATCGATCAAGGGTGTGGTTGAAACCCTGGTCGAGGCGATCGTGCTGGTGTTCCTGGTGATGTTCCTGTTCCTGCAAAACTTCCGCGCCACCGTCATCACCACGATGACTGTACCGGTGGTATTGCTCGGTACATTCGGCATCCTCGCGGCGTTCGGTTTCAGCATCAACACCCTGACCATGTTCGGTATGGTGTTGGCCATCGGCTTGCTGGTGGACGATGCCATCGTTGTGGTGGAAAACGTCGAGCGGGTGATGAGCGAAGAAGGCTTGTCACCGAAGGAAGCGACCAAAAAGTCCATGGGCCAGATCCAGGGCGCACTGGTCGGTATTGCGCTGGTGCTGTCGGCGGTACTGCTGCCGATGGCGTTCTTCAGCGGCTCCACCGGTGTGATCTACAAGCAGTTCTCGATCACCATCGTCTCGGCCATGGCCCTGTCGGTATTGGTTGCGCTGATCTTCACCCCGGCGCTCTGCGCCACCATGCTCAAGGCGATTCCGAAAGGCGAGCACGGCACACCGAAAAAAGGCTTCTTCGGCTGGTTCAACCGTAACTTCGACCGTGGCGTTCGCAGCTACGAGCGCGGCGTTGGCAACATGCTGTCGCGCAAAGCCCCGTACCTGCTGGCGTACCTGCTGATCGTGGTTGGCATGATCTGGCTGTTCACCCGCATTCCGACCGCGTTCCTGCCGGAAGAAGACCAGGGCGTACTGTTCGCCCAGGTGCAGACCCCGGCCGGTTCCAGTGCTGAACGTACCCAAGTCGTCATCGACGAAATGCGTTCTTACCTGCTGGAGAAAGAGTCCGGTGCGGTGGCCTCGGTGTTCACCGTGAACGGCTTCAACTTCGCCGGTCGTGGGCAGAGCTCGGGTCTGGCGTTCATCATGCTCAAACCGTGGGACGAGCGTGACGCCAGCAACAGCGTGTTTGCCCTCGCCCAGCGTGCGCAACAGCACTTCTTCACCTTTCGCGACGCGATGGTGTTTGCTTTCGCCCCGCCAGCGGTACTGGAACTGGGTAACGCCACCGGTTTCGACGTGTTCCTGCAAGACCGTGCCGGTATCGGTCACGACAAGTTGATGGAAGCGCGTAATCAGTTCCTCGGTCTGGCCGCGCAGAGCAAGGTGCTCTACCAGGTACGTCCGAACGGCCTGAACGACGAGCCGCAATACCACCTGGAAATTGATGACGAGAAAGCGCGCGCCCTGGGTGTGAGCATTTCCGACATCAACAGCACCCTGTCGATTTCCTTCGGTAGTAGCTACGTCAACGACTTCATCGACCGTGGTCGGGTGAAGAAGGTGTACGTGCAAGGTCAGGCCGGTGCTCGCATGAGCCCCGAAGACATGAAGAAATGGTACGTGCGCAACAGCGCCGGAACCATGGTGCCGTTCTCCGCATTCGCCAAGGGCGAGTGGATCTATGGTTCGCCGAAACTGGCGCGTTACAACGGTGTAGAAGCGATGGAGATCCTCGGTTCTCCGGCGCCGGGTTACTCCACCGGTGATGCGATGGCCGAAGTCGAAGCGATCGCCAAGAAGCTGCCGGCGGGTGTCGGTATCTCCTGGACCGGTCTGTCGTATGAAGAACGTCTGTCCGGTTCGCAAGCGCCAGCGCTGTACGCCCTGTCGCTGCTGATGGTGTTCCTGTGTCTGGCGGCGCTGTACGAGAGCTGGTCGATTCCGATCGCCGTTATGCTCGTGGTGCCGCTGGGGATCATCGGTGCGCTGCTGGCCACCAGCCTGCGCGGTCTGTCCAACGACGTGTACTTCCAGGTGGGTCTGTTGACGACCATTGGTCTGGCGGCTAAAAACGCCATTCTGATCGTCGAGTTTGCCAAGGAACTGCATGAACAAGGGCGTAGCCTGCGTGATGCGGCGATCGAAGCCTGCCGCATGCGTCTGCGACCGATCATCATGACGTCGCTGGCCTTCGTCCTCGGTGTTGTACCGTTGGCGATCTCCACCGGTGCCGGTTCGGGCAGCCAACACGCGATCGGTACCGGCGTAATTGGCGGTATGCTCACAGCCACGATCCTGGCGGTCTTCTGGGTTCCACTGTTCTTCGTTACGGTTTCGTCCATCGGCCAGCGTAAAATCGCCGATCCAGATGACGAAGCTAAAGAAACTCCTAAAGAGGCTGGCCAATGAGCAAGTCGCTACTCTCCATCGCAGTCGCCGCCTTCGTGCTGAGCGGTTGCTCGCTGATACCTGATTATCAGCAGCCTGAGGCTCCGGTCGCAGGTCAGTACCCGCAAGGGCCGGCGTACTCGCCGGCCCAGGCACCGGCGCAAGCCGCTGCCGAGCAGGGCTGGAAGCAGTTTTTCCACGACCCTGCCCTGCAACAGCTGATCCAGGTGTCGCTGGAAAACAACCGTGACCTGCGTGTCGCGGCACTGAACATCGACGCTTACGCGGCTCAATACCGCATTCAGCGTGCTGACTTGTACCCGGCGATTTCGGCCAATGGCTCCGGCAGCCGTCAACGTCTTCCGGAACGCGCTTCGCAGACCGGCGAGTCGATGATCAGCAGCTCGTACTCGGCCACCGTTGGCATCAGCGCCTACGAACTCGACCTGTTCGGTCGCGTTCGCAGTCTGAGCGAACAAGCGCTGCAACAATACTTCGCCACGGAAGAAGCGCGCCGCAGCACCCAGATCAGTCTGGTCGCCAGCGTCGCCAATGCTTACCTGACCTGGCAAGCGGACAAGGAACTGCTCAAGCTGACCCAGGACACCCTCGGTGCCTTTGAAGAAAGCTACAAGCTGACCAGCCGCAGCAACGAAGTCGGTGTCGCTTCGGCACTGGATCTGGCGCAGTCGCGTACCTCGGTGGAAAACGCCCGTGCACAACTGGCGCGCTACACCCGCCAAGTCGCTCAGGACGAAAACAGCCTGACCCTGCTGCTCGGCACCGGTATCCCGGCCAACCTGCAAGCGGCCAAACCGCTGTCGGATGATCTGCTCAGCGACGTACCGCCGGGTCTGCCATCGGATCTGCTGCAACGTCGTCCGGACATTCTGCAAGCCGAGCACAACCTGAAAGCGGCCAACGCCAACATCGGCGCGGCCCGTGCAGCGTTCTTCCCGAGCATCAGCCTGACCGCCAACGCGGGCACCCTGAGCCCGGATCTGTCCGGTCTGTTCAAGGGTGGTTCGGGGACGTGGCTGTTCTCGCCGCAGATCAACCTGCCGATCTTCAACGCCGGCAGCCTGCGCGCCAGCCTCGACTACGCCAAGATCCAGAAGGACATTGGCGTGGCGAACTACGAGAAGTCGATTCAAACCGCCTTCCAGGAAGTCGCCGACGGCCTGGCCGCCCGCCAGACCTACACCGAGCAGCTGCAAGCGCAGCGTGACTTCGTTCAGGCCAACCAGGATTACTACCGCCTGGCCGAGCGTCGTTACCGCATCGGTGTCGACAGCAACCTGACCTTCCTCGATGCCCAGCGTCAGCTGTTCAGCGCGCAACAAGCGCTGATCACCGACCGCCTCGCGCAGCTGACCAGTGCGGTCAACCTGTACAAGGCTTTGGGTGGCGGCTGGAATTCGCAAACCGCGAAGAACGAGCCGGTGAAAGAAGAAGCGCCGAAGATGAGATTGTTCTGATCATCTGCTGAACACAAGAAGCCCACCGATTGGTGGGCTTTTTGTTGGCTGAAAATCAAAAGATCGCAGCCTTCGGCAGCTCCTACATTTGAAATGCGATCCCCTGTAGGAGCTGCCGAAGGCTGCGATCATTTGATCTTCAATGCTGTTCGATAATCGCCCAAAACCCGCTTTTACCAATTGAATCAAAACATCCGCCCCCCGCACCATTCGAGCCACAAAACCAATAATAACAGGTTCGCCACATGCTCCCACGCCCTGCTCCGTCCGGCTGATCGCCGCCGCTCCGCCCCCTGAATCCATCGCATTTCTGCGCCACAAAAACGGCCGCAGCGCATTCCGTTTGCCTCAAAAAAACAAGAGAGACCCAGCTATGACCACCTCCCCTGCGCCCTACGCATTTCCCGGCCTCATGGCCCTGGCCCTGGCGGGTGCCGCCCTCCCCGTCGCGGCTGAAGAAGCGGGGTTTATTGAAGGGGCCAAGGTCAACCTCAACCTGCGCAACTTCTACATCAACCGCAACTTCACCAACCCGACCAAGGCGCAGGGCAAGGCTGAAGAGTGGACGCAGAACTTCATCCTCGACGCCAAATCCGGCTTCACCCAAGGCACCGTCGGGTTCGGCATGGACGTGCTGGGTTTGTATTCGTTGAAACTCGATGGCGGCAAAGGCACGGGCGGCACGCAGTTGTTGCCACTGGATCACGACGGTCGCCCGACGGATAACTTCGGCCGCACCAACGTCGCGTTCAAGGCCAAATTTTCCCAGACCGAAGTGAAGGTCGGCGAATGGATGCCAGTGCTGCCGATCCTGCGTTCGGACGACGGTCGCTCGCTGCCGCAAACCTTTCGTGGCGGCCAGATTACGTCGAAAGAAATCGACGGGCTGACCCTCTACGGCGGCCAGTTCCGCGCCAACAGCCCGCGCGACGACAGCAGCATGAGCGACATGTCGATGACCGGCAAAGCGGCGTTCACCTCGGATCGATTCAACTTTCAGGGCGGCGAATATGTGTTCAACGACAAGCGCACCCAGATCGGCTTATGGAACGCTGAACTCAAGGACATCTACAGCCAGCAATACGTCAACCTGACCCACAGCCAACCGCTTGGCGACTGGACGCTGGGCGCCAACCTCGGTTTCTTCTACGGCAAGGACGACGGCAGCGCGCGCGCCGGCGATCTCGACAACAAGACCTGGTCGGGGATGTTCTCGGCCCGATACGGCGGCAACACCTTCTACGTCGGCCTGCAAAAACTCACCGGCGACAGCGCATGGATGCGCGTCAACGGCACCAGCGGCGGCACGCTGGCCAACGACAGTTACAACGCCAGTTATGACAACGCGCAGGAACGCTCGTGGCAGCTGCGCCACGACTACAACTTCGCCGCGTTGGGCGTGCCCGGCCTGACCCTGATGAACCGCTACATCAGCGGCGACAATGTACACACCGGCACCATCACCGACGGCAAGGAATGGGGCCGCGAATCGGAACTGGGCTACACCGTGCAGAGCGGCACGCTCAAAGATCTCAACGTCAGATGGCGCAACTCGACCATGCGCCGGGATTTCAGCAATAACGAATTCGACGAGAATCGTTTGATTGTCAGTTACCCGATCAGCCTTTTGTGATCAGCGAACGGTCACTTCAATAGCGTGGCTCGTTAAGGCACTCCGTCGGTCGTATCGACTGGCGGATTGTACGAACACAGATAAAGTCAGTAAGTGGTTACTCTCTCCAGTCCGAAGTAGGAGCCCTTTTTCTCTTCCGTTATCTCCGGATGCTGTACGCGAAGCTGCCATGACCTCGGAGGTCAGGTATGAATAAGCGAATAGTTATCGTCGGTGGCGGTGTAGGCGGAACCATGCTGGCCAATCAACTGGCCGGCAAGCTGTATCCGGAAATCCTTCGCGGCGACGTCTCGATCACCCTGCTATCCAATTCCCCCGATCACTTCTACAAACCGGCGTTCATGTACGTAGCGTTTAATCAGTTCTTCAATGAAGAGCTCAAACGCCCGGAACGTTCACTGTTACGCCCGGAAATCCACTTTAACGTTGAAGAAGTCACCCACTTCGATTTTCCTGGCCAGTACCTGAAAACCCGTAGCGCAAAACGCTATGACTATGATTTTCTGGTCATCGCCACTGGCTGCGTGCCTGCACCTGAACGCATTGAGGGATTGCAAGAGGCTGGCGATCACTTCTATCAATACCAACCCGCCCGTCAACTGGCACAAAGGCTGAGCACCATCGAAAAAGGCCGGATTTTCATTACGGTATCTTTCCCGCAAACACCCAACGTCCCTCACCAGTGCGGCATTGCTCCGGTAGAAACGACATTGATGCTTGATGATTTCCTGCGTCGCCGAGGTGTCCGTGACAAGGTAGAAATCATTTACACCTACCCTACCGTCGCCCAACTCTTGCGTAATTGCCTGTTTCTGCAACGGCCCACGGGCGAAATCCTGCCGGACATTTTTGAACAGAAAGGTATCCACTTTCAGCGCGGCTTCACTCTGAGCAAGGTCGACCCCGACGCAAAAGTCGCCTATTCAGCCGAAGGTGATGCACAACCATTCGACATCCTGATGGCTACCCCGCCGATCTGTGCAGTTAAAGCGGTTCGGGAGTCCGGCGCCTCACAAGCGCCGAATGATGAGGGCTGGCTGCCGACCCATCATGAAACGCTGCAGGTTTATGGCCTGCAAAATGTCTATGTGATCGGCGACACCGTAGATCTTCCAGTGAGCAAGGCGGGTGGTGCATGCCATAACCAGGCACCCGTCATCGCCAACAACATCACCGCCGAAATTCGCTTGGGAGCCCCCAACAGCGTTTATGACGGTCGGGTTCAGGCAGTGGCGCAAATGGGGCTGAATGCCGGGATGCCTCTTTGGTACGACTATTCCCACGATGTACAGCCGACACCGCCCACCAAACTTGGCGGTCTGCTCAGAAACGGTTTCAATCGCGGCCTGTACTGGGCCGTGGCCCGAGGCATGCTTTGACCCTGCACAGGGAGGAGTGATGACAGATGAATATGCCTGAAGAAATCTCGGCCACGCCTGGGTTCACCGCCCTCATGGCCAAACTGCAACCGTTGGTTGACGGTGGAAGACTGGAAAACCTCGTGGACTTGCTTTCATTGCTTTCCGATCTGATCGACGTGACGGATGCGGCGATGGTGGAAAAGCTCGCGCAGGCGTTCGAATCCGCCACGGCAACCACTTGGGCAGCCAGTAACACTTTGCGCCAGGCCAAAGCTGAAGCTGCGGCACTGCCCGAATCGCTGAGCGTCTTTGCCTTGCTCAAACTGTTGAACGATACGGATACGCGCAAAGGTGTGGCAGTTGTCCTGAAAACCCTCAACATCATCGGAAGACAACTGTAATTCGCCAGAGAGGATCACCTCATGAGCGTCAAACTTGAAACGGCAGGGGAAGCCACCACCCGATGGAACGCCAAGGCGTACCAGCAGTTTTCCCGCCTCAGGCAACGCCCGGTCAATGAATTGCTCGACCGTGTCGACCTGCACCACCCCAAACGTATGGTTGACCTCGGTTGCGGCACCGGCATCGCCACCCGCTTGTTGGCCGAGCGCTGGCCGCAGGCGCATTTGCTGGGGATCGACAGTTCAGCGCAGATGCTCGACGAGGCACGCGCCCTGCCGATCAACGCCTCATGGCAACAGTGCGACCTGCTCGACTGGCAGCCCGAACAACCGGCGGATCTGCTGTTTGCCGCCGCCGTGCTGCACTTTATTGATGGTCATGAAACGCTGCTGCCGCGCCTGCTCGGCCAGCTCAACGCCGGCGGCTGCCTGGCCGCGCATATGCCGGACTGGCGCGATGCGTTGTGGTATCGGCTGATGCTGGAAACCCTCGAAGACGGCGGTGTCGGCGGCACGCCATTGGGCACACCGGAACTGCGCCAGCGTATGGCGGCGCGGCCGTTGTTGGCGCTGGAGGATTACTACCGTTTGCTGGCGCCGCTGACCACGTCGCTGGATATCTGGGAGACCGAGCAGTTGCAGGTGGTCGACGGCAAATCGCCGGTGTATGACTGGGTGAAAGTGTCGGCGCTGCGGCCGGTGATGCAGGCGCTGGATTCAGCGGAGCAGGCGCGGTTTATTTATCACTATCTGATGCGGGTGCACGCGCAGTATCCGCAGGAGGCGGATGGGCATACGTTGTTTGCGTTCAAGCGGATATTTATTGTTGCCAAGGTTTGAAGAGCGAAAGATCGCAGCCTTCGGCAGCTCCTACAGGGGAACGCATTCCAAATGTAGGAGCTGCCGAAGGCTGCGATCTTTTTCGGTTTCAACCGTCACTCGCGGGATTCGGTACCCAACTCATCCCACACCGATTCCGCCAAATGAAACGTCGCATTCGCCGCCGGAATCCCGCAGTAAATCGCGCTCTGCATGATTACTTCCTTGATCTCGCCGCGGCTCACGCCATTATTTGCCGCCGCGCGCAAATGCAGTTTCAGTTCGCCTTCGCGGTTCATGCCGATCAGCATGGCGATGGTAATCAAACTGCGCGTGTGCCGAGGCAAGCCCGGACGTGTCCAGATATCGCCCCAGGCATGCCGGGTGATCATCTCCTGGAACTCCGAGTTGAACTCGGTCAGTGTGGTCAGGCTGCGATCGACATGTGCATCACCAAGTACCGCGCGGCGCACTTGCATGCCGTCGTCGTAACGTTGTTTCTCGTCCACAAAAACTTCCTCACTTAGCCTGCAAAAACGCCAATACGCGATCACTGAAATCAGCACCGGCCTGCACGTTCGAAAGATGCGCCGCATAGAACTCGGCGTACTCGGCACCGCGTACGTGCTCCTGAATGAAGTGCCCACCGGACGGCGGCGTCACTGCATCTTCGGTGCCGGCAATCACCAGCAACGGCACGTTGATCGACGCCAGTTGCTCGCGGAAATCGGCATCACGCACTGCCGCGCAGTTGGCCGCGTAACCCTCAGGCGAGGTGGCCGCGAGCATGTCGGTAATTTGCTTGGCTGCGGCTGGATGTGCAGCGGAAAAATCCGGGGTAAACCAGCGAGCAATGGATGCATCGCGCAGAGCAACCATCGCTGCCGCGCCGTCACGCAGCACGGTTTCGATACGCGGATTCCACACCGATGGATCACCGATTTTGGCTGCCGTGTTGCAGACGATCAGTTTGTGCAGACGATGCCCGGCATTGATCCCCAGCCATTGCCCGATCAGCCCGCCCATCGACAGTCCGCAGAAATGCGCGCGATCAATGTGCAACGCATCCAGCAAACCGAGTACGTCGTCACCGAGTTGCTCGATGCTGTACGGCCCCGGCGTAACCAGTGATTTGCCGTGACCACGGGTGTCGAAACGCAGCACGCGGAAATGCTCGGTGAACACCGGCATCTGCGCGTCCCACATGTGCAGATCAGTGCCCAACGAGTTGGACAGCACCAGCACCGGCGCATCGACCGGGCCGTCTATTTGATAGTGCAGTTCGCCATCGGCGAGTTGAACGAAAGCCACAGCCTTCTCCTTTCAGACAGACAATGCGTTGTGTTCGGCCACCGCACGCTCGACCCAGGTTTTCGCCTGGCCGAGGTAATGGGCGGGGTTCAAAAGATGATCGAGTTCAGCACTGCTCAATTCGGCGGTGACTTGCGGTTCGTCACCGAGTACGGCGCGCAAATGACGCTGCTCGGCCACCGCGCGTTTGCAGCATTGTTCGAGCAGATGATGCGCGGTGTCGCGGCCAACCCGTTGCGCGAGGACGATGCTCACCGCTTCGGCCAGCACCAGCCCTTGGGTCAGTTCGAGGTTGCGCGCCATGCGCTTAGCGTCGACTTCCAGACCCTCAGCGAGCAATTTAGCCTGTTGCAGCGAACCGGAAACCAGGCAGCAGATTTCCGGCAAGGTTTCCCATTCGGCATGCCACAAACCGAGGCTGCGTTCGTGCTCCTGCGGCATCGCGCTGAACAGCGTCGAGACCAGACCCGGCACACGCGTCGCCGCACCGATCAGCACCGCTGCACCGACCGGATTGCGTTTGTGCGGCATGGTCGACGAACCGCCCTTGCCCGGCGCTGATGGCTCGAAAACCTCAGCGGCTTCGGTCTGCATCAACAGGCTGATGTCGCGGCCGAATTTGCCGAGGCTGCCGGCGATCAAACCGAGCACCGCGCCGAACTCCACCACGCGATCACGCTGGGTATGCCACGGTTGTTCCGGCAAGGTCAGTTGCAGTTCTTCGGCCAGCGCCTCGGCAATCGGCATCGCCTGCTCACCCAACGCCGCGAGCGTCCCCGAGGCGCCGCCAAATTGCAGCACCAGCAGACGCGGTTTGAGTTCGCGCAGACGCTGACGGCTGCGAGTCACGGCGCCCAGCCATCCGGCGATTTTCATGCCGAGGGTAACCGGCGTCGCATGTTGCAGCCACGTGCGTCCGGCCAGCGGCGTCGCAGCATGACGTTGCGCCTGACTGGCGAGCGAATCGGCCAATTGCGCCAGATCACTTTCAATCAATTCCAGCGCCTGACGCAATTGCAGTACCAGCCCGGAATCCATCACGTCCTGACTGGTCGCGCCCAAATGCACATAACGCTCGGCTTCTGCATCGGTCGCGGCAATCTGTTTGCCCAACGCCTTGACCAGCGGAATCGCCGAATTACCCGCCGTGGCAATCGCCTCGCCCAGTGCCGCGAAGTCATACAGACCGGCGCTGCACGCCGCCGCAATCGGCGCCACCGCAGAAGCAGGAATCAAGCCGACCCGCGCCTCGGCCCGGGCCAGCGCCGCTTCGAAGTCGAGCATCGCCTGCACGCGGCCCTGATCGCAGAACACCTCACGCATATCGCGGGCAGTGAAGTAGGCATCGAACAATTGATTGCCCGGTCGCTGAGTCATAAAAATCCTTGCCGGCGCGGGCCATCACGGCCCGCGCGCATCGGGTTAGAGATCGTGGTGCAAATACGCCGCTTGTTTAGGCAAGCGCAGACTGAACAGGAACGCGATCGCCATCATCGCCGTCACGTACCAGTAGAAGGAGTTTTCCATGCCGATGTTCTTCAGGCTCAGCGCGACGAATTCCGCCGAACCACCGAAGATCGCATTCGCCACCGCGTACGCCAGACCAACGCCGAGGGCGCGGACTTCCGGGGGGAACATTTCGGCTTTCACCAGGCCGCTGATCGAGGTGTAGAAACTAACGATCGCCAGCGCAACGGTGATCAATACAAACGCCAGAAACGGACTGCTGACGCTTTTCAGGCTCAACAGAATCGGCACGGTGAACAGCGTGCCGAGCGCGCCGAACCAGAGCATCGAGTTACGTCGACCGATCTTGTCGGCGAGCATGCCGAACAGCGGCTGCATGCACATATACAAGAACAGCGCGCCGGTCATGATGTAGCTGGCGGTCTTGGCGTGCATGCCGGCGGTGTTCACCAGATATTTCTGCATGTACGTGGTGAAGGTGTAGAAAATCAGCGAGCCACCGGCGGTGTAACCGAGCACGGTGATGAACGCGGCTTTGTGATCGCGGAACAGCGCGCGGATGCTGCCGGCGTCTTTGTGTTCGCGGGTTTCCTTGTTGGTGGTTTCTTTCAGCGAGCGACGCAGGAACAGCGAAATCACCGCCGCAATTGCACCCACAACAAACGGAATCCGCCAGCCGTAAGCACGCAGATCTTCTTCGGTGAGGAACTGTTGCAGGATCACCACCAGCGACACCGCCAGCAGTTGCCCGCCGATCAAGGTCACGTACTGGAACGAGGCGAAAAATCCGCGCTGGCCCTTGAGCGCAACTTCGCTCATGTAGGTCGCGGTGGCGCCGTATTCACCGCCGACCGACAGGCCTTGCAGCAGACGCGCGAACAGCAACAGGATCGGCGCCCAGACGCCAATGCTGTTGTAGGTCGGCAGGCAAGCGATCAGCAGCGAGCCAAAGCACATCATCAGAATCGAGATGAGCATGGATTTCTTGCGGCCGTGTTTGTCAGCGATCCGACCGAAAATCCAGCCACCGATCGGACGCATCAGGAAGCCGGCAGCGAACACGCCAGCCGTGTTGACCAGTTGCACCGTCGGGTTATCGGAGGGGAAAAACGCCGGAGCGAAATAGATCGCGCAAAAGGCGTAGACGTAGAAGTCGAACCATTCGACAAGGTTGCCGGACGAGGCGCCGACAATGGCAAAGATGCGCTTGCTGCGCTCTTCACCGGTGTAATGGGAGGTGGTGGTTGTCATTGTTTTTCACTCGATAGGGACAGTGAGAGTCTAGACATACTTTGCAACAGTCCCGTTCCACAGTTCCATATGCAACACAGTTTTCACCTGTGGGAGCGGGCTTGCTCGCGAAAGCGGTGTGTCAGGTGATACATCTGTCGACTGACACTCCGCCTTCGCGAGCAAGCCCGCTCCCACAGGGGGGGGGTGGTGATCTATTGATCGTTCCCACGCAGAGCGTGGGAACGATCATGTAGGAGCTGCCGCAGGCTGCAATCTTTTGATCTTAATAATCGAAGAACACGGTCTCGGCATCAGTGCCCTGCAAAATCACATTCCACTGATAAACACCCGATTCATCCTTCTTCGCCAGCAAGGTCGCGCGGCGTTCAGCCGGCACACATTCGAGCAACGGATCATCAACGTTGGCCGGCTCGCCTTCAAAGTAGATCCGCGTCAGCAAGTGCTTCACCAAGCCACGGGCAAACACCAACACCACCAAATGCGGCGCCTGGGTCGAGCCCTTCAGCCCTTCAACCGTGCCCGGTTTGATCGTGGTAAAGCGAAAGCGCCCTTCAGCATCCACCGGCACGCGGCCAAAGCCTTCGAAGTTCGGATCGAGCGCTTTGTCCTGCTCATCTTCCGGGTGGTCGTACTTGCCGGCAGCATTCGCCTGCCAGACTTCGAGCATGGCGTCGTTGACGACATCGCCGTTGCCATCCACCACTTGCCCGGTGATCGCCACGCGCTCGCCGAGGGTTTGTTCGACGGTGAGGTCTTCGCGGTTCAGCCAGGTCAGGCCGATGTGGTAATACGGCCCGACGGTGTGGGACGTGGTCGCAGTCAGCGTCATCTTATTTCTCCATCGGCGTGGCTTCACGCCCGCGCAGCACGATGTCCCAGCGATAACCGAGGGCGTAGGACGGAATGGTTTTTTCCAGATCGAAACTGGCGATCAGGCGTTCCTTGGCCGAAGTGTCCGGCACGCAGTTGTAGATCGGGTCGTAGGCCAGCAGCGGGTCACCCGGGAAATACATTTGCGTAACCAGGCGCGTAAGAATGCTCGGCCCGAACAGCGAAAAGTGAATGTGCGCCGGACGCCAGGCGTTGTGGTGGTTGCCCCACGGATAGGCGCCAGGCTTGATGGTCTGGAACTGATACCAGCCGTCGGCGTCGGTCACGGTGCGGCCGGTGCCGGTGAAGTTCGGATCCAGCGGCGCATCATGCACGTCGCGCTTGTGGTTATAGCGGCCAGCGGCGTTGGCCTGCCAGATTTCCACGAGAATCCCCGGCACCGGCAGACCGTTTTCGTCGAGCACGCGGCCGTGAATGATGATGCGTTCGCCCTGTGGCTCGCCTGCATGCTGGGCGGTCAGATCGTTATCGGTGTCGCCTACACGTTCGGCGCCGATGGTCGGCCCGGTGATTTCCGACAGCGAATGCGGCAGAAACACCAACGGCTTCGACGGCGAGCGCAGGTTGGTGGATTGATAGGTCGGGTGCAGGTACTCAGGCTGAGTGCCTTCCTGCGGACGACGGTAACCAGGCTTGTCAGACATGTCGCTTTCCTCTGTTCTTTTTCGTCACGGCTTGCGTCAGACGCGTTCGATGGCCAGGGCCAGACCTTGGCCGACACCGACGCACATGGTCGCCAGACCTTTCTTGCCACCGGTCTTTTCCAGTTGATGCAGCGCGGTCAACACCAATCGCGCACCGCTCATGCCCAACGGGTGACCAAGGGCAATCGCCCCGCCGTTCGGGTTGACCTGCGCGGCGTCATCCGCCAGACCCAATTCACGCAGCACCGCCAAGCCTTGGCTGGCAAACGCTTCGTTGAGTTCGATCACGTCGAAATCACTGGCCGCTACGCCGAGGCGCTCGATCAATTTGCGCACCGCTGGCACCGGGCCGATGCCCATTACGCGCGGCGCCACGCCGGCGCTGGCCATGCCGAGCACTTTGGCGCGGGCGGTCAGGCCATGTTTTTTCACCGCTTCGGCAGAAGCCAGAATCAGCGCCGCGGCACCGTCGTTGACCCCGGAGGCATTGCCGGCGGTAACGGTTTTGTCCGGGCCATTGACCGGCTTCAATTTTGTCAGCGCTTCAATCGTGGTGTCGGCGCGCGGATGTTCATCCTGGCTGACCACGGTTTCACCCTTCTTGTGGGCAATCCGCACTTCGACGATTTCTTCAGCGAAAAATCCTGCAGCCTGCGCGGCGGCGGTGCGTTGCTGACTGCGCAGGGCGAAAGCGTCCTGATCGGCGCGCGAGACTTTATAGTCGTCGGCGACGTTGTCAGCGGTCTGCGGCATCGCGTCGACGCCGTATTGCGCCTTCATCAGCGGGTTGATGAAACGCCAGCCGATGGTGGTGTCTTCCAGTTTCATGTTGCGCGAAAACGCCGCGTCAGCCTTGCCCATCACGAACGGTGCGCGGGACATCGACTCGACGCCGCCGGCAATCGCCAGCTCCATCTCGCCGCTGGCGATGGCGCGGAATGCCGTGCCGATCGCGTCCATGCCCGAAGCGCACAGACGATTGAGGGTCACGCCCGGCACGGTTTCCGGCAGGCCCGCCAACAGCAGCGCCATGCGTGCCACATTGCGGTTGTCTTCGCCGGCCTGGTTGGCGCAGCCGAGGAAGACTTCGTCGATGGCGCTCCAGTCCACCGAGGGATTGCGCTCCATCAGGGCCTTGATCGGCACGGCGGCCAGGTCATCAGCGCGAACGGCGGACAGTCCGCCGCCGAAACGGCCGATCGGCGTGCGAATCGCGTCGCAGATATAAACGTCACGCATCATGCTTCTCCCGGTGCCTGACCGTGGGCGGCGGCGGTGCGCGCTTCGAGATCGCGCAGCGCGGTCAGTTCGACGTCAGTCGGCTCCGCGGTGGTCTCAACGCTGTCGGCAAAACGAATCGCCCAACCGGTGGCCGCGACCACTTGCTCGCGGGTCACGCCCGGGTGCAGTGCGGTGACCACGAATTCGTGGGTGCCCTCTTCCGGCTCCATGATGCACAGGTCGGTGATGATCCCGACCGGCCCGGCGCCCGGCAGGCCCAGACGTTTGCGCGAATCGCCGCCCTCGCCGTGACCGACCGAGGTGATGAAATCGAGCTTGTCGACAAACGAACGCGCCGACTGTTTAAGGATGATCAACACGCTTTTTGCCGAACCGGCAATTTCCGGCGCGCCACCGGCACCCGGCAGGCGCACTTTCGGCGAGAAGTAATCGCCGACCACGGTGGTGTTGATGTTGCCGAAACGGTCGACCTGCGCGGCGCCGAGAAAACCGACGTCGATGCGTCCGCCCTGCAACCAATAGCGAAAAATCTCACCGGTCGGGACGACGGTGTCAGCGGTTTCCGCCAGTTCGCCGTCACCGATGGACAGCGGCAGCACGCTCGGCTTGGCACCAATCGGGCCCGATTCGTAGATCAGCACCACGTCCGGCGACGAAGTCAGGCGCGCGAGGTTGGCAGCTTTCGACGGCAGACCGATGCCGACGAAGCACACCGAGCCGTTCTTCAAGCGACGGGCCGCAGCGACGGTCATCATTTCATTGGTGGTGTAAGTCATTACTTGGCCTCCGAAGCAGCGGCCAACTTGGCCTGGAACTCGCTGAAGTCAGCGCAGCCATGGATGTATTCGTTGATCCACGCGGTAAACGTCTCACGGTCGCGGGCGATCGGATCCCACGCCTGATAGAAACGATTGTCGCGCTCGTTGTAACCGTGGGCGTAGGACGGATGTGCACCGCCGGGTACATGGCAGACTGCGCTCAAGGCCCAAGTCGGCAACACGCAGGAGTTCATCGGTGCGTTGAGGTTGTCGACGATTTCTTCGACGGTGACGATGCAGCGCTTGGCGGCCAGTGCGGCTTCTTTCTGCACGCCGAGAATGCCCCACAGCAGCACGTTGCCTTGGCGGTCGGCTTTCTGTGCGTGGATCACGGTCACGTCCGGGCGCACCGACGGCACGGCCGCCAACACTTCACCGGTGAACGGGCAGGTGACGGTTTTGATCAGCGGATTGACCTTCGGCAGGTCGGAACCGGCGTAGGCGCGCAGTACCGCGAACGGTAGGCCGGAAGCGCCGGCGACGTAGGCATTCGCCAGGTCGGCGTGGCTGTGCTCTTCGATCTCCAGCGGCTGCGGCCATTGCTTCTCGACCGCATCGCGCAGACGGTGCAGCGAACCCACGCCAGGGTTGCCGCCCCAGGAGAAAATCAGTTTGCGTGCGCAACCGGCGCCGATCAGTTGGTCGTAGATCAGGTCAGGCGTCATCCGCACCAGCGTCAGATCTTTCTTGCCCTGACGAATGATTTCATGACCTGCGGCCGTAGGGATCAAGTGAGTGAAGCCTTCGAGTGCGACGGTGTCGCCGTCGTTGACGAATTGCTTCACCGCGTCGTGCAGCGAAAGGATCTCAGCCATGGAGCGGGCTCCTGTTTTTGTAATGAATCGCCAGTGATAAAAAGGCGCGAGGTTCAGCGCCGGAGTCACTGCAGATTAAGCCTGGGAAATGTGCCAAACAATCCGATAATCGACTGAGTGTTCGTTTATCGAACAGATTGTTGTTTACCTATCGTTTCGTGGCGCCAGCAAAAGATCGCAGCCTGCGGCAGCTCCTACAGGGTTTCACATTCCCCTGTAGGAGCTGCCGCAGGCTGCGATCTTTTCGCTTCACACCGCGATATCAGGTGGCATCCGCATGACTGACCATGCCCTTGATCACCACCGCAGCCGTCGCCACCGCCGCCGGAATCACCAACGCCGTCAATACCTGCTCAAAATTCCAGCCCAAGCCCAACAACGTCGCGCCCATCCACGCCCCGAGAATCGCGCCAAAGCGGCCAATCCCCAGCATCCACGACACGCCGGTCGCCCGCCCCTGCGTCGGATAAAACCGCGCCGCCAGCGACGGCATTGCCGATTGCGCGCCGTTCACGCACATCCCCGCCACTAAAACCAAAGTCGCCAACAACGTAATGTTGCCCAGGCTCTGCCCCACCGCGTAGGCAAACACCCCGGCCAGCAGGTAGAAAATGCCGATGACCTTGTGCGGATTGAAGCGATCCATCGCCCATCCCACAGCGACCGCGCTCAATACCCCGCCGAATTGGAACAACGCGCCGATGAACGCGGCTTGTTCCATGCTCGCGCCACTGTCACGCATCAGCGTCGGCAGCCAACTGGTCAACAGATAAACGATGACCAGGCCCATGAAGTAGGTCAGCCACAGCAGCAAGGTGCCGGTGCTGTAGGTGCCGGAGAAGATCACCGCGAACACGTTGCGTGCCTTCACGGTTTTTTGTTCCGGCACGCTGAAACTAGAGGCTTGGGCGACGGTGACCGGATCGATCGGCGCCAGGGTTTTGCGCACTTTGTCGGTGCCACGGTTACGGACTACAAGGTAGCGCGCCGATTCCGGCAGCCAGAACAGCAGCACCACCGCGAGGATCAGCGGCAAAATCCCGCCGATCAGCAGCAGACTGTGCCAGCCGAACGCCGGAATCAGTTTGGCGGAAATAAACCCGCCACCGGCCATGCCGAGGTTGAAACCGCAAAACATGCTGGTCACCAGCAGCGACTTCTTGCGCTCCGGGGTGTACTCCGAGAGCAGCGTGGTGGCATTGGGCATCCCCGCACCCAGACCGAGACCGGTCAGGAAGCGCAGCACCAGCAGTTGTTCAACGTTAGTGCTGTAAGCCGACGCCAGGCTGAAGGCACCGAACAGAATCACGGCGCCGACGAGTACGACTTTTCGCCCGAAGCGGTCAGCCAAAGGGCCGGAGCCAAGTGCGCCGAAGACCATGCCGATCAACGCGGCGCTCATTACCGGGCCGAGGCTGGCGCGGTCGATGCCCCAGTCCTGCGACAACGCCGGGGCAATGAAGCCCATCGCGGCGGTGTCGAGGCCATCGAGGAAGACAATCAGGAAACACAGGATCACCACCCGCCATTGATAGCGCGAGATTGGTTGGGCGTTGATGAAGGTCTGCACGTCGAGGCACTGACCCACAGCGGACTGAGGCTGGTTCATTATTTTTATCCACGCAAAAAACGCAGTCGAACGGCGGCCGGCCAGGGAGCGGCACAGCTACAAGAATAGAAGGTTGCAATCAGGCGTTGCGGTGAACCCGGCAACAGCGGTTGGAGCGGAGACAGTCGGGGAGCGTGCGCATGGTGAGTTGCCTCTTGTCATTATTATGGGAGTCGACAGTCCGGCGGGCTCATTCACAACAGCGCCGGATGACGCTGCCGCGACATTAATGATCCGGGGGTTTTAGCGTCAATTCGATAAACGCAACACTGTGCGTTTATCGAACAGCTTCATCAGGCAAACAACTGCGCGCTGAGGTCGCGGCTGGCGCTGAGCAGGCCCGGCAGAAAGCGCTGCTCCAACTCGGTGCGGCTGACGCGACCGGCGTGGGTACTGACGTTGAGCGCCGCCACCACTTGGCCCGAAGCGTCGTAGACCGGTACGGCAATCGAGCGCAGGCCTTGTTCCAATTCCTGATCGACGATGCACCAACCTTGCTGCCGCACTTCCTGTAAACATTCGAGCAACGCGTCGGGGGTGTGGATCGTGCGGCTGGTTTTAGCGACCAGTTCGGCGTGGTCGAGGTATTCGCGCAAGGACGTGTCGTCCAGCGCTGCCAGCAGAATCCGGCCCATCGATGTGCAATAAGCCGGCAGACGCCCGCCCACCGAAAGGTCGACCGAGATCAGCCGCTGCGTGGTCGCCGAGCGGGCGATGTAAAGAATGTCGTCGCCCTCAAGCGTGGCCATGTTGCAGGCTTCGTGCAGCTGCTCGCTCATGCGATCGAGGTACGGCTGCGCGGACACGGCCAGCGGCGTCGACGACAGATAAGCATGGCCGAGGGTCAGCACTTTCGGCAGCAAGGAGTAGGTGCGTCCGTCGGTGGTGGCGTAGCCGAGTTTGATCAACGTATGTAGGCAACGGCGCACCGCGGCGCGGGGAATTTCCGTGCGGTGGCTGATCTGCGCGATGGTCAGATGACGTTTGCGCTCCTGAAACGCCTGCACCACCGCCAGGCCACGGGCCAGCGACGTCATGAAATCCGGATCACCGGTCAGCGCCTGAATCCGCTTGGCCGGCGAGGCGACGATCGGCGGCGCCACGGAAGTGAAGGAGTTGCGCATTTGATCGTTCATTTATTGTCCTTTTTACCCGACACGGATCAATGGCTATACAAACGGCTCGCGGGCAGATGCACAAGCGGCGGGCCATCAACATTGGGCGATTATCGAACCGTCGACCGATAATCGCAATCGCCCTCCTCTGCTGTGGCTTGCTATTTGAGACGCTTGTGCAACTTTGCCGGGGAACTCAATCAAGATTTAGTTGATCGACTAAATGGCGCCAAAAACAGATCGCGGCGAAGTAAACGTTTGCTTGCACTTCAACTACCCATGAAAGTTGCGAGTAACAAAACAATCACACATCCCGAACCGTTTTTAACTTGGCAACGATAGTCAATCCTGAATCGACCGCTATAATGCACCTCAGTGGCACCCGTTATTCATCGAGGTGGTCACCGGCTGAGGCGATGCCAATCGCTGCCAGTCCCGGCAAGCGCCTGACGCTCATGATTGATGTAACGCCAGCGCTCGCTGAAACAGGAACTGATGCTGCGTCCGTTTTAATCTGGTGTCGTAGCCGCCTGTAACATGGAAGTCTTGATCGCCCTGCCGAAGACATCAATGCCTGTTCTGGCGTTGAGTTTTCGACGGGCCCGCTCAATCGACTCGTTGCAGTGCGATTCACCAGACACTTATCTCAACTCATACAGGTAGCACTGTGACGAAAGACGAACTGCGCGCGGAACTTGAGCGCCAGGAACAACGTTACAAGGATGTTTACGGCGGGGAAGTCACCACCTACGCCGCTCAACCAGAACCGGAACGCAAGGCATGGCGCAAACGCCCTACCGTTCAGGATCAGGTCTTCAAGCAAGAAATCGAAAAGATCGAAAAGGAACTCAAAGCCGAAGAGCCATGAGCCACGGTTTTTGAAGGCCTTGAGCATCCGCGTACGCACCGGTTACCCACGCGGTGCCGAGACGATGCCTTGCGCGCCCGCTACCCGCGGGCAGCGGCTGATTCTGCGTAGAGCCGGCTAAAGGACAGCTTCGGAAAGTTTCACAGATATTTCAGACAAGCGTTTGAGCCCTCCAAACGCGGGTAAAACGCTTGTTCCAAAAAGCCTTTTTATAGATAAATCAAAGGCTTGAAAAACCCTGCACGCCGCTTGGTTTTCATGTGCTGCAACAAATTAAATCGAAGAAGTGCGTTACCGATGAGCACTGAGGGCATCGATTTCCAGTCTTTTCTGGCATAATCGCGCCCCCTTACGACCGGGTCAGAAAACCTTCATGATCGATTTATTCAGCGGACTGGATGCTTGGGTGCTTGTGAGCCTCTTGCTCGCCCTGACGTTTGTCCTCGCCTTCGAGTTCATCAATGGATTTCATGACACCGCTAACGCGGTAGCCACTGTTATCTACACCAAAGCCATGCCGCCGCACCTGGCGGTGTTCTTTTCCGGTGTGTTCAATTTCCTCGGCGTGCTGCTGGGTGGCGTTGGCGTGGCGTATGCCATTGTCCACCTGCTGCCGGTTGAGCTGCTGATCAATGTGAACACCGGCCATGGCCTTGCGATGGTTTTCTCGTTGCTCGCAGCGGCAATCGCCTGGAACCTCGGCACCTGGTACTTCGGTATCCCGGCGTCCAGTTCCCACACCCTGATCGGCTCGATCCTCGGTGTCGGCCTGGCCAACGCGTTGATCAACGACATCCCGTTGGCCGACGGCGTTAACTGGCAGAAAGCGATCGACATCGGCGCTTCGCTGGTGTTCTCGCCGATGGCTGGCTTCCTGATTGCAGCGCTGATCCTGATCGGCCTGAAATGGTGGCGCCCGCTGTCGAAGATGCACAAGACGCCTGAACAGCGCCGCAAACTCGACGACAAAAAGCACCCGCCGTTCTGGAACCGTCTGGTTCTGGTGATCTCGGCCATGGCCGTGAGCTTCGTGCACGGTTCCAACGATGGCCAGAAAGGCATCGGCCTGATCATGCTGGTGTTGATCGGCATCGTGCCGGCGCAGTTCGTTCTCGACCTGAACAGCACCACTTACCAGATCGAACGCACCCGCGACGCGACTCTGCACCTGAGCCAGTTCTACCAGCGCAACGCCGATTCGCTGGGTGAATTCCTCGCACTGGGCAAGAGCGTAGACGGCGACCTGCCGGAGAAATTCCGCTGCAACCCGCAGCAGACCGAACCGACCATCAGCGCCCTGCTGCATACGCTTAAAGGTGTAGCGGACTACCATTCGTTGTCGTCGGATAGCCGCATCGAAGTGCGCCGCTACTTGCTGTGCCTGGACGATACCGCGAAGAAAGTCAGCAAGTTGCCGGTTCTGGATGCCCGTGAAAAGGCTGACCTCGACAAGTTGCGCAAAGACCTGACCACGACCACTGAATACGCGCCGTTCTGGGTGATTCTGGCGGTTGCACTGGCGCTGGGTCTGGGCACCATGGTTGGCTGGAAACGTGTGGTTCTGACCATTGGCGAGAAGATCGGCAAGCAGGGCATGACCTATTCGCAGGGCATGTCGGCGCAGATCACTACGGCGAGTTTGATTGGTTTGGCCAACATCT
This sequence comes from Pseudomonas sp. P1.31, assembly GCF_001269815.1. Lineage (NCBI taxonomy): Bacteria > Pseudomonadati > Pseudomonadota > Gammaproteobacteria > Pseudomonadales > Pseudomonadaceae > Pseudomonas > Pseudomonas sp. P1.31. The sequence goes on along the minus strand of NZ_LHVN01000007.1, from coordinate 647,042 downwards.
TCAGTTTGCCGGTGTCGACGACTCATGTGTTGTCTTCGGGTGTGGCGGGGACCATGGTCGCGAATAAGAGCGGCCTGCAAGGTGGGACTGTTCGCACTATTCTGTTGGCTTGGGTGTTGACCTTGCCGGCTACCGTGGCGTTGTCGGCTGGGTTGTTCTGGTTGGCTTCGAAGGCTTTGGGTAGTTGATAGATAGCTGTATATGAAGAAGGCGCGATTCTTTGGGATCGCGCCTTTTTTTTGGTTCGGGGGTTGGGGTTGGGATTGGGGGCATATCCGTTTTTTTTGGTGTTGCGGCTGGCGGTTTCGCTCTTACAGCGACTCACTTTTCCAGGCGCCGAAAAGTAAGCAAAAGGCTTTGCCCCTGGCGTACGGCACTTCGCTGAGGCTCAGTGTTCCCTCGCTACGGTGTCCATCCGGGGGCATCGCCTACGGTTTGCTTCGCTGCACCTCCTCTCGATGTATGCGGCTGCGCCGCACGGCGCTACGCGCCTGATCCCCGGATGGACACCTACGCTCGGCCTGCCGAAGGGGCTTGAGATCAAAAGCCACGTCAAAAGCCAGATCAAGATCAAGAGCCCCTCACCCTAGCCCTCTCCCGGAGGGAGAGGGGACTGATCGGGGTGTTTGGGAGAGGTACGCCGGCTTGGGATACCGAGTCGAACACACATTTTGAAAAGCCCACCATCGGCTCCCTCTCCCTCGAGAGGGCTGGGCGGGCGGCGTTCCGATGAGGGGCAAAAACGCCACAAAAACCAAAGCCAAGCGCGCCGTGCTCCACACCACTCAATAGGCCGAGTGTCAGCTCGCCTGCTTTTGATCTTAGAGCCCGTCGGCAGGCTGAGTGGAGGGATTGATGCGGGGGTGGGAGCGCAGCGACCGTTTGGCGCAGCCAAACACAGCGAGAGGAGGTGCAGCGAAGCAAACCGTAGGCGCTGCCCCCCGGATCGATCCCGGAGCGAAGGAACCCCGAGCCCCGGCGAGCGGGCCGAACGTCAGGGTAAAGCGTTTTGGTTACTTTTGGGCGTCTGCAAAAGTGACTCGCCGTAAGGGCGAAACCCTAAGCAGCCGTTACCGCAGCAACGGATATTCACAAAACACCCCCCAGCCTGGTCGGCCCAAAGGCCGCCAAGGCAAAAAAAAAGGGGCAACCGAAGTCGCCCCAAAATGCCTTGCGTGCCCATCAATCCAGAAGAATCACTTCTTACGCTTATGCGCATCCTTCCAGATAAAAAATCCAAACCCTGCAAAAAACAGAACCATCAGCCCTACAGTCAGAACCCCGGCAAACACCACGTTATCGAAAAACATGACTGGCCTCCTGGCCCCTGCTTTGCTGCGATGGGACTAAATTACCAAACACACAGGCGCACAAATTGACCGGGATCAATGTCCCGCAACGAAGGGAGATAAAGGAGGGGAAATAACTGACCTGCATCAACAGATGCAGGGGGAGATCAACGCTTTTTCGGCTTGTTCTTCGACTTTTTTTTCGGCTTGCCCAACGGCATCGCCTGCTCAAACGCCTGACGCACTTCGTTCAGCCGCTTCTCTTTAATGTCATGCACCCGCTTGGCGCGTTCAGTGCTGAGGTCGATCAGTTTGTCGTCTTGGCTCATGGCGTTCAGAACATCGCTTCAAAGAATCACAACTGCCACATCACCGGCAGGACTGCGCCAATAATGCCGCCTGCCGCCAGCGCTGACCAGCCACCCAGCCCAACACGATCAAACCAGTCATCTAGCCAGAGCCGCTCAAATCTCGATATCGACCCACAAGCCCTGACGCGGCTGATCTTCAATCAGCGGCACCACCGGCACGGTATTGTCGGCGTTGAGCACCGTACCCGGCACGGCCAGATGCTCTTCCGGGTCTTCATCGGCCTCGCGACGGCGACGATCACGCTCCTGCTGACGGCGCTGTTCTTCGCGCGCCAGCAGTCGATCCTCTTCCGGATCACGTTTCTGCAGATCGATCGTACTTTCGTTGGAGCTTTCCTGCACCGGCACCACCGGCGGAATATCCGGCCGCTGGCGGATCGGATCCTGCTGCGAAGTGATCGGCACAGCGCTCAGGGGGAGCATCGGTGGCAACATATAGGGGTTCTCCAGTCAGCAGGCTATCGGCTAAGACAAACACGCCTTGAGCCACCCGTCGCAATTCTGTGACGCACTTGGCACCTGTAGGAGCTGCCGCAGGCTGCGATCTTTCATCGGACAGCGCAGAACTCAAGTGTTTCCAAAGATCAAAAGATCGCAGCCTTCGGCAGCTCCTACGCCAGTAATCTTTGGCCCTGAAGCCCTCATTCCGTTAAGATAGCCCGCTTTTTCAAGGTGGGAGTCAGGCAGCATGGCGCAGCAGTATCAACCGGGGCAACGCTGGATCAGTGACAGCGAAGCCGAGCTGGGTTTAGGCACCGTTCTGGCACAGGACGGCCGCTTGTTGACCGTGCTCTATCCGGCCACTGGCGAAACCCGCCAGTACGCGCTACGGAATGCGCCCCTCACCCGCGTGCGATTCTCGCCGGGTGACACCATTACCCACTTCGAAGGCTGGAAGATGACCGTGCAGCAAGTCGACGATGTCGACGGCCTGATGGTTTATCACGGTCTCAACGGGCAGAACGAAGCCGTTACCCTGCCGGAAACCCAGCTGTCGAACTTCATTCAGTTCCGTCTGGCCAGCGACCGTCTGTTCGCCGGGCAGATTGACCCGCTGTCGTGGTTCTCGCTGCGTTACAACACCCTCGAACACACTAGCCGCCAGCTGCAATCTTCGCTCTGGGGCCTGGGTGGCGTGCGTGCGCAACCGATCGCGCACCAACTGCACATCGCCCGTGAAGTCGCCGACCGAATTGCGCCGCGCGTATTGCTGGCGGACGAAGTCGGTCTGGGTAAAACCATCGAAGCCGGTCTGGTGATCCATCGCCAACTGCTCTCGGGCCGCGCCAACCGCGTGCTGATCCTCGTCCCGGAAAACCTTCAGCACCAGTGGCTGGTGGAGATGCGTCGTCGTTTCAACCTCCAAGTTGCGCTGTTCGACGAAGAACGCTTTATCGAAAGCGATGCCACCAACCCGTTCGAAGACACCCAATTGGCGCTGGTCGCGCTGGAATGGCTGGTCGACGACGAGAAGGCGCAGGACGCTCTGTTCGCCGCCGGTTGGGATTTGCTGGTGGTCGACGAAGCGCACCACTTGGTCTGGCACGAAGAAAAGGCTAGCGCCGAATACTCGCTGGTCGAGCAACTCGCCGAAGTCATCCCGGGCGTGCTGCTGCTCACCGCGACTCCGGAACAACTTGGTCAGGACAGCCACTTTGCCCGTCTGCGCCTGCTCGATCCAAACCGTTTCCACGACCTGGCCGCGTTCCGTGCCGAGAGCGACAACTATCGCCCGGTGGCCGAAGCCGTTCAGGAACTGCTCGACAAGGGCCGTCTGTCGGCCAAAGCGCACAAAACCATTCAGGGTTTCCTCGGCAACGAAGGCGAAGCCCTGCTGACCGCGGTCAACGATGGCGACACCGAAGCCAGCGCCCGCCTCGTGCGCGAACTGCTTGACCGCCACGGCACTGGCCGCGTGCTGTTCCGTAACACCCGCGCCGCCGTGCAGGGTTTCCCGGAGCGCAAACTGCACCCGTACCCGTTGCCGTGCCCGGACGAATACCTCGAACTGCCGTTGGGCGATCACGCCGAGCTGTACCCGGAAGTCAGCTTCCAGGCGCAGCCGGACGCCAGCGAAGAAGAACGCTGGTGGAAATTCGACCCGCGCGTCGAATGGCTGATCGATCAGCTGAAAATGCTCAAGCGCACCAAAGTGCTGGTGATCTGTGCCCACGCCGAAACCGCGATGGATCTGGAAGACGCCCTGCGCGTGCGTTCCGGCATCCCGGCCACGGTGTTCCATGAAGGCATGAACATCCTTGAGCGTGACCGCGCCGCTGCTTACTTCGCCGATGAAGAGTTCGGCGCGCAAGTGCTGATCTGCTCGGAAATCGGCAGTGAAGGTCGTAACTTCCAGTTCGCACACCACCTGGTGCTGTTCGATCTGCCGTCGCACCCGGATCTGCTTGAGCAGCGTATCGGTCGTCTCGACCGGATCGGCCAGAAGCACATCATCGAACTGCACGTGCCGTACCTGGAAACCAGCCCGCAAGAGCGCCTGTTCCAGTGGTACCACGAAGCGCTGAACGCGTTCCTCAACACCTGCCCGACCGGCAACGCCTTGCAGCATCAGTTCGGCCCGCGCCTGCTGCCGCTGCTCGAAGAAGCCGACGACAGCGAGTGGCAAGCGCTGATCGACGAAGCGCGCAGCGAGCGTGAACGTCTGGAGGCCGAGCTGCACACCGGTCGCGACCGTTTGCTGGAGCTCAATTCCGGTGGCGCAGGCGAAGGTGAAGCGCTGGTCGAGGACATCCTTGAGCAAGACGATCAGTTCGCCCTGCCGATCTACATGGAAACCCTGTTCGACGCGTTCGGCATCGACAGCGAAGACCATTCGGAAAACGCCCTGATCCTCAAGCCGAGCGAGAAAATGCTCGACGCCAGCTTCCCGCTGGGCGACGACGAAGGCGTGACCATCACTTACGACCGTAACCAGGCGCTGTCGCGCGAAGACATGCAGTTCATCACCTGGGAACACCCGATGGTGCAGGGCGGCATGGATCTGGTGCTGTCCGGTTCGATGGGCAACACCGCCGTCGCGCTGATCAAAAACAAGGCGTTGAAGCCGGGCACCGTGTTGCTGGAATTGCTCTATGTCAGCGAAGTGGTTGCCCCGCGCGCGCTGCAACTGGGCCGTTACCTGCCGCCGGCCGCCCTGCGCTGCCTGCTCGATGCCAATGGTAACGACTTGTCGCCACGCGTCTCGTTTGAAACCCTGAACGATCAGCTGGAAAGCGTGCCGCGCGCCAGCGCCAACAAGTTCATCCAGGCCCAGCGCGATCAGCTGACGCCACGGATCAACGCCGGTGAAGACAAGATCACCCCGCGTCACGCCGAGCGCGTGGCCGAGGCCCGTCGCCGTCTGGCGGCCGACACCGACGAAGAACTGGCGCGCCTGACCGCGTTGCAAGCGGTCAACCCGACCGTACGTGACAGCGAACTGGTGGCGTTGCGTGAACAGCGCGAGCAAGGTCTGGCGATGCTGGACAAAGCGGCGTTGCGCCTGGAAGCGATTCGGGTGTTGGTGGCGGGTTAACCCCCCCCTGCTCCCCTGCTGAAACAACAAGGCCCGCAGCGATGCGGGCCGATCGTTCCCACGTTCCGCGTGGGAATGCCTCAAGGGACGCTCCGCGTTCCAGCTCTGGAAAGGGACGCAGAGCGTCCCGTGCTGCATTCCCACGCAGAGCGTGGGAACGATCATGTAGGAGCTGCCGAAGGCTGCGATCTTTTGATCTTAAGCCGTCGCCACTGCAACCTCTGGCTCAACCACCGCAACCAAACCTTCCTTCATCCGCTGCGCATCGCGCACAAAACACCGCGCCGCGAGAAACAGAAACACCATCGTCAGAAACAGCGCCACCGGAATCAAATACATCGCGTCATGCAGCCCGACTGCCTTGAACGCCTCGGTCATCTGCTCAGCCCCCGCCGCCAGCATCGCCGTGTGCGCAAAGTGATCGGACAAACCACCGACCACCACCGGCCCCAAGCCACCGCCCAGCAGATACAACCCGGCAAAGAACAACGCCATCGCCGTCGCTCGCAGACGCGGTTCGACCACGTCTTGAATCGCTGTGTAAACGCAGGTGTAGAAGTTGTAGGCAAACAGCCAGCCGACACTGAATACCGCGACAAACACACCAATCTCGATGCGCCCGGAATGCAGGGCCCACGCCGTGCACAGGGTCGAAATAATCAGGCTGAACGCCGCGAACAACAACCGCCCGTTGGCCACGCGCTGGTGAATCTTGTCCGCAATCCAGCCGCCCAGCGTCAAACCGATCAGTCCGGTCACGCCGACGATCACGCCAGTCGCCACGGCCGCTTCCTGCAGCGGCATGAGGAAATAACGCTGCAGCATCGGCACCAGAAACGAGTTGCAGGCATAGGTCGCGAAGTTGAAGCACAACCCCGCCATCACCAGCCAGAGAAAGGTCGGCACGGCCAGAATCCGCCGGATCGGCTTGTCGACGCGTTCCTGCGAAACCTGCACGGTTTCCGCCGCGCCGCGCTTCGGCTCTTTAATGAAGAACATGAAGATCGCCAGGATCAGACCCGGCACCGCCGCAATAAAGAACGGCGCGCGCCAGCTGTCGAATGCCTTGACCATCCAGCCGATGGTAAAAAACGCCAGCAACAAGCCCAGTGGCAGACCGAGCATGAAAATGCCCATCGCCCGCGCCCGACGGTGCGCCGGGAACAGGTCACCGATCAGCGAGTTGGCTGCCGGTGCATAACTGGCCTCACCGATGCCGATGCCCATGCGCACGATCAAAAAGCTCCAGAAGCTGCCGACCAGCCCGTTGACTGCGGTCAGCGCGCTCCACGTCGCCAGGCCCCAGCCCATCAGTTTGCGCCGTGAGCCGGTGTCGGCCATGCGCCCCAACGGCAGGCCGGCAATCGCGTAAACAAGGGTGAATGCGGTACCGACGATGCCCAGTTGAAAGTCGCTGAGATGCCATTCCATGCGGATTGGCTCGATGATGATCGCCGGAATGGTGCGGTCGAAGAAGTTGAACAGGTTGGCAAGGAACAGCAGGAACAGAATGCGCCAGGCATTCGCCGCTTGGGTCGAGTTCTGCATGGGTCCGTCTCTTTATTGTTATAGGGCTTCACTGCCAACGCATCCGAGCCCGGAACCTGCAATCTAGTCAGCCTGAACGGGGCTGTCTGTGATCATTCGTCTGCCTGATATCGGGCCATGGCACTGTAACGAAACGTAAGCCCTTGATAACGCTTGAATCCCCCGAAAACCGGGGCTTTTGCGGCAAAACCTTGCCACAAAAAAATAGTTTCACGCCCCCCTTCCCAACGCCGTGGCGAAGCCTAGAATAGCCGCCGGATCCGTCCGGATCTCCCGATCAATCCCTTTGATACCCCCGTCCATGTCCGAAGTCAGTCCGTGTCTGAATTGCGGTGCCTGTTGTTCCCATTTCCGTGTGTCTTTTTTCTGGGGTGAGTGCGCTTCCTCCGGCGGCACCGTGCCCGATGAACTGGTCACGCAGATCAGCCCGAGCCGGGTGGCGATGAACGGCACCGACTGCAAATCGCCACGCTGCACGGCGCTGGAAGGCGAAGTCGGTAGCGAAGTGAAGTGCTCGATTTATGAATTGCGCTCCAGCCCCTGCCGCGAGTTCGAATCGTCGTGGGAAAACGGCGAGCAAAACGTCGATTGCGACAAGGCCCGCGCACGTTTTGGCCTGCCGCCGCTGCAACCGGACTGGGCACAAATCCCTTTCGAACAGATTGCCTAAGCCTTTAGCGCCAATCGCTATGACGCTAATGCCGAAATCATTAGCGCCAATGTGCCACTACCACTTGCTCTGCGAAAACCGCCTCTATACTCCAGTCATTCGCCTGCGCTAGCCGCGCAGTAAGGACGACTCAGAGACGGGGCATGCTATGGAGTGGCTTGGTTTGCAGTTTGTTACCGAGCTGCCGGAGAGCGGGCAGGTCATTCTTAATTGCAGCCATAACCCGCTGCTGGTGCTGGTGGCCTATCTGGTCGCGTGCGCCGCCAGTTTTGCCACCCTCGACATGGCCGAACGCGTCGGTCACGCGGAAGACCCGCGCTCACAGCGACTATGGCGCTGGATCGGCGCGACCTGCCTGGCCGGCGGCATCTGGGCCATGCACTTCATCGGCATGCTTGCGTTTCAGGCACCGATCGACATCCAGTACGACCTGCCCATCACCCTGTTTTCCCTGCTGATCGCCCTGCTCGCCTCGTGGCTGGCCATGCACACCCTGAGCGAATCCCAGCCCAGTCTGGTGCTCTACCTGAAAACCGCGCTCGTCATCGGTCTGGGTATCGCCGGCATGCATTACGTCGGCATGGCGGCGATGCAATCGGCCGCCACCGCGTACTACGATCCTGGACTGTTCACCCTGTCAGTGGTGATCGCCATCGGCGCCAGTTTCGCCGCTCTGTGGGTGGCAGGCTATCTGCGCGAAGGCAGCGGTTTACTTCATCAGGCACTCAAATACAGCGCCGCACTGATCCTCGGCGCCGGCATTTTCAGCATGCATTTCACCGGAATGGCCGCACTCAAGCTGATTTTGCCCGAGGCCAGCACGCCGACACTGACCGCCGAAACCAGCCACCTGCAATTGGGCCTGACCGTGGCCCTGATCACCTTGCTGATTCTCGGCAGTGCGATCAGCGCCGCACTCGCCGACAAAAAGCTGCAACACAAGGAACACGACCTGCGCCGGGTCAACGCCCTGCTCAGCCAACTCGACCAGGCACGCATGTCGCTGCAACACGTGGCCAACTACGACGCATTGACCAACCTGATCAACCGCCGTGGCTTCAACCAGATCTTCGCCGAGAAACTCAATCAGAAAGCCATTGAAGGCGGCATGCTCGCGGTGATGTTTCTCGACATCGACCACTTCAAACGCATCAACGACAGCCTCGGTCATGACGCCGGCGACGCGCTGCTGAAAGTCATCGCTGACCACATCAAAGGCTCGGTGCGCAGCCATGAAGACGTAGTCGCGCGGTTCGGTGGCGACGAGTTCTGCATCCTCATCGGCCTGCATGACCGCGAAGAAGCGCGCAGCATGGCCCAGCGCATCATGCAAAAAATGAAGGAGCCGATTGAGCTGGCCGGGCGGCGCATGGTGATGACCACCAGCATCGGCATCAGTCTGTTTCCGGATGACGGCACCACCTGCGAAGAACTGCTCAAGCACGCCGATCTGGCGCTGTATCAATCCAAAGGTGCCGGGCGCAACGGCCTGCATTTTTTCAATTCCAACCTGAAAAACCGCGCGACCATGGAGTTGCAACTCGAAGAAGAACTGCGTCATGCCCTCCGCGAAGAAAATGGTTTGATGCTGTATTACCAGCCGATCTTCGAACTGAAAACCGGCAAGGTCACCAAGCTTGAAGCGTTGATCCGCTGGCAGCATCCGGTCAACGGCCTGCTGACGCCGGATCGCTTCATCAGCATCGCCGAAAACAATGGCCTGATCGCCGAACTGGACAACTGGGTGCTGCGTCGCGCCTGCAAGGATTTGGGAGAACTGTCGCGCCACGGCTGCGACGAATTGAAAATCGCCTGGAACTGCTCGCCGCTAAACCTTGGCCGCGAAGAACTGGCTGACGAAATCGAAAACGCCTTACGCACTGCCGGTGTCGCGCCGGAACGGCTGGAGCTGGAAGTCACCGAGAATGCGCTGATGGGCAATATCGCCAACACCCTGGTGTTGTTGCGGCAGATCCGCGCCCTCGGCGTGTCGCTGTCGATCGATGACTTCGGCACCGGTTATTCGTCGCTGGCCTACCTCAAGCGTCTGCCACTGAATACGCTGAAAATCGATCGCTCGTTCATCATCGACATTCCCAATGCCACGGCGGACATGGAAATCGTCCAGGCGATCATCGTCATGGCGCACACCCTGCATTTGCAGGTGGTCACCGAAGGCGTCGAAACCCTGGAGCAGTACGAATTTCTCGAACGCTCGGGCTGCGATTTCATTCAGGGTTACCTGCTCAGTCGCCCGGTGCCGCTCGACGAATTACGCCCGGTGCTGGAAGAAATCAATCAGCGCAAACAGTCCCATGCGGTCAATCCGTTGATTCTGGCGCGCGGTACATTTGCACCAGCGTTGCTGGATCCTTCGCCAAAAAGCCCTGCGCCCCATGCAGGCGCATCAATTGTGCGGCCAATCCGCTGATCGGCGTGGCCGAGCCCTGTTCGCGGGAAAACTTCACCGCGGTGTCGAGATCCTTGAGCAGCGTGCGCACGTGCCATTTGATCGGCTCGAAACGGCTTTCGGCCATTTGCGGGGCGAGGATCTGCAACGGTTTCGAATCGGCAAAACCGCCGGCCAATGCCTCGGCAATCAGGCTGGCATCGACCCCGGCTTTTTCCGCCAGCGCCACCACTTCAGCAATTACCAATGCATTACAAGCGACGATCATTTGATTGCAGGCCTTGGTCACCCCACCGGCGCCGACGCCGCCCATGTGCGTAACGCGCTGACCGAGATTGAGCAGCACCGGGCGCACTCGCTGAAGATCCGCCGCTTCACCACCGACCATAATTGCCAGACTGCCGGCCTCGGCGCCGACCACGCCTCCGGACACCGGTGAGTCCAGCCAGGACATGCCGGTTTTCTGCGCCAGTTCAGCGGCCATCTCGCGCGTCGCGGTCGGTTCCAGGCTGGAAAAATCCACCAGCAACTGACCACTCTTGCCACCCTCAGCGACACCGCCCGTGCCGAACACCACCTCGCGCACCACCGCCGTATCAGCCAGGCACAGCATCACCACATCGGCGTGTGCGCACAGTTCAGCCGGGGTCGCCACTTGCCGGGCGCCGGCCTCAACCAGTGGCGCGCATTTGTCCGGGTTGCGGTTCCACACGCTCAGCGGGTAACCGGCGGCCAGCAAGCGGCGGCACATCGGCAAGCCCATCAGACCGATTCCGGCGAACCCCAACGAAGGTAGCGTTGACATCATTTAGCCTCCTTTTGATTAAAGATCGCCGAATAATGGCCGATTCATCAGCGATCAGGAAAGGATTCCCCCGAGCGACCGTCAGGCCAAGTCCCTGACGCCCGGGCCAAATTCGCGCAAACAAGACGCGAGCTCTTATTCCGTGAGGTTCGCTGACATTGGTCTGCGAACCAACCCAGTACCAGGTAAATGGCGCCCAATGACTTCTAAAAACAATACCGCCACCGCGGTCTCCGATCTGAATCCGAGCCCCGCCGCCAACAGCCCGTCATCGCCCAAACCGCTGGTTCCCTCGCGTCCGTTGTCGACCCAGCAATACCTGTACTTCACCGAAACCAATACCGACCGCATCCTCGACAACCTCGACGGCCTGCGCGACATGGTGTTCCCGCGCCCGCCGCACCTGGAAGGCGATAACGAACAGCACAACGATCAGGAATTTCCGTCGGTGTGCCTGATCGGCCTCGGTCGCTGCGGCTCCAACATCGCTCTCGACGTGGCGGAGTTGGTGTACAACGCGCGCAAGTTTTACCTCAACGAATTCAACAACGAAGATCGCCCGTCGAATGACCGACGCGCCACCGAAAAAGGCTACAGCCCGGCGCAGTGGATCAAGAACAACCTGCGCATCGGCAACAGCAAAGCGAGCAAACCGGTGTTTCTGGTCGAGCCGCTGGTAATGCTCGGCGACCTCGACAAGGACATCGCCGGGCGCATTCGTTTCTCGCGCAAGGGCGAAAAAAGCGGTTTCCTTCGCGACTACAGCAAAATGAAGATCATGGACTTGTCCGAAGTCCACGCCGGTGGCGCCGGTAACGCGCCGATTCTCGGCCAGTATCTGGCGAAGATCATCCTCAACAAGGACACCCAGCGTTTCTCCAGCCCTGACTGGAAAATGATCCACTCGTACCTGATCGACAGCTGCGGCATCAAAGCCAACCAGTCGCGCCTGTATTTCTCGATCTTCAGTGCCGGCGGCGGTACCGGTTCCGGCATGGCCTCGGAATTCGGTCTGGCCCAGCAGCACTCGTACATGAACAAGACGTTCGACACCAAGCCGATGGACGAGCATGACGGCAAGAGCGGTCATTCGTTCGTGTTCGAGCCGATCTTCACCAGCGGCATCTGCGTGCTGCCGAACATTTCCGATCACCGCAGCGAAATGTCCGAGGCGCTGCACATCAACGCCGGTCGCCTGCTGTGCAAATACCTTTCGGAAGAATGGGATTTCTCCTACAACTTCGCCAACGAAGACAGCAGCGAAGCCAGCGTCATGGGCCGTATCCGCCCATGGAACGCGATGATGCTGATCTCCAACGACATCATGCGTTACGCCGAAGAGAGCGATGACGGCAACATCCAGAACATTGATGTCAATGCGATGGAAAAGCACGCCAACCAATACATCTCGCAGCAAATCTTCAACATTCTGACGGCGCAGGCGGTAACGACTGACTACGATCAGAACTACTTCCGCCGCGCCGGCATCGACATCGGTGAGACCATTCGCCTGGATGCCAACGACCTGTTCATGAGTCTGGCCGGCCCGGTGGCGATTGCCTACGCCGAATCGGTGGTGCCGGAAACCCCGCCGCCGAGCAGCGACAAATTCAAGGTGTTCGATAAAGAGCCGCAGCGCCTGAACATCGACGATCTGTTCTTCCGCTCGATCGACCTGCCGCACTTCAACAAGGTCACGCAAGCGATCGAAGGCATCAGCCTGCTGCCGATCGAATCCAAGCGTTATCGCGCTTCGCTGGAGCAGTACAAGAATTCCGGCTACGACGCCGCCGCGTTGCACGACCTGCACTTCTTCAAGAACTGCTCGTCGGTGGTCTCGATCGTTTCGCTGCCGAAGGATTACAAGCTGTCTTACATGGATCTGAACCGGTTGAAGACCCACCTCAACAGCCTGTTCCCCAACACCACGCTCAAGCGTTATGCGCTGGTGATCGGCGCCTCGGCCAACTTGTCGCTGACCACATTGATCGCCAAAAGCCCGTGCCTGTCGGACGACTTCCTGACCTTGATCGTCGCCTTCATCAAACGCTGCTTCGCCAAGACGCCGTACCGTTTCGACGAGACGCTGGACAACTCGATCCTCGACTTCATCATTAATGAAGAATTCGACGAAGATCGCATCGACGATTTGCTAAACGAATTCGAGAACCCGGCGAAGATTCTCGACACCAACTGGTACGCGATCAAACCGATGTACGAGAAGAAGTACCGCGAGCTGATCAACGACAAAGACAAGTTTGTTTCGATCAATGACATTCGGTTGTCGCGCGATTGTGTGAAGAAGTCGATCAAGTATTTGCGCGAGATTTATCGTCACCGGATTGGCAAGACCAAGGTTATTTCGCTGAATAACCATACCGGGAAGTCTTTCTCGGTCTGATCCTCAGCCGAGTCGCCGCCTTCGCGAGCGAGCTCGCTCCCACATTTGGAATGCATTCCCTTGTGGGAGCGAGCTCGCTCGCGAAGGGGCCGGCACATTCACTCAAGATTATGCCTTTCCAACATCCAGAAACAATTAAGCAGCCGTTAGGCTGCTTATTAAACTGTTCCCGTTACGTTTACGTCACCGTGATGCCACCCTCGCTTGTGGCCTTTCTTCACGGCAACGTGCCATCACGCTACTCCGCTACACACTTTTCGCCGACCAGCGGACGCACCATCAAGGTGCAACGTCGGCAGCACCCGCCCTTTCCTGGATCAGAATCCACGGCGAAACCACCACTGCCCAGAGCTGCGGATCGCGTTCGAAAAGATCCAGCGCCCGCGTTTCAGACAGCTTGGCGACTTTGTCTTCGGCCAGCCAGGCGGCGACTTTCTCGCCATCATCCGACGCCACGGCCTCGGCGGCGGCGATCAAATCCAGGTCAGGGCCGACCCACAATAGGGCACCCTTGGCGAAGAACGGCTCCAACTCTTTCCAGGTAATAGATGCGGTTTCACCAAGCAGCTTGGCATAGAGGGTGCTAGGTTCTTGATTCATGGGAACTGTCCGGAAAAGAAATCGACGCGAATAATAACGTCGGTGATCCGTCAGCAAAACCCGGTTGCAAAAGGCTGTACCGAACGAAAAGAGCAGGAAAGCCAAGGAATGCTGTTGATTGGGGCATAACCCCACGAACGCCCCGCCGCAATTCTGTCTTTTTCATTCAAAAAAGCGACACCCTCAGGTTTTGCCCCTCGGCGCCCGCTTCCCAGGCTAACAACCGGCGCTCTACACTGTACCGGTACAGTTGCCGGGGGCATTTCCGGAGGGTATCGCAAAGATATCTGACCCGGTTCTGCTGCTACGGCGCCAGAACTCAAAAAAAATACAACAGTAAGAGTGGAGCACTATGACTAAGGCTACTAAGCAGATTTCCAAACTGTTTGCCGCTATGGTTCTGGCCGGGGTTGCCAGCCATTCGTTCGCAGCTGACACCATCAAAATCGGTATCGCCGGCCCTAAGACCGGTCCAGTAGCCCAATACGGCGACATGCAGTTCAGTGGCGCGAAAATGGCCATCGAGCAAATCAACGCCAAGGGCGGCGTCGACGGCAAGAAACTCGAAGCCGTTGAATACGACGATGCCTGCGATCCGAAACAAGCAGTAGCGGTAGCGAACAAGGTCGTCAACGACGGCGTCAAGTTCGTGGTCGGTCACCTGTGCTCCAGCTCCACTCAACCGGCTTCGGACATCTACGAAGACGAAGGCGTGATCATGATCACCCCGGCCGCCACCAGCCCGGACATCACCGCCCGTGGTTACAAAATGGTCTTCCGTACCATCGGTCTGGACAGCGCCCAGGGCCCTGCCGCCGGTAACTACATTGCCGATCACGTCAAACCGAAAATCGTTGCTGTGCTGCACGACAAACAGCAATACGGTGAAGGCATCGCCACCGCCGTCAAATCGACCCTTGAGAAGAAAGGCGTGAAAGTTGCCGTGTTCGAAGGCGTCAACGCCGGCGACAAGGACTTCTCCTCGATCATCGCCAAGCTCAAGCAAGCCAACGTCGACTTCGTTTACTACGGCGGCTACCACCCGGAGCTGGGCCTGATCCTGCGTCAATCGGCTGAAAAAGGCCTGAAAGCCAAGTTCATGGGTCCGGAAGGCGTGGGTAACGACTCGATTTCGCAGATCGCCAAAGACGCTTCCGAAGGTCTGCTGGTAACCCTGCCGAAATCCTTCGACCAGGATCCGGCCAACATCGCCCTGGCTGATGCATTCAAAGCGAAGAAAGAAGATCCGAGCGGCCCGTTCGTGTTCCCTTCCTACTCGGCTGTTGAAGTGATTGCCGGCGGTATCACCGCTGCCAAGAGCGAAGACCCGGCCAAAGTGGCTGAAGCCATTCACGCTGGCACCTTCAAAACCCCGACTGGCGACCTGAGCTTCGACGCCAAGGGCGACCTGAAGGACTTCAAATTTGTGGTTTACGAGTGGCACTTCGGCAAACCAAAAACTGAAGTATCCCCTCAGTAAGGCGCTGCCTGACTGACTGCCAATAAAGCCCACGGCGTGCCGTGGGCTTTGTTTTACGAATGTATGGGCCGCGCTGGCGTGATCCGCCAGTCTCCCCACCTGAAAATCTCAAAACCGTCATCAGCGGTTCGCTGGCAAAACCCGGATTCGAAGTGGATATAGATCCACGGGGCCGGGCGGGAAAATGACTCCACCAGTGAAATGCGTATCAGGTTTTTAGGAGCGTTGTAATGCCTGACCTCTATCACTTCTTCCAGCAGCTGGTTAATGGTCTGACCATTGGCAGCACGTATGCCCTGATTGCCATCGGCTATACGATGGTTTACGGCATCATTGGAATGATCAACTTCGCCCACGGCGAGGTGTACATGATCGGTTCCTACGTGGCGTTCATCGCCATCGCCGGGCTGGCCATGATGGGAATCGACAACGTCCCGCTGTTGATGACCGCGGCCTTCATTGCGAGCATCGTTGTCACCAGTTCCTACGGTTACAGCATCGAACGGATCGCCTACCGCCCCCTGCGCGGCAGCAACCGTCTGATCCCGCTGATTTCCGCCATCGGTATGTCGATCTTCCTGCAGAACACGGTTCTGCTGGCGCAAGACTCCAAGGACAAATCCATCCCCAACCTGATCCCCGGGAACATTTCCTTCGGGCCAGGTGGCGCACATGAAGTGCTGATTTCCTACATGCAAATCGTGGTGTTCGTGGTGACGCTGATCGCCATGCTCGGCCTGACGCTGTTCATCTCCCGTTCTCGCCTGGGTCGCGCCTGCCGCGCCTGCGCCGAAGACATCAAGATGGCCAACCTGCTCGGCATCAACACCAACAACATCATCGCCCTGACCTTCGTCATTGGTGCTGCGCTGGCGGCCATCGCGGCCGTGCTGCTGAGCATGCAATATGGCGTGATCAACCCGAACGCCGGTTTCCTCGTCGGCCTCAAAGCCTTCACCGCAGCAGTACTCGGCGGCATCGGCAGCATCCCCGGCGCCATGCTCGGCGGGTTGGTGCTTGGGGTGGCGGAAGCGTTTGGCGCCGATATCTTCGGCGACCAATACAAGGACGTCGTGGCTTTCGGCTTGTTGGTTCTGGTGCTGTTGTTCCGTCCGACCGGCATTCTGGGCCGTCCGGAGGTTGAGAAAGTATGACTAGGAATCTTAAACAGGCACTGTTCAGTGCCTTGCTGGTGTGGGCTGTGGCCTACCCGGTACTCGGACTGAAACTGACCATCGTCGGCATCAACCTCGAAGTGCATAACACCAGTCCGATGATTCTGGCGACCATCGCCATCTGTTCGGTGCTGATGTTCCTGCGGGTGCTGTTCAACCAGCAGATCAGCAAGGCGTGGAAATCCTCGCCGGGCATGCCATTGATCCCGGCCAAGGCCAGCAACTTCCTGACCCTGCCGACCACGCAACGCTACTTCATCATTGCGCTGATCATCGGTGCACTGGTGTGGCCGTTCTTCGGTTCGCGTGGCGCGGTGGACATCGCAACGCTGATCCTGATCTACGTGATGCTCGGCCTCGGCCTGAATATCGTCGTCGGTCTGGCCGGTCTGCTCGACCTCGGTTACGTCGGCTTCTACGCCGTCGGCGCCTACAGCTACGCGCTGCTGTCGCACTACTACGGCTTGAGCTTCTGGATCTGCCTGCCGATTGCCGGCCTGATGGCGGCGACGTTCGGCTTCCTGCTGGGCTTCCCGGTGCTGCGTTTGCGCGGTGACTATCTGGCGATCGTGACCCTCGGCTTCGGTGAGATCATCCGTCTGTTCCTGCGTAACCTGACCGACATCACTGGCGGTCCGAACGGCATCAGCAACATCGAGAAACCGACGTTCTTCGGTCTGACCTTTGAACGCAAGGCTGCGGAAGGCATGCAAACCTTCCACGAGTATTTCGGCCTGCAATACAACTCGATCAACAAGGTGATTTTCCTCTACCTGGTTGCCCTGGTGCTGGCGCTGGCGGCGTTGTTCGTCATCAACCGTTTGCTGCGCATGCCGATCGGCCGTGCGTGGGAAGCGCTGCGTGAAGACGAGATCGCCTGCCGTGCGCTGGGCCTGAATCCGACGATCATCAAGCTGTCGGCGTTCACCCTTGGCGCTGCGTTCGCCGGTTTCGCCGGTAGCTTCTTCGCCGCCCGTCAGGGTCTGGTAACCCCGGAGTCGTTCACCTTCATCGAGTCGGCAATCATCCTCGCCATCGTCGTGCTGGGTGGTATGGGCTCGCAGTTGGGTGTGATTCTGGCCGCCGTGGTAATGATCCTGTTGCCGGAAATGATGCGTGAGTTCAGCGAGTACCGCATGTTGATGTTCGGTGCCCTGATGGTGTTGATGATGATCTGGCGTCCACAAGGTCTGCTGCCGATGCAACGCCCACACATGGAGTTGCGAAAATGAGCCGCGAGATCTTAAAAGTTGAGAACCTGAGCATGCGCTTCGGCGGCTTGCTGGCGGTCAACGGCGTGGCCCTGACCGTAAAAGAGAAACAAGTGGTTGCACTGATCGGGCCGAACGGCGCGGGCAAGACCACCGTGTTCAACTGCCTGACCGGTTTCTATCAGCCCACCGGCGGCAGCATCCTGCTCGACGGCGAGCCGATTCAAGGCCTGCCGGGCCACAAGATCGCCCTCAAAGGCGTGGTGCGCACCTTCCAGAACGTGCGCCTGTTCAAGGACATGACGGCGGTCGAGAACCTGTTGATCGCCCAGCACCGTCACCTGAACACCAACTTCCTGGCCGGCCTGTTCAAGACCCCGTCGTTCCGCAAAAGCGAGCGCGAGGCCATGGAGTTTGCCGAGTACTGGCTGGAAAAGGTCAACCTTAAGGAGTTCGCCAACCGTACCGCCGGCACCTTGGCCTACGGTCAGCAACGTCGTCTGGAAATCGCCCGCTGCATGATGACCCGTCCGCGGATCCTCATGCTCGACGAACCGGCCGCCGGCCTGAACCCGAAGGAAACCGAAGACCTCAAGGCGCTGATCAGCGTGCTGCGTGAAGAGCACAACGTCACCGTGCTGTTGATCGAACACGACATGAAACTGGTCATGAGCATTTCCGACCACATCGTCGTGATCAACCAGGGCACGCCGCTGGCCGACGGCACGCCGGAACAGATCCGCGACAATCCTGAAGTGATCAAAGCCTACCTGGGGGAAGCGTAAATGCTGCAGTTCGAAAACGTTTCCACCTTCTACGGCAAGATCCAGGCCCTGCACAGCGTCAACGTCGAAGTCCGTCAGGGCGAGATCGTGACCCTGATCGGCGCCAATGGGGCCGGCAAGTCCACGCTGCTGATGACGCTGTGCGGTTCGCCGCAAGCGCACAGCGGCAGCATCCGCTACATGGGTGAGGAACTGGTCGGTCAGGACTCGTCGCAGATCATGCGCAAAAGCATCGCGGTGGTGCCGGAAGGTCGTCGGGTATTCGCCCGTCTGACCGTTGAAGAAAACCTCTCGATGGGCGGCTTTTTCACCGACAAGGGCGACTATCAGGAACAGATGGACAAGGTTCTCGGACTTTTCCCACGCCTGAAAGAGCGCTTTAACCAACGCGGCGGCACCATGTCCGGCGGCGAACAGCAAATGCTCGCCATCGGTCGTGCGCTGATGAGCAAGCCGAAACTGCTGCTGCTCGACGAGCCGTCGCTGGGCCTGGCACCGATCATCATCCAGCAGATTTTCGACATCATCGAAATGCTGCGCAAGGACGGTGTGACGGTGTTCCTGGTCGAGCAGAACGCCAACCAGGCGCTGAAAATCGCTGATCGCGCGTACGTTCTGGAGAACGGCCGTGTGGTCATGCAAGGCACCGGTGAAGCGCTGCTGACCGACCCGAAAGTACGGGAGGCGTACCTCGGCGGTTGATGCATTCGCCAACAAAAAAACGGCCTTCGGGCCGTTTTTTTTTATGCCCAGCACAAACCTCCAACCCAGCAAAAATCCCCTGTGGGAGCGGGCTTGCTCGCGAAGGCGGGGTGTCAGTTAGCAATGATGTCGACTGATACACCGCGTTCGCGAGCAAGCCCGCTCCCACAAGATCAACAGCTTAGAGAAGCCCTCAGTCGTTTGGTGTTCGCCAGACTTGAAATTGCTTCACACGTTGGCGCGAACAAAATCGACGATCTGCTGCACGGATTGAAATCTCTCGGCATCCTCATCAGATATTTCAATGTCGAATTCTTGCTCTATCGCCATAACCAATTCGACCGCATTTATTGAGTCCGCTCCTAAATTACCAATCACGTGATCTGCCCCCTTGAGCGTTGAAGAATTACCTTCAGGGATATTCTGTGCTATCACCGACCTCACACGCGTTTCTATGTCATCCATGTCAAACCTCATCTCGTTTTGAGTGGTAATCAATGCTCTTGAATGAGGAATATAGAGCTCGAACGCTCTTCGCTCTACTGTCATAAATACCAGTTTTTTATACCCATTCACTATCAGCGCATCCTGCTTACTCCAAAAAATCAGATCTCTCTGTAGGAGCTGCCGAAGGCTGCGATCTTTTGATCTTGAAAGGCAAAATCAAAAAATCGCAGCCTTCGGCAACTCCTACAGGTGTCTGTAAAAGATTTGCACTTGAGCTGTAACGCATCGCCATGACCTTTCTCTAGAGGGTTAAGCAAGCGCAAAAAACGCTTGTAAAAACCCCGACCCAATCTGGAGAAACACCATGACTGCTACCACCCGCACCCTGTCCGCCACCGCCCTGGTTCTGGCCCTCGGCTCTGCGCTGAGCATCGCTGCCGTTTCTACCGCCCACGCGGCCGATGACATGGAAAAATGCTTTGGCGTGGCCATGAAAGGCAAGAATGATTGCGCTGCAGGCGCCGGCACCACCTGCGCTGGCACCGCGAAAACCGACTACCAGGCCAACGCCTGGAAGCTCGTCCCTAAGGGCACCTGCGCCAAGACTGAAAGCAAAACTTCGCCGACCGGTTTCGGCCAGATGGAAGCGTTCAAAGCGAAGTCCTGATTCACGGCCTGCCTGAGTGACGATCATGTTCACACCTGACGACCATGCCCTCCCCCACACTCAGGCAGCCCTCACCGGGCTCCCGCCCCGTGCCGGGCTGGGGCTCAAGACCGGGCACTTTCGTGAAGTGCTCGACACCCGACCGGACATCGGTTTCTTCGAAGTCCACGCCGAAAACTACATGGTGGCCGGCGGCCCGTTCCATCACTTTCTCGGTTTGATTCGCGAACAGTATCCGCTGTCGCTGCATGGCGTCGGCCTGTCCATCGGCAGCGAAGGCCCGCTGGATACTCAGCACCTGCAACGTCTGGCCGAGCTGATCGAGCGCTATCAACCACACTCCTTTTCCGAACATCTGGCCTGGTCGAGCCACGGCCCGGTGTTCCTCAATGACCTGCTGCCCCTGGCCTACGACGAGCCGACGCTGAACCGCGTCTGCGCGCACATCGATCAGGTGCAGAACACTCTTAAACGGCCAATGCTGCTGGAAAACCCGGCAACGTATCTGGCGTTTCAGCATTCAACGTACGACGAGCCTGACTTCATCCATGAAGTGATCCGTCGCAGCGGCTGTGGGCTGTTGCTCGACGTCAACAATGTCTATGTGTCGTGCGTAAATCATCACCGTGATCCATTGGCGTATCTCGATGCGCTGCCCCTGCACGCGGTTGGTGAGATTCATCTGGCCGGGTTTGCCGAAGATTCCGACAACCTCGGCGACCGATTGCTGATTGACGATCATGGCGCGCCGATCGATCAGGCGGTTTGGGCTTTGTATTGGCAGACGCTGGATCGTATCGGGCCGATAGCAACCTTGATCGAACGGGACAATCAGGTGCCCCCGTTCAACACCTTGCTGGCCGAAGCGCAGCAGGCAGACGAAATGCTGCTGTGCGCCGGGAGTCGGCCATGAGCACGCACAGCGCATTCAGCGCCGCGCTGCTCGATGTACGTCTGCCCTGCCCTGCCGGTTTGTGCAGCAGTAACGGCGCCGATCCCGCCAGCCGGTTTGCGGTGTACCGCAACAATGTGCAGAACTCGTTGATCAGCGCACTGGCGGACGGTTATCCGGTGGTTGCGCAACTGGTCGGCGAGGAATTTTTCCGCGCCATGGCGGCCATTTTCGTACAACAGCAGCCGCCGCAGAGTCCGTTGATGAGCCGCTATGGCGAAGCGTTTGCGGACTTTATCGACGCCTTCGAACCGGCATCGAGCGTGCCTTATCTGGCCGATGTCGCGCGCCTTGAGCATCTGCGCACGCAGGCCTATCACGCCGCCGACGCTCAACCGGTGCGGCAAGAACAGATCACCGCTGCTTTGGCCGCGCCGCAAGCCTTGAGCGAACTGCGCTTCAAGCTTCATCCCTCCCTGCACCTGCTCGATTCCACTTATGCCGTGGTTGCGATCTGGGCTGCACATCAGCAAGAACCTTCACTTGAAGGCATCGAGATCCGTCAGGGCCAGCACGCGCTGATCCTGCGCAACGGACTGGAGGTTGAGGTGTACGCCATCGATCACGGTGCCAGCGTGTTTATCCGCCATCTGATCAACGGCCAGCCGCTGCTGGCAGCTGCCGAAAACAGCCCTGAATTCGATCTCAGCCAGACCCTGGCCTTGCTGATCGCGCGCAACGTCATCACCCACTTGAACAATAAGGTAACGCCATGAACAACCTGATCACTCGCGCCATTGCGCTGCTCGAGAGAATCCCCCAGAGCCTGATCGCTTTCATTGCGCGCTTCGCGATTGCGGCGGTGTTCTGGAAGTCCGGGCAGACCAAGATCGAGGGGCTGGCGATCGACCTCATCGACGGCACCTTTCAGCTTGGCTGGCCGCGTCTGGCCGATTCGACCATTCCGTTGTTCACCAGCGAATATCACGTGCCGCTGCTGTCGCCGGAGATCGCCGCGCACATGGCCGCGTTTGCCGAGCACTTCTTTCCGGTGCTGATTCTGATTGGGTTTGCTACGCGCTTTTCGGCCATGGCGTTGCTGGGGATGACGTTGACCATTCAGCTGTTTGTGTACCCGGATGCTTACCCGACTCACGGTACGTGGGCGGCGGTGTTGCTGTATTTGATGGCAACCGGGCCGGGCAAGTTGTCGATTGACCACCTGATCGCCCGCCGTTTTTCCCGCTAAACAGAGATCCCTGTAGGAGCTGCCGAAGGCTCGGGCCGCGATCGGACGATCTTTTGATCTTTCTTTTTCAGGATCAAAAGATCGCAGCCTTCGGCAGCTCCTACAGGGGATCACCGTTAGCGCTGGAGTCTATCCAGCGCTTCGCCGCTGCGCTTGAACCAGCCAATCAGATAATCCGCCAGCACCTGCGTGCGCTTGGGCAACCCGCCCTGATACGGATGCACCAGGTACATCGGCATGCGCCGCGTCTGATAATCGCGCAGGATCCAGCGCAATCGGCCGTCAGCCAATTCCGCTTGCAGCAGGTACGAAGGCAATCGCGCGATACCGGCGCCGCTCAGCGCGGCTTTTTTCAGCAAGTTGTAGTGATTGCTGGCAAACGGCCCGGACACGCGTACTCGCAACAATTCGTGCTGCTGGTGATACAGCCATTCTTCGCGACCGCTGTAGTGGCTGTTGAGCAAACAACGGTGCTCGGCCAGCGCCTGTGGTGTCGCCGGTTCGCCGAATCGATCCAGATACGCGGGACTCGCACAGGTCATTTCCTGCCAGGCCAGCAACGGCTTGGCCACCAGTCGTTCGTCATTGGCCACTTCTGAACGGATCGCCAGATCAAAGCCATCGCGGGACAGATCGCGGTAGCTGTTGTTCAACTCCAGCTCGATCTGCACCTCGGGATACTGATGCGAAAACTCCAGCAACAATCCATCGAAAAACGTTTCCCCCAGCGACACCGGAACCGTCATACGCACCGGGCCGGCCATGTCGTCCTTCAACCGCGCCAATGCCTGACGGGCTTTTTCGACCTGGACTACAAGCGCCTGCGCCTGCGGCAATAACGCAGCGCCGGCCGCCGTCAGGCTCAGGCGTCGAGTGGTGCGTTGTAGCAACACCACGGAAAACTGCGCTTCGAGCTGACTGATGCGTTTGGACAACTGCCCCTTGCTGCAGCCCAATTGCTGCGCCGCCAAGGTGAAACTTCCGGCTTCAATCAACACGGCGAACGCCGCCAGATCATCCATTTCACTCATGGATTGTTTCCATTTGAAAACCAAAGGTTGCCTATTAGTGCGCTTATCCACAGAAAAAACCACTCTAGACTGAAACCTCGTTCACACACTTGAGGTACAGCTCGATGAAGATTCTGTTGATAGGCGCTGGCGGCACCATCGGTTCGGCCGTGGACAAAGAACTGTCGCAACGCCACGAAGTGATTCGTATCGGCCGCACCAGCGGTGATTTCCATGTGGATATCAGTGACAGCACGTCGATCCGCAAGCTGTTCGAGCAGACCGGCAAATTCGACGCACTGGTCTGCGCCGCTGGCAACGTCACCTTCGCCCCGCTGGGCGAGATGAGCGAAGACAGCTTCGCCCTCGGCCTCAAGGACAAGTTGATGGGCCAAGTGAATTTGCTGCTGATCGGCCGCGAATTCGCCAACGATGGCGCCTCGTTCACCTTCACTACTGGCGTGCTCAGCCACGATCCGATTCGCAGCGGTGCGTCGGCAGCGCTGGTCAACGGTGCGCTGGACAGCTTTGTGCGGGCAGCGGCCACTGAGTTGCCGCGTGGCCTGCGCGTTAACTCGATCAGCCCGACGGTGTTGCTGGAAGCAATGGGCAAATATGCGCCGTACTTCCGTGGCTATAAGCCGGTTCCTGCGGCGGATGTGGCGTTGGCCTACGCGAAAAGTGTTGAAGGGCTACAGACGGGGCAGACGTTTCATGTGGGGTGAGATCAAAAGATCGCAGCCTTCGGCAGCTCCTACCGGGGAATGTCGGGGTTGCGATGTTTTACATTTTGTCGGCGGGGGGTGTAATTCGGTGTAGGAGATGCCGCAGGCTGCGATCTTTTGCATTTGACTGACAGGCTGCGTAACGTGGCGACACTTGTCTGGAGAGCCGAAGATGCGTGTTGCCCGTTCGTTAGTCCTTGTTGCCCTGCTGCCGTTGTTTGCGGCGTGCCAGTTGTTCGATGGCCCGCGTGAAAGTGCCTCGCACGTCGGGCAAACGCGGATGCAGGGGCAACTGACCGCTGCTGACGGCAAACTGGTGTTCCAGCCGTGTCAGGATCAGCGCCAACTGGTGGTCAACGACATCGGCGGCACCAGCGTGCTGCAAGAAGCCGCCACCCTCGCCGACGAGCAAGGCAAACTGTTCGCCGATGTTCGCGGCAAAGTCTCCGGTGATCGACTCGATCTGACCCAGTTGTATCGCGTCGAACGTTCCGGCACCGCGTGTGATGATCCGAATTTCAAACTGCTGATCCTGCGTGCCGCCGGCCATGGCCCGGAGTGGAACGTCAAGG
Organism: Pseudomonas sp. P1.31; assembly: GCF_001269815.1. Lineage (NCBI taxonomy): Bacteria > Pseudomonadati > Pseudomonadota > Gammaproteobacteria > Pseudomonadales > Pseudomonadaceae > Pseudomonas > Pseudomonas sp. P1.31. Next base: position 622,498 of record NZ_LHVN01000007.1, on the reverse strand, counting down.
TCAGCGGCAAAGGTATGGTCATCGACCGTGAAGGCCAGCCGCCACTCGCCGTGCCGTACATTGAAGATCAATTGGGCGATGGCCGCTTCAACCTCAGCAGTGAAGCCAATAACCAGCGCATTGAATTGTGGGTCGCGCCGCAGCGCTGCGTCGACAGCAACACCGGCAGCGTGCAGCACATGAGCGCCGAGTTGCGCATCGACGGCAAGGTGCAGCGCGGTTGCGGGTATTTCGGCGGATCGCGCAACGACTGAGCGTTTTAGCCTCACCGGATCCGGCCTTTGCGGCTTATAATCGCGGCCTTCAAACGCCCTGGCGCAGTTGTGCGCCCCGCGAACCCGGATCCTCGCCATGTTACGAATCACTGAACTCAAGCTGCCAATCGACCATCCCGAAGAAGACCTGCGCCCTGCCATCGTGCAGCGCCTGGGCATCGCCAGCGATGATTTGCTCGATTTCACCTTGTTCAAGCGCAGCTACGACGCGCGCAAAAAGTCCTCCGAACTGTGCTTCATCTACACCATTGACCTCGAAGTGCGCGACGAGGCCAACGTGTTGGGCAAGTTCACCGACGACCGTAACGTCAACGTGGCGCCGGATGTCAGCTACAAATTCGTCGGCGAAGCGCCGAGCGACCTGAACCAGCGCCCGATCGTTGTCGGTTTCGGCCCGTGCGGCATCTTCGCCGGCCTGCTGCTGGCGCAAATGGGCTTCAAGCCGATCGTCCTCGAACGCGGCACCGAAGTCCGCCAGCGCACCAAAGACACCTGGGGCTTGTGGCGGAAAAGCGTACTCAATCCAGAATCCAACGTGCAGTTCGGCGAAGGCGGCGCGGGCACGTTCTCCGACGGCAAGCTGTACAGCCAGATCAAGGATCCGAAGTTCCTTGGCCGCAAAGTCCTGCACGAGTTCGTCAAGGCCGGTGCGCCGGAAGAAATTCTCTACGTCAGCAAGCCGCACATCGGCACGTTCCGTCTGACCGGCATGGTTGAAAACATGCGCGAGCAGATCCGCGAACTGGGCGGCGAAGTGCGCTTCCAGGAACGCGTCACCGACGTGCTGATCGAAGACGGCCAACTGGTCGGCGTCGAACTGGCCAGCGGCGAAACCCTGCATTCGAAACACGTGGTTCTGGCCCTCGGCCACAGCGCCCGCGACACGTTCCGCATGCTCCACAGCCGTGGCGTGTTCATGGAAGCCAAGCCGTTCTCGGTGGGTTTCCGCATCGAACACCCGCAATCGCTGATTGACCGCGCGCGCCTGGGCAAGTACGCCGGCCACCCGAAACTCGGTGCCGCCGACTACAAACTGGTGCACCACGCCAAGAACGGCCGCTCGGTCTACAGCTTCTGCATGTGCCCGGGCGGCACCGTGGTCGCGGCGACTTCCGAGCCGAACCGCGTGGTCACCAACGGCATGAGCCAGTACTCGCGTAACGAGCGCAATGCCAACTCCGGCATCGTCGTCGGCATCACCCCGGAAGTCGATTATCCGGGAGGCCCGCTGGCGGGGATCGAGTTGCAGGAACGCCTGGAATCCCACGCGTTTATCCTTGGCGGCAGCGATTACAAGGCGCCGGCGCAACTGGTTGGTGACTTCATCAACGACATTCCTTCGACCGAACTGGGCGAAGTCGAGCCGTCGTACAAACCGGGCGTGGCGCTGGGCGATCTGTCCCTGGCATTGCCGGAATTTGCGATTGAAGCGATTCGTGAAGCCTTGCCGGCGTTCGAGAAGCAGATTCGCGGTTACTCGCTGCACGATGCGGTGTTGACCGGGATCGAGACGCGCACCTCTTCACCGCTGCGCATTACGCGTAACGAAACGCTGCAGAGCATGAACGTGAAGGGCTTGTTCCCGGCGGGTGAAGGCGCGGGTTATGCGGGCGGGATTTTGTCGGCAGGTGTGGACGGGATTCGGATTGCCGAAGCCGTGGCACGCGACATCCTCGGCCTGACTGACTGACACAAAACCTTGTAGGAGCAAGGCTTGCCCGCGAAGACGGATTAAGATTCAACATTGAGTTGACTGATCTGTCGCCTTCGCGGGCAAGCCTTGCTCCTACAGGGGCTGTGTCAGATATTGGCGCGAAGGACTGAAGTCGGCAGCGGCTCACCGCGCTCGGCACTCGCCGCCACGGCGTCGATCAAATCGGCCAACTCGTAACCCTGCATCTTCAGCCAATCCTGATCGTAATACGTGTCGGCATACCGCTCGCCGCCATCGCACAAAATCGCCACGATTGACCCCGACTCCCCCGCCGCTTTCATCTGCTGCGCCGCCATCAACGCGCCGATCAGATTGGTGCCACTCGACCCACCAACATGCCGGCCCAGACGCTGCGCCAGATAATGCATGGCCGCCAGCGACAAGGCGTCCGGCACTTTGACCATCGCATCGATCACCTTCGGCAGGAACGACGCTTCCACCCGTGGCCGGCCAATGCCTTCAATCCGCGAGCCGCAATCCAGACGCAAAGTCGCGTCGCCAGTCTGGTAGTAATCGAAGAACACTGAACGCTCGGCATCGGCGCACAACACGCGGGTGCAATGCTGGCGATAGCGCACGTAACGACCAAGGGTCGCGGTGGTGCCGCCGGTGCCGGGGCTGGAAATTAGCCAGCTCGGTTCCGGGTGCCTCTCGAAACGCATCTGCTGGAAGATCGATTCAGCGATGTTGTTGTTCGCGCGCCAGTCGGTTGCGCGCTCGGCGTAGGTGAACTGGTCGATGAAGTGACCATCGTGTTCACGGGCCAGACGCTCGGATTCGGCGTAAATCTGCGTCGGATCTTTTACCAGATGACTTTTGCCGCCATAGAACTCGATCTGGGCGATTTTCTCTTTCGAGGTGGTCGCCGGCATCACCGCAATGAACGGCAAACCGAGCATCCGCGCGAAATACGCTTCGGAAATCGCCGTCGAACCGCTCGACGCTTCGATCACCGGCGCGCCGGGTTTGAGCCAGCCGTTACACAGCGCATAAAGGAACAGCGAACGGGCCAGGCGATGTTTGAGGCTGCCGGTCGGATGACTGGATTCATCCTTGAAGTACAGCTCGATGCCCGGAAAACCCGGCAGCGGCAAGGGGATCAGATGGGTGTCGGCGCTGCGCTGGAAGTCCGCTTCGATGATGCGGATGGCTTCGCGGGCCCACTGTCGGTTGTCGCTCATGGTCTGTGTTCTCGTTGAATCGGGCAGGAGATTGACCTCCTGAAAAGGTTCGTACGTCAGATTAGGATTAATCCTATATTCCGCACAGATACAGCTGAGTCTCAATATGTCAGGCAACTGCTAGGCTCACCGTGGCTTGAGCCAGACAGCCTGTAACGACATATAACAAAAAAGAATATAACTTTTGTTTTAACAACTAACAGTACGGGTTAGGGTGTTCCACCTTTTTGACGATTCGATGGAGAGCGACCTTGCCTCTGCGTAGCACTTTCACGCGTTTCTTTCAGTTGGAAGCTGCCAGCGGTCTGTTATTGATCGCCGCGGCCATCCTGGCTCTGATTATCAACAACTCGCCACTGTCGTGGCTGTACACCGGCCTGCTCGACACCCCCGTGGTGGCGCAGATCGGTGCGTTGAAAATCGCTAAACCCCTGCTGCTGTGGATCAATGACGGTCTGATGGCGATGTTTTTCCTGCTCATCGGCCTGGAGGTGAAACGCGAGGTACTCGACGGTCAGCTGTCGAAGCCGTCGCAAATCGTCCTGCCCGGCGCCGCAGCCATCGGCGGCATGCTGGTGCCGGCGCTGATCTACTGGTTCCTCAACCGCGACAACCCTGCGGCCCTCAGCGGCTGGGCGATCCCGACCGCCACCGACATCGCCTTCGCCCTCGGCGTACTGGCCCTGCTCGGCAAGCGTGTACCGGTATCGTTAAAGCTTTTCCTGATGACCTTGGCGATCATCGATGACCTCGGCGCCATCGTCATCATCGCGATCTTCTACTCCGGCGAACTGTCGACCCTGTCGTTGGGCCTCGCGGCCGCGTGCATTGCGTCGCTGGTGGCGATGAACCGACTCGGGGTGGTCAAGCTCGGGCCGTACATGATCATCGGGCTGATCCTCTGGGTCTGCGTGCTCAAAAGCGGTGTCCACGCGACGCTGGCCGGTGTGACCCTGGCCTTCTGCATCCCGCTGCGCACGAAAAACGCCGAGCCGTCGCCACTGCTGACCCTCGAACATGCGCTACATCCGTGGGTCGCCTACGGGATCCTGCCGCTGTTCGCCTTCGCCAACGCCGGCCTGTCGCTGAGCGGCGTCACCGTCGAAAGCTTCACCCACGACGTGCCGATGGGCATTGCAGTCGGCCTGCTGCTCGGCAAAACCGTCGGCGTCTTCGGCCTCACCTGGCTGGCCGTCAAAGTCGGCATCGCCGCCCTGCCGCAAGGCGCCAACTGGGGCCAGGTCATGGGCGTGGCGATCCTCTGCGGCATCGGCTTCACCATGAGCCTGTTCGTTGGTTCGCTGGCCTTTGAACCGGGTGTGAGCGACTACGCCGGGATGGATCGAATGGGCATTCTGACCGGCTCTATTCTGGCGGCGCTGATTGGTTATGCGGTGACGGCGGCGGCGAGTCGCCGAAACACATTACCGAATCCTGCGTAGAACAACTGTGGCGAGGGGATTTATCCCCGTTGGGCTGCGAAGCGGCCCCCGCTTTTAAATCAAGAGCTGGGGACTGCTGCGCAGTCCAACGGGGATAAATCCCCTCGCCACAAGTCCCGCCACACTGATACACAGCGACTAATCCCCACGTCTTTAGAGACACGTCCTACAGCCACAATTTTCCTGCTTCGTTAACGTTGCCCAGTCCCTTGCGAGGGGCTGTCGATGGATGAACGAAAGGACGATCAGTGGCTGGCAACAAGGACATTCCCCGGGTTCCCAACCCACCGCAAGGCGACGGGCATCACGTCACCTACCGCTACATGACGGCCAGCGAACTGGCTGACCGCGACGCCAGACAAAATGCTTACGACGCCATGCTGGCCCGGCAGGAGGCTTTCGAGCGTGGTCGGGAAGTGGCGGCGAAAAAGGACGATGTCGTTCGGGCCGGCTGCGTATTCGCCAAGTCCTGCAAATTGCCGGACGCGATCATCGATTACGCCAATCCTTCGGGGATGGTGCCAACTGACAGTTTGAAGGACTACGGTGAGCTGATTTTGCTGGGCGCGCGTGAGGCTGATGACAGCGGCGGCGTCCCGCTCAAGAAAATCGGTGCAACAGCTATTCCGGCCGGGTTTGGCAGTCTGACGTTGGCGGGTTCGGTGTTTGAAGCCCTGCCCGCAGTGGTATCCAGTGCGGCCGTTGCGCCTTTGGTGGGTTTGGTCGCGCTGTTCATGCCATCGAGTCTTGGCGACAGTGCGCTGTACACCGATGAGCAGTTGCGCGGACTTGAACAAGCGCGAACTCGCGTTCGGCTGAGAATCGAACAACAGGCCGACGGCAGTCTGAAAGGTTACGGTTTCTACACCGGCAAGAATCGCGATTGGGAAATGGTTGATGTCGTGCAGTTCACCGCGCGCGGCAGTCAGTTTATTGCGGATCTCGGTGAAGGCGTCGAACTGATCTGGACGCCTGCTGTGGATGGCTCCGACATTCTCAGTATTCCGGCGCTGGAGGCTGCACCGCAAGCGCCGCATATCTGGGTGTATCCACCGACGAAAGCGGCGGACGGGATTCTGGTTAATCCGGTTTATCCGCCGGAGTACCGGGATTTCATTTTGGTGTTTCCCGCGGACTCATTGGTTCAGCCGGTTTACATTGTTTTAAGCAAACTCCCAGACCATAAGTATTACGACGATCCAGACACGCTTCCCGCATTCCCTGACACGAAAAGGGTGAAGTCAAAAGCTTCAGTGCAAGGAGGAGGAAAGAAAAGAGCCCGCTGGCTTGATCGAAAGAACCGGATATATGAGTGGGACTCAAAAAGCGGTGCTGTCGAGATTTTTGACAAATTAGGAATACACCTGGGAGAGTTCGATCACGTAACCGGAAGGCAGACCAAAAAAGCAAAACCGGGCCGTACGACTCCAAAATGACTCAACAACGAGAGAAGTTATGCGCTACCTATCCATTACTGGATTCTTGCCTGACGAAGTACAAGACGATTCACTGCAGTTCGAGCTGCTAATAAAAGACTACGAGCTAAACCAAGCATTAGCACAGATCACAGAATCCAAATCCCTTGAAGATCTGGAACCAGGCGAACTGGAAATGAATGATGCTCAAATCAGGCAAGCCGCCAAGCTGTTGGAAACTGAGTTCCCCGAAGGCCTGGAATATTTCATTGGCACCCGAGCCGGGTCTTGACTTGAAGATGTAAGAAAGAAAAACCCCGACCAGTCACCTGATCGGGGTTTTCTTCAACGACTCGCTATCGCTTAGTGCGAAACGCGGCTCGTCCCGCCAACAGTCGAAATCCGTACCCGCTCGCCAACACGGAACACTTCGTTCTCCTGAACCTGCTGCACGTAGGCGCGCATGCTGCCGTCGTCTTCACGTACGGTGATTTCCACACCCTGAGTACGGGTCAAACCTTCTTCCGTGGCCGAACCAATCAAACCACCCGCCACCGCACCGATGACCGCTGCAACGATGCTGCCCTTGCCGCCGCCAATGGCGCTGCCGCCGACGCCGCCGACTGCTGCACCGGCGAGGCCGCCGATCGGGGTTTTGGTGCCTTCGATTTTGACCGGGCGCAGGGATTCGATGGTGCCCATGCGAATCGTCTGCACGCGACGCGCTTCGTCACGGGAGTAGGAGTCACCGGTCAGGCTCGATTGGCAGCCGGTAAGCAACATCGCCATCGTGGAAAAGGAAGCAACCAGCAGAACAGACTTACGCATAGCATCAACTCCAAAAGAACATATATTCATTAAACTCCGCTGCTTGACGCCTGTCACGGCGCAGCCCGGACAAATTTGCTTTCATTCAGGCGAGGTACAGACGCCTGCACGTTTCCTTCTAGAGCCCTACAGTAGCGCCAAATGACGGATTCTGCGCCACCGCCCCAAAGGATTTTCATGGATTACTTCATCATAGTCGTCACCACGCTCGCCGGGCTGTACTTCCACGGGTGGCTGTACGTGCGGATCAAACGCTGGATGGATCGCGACCTGGCGCTGTCGATGGCCGGCAAGGATGAAGGTAAACGCGCCTACATGCTCGAGCAACTGGCGAGCGCTCGGGCGCAGAAGATCAAGCGCCGCGATCTGCCGCAGTGGCTCAATGCCGCTGCGGCAAGCTATCTCGCTCGGTAGACTGCTTAAGGTGCCAGACGTTCAACAGACCATTGGCCGGTCTGCAGACGGTAGTTGAGGCGATCGTGCAGACGGCTCGGACGGCCCTGCCAGAATTCGATGCGCTCAGGCAGCAAGCGGTAACCGCCCCAGTGTTGCGGGCAATCTGGCTGGCTGTCGGAGAAACGTTGTTCAGTCGCTTTGAGCAAGTCTTCCAGTTCACCACGGCCGTTGATCACCCGGCTTTGCGGCGACGCCCAAGCACCGAGACGACTGCCCAGCGGACGCACCTGATAATACGCGTCGGACTCTTCAGGCGTGACCTTCACGACGCGCCCCTCGATGCGCACCTGGCGCTCTAGGGTTGGCCAGAAGAACGTCATGGCCGCATACGGATTCGCCGCCAGATGCTGGCCCTTGGCACTCTCGTAGTTGGTGAAGAAGGTGAAGCCCTGCGCGTCCAGGCCCTTGAGCAGCAGAATGCGGCAATGCGGACGACCGTCCGCATCAACCGTGGCCAGGGTCATGGCGTTGGCTTCCACCGGTGCCTGCTCGGTTTTCACCGCGTCGGCGAACCACTGGTGGAACAGCGCAAACGGCTCGGCCGGGGCTTGCGCCTCGGACAGACCATCCCGGGTGTAATCACGACGCATATCTGCCAGAGCCTGGGTCATGGCGCATTCCTTTCGTTAGCGAATCACTTTTTGGTGGTATCGGTCGCCGCGACTTTCTTGTCGGTGGTCGACGCTTTGGCTGGCGTGGTTTTCTTCGCCGGTGCCTTGGCCGGTGCTTTTTTCGCAGGCGCCTTGGCAGCGGCTTTTTTCGCCGGGGCTTTTTTGGTGGCCGGTACAGCGGCTTTCTTCGCGGCCGGAGCCGGAGTTACCGGTTTGGCCACTGGCTTGACGTCTTGCGCCGCCACCATGGTGACGGGCTTCGGTGCTGGCATGTTGTACTTGCTCAGCAGGGCAACCATGGTGTTTTGCGGAGTCACCAGCATCTCGACGCGACGGTTCAGGGCGCGACCTTCAACGCTGTCGTTGGCCGCACGCGGTGCTTCGGAACCCATGCCGCGCAGCATCAGACGATCACGCTGCAAACCGCTGAGGCGGAAAATCGCCGCGATGGCTTGTGCGCGTTCTTGGCTCAGCTTGACGTTGGCTGGCGCGGAACCGCTGGTGTCGCTGTGACCGAGTACCAGCACAGCGGTTTTCGGATCGGCTTCGAGGATTTTAGCCACGCGAGTGAACGGGCCAAGGGTGACCGGCAACAGCATGGCCGGGCGATCCGGGTTGAACGAACCTTCTACCGGTGCGGTAACGACCAAGACGTTTTCACGGCGCTCGAGTTGCAGGTTGCTGTCCTTGACCGCTTCGCGCAGGCGCGGCTCGTAATCGTCGAGCCAGGCCTGGGTTACTTTCGGATCTGGCATCGGCACGGCTTTAGGGGTTTGATCGTCCTTGGCGCCGAACGGCCACCACCACTTAGCGCCCGAATCGGCATCAGCCTTGGCCACGGCGACCGGTTTTTTCGCTTCAGGCGCGACTTCGGCTTTCATGTCAGCTTTGACGGCTTCGTCATCGGAACCGAACGGCCAGTACCAAGGGTTGCTGCTTTCAGACTTGGCAACCGGCGCGGTTGCGGCAGGTTTCAACGGGGCTGGAGCTGGCTCTTTGGCCGCGACTTTGTCTGAGGAACCGAACGGCCACCAAGTGCTGGCGCCTTCCGCATCGTTCTTTGGGGTCTGTGCGCAACCGGTGATCGCTACACACAGGGCCAGGGCGAGGGTCTTTTTAGATGACATTGAAAATCCACAAAATAAAGTAATGAAAAATCAGAGCACTTTCGCCCGGATAAACTGTCGCTTTGAATCGAAAAATTGCACGAGGTTCCGATGCAGAGACCTCGGGTGTTGCTTTATAGACAAGTGGCAAGCACCCGCGCGAGCTTCTGCGCGCGCGGATCCATCAAAACGTAAGGCCCAAGGGTATTTGTCACAAAACCAAACGCGACATCGTGCTCAGGGTCAGCAAAACCGATCGATCCGCCCGCGCCCGGATGGCCGAACGCCCGTGGGCCGAGGCCGTAGGTGGCGTTAGGCACATCGGGTTGGTCGAGCATGCAGCCCAGACCAAAGCGGGTGCGGGTCAGCAGGGTTTTATCTTCGCCGAGGCTGTGTTCGCGGGTCAGCTCTTCGAGCATGTCGCTTTCCAGCAGGCTGCCGTCGAGCAACCCGGCATAGAAGCCGGCGAGGCTGCGCGCATTGCCGTGACCATTGGCCGCCGGTTGCTGCATGCGTCGCCATTCCGGTTTGTTGGTGCTGGTGAGCACCGACGGCGGATTGGTAAAGGCGCGGGTGCTCATGGCGGTCGGTTCACGCATGGTCACTTGCAGCAGACGTTGCGCGGCGGCATCGCCGGGATTGCCTTTGCCGCGCGCGATATGCGCCACGCGATGGAATTCTTCGTCAGCCAGGCCAACGTGGAAATCCAGCCCCAACGGCTTGGCCACGCGGGCAACAATAGATTCGCCCGGACCGCGACCGTCGGCACGTCGCAGCAATTCGCCGATCAGCCAGCCATAAGTGATTGCTGCGTAACCGTGGCCAGTACCCGGCGTCCACCATGGCGTTTCCGCCGCGAGGGCGTCGACCATGGTTTGCCAGTCGTACAGGGCTTCCGGCGCCAGCAATTCACGCAGCGCCGGCAGACCGGCCTGGTGGCAGAGCAATTGGCGCAGGGTGATGGATTCTTTGCCGGCGGCGGCAAATTCCGGCCAGTAGCGGGCGACCGGCACATCGAGTTGCAACTTGCCTTCGGCGACCAGTTGCAGCGCGGTGACGGCAGTGAAGGTTTTGGTGCAGGAGAACAGGTTGGCGATGGTGTCGCTGTGCCAGGCTTCGGCGCCGTCTTTGTCGGCGGTACCTGACCAGAGGTCGAGGACGGTTTCTCCGCCGACCTGAATGCACAAGGCTGCGCCGCGTTCCTGGGGATCTTCGAACAGCGCGGCGAAAGCATCGCGCACCGCTTCGAATTGAAGCTCGTAATGTCCCTGAATCTGCACCCGCAACTCCCCCGCGAAAACGCTCTACAAAGTGGCCCGCATTGTTCCAGCCCTTGAGGGATTTGGGAACAGCTGCGGGCTAGACGGTTATTTCAGATTTTGGGTTGAGGCGACTGACGCCTTCGCGAGCAAGCCCGCTCCCACAGGGGATCTCGATAGCACCAAAGATCCCCTGTGGGAGCGGGCTTGCTCGCGAAGAACGATAACGCGGTATCACGCCTTAATGACCATTCCCCGAATGCCCACCCGCATGCCCTGCCCCCGCGCCTTTGCCGGCCTCGCCTTTGCGGCCACCTTCAGCTTCATGCATCGGGGCTTTCTGCGCCTGCTGACCCAACTGATCCATCGCCTGCAAATTGCTCTTGCGCACGGTTTCAACAAACCCCTGATACGGCAGATCCGTCACGCCCACCAAACCAAAGTGACCATTCTCGCCATCGAGCAGACGCCCGGTCACCGGTTGATCCAGATACTGGAACCAATGCACGCCGACGATCGACGGTTCACTCAACGCCTGTTTGAGGAAATTGGCATATGCCGGCCCACGATCTTCTTCCTTGCTCAGTTGCGTCACGCCGCCCCAGAACGGGCCGCGATCAGCCGAGCCAAAGTTGAATTCGGTAATTAGCACCGGTTTGTCCAAAGCTCCCAGCGCAGCGAAGTCATATCCATCCTGCGGCTTGAGCGTGTACATGTTGAAGCTCAGCACATCGCAATACTGCGCGCAGGACGCCACGGCTTCCGGGGTGCTGGTGGCGAAGCGACCGCCCAATAGCATCTGGTTGGGCGCGTGCCATTTCAGCGAATCGGAGATGGTCTTGAAGTAGGTGTCAGCGAAGACTTTCTGGAAATATTTGAAGTCGGCCTCGATTTCCGGGTGCTCGGGGTTCGGCAGTGGCGGCACGAAACCCGGGTCTTCCATCAATTCCCACGCCGGCAGATCAATGCCCCACGCCTTCGACAGGCCCGCCTGATTGCGATACTTGTCGCGCAATTGCTTGAGAAACGCACGTTTGGCCGGCACGTCGGTGGTCATTTTCAACGTACCGTAGGCCAGCGCGTAACGGGATTTCGCATCGTCGCCCGGGCCGGCCCAGGCCAGTTCGTTGTCGGCGTAATAGCCGACCAACCATGGATCGTCGCGGTGATCGCGAGCAGCGATGGCCACGGCACGCTCGGTGGCCATGGCGAAACGCGGGTCGAACGGATCGGGCATGCCGCCCCACCAGTCGCTGCCGGTGCTGATGCTGGTGTAATCGCCGACGATCGACAGCGGCAAGGTGTACGGCACGCGCTCGGCTTCACTCAGCGAATCGGCGCTCCAGTTGCCGACCGTGTTGAAGCCCCAGGCTTGCAGGCGATCGAGCGTGTGGTTGGCCCACTGTTGCTCATCAATAGTTGCTTTGCACGGCGCGGCAGCCTTTTCAGTGGCCACTTGCACGGTTTCAGTCTTGGCCGCTTCGGCGACGCCTGACTTCGGCTCTGCCGGCACAGCGGCAGGTTCTGCGGCTGTGCCGGCGGCGGTTTCAGTGGCTTCAGCCTTCGCCGCTTCAGCGACCCCGGATTTGCCTGCGCTGTCCGCTTTGCACGGTTCGCCGTACACACGCTGCAAGTTGGCGCCGTAGAAATCGTACCAGCGGCCGTTGCCGTAGCCTCGACCTTGATCAACACCATTGCCGCCACGGTTGTCGCCTTCACCAAAGTGGCTGGCCAACGGCTCATCCGGTTTCGGCAAGGATTCGAACATGAACTCGCGACCTGCCACGTACGTCTGGCTGACGTCGGGGCTGACGGTGTTGACGCCGAGGGAGTAGAACGGATGCCCTTCAGGCGTGACCAGATACCAGCGGCCGTCACGTTTTTCGGTGCGGAAGAAGCCGCTGGCCTTGAACGCCGGGCCTTTGTTCCAGCCACCAAACTTGTCCAGCGAGGACTTCTCGCGCTCGGCCAGCCAGGTTTTCAGTTGTTGCTGTTCCTTGGCGGCGGCGGATTTCAGTTGTTCGTCGCTGGCGACTTTTTCCGGCCATTTGCTGCGCGTCGATTGCCCGTAAGCGTCGACCAGATTGCCGTACACCGCTTGGCTGACCGACTCGCCGTCCTGCACGCCGAAACGCTCAAGCAGCAAGCTCTGCGCGACTTTCGGCTGATCCATCGACAGGCTCACCGATACCACTTGGCTGCGATCAATCTCACCGCTGCTCGCGGCCAGCAAAATGCGCTGACCGTCGACGGTCATCGGCATCGGCGGCCCGGCTTTCATGCCCTGGCTCAGCGGCGTCGACGCCACCAGCGGCACCAGCAAGGTCTGCGCAGGGCCGGCCGGCAGGTCGACGCGGCTGACCAGTGTGCGGCCGTCATTGCTCTGGATTTGCACATAGACCGTCACGGCCCAGTTCATCGCGCTCTGCAGACGCAGGCTCATCATGCCCGACTGCGACCAGTCCCAGGCACCGGTCTGCGGGGTCAGACGCAGGGTCGGACGGGCCACCGGGTTGAACGTCACCCGGCGCAGCACTTCGCCTTCTGCGGTTTGCTCAGCGTTGGCTTGGGGCAGATCGGCGTTTTCGGTGGTGACTTTGACCACGTCCGCCGGGCGGACAAAGTTGAACAGGGTCTGCTGACCGGCAGGCGCTGCCAGCAGAGGGGCAGCGAAGATCAAGGCGAAAACGGCAGGCAGCGAACGGCGGATCATAAGAACGGAGTTCTCCCTAACGACCAATAATGGCCAATGGAAAAGCGATGGCAGAGAGATAGACAACACGGCGGGCAAAACTGCCCACCGATGTCTCAGGATATTTCACGACGGAAGGGCGGCAACGCATTGAGGATCGCCTTGCCGTAGCGCTGAGTGACCAGGCGCCGATCCAGCAAGGTGATGGTGCCGCGGTCTTCTTCGGTACGCAGCAGACGACCGCAGGCCTGAACCAGTTTCAGCGAGGCGTCGGGCACCGAGATTTCCATGAACGGATTCCCGCCACGGGCTTCGATCCATTCCGACAGCGCCGCTTCGACCGGATCGTCCGGCACCGAGAACGGAATCTTGGCGATCACCACGTGCTCGCAGTAAGCACCCGGCAAGTCGACGCCTTCGGCAAAACTGGCGAGACCGAACAGCACGCTGGAATCACCGCCATCGACGCGCGCCTTGTGCTTGTTCAGGGTTTCCTGTTTCGACAGGTTGCCTTGAATGAACACTTGCTTGCGCCAGTCGCGGTCGAGGCCGTCGAACACGTCCTGCATCTGTTTGCGCGAAGAGAACAGCACTAGCGTGCCGCGCGAGCCTTCGACCAGATCCGGCAGATCACGAATGATCGCGGCGGTGTGCGCGGGAGCATCACGCGGATCGGCTTTCAGATCCGGCACTCGCAGCACGCCGGCATCAGCGTGATGGAACGGGCTCGGCACCACGGCGGTGACGGCTTTTTTCGGCAAACCGGCGCGCATGCGGAAGCGGTCGAACGTGCCCAGCGCGGTCAGGGTTGCGGACGTAACGAGGCAACCGTAGGCGACGTTCCACAGGCTGCGGCGCAAGGTTTCGGCGGCCAGAATCGGGCTGGCGTTGACCTCGATGTCGAACAGCGAACCGCTTTCAGCCAAGGTCAGCCAACGCGCCATCGGCGGGCTGTCTTCCGGGTCTTCGGCGGTGAAGGCCGTCCACAACTCCCAGTTGCCGGAGGCACGGGACAACAGACTGCCAAACAGCGGATACCACTCTTCCGCCTGATTGCTGGCGATGCCGATGTTGACCTCACCGTCCATGCCTTCCTTGAGCAGGTCGGTCAGACGGGTGAACAGATCATTAAGGCGCGAGAAGCCTTTCTTCAGCTCGATGCCCATTTCGCGCATGTGCTCGGGAATCACCCCGGCGACGAAACGATGACGCGGCCGCTCACGGCCCTCGACGTCTTCGCCCGGTTTGAAATCGGCGACCTGTTCGCAGGCGCTGAACATGAACTGCTGCTGCGCCTTGATCTCCCGCGCCAGCTCCGGCACTTGCTCGATCAACTTGCCGAGATCGCCCGGCAGCGGATGCTGGGCCAGCAGTTTAGTGAGGTTCTTCGCGGTGGTTTCCAGCCAGTCGGCGGTGGAGCGCAGACGCGTGTAATGGGCGAAGTGGCCGATAGCCTTGTCCGGCAGGTGGTGACCTTCGTCGAACACGTAAATGGTGTCACGCGGATCGGGAAGCACCGCGCCGCCGCCCAATGCCAGGTCAGCCAACACCATGTCGTGGTTGGTGACGATCACGTCGACCTTGCCCATGCCTTCGCGGGCCTTGTAGAAGGCGCACTGGCCGAAGTTCGGGCAATGGCGGTTGGTGCACTGGCTGTGATCGGTGGTCAAGCGTGCCCAATCGGCGTCTTCCAGCGCATTCGGCCAGCTGTCGCGGTCGCCGTCCCATTTATTGCCGGCGAGTTTCTCGATCATGCTGGTGAACAGCTTCTGACTGGCCTCGTCGATCTCGATCTTGAAGCCTTCTTCTTCGAACAGCTGGGCAGTGGCGGTTTGCGCGTGGCCTTCCTGCAAGAGCATGTCGAGTTTGGACAGGCACATGTAGCGGCCACGGCCCTTGGCCAGGGCGAAAGTGAAATTCAGCCCGCTGTTGCGCATCAGGTCGGGCAAATCCTTGTAGACGATCTGCTCTTGCAGCGCGACGGTCGCCGTGGCGATGACCAGACGCTTGCCAGCGGCTTTGGCCGTGGGGATCGCCGCCATGCTGTAGGCCACGGTCTTGCCGGTACCGGTGCCGGCTTCCACCGCAACAATTGCGGGGTCGCCACTGCGCCGGCCTTCGTCGTCGGTGTCGATATCCCCGAGGACTTTGGCGATTTCAGCGATCATCAGGCGCTGGCCGTAACGCGGTTTGAGGCTCTTGGCTTCAAGAAAACGCGAGTAGGCGCCCTGGATCGTGGTTTTGAGTTCAGTGCTGATCATTGAGTGTCGGGCGCAAAAAACGCTGGATAAATTTTCAGTGGTTTGGATCGGCGGCTATCATACCCCGCGAATCGATCCTGCGCAGAACGGAGTAACCCAATGACACTTTTTAGCCTCGTCTACCCCCTGCATGTCCTGTCCGCCCTGGTGTGGGTCGGCGGCATGTTTTTCGCCTGGATGGTCTTGCGCCCTGCGGCCGTAAAGGCCCTCGACGGCCCTGCCCGGCTGACCTTGTGGGTGGAAGTGTTTCAAGGTTTTTTCCGCTGGGTGTGGGTCGCGGTGATCTTGTTGCCGATCAGCGGTGTGGGCATGCTGCATCTGCAGCAGGTCGGGTTTGAAACCGCGCCGAAATATGTGCAGGTGATGATCGGGTTGTACGTGGTGATGACGGCGCTGTTTATCCGCATTCAAGGGCTGATGCTGCCGGAATTGCGCACGGCGGTGGACGCCAAGGACTGGCCGGCGGGTGCGGCGGTGTTGGGGCGGATTCGGCGGGTGGTGGGGATTAATCTGATTGTCGGGTTGGTGCTGGTGGCGATAGCGGCGGCGAGGCCGTGATCGTTCCCACGCTCTGCGTGGGAATACCGCAAGGGACGCTCCGCGTCCAGTGACGCGGAGCGTCACGGGCTGTGTTCCCACGCAGAGCGTGGGAACAATCAGCCATGGATAGCGTGAGTCACCTCGGTCGGCTTCCTCTCCCTCCGGGAGAGGGCTAGGGTCTGCTTTTACAGGCGCTGAACAGTCACAGCCCCCGCCGCACCCACCGGCCCAGGCTGTCCATCCGCCCCGGCCTTGCCATTTTTGCCACCATCGGCGCGATACACCAGGCAGCCCTTGGACTTGCCGCCCTTGCCTGCTTTACCGCCAACCCCCGCCGGGCCACCGTTGCCACCGGTCACATTGACCTTGATCAGCTCAGCCGGAAACTCGCGCGGCACTTCCAGCCGCACCAGCGCACCCGGTGCCCCCGGTTGGCCATCAGCGCCGTCACTGCCATCAAAACCATGCCCGGCCGAACCATAAGTGCAGCCCGGATCCTCACCGTTGCCGCCATCCAGACCGACAAAACCCGGCGCACCGGTGCCACCACGAGCATCGACCAACAGTTGCGGCGCGCTCAACGCTTTGAATTGCAGATTCAGATTGCGCCCCGCGCGCGCGGCTTTTTCATAAGTACCGGGAGCACCGCGCGCGGTGATCTGGCTGCCTTCGCTGAGTTCAGCGCGCGCCACTTTCATCTCCAGCGCCTGTTCGGCCGGGACGATGGCGATGCGAGCCTCATGACCCAGACGCAATTCGCCCACGGTCAGTTCGGTCACATTCGATGGAATCAGCAACGTGCCGTAATCAGCCACGTCCAGTCGTTCAAGTTGCAACGTGCTGGTAGTGTTGGGCAGGCGCATCAGCGAGTTGGTTTCAACCGTCACCACTTGGGCGCAGGCCAAAGGGCTGATGAATGCAGCGAGCAGGCAAAGTTTACGCATGGGAAGAAGCCTCCGGAGCGGCCGGGGCCGGGATGGTTTGCAGGTGGAATACGCCGAACAACAGGATGCGGCCACGGTCACGCCAAGGGTGCGGACGCCCCTTGAGGCTGCGATTGCACAGCAGCACTTCGAGCACGTGGATCAGCAACAACAGACCGCCAGCCAGATTGACCAGCAGGTGCAGCGGATGAACGAATGGCACCAGTTGATTGGCCAGCACCACGCAGCAGAACAGCAGGGTCAACAACCGCCCCAGCCCCCAGAACACTTTCATACGCTCCCCCGTGTTGCGAATTATTCTTTGGACGCACAGTAACGGCTTCTGCGGGGGATAAGCCAGAGGGGAAAAGAAAAAATCCAGACAAGTCGCCAAATGGCCGCCGGGTCAACGATGATCGAAGCCCGGCGGCTCTAGCCTGCGCCCTACAGACGCGTCCTAACGATTGATGTGCAATTCCACGCGACGGTTTTTCGCGCGGCCCTCATCGGTTGCGTTGTCAGCCACCGGTTCACTCTCGCCACGCCCTTCACTGGTGAGTTTGTTCGGCGACAGACCCTGGCTCAGTAAATACGAAGCGACACTGCTGGCGCGACGTTCCGACAGCGCCTGGTTGTAAGCGTCCGAACCCTTGCTGTCGGTATGACCGATGACCTTGATGCTCACCACGTCGGCATTACGCAGTTTGTCCATCAGCGTATCGAGTTGGGCTTTGGCCGAAGGCGTCAGGTCAGACTTGTCGAAATCGAACAAGACATCGCCGGCATCGCTGAGGGTGATGACTTCCGTTTGCGGCACAGGCTCCGGTGTTTTTTCGGTGACCGGATATTGCGGCAACGGGCAGCCACGGTGATCGACCGGGGTATTGGCCGGCGTATCGGGGCAACGGTCGCGGCGGTCGAACACGCCATCGTCGTCTTCATCGCCATCCTGGGCGTAACAGATCAGTCCGCCGGCAAGAATCCCCAGCGCTGCGCCGCCACCGGCCCAGCCGCCACTTTCAATGGCGCCAAGACCGCCACCGACCAAGCCGCCAAGAAGGCTGCAGACCGGCCACGTACGTTGATTGAGGGGTGCAGTGCCATCGCTGTGCGTGGCGCAACCGGTGAGCAAACTGCCTAGCAGCAGAACCGGCAAGACGGACCTTGAGAAAACACTCATTTGAAAGCTCCTGTGTCACCGGCCCATACCGGTTACACAGGAGTAAAGACCCGCATCCGCGACTGCACAAGCCGCGGATGCGAGGGGGCTAGCGTTGGATTTTGATTTCGGTGCGACGGTTTTGCGCGCGACCGTCTGCCGTTTTGTTGTCAGCGACCGGCTGGCTTTCACCCAGACCCGACACCGAAACGAAGCTGGCACGTGGCACGCCCTGCTGGATCAGGTACTCCACCACCGAGTGCGCACGGCGATCCGACAGTTTTTTGTTGTAGGCATCGCTGCCCACGCTATCGGTGTGACCAGTGACGGTCAGTTGTGCAGTCGAGGATTCCTGTTTCAGGCGCGTCGCGACTTTATCGAGCACTTGTTTGTCAGGGCTGGTCAGTGTGGCTTTGTCGAACTGGAAGTGCACATCACGAATAACGATGGTTTCTTCTTTGACCACTACCGCTTCTTCAACCACGGGGGCTGGAGCCGGTGGTGGGCAGCCGTCAGCATCGACCTGCACGCCTTTTGGAGTGCCCGGGCACTTGTCGCGGCTGTCCGGCACACCATCGCCGTCTTCGTCGCCATCACCATGTACCCAGCAATACGCCGCTGCCGTACCGCCTACGATCAGCGCGCCGTAGCCCGCCCACGCCGAACTTTCCGTCGCGCCAAGACCGGCCCCGACGACACCACCGACCGCCGCACAGGTCGGCCAGTCGGTTTTCTGCAAACCTGCGCAACCCGTCAACACACTGGTTAGCAGAATCAAAGGTAATGCTGTCCGCACTATGCTCATCTGGTTTTCTCCTGAGGGATCGGCTTGAAACCGATTCAGGGAGTAAAGACCGGAGTTTTAATCTCCGCCAGCAATAGGCCACTGCTGTTTGCGACCGTGTTCACAGGACTTCGCCGCAATTGCCGCAAAGTCGCGGGACAGGGCTCTTTGCGGGCGTGATCAGGCAGGCTAGTCTTGGCGGTCTGATTGAGGAGCTTCGATGAACGTCGCCATTTCTTCCCGCACGCCACAACAGGCGTTGGCCGCTTTGCTGGATCGCTACGCCCCGGCGCGTTTGCTGTTGATCGGCGCCAGCGAATTCCCGGCCCTGACTGCTTTCAAGGAGGCGCACCCGAATTCCGTTGTCGCCCACGCCGCCCCCGGTGCGTTGCCCGCCGAGCTGGCTGCGCAGCGTTTTGATCTGGCGCTGGTGGTCGATTGCCTGGAACATTTGCCCAAGCGCGATGGCCTGAATCTGTTGGGCGGGATTCGAAATTTAAATGCCAGCCGCATCGCGGTACTGGCAGATCTGTCGGCTTGCGGCTGGCAGGAAACCGATTTCTATTCGCTGGCCCTGCAAGCCAGCGAACGTTTTCAGCGCGACGATCAAGTGTTGACCCTGTTCACCTACGATCTGCTTGACTACAAACAAGTCCCCGATTGGCTCAACGCGCGGTTCTGGGCCAATCCGGAAAATTTCGGGAAATACTGGTGGTAATGCAATGAGTACAGCCATTTGCCCGTGCGGCAGCGGCAACCTGCTGGATGCCTGCTGCGGCCATTATCACGACGGCCTGCCGGCGCCCTGTGCCGAAGCCTTGATGCGTTCGCGCTACAGCGCTTATGTGCTGGGCCTGATCGACTATCTGGTGGCGACCACCCTGCCCGCTCAGCAAGCGGGCCTGGATCGGCAGTCGATCAGCAACTGGAGCGCGCAGAGCACCTGGCTCGGCCTGGAAGTCGAGAGCTCGGAAGTCTTTGGCGGGCAGCCGGAACACGCCTTCGTCACCTTCACTGCGCGCTGGCACGACGATCAGGGTGAGCACAGCCATCGCGAGCGTTCCTCGTTTGTGCAGAACGCCGGGCGCTGGTATTTCATCGACCCGACGGTGCAATTGAAACTGGGGCGCAATGACAGTTGCCCATGCGCCAGCGGGCAAAAGTTCAAGAAGTGCTGCGCGGGGTATTTCGGCGCTTGAGGTTGGAGATCAAAAGATCGCAGCCTGCGGCAGCTCCTACGGGGGACGCGATCTCCTGTAGGAGCTGCCGAAGGCTGCGATCTTTTAAGGCTAGACTGAGCACCAAAGGGAGTTATCACATGCTCGGTTGCAGGCGCACATTCCAATTCTTGATCCTCACGCTGTTCCTCAACCTCGGCGGCTGTGCCTCGTGGTTCAGCGACAACAGCGTCGATCCCGCCGTGCACTTGGTGAACGTCGAAGTGGTGCGGGCGAAACTGCTCGAGCAGAAATTCATCCTGCACTTTCGCGTCGACAATCCCAACGACAGCGACCTGACCGTGCGCGGCCTCGAATACCGCATTCATCTGGGCGATATGCTCTTGGCTGAAGGCGAGCATGAACACTGGTTCACCGTCGGGCCGAAGCACAGCGCGTACTTCAAGGTGCCGATCCGCACCAACCTGTGGCCGAAGGTCAAAGACGTGGTGAAACTGCTGAAAAAACCCGACCAGCAGATTCCTTATCGATTGCAGGGTGAAATGGAAACCGGTTTATTCATCGCCCACTACGTGCACCTTGAGCGCAATGGCGTGATAATCCCCGCCGATTTTATTCCGGAGCAACACCGATGACTCAGCAACCTCATGTCCATGGCCCTGACTGCAACCACGATCATGATCATGACCATCACCACGATCATGACCACGGTCACGTACACGGCCCGAACTGCGGCCACGCCCACCAGGAACCGGTGCGCAACGCCCTGAAAGACGTCGGCCGCAACGACCCGTGCCCATGCGGCAACGGCAAGAAATTCAAGAAGTGCCACGGGGCGTGATGCTCTGGGCGGAGAGCTTCTTCGCCTGATCTGAAGCCTTCGCGAGCAAGCCCGCTCCCACAGTTGACCGGTTCCTTCACTTGGAATGCATTTATTGTAGGAGTGAGCCTGCTCGCGATTGCGGTGTGTCAGTTGATGAATTTGTTACCTGACAAACTGCTATAGCGAGCAGGCTCACTCCTACAGTTGACCGCGTTCTTTCTGCTGGAACGCCATTAACTGTGGGAGCGAGCCTGCTCGCGAAGAGGCCCGCACATTCACTACAGATTTCAGCCCGCCGCCAATACCTGCGCCGCACTCACCACCGTCGCATACTCCCCCTGCAAATTCCCCAACGACATCCCGTGCACCTCTTCAGCCGTCCGCAACGTGCCGAAATAATCGGCTTTGTCGAAGGTAAAGCACGCATCCTCTGCCACCCACGTATCAAACCCCAGATTCCCCGCCGAACGCGCCGTCGATTCCACCGAGTTATTCGTCGCCACGCCAACAATGATCAACTGCCCAACCCCCGCCTCACGCAAACGCGCCTCCAGCCCGCTGGCACAAAACGCATCCGGCACTTGTTTCTGAATCAGCCATTCAGCGTCCTGCGGCAAGAACCGTTGCTGAAACTCCACGCCTTCCTGCTCAGGCCAGAACACCGAGTCCGGCTCGCGCGACAGATGCTGCACATGAATCACCGGCCGCCCGCTGCGCCGCCAGAACCCCAGCAGGTCAACAATTCTGTCTTCCGCCTGAGGATTATTCCGTCGCCCCAAACGTGGCTGCAGGATGCCTTTTTGCTGGTCGATGATGATCAGTGCTGCGTTGGCCTGAAGCTCCATGGCGATTTTTCTCATGTGCGGGTCATTGAATTCTGCGCAGTTCAGCATCACCTCCTGATAACAGGCAAGCTATCGAACGCACACAGGATCACCTGACGCTGGCGTTTGCTGTCCGCACGTAAGCCATTTTCTGATTTGGAGCTTTCCATGATCGACCTGTATTACTGGACCACCCCCAACGGCCACAAGATTTCCCTGTTCCTAGAAGAAGCCGGCCTGCCCTACAAGGTTCACCCGATCAATATCAGTCAGGGTGAGCAGTTCCAGCCCCACTTTCTGAAAATCTCCCCGAACAACCGCATCCCGGCGATCGTCGATCATCAGCCGGTTGATGGCGGCGAGCCGTTGTCGGTGTTTGAATCCGGGGCGATTCTTCTGTATCTCGCAGAAAAAACCGGCCAGTTCCTGCCCAAGGATCTGCGCGGGCGGCAAACCGCGTTGCAATGGCTGTTCTGGCAGATGGGCGGTTTGGGGCCGATGGCCGGGCAGAATCATCATTTCAGCCAGTTCGCGCCGGAGAAAATTCCTTACGCGATCAAGCGCTACATTGATGAAACGGCGCGGTTGTATGGCGTGTTGAACAAGCAATTGGCGGACAACGAGTTTGTTGCTGGCAGTGAATACAGCATTGCCGACATGGCGATTTATCCCTGGATCGTCTCGCACAAATGGCAGAGCCAGAACCTTGAAGACTTCCCGCATGTGCAGCGCTGGTTCAACCACATCAAGGATCGCCCGGCGACGGTGAAGGCGTATGCGCTGGTGCAGAAGATCAATCCGCCGAAATCCTGAACCGACCTGATTTGTAAGGCGGTCGAGTAAAAACTGTGGTGAGGGGATTTATCCCCGACCGGCTGCGTAGCAGTCGCAAAACCTGCAAATGCGGTTTAACTGTCAGACCGCGTTGACCGGATTAGGGCCGCTTCGCAGCCCGTCGGGGATAAATCCCCTCACCACAAGTACTGGACTCGACTTCCAGGTTGCTGTTTATCAGACAAATCTTGAAATAACCCCCGCACCCGCTTGCGCGGCATCCTCCTGCTCACTAACGTAGCGCCTTTACTGACGCTACCCCCCGCAGGAGCTTTGCCATGGCCTCGCCAGCCCTTACTCATTTTCTTCCCCGGTTCGGCGTTGCCGCAGCAGTGGCCGGTGTTTTGGGCCTGTCCGGTTGCCAGACCTGGAACGCTCAGGACACCCTACCGCCGACCTCCGGCGTGCAACCGCTCAAGGGCCTGGCGCAGAATGTTTCGGTGCGACGCAATGCCATGGGCATGCCGTTGATCGAAAGTAATACCTTCCATGACGCACTGTTCAGCCTCGGCTACGTACACGCCAGCGACCGGATCAACCAGATGGTCACCCTGCGCCTGCTGGCTCAGGGCCGTCTGGCGGAAATGTCCGGCGCCTCGATGCTCGACGCCGACCGCTACATGCGCGCGGTCAATCTGAAGAAAAGCGCCGCCGAGCTGTACAAGGCTTCGTCGCCACGCCTCAAGCGTTTCTTCGAAGTCTATGCGCGGGGCGTCAACGCTTACCTGTTCCGCTACGCCGACAAGCTGCCGGGCGACCTCGCTTCCAGCGGCTACAAACCCGAATACTGGAAACCGGAAGATTCGGCGCTGATTTTCGCCCTGCTGAATTTCAGCCAATCGGCCAACCTGCCGGAGGAAATCTCCTCGTTGGTGCTCGCGCAAACCGTGACCACCGACAAACTCGCCTGGCTCACCCCGTCAGCGCCGGACGAAAATCTGCCGCTGGCCGAGGCCGACAAGCTGCAAGGCCTCAAGCTCAACGGGCAGATCCCCGGCCTGACTGAACTGAGCAGCGCCAGCCAGCAACTGTCGACGCTGAACCTCTTGGGCGCGACGTCTTCGAACAACTGGGCGATCGCCCCGCAACGCAGCCGCAGCGGCAAAAGCATTCTCGCCAGCGACGCCCATGGGCCGCTCGCCGCGCCGTCGCTGTGGAGCTTCGTGCAGATCCGCGCACCGAAGTATCAAGCCGTCGGCGTCACCGTTGCCGGTTTGCCGCTGGTACTGGGTGGTTTCAACGGCAAAGTCGCCTGGAGCATGACCAGCGTGCTTGGCGACAACCAGGATCTGTTCCTGGAAAAAATCCGTCGTCAGGGCAGCAGCCTGACCTACGAGGTCAACGGCAAATGGCAGCCGCTGGGCGTGCGCAACGAAACCTACTTCGTCAAAGGTCAGCGACCGATTCGCGAAGCGGTGTACGAAACCCGTCACGGTGCGTTGCTCAACAGTGCGCAGGCAGCGGCGCAAGGCAGTGGCTACGGTCTGGCGTTGCAGACGCCGAGCTTCACCGACGATAAATCGCTGGATGCATTTTTCGATCTGACCCGTGCGCAAACCGTGGAACGTGCTTCGGACGCCAGCCGTGAAATCCGCGCCATCGCCCTGAATCTGGTGTTCGCCGATGCGAGCAACATTGGCTGGCAAGTCACCGGACGTTTCCCTAACCGTCGCGAAGGCGAAGGTTTGCTGCCCTCGCCGGGCTGGGAAGGTCGTTACGACTGGGACGGTTACGCCGACCCGATGCTGCACCCCTACGATCAGGATCCGGCGCAAGGCTGGCTCGGCACCGCCAACCAGCGCGTGATTCCTCACGGTTACGGCATGCAGCTGTCCAATTCCTGGGCCGCACCGGAACGTGGCGAACGCCTGGCCGAACTGGCCGGCAGCGGCAAGCACGACAGCCGCAGCGTGATCGCCATGCAGTACGACCAGACCACCACGTTTGCCGCCAAGCTGAAGAAAGTCTTCGAAGCGCCGGGCATGAAGCAGCCGCTGAAGCAGGCGATCGATGCCCTGCCGGAAGCCGACCGCAGCAAGGCCCGCGAGGCGTTCACACGATTGATGGCGTTCGACGGCAAGCTCAGCCCGACCTCGGCGGACGCGGCGATTTATGAGCTGTTTCTGCAAGAAAGCATGAAGCAGATCTTCCTCGACGAACTCGGCCCGGAATCCAGCCCGGCGTGGAAGGCGTTTATCGCCAACGGCGATTTGTCCTACGCGGCGCAGGCCGATCATCTGTTGGGGCGTGAAGACAGTCCGTTCTGGGACGACATCCGCACACCGCAGAAAGAAGACAAAGCGCTGATTCTTGCCCGCAGCCTTGCGACGGCGATCAGCGCTGGCGACAGTCAGTTGGGCGGCGATCACCGGGCCTGGCAGTGGGGCAAGTTGCACAGCTATGCCTGGAAAAACAGCAATGGTCAGACCGTGCGCGGCCCATTGGCGGCGGGCGGCGATCACACCACGTTGAACACGTCGGCATTCGCTTGGGGTCAGGACTTCAACACCACGCGCGCGCCGTCGATGCGTTTTATCGTCGACTTCGGCCAGACCGAACCGCTGATGGGGCAAAACGGTACGGGACAATCGGGCAATCCGCAGAGCCCGAATTACCTCAACGGGATTGATCAGTGGTTGAAGGGGCAATACATCGGCTTGCCGATGCAGCCGCAGAACTTTGAGCGGGTGTATGGCAAAACCCGTTTGACCCTGACTCCAGGGAAATAAGCCTGACGTCAAAAGCCCCTCACCCTAGCCCTCTCCCGGAGGGAGAGGGGACTGATTGGGGGTGGCTGAAGTCTTACGCCGACCTGGAGGTGCTGTGCTGAATCCGGGATTTCCTCGGTTCGTGTTTTTCCACATCCGGGATTTGCTCGGTTCGTGAAGTGCCAAATCCATAATCGACCCGGTTCTTCAGGTCGATGTCATTCGCCAGACACCTCGGTCGGCCCCCTCTCCCTCCGGGAGAGGGCTGGGGTGAGGGTGGCGCTTCAAAGTCGATAGAACTTCCAGCCCAGCGCCAGCCTCATAGCTAACAAGCCCCCCATTGTGGTCACGCCATGGACCTTGTTATCGCGCGCCCCGAAGGTCTTTATTGCCCTGCGGGTGATTTCTACATCGACCCCTGGCGCCCCGTCGAGCGCTCGGTGATCACCCATGCCCACGGTGATCATGCGCGCACCGGCAATCAGCATTACCTGTCCAGCAGCGCCAGCGAAGGGATTCTCCGCGCGCGTCTGGGTCAAGACATCAACCTGCAAACCCTCGACTATGGCCAACGCCTGACCCACCACGGCGTCACCCTCAGTTTCCACCCGGCCGGCCACGTGCTCGGTTCAGCACAAGTGCGCCTCGAATACGGTGGCGAAGTCTGGGTCGCGTCCGGCGATTACAAGATCGAACCGGACGGCACCTGCGCCCCCTTCGAACCGGTGCGCTGCCACACCTTCATCACTGAATCGACCTTCGGCCTGCCGATCTATCGCTGGCAGCCGCAAGCGCAGGTGTTCAGTGAAATCAATCAGTGGTGGTCAGCCAATATCGCCGCCGGCAAGGCCAGCGTGCTGTTCTGTTACTCGTTCGGCAAAGCCCAGCGAATCCTTCACGGCATCGACGGAAGCCTCGGCCCGATCCTCAGCCACGGCGCGGTCGAGCCGCTGAACCGCGTGTACCGCGAGGCCGGCGTATACCTGCCGCCGACGATCTACGCCGGCGACGTCAGCAAAAACGATCCGCTCATGCGCCAAGCCCTGGTCATCGCCCCGCCGTCTGCTGGCGGCAGCAGCTGGATGCGCCGTTTCGGTGATTTCAGCGACGCCTTCGCCAGCGGCTGGATGCGCTTGCGCGGCACCCGTCGGCGGCGTGGTGTCGATCGTGGTTTCGTTCTTTCCGATCACGCCGACTGGCCCGGCCTGTTGTGGGCGATCAATCAAACCGGCGCGGAACGCGTGATGGTCACCCACGGCTCAATCGGCGTGCTGGTGCGCCACTTGCGTGAGCAAGGCCTCGACGCGCAAGGCTTCAACACCGAATACGGCGATGACGAGGAAGACAACATCGCCGCCGAACCCACCGTCGCCGAGACTCCCACATGAAAGCCTTCGCCGAGTTGTACGCCGAGCTCGACGCGACCACTTCCAGCAACGCCAAACTGGCTGCGATGCAAGCTTACTTCGCCCAGGCTGCACCGCAAGACGCGGCGTGGGCGGTGTATTTTTTGTCCGGCGGACGGCCTCGGCAGTTGGTACCGGTGCGGATTCTGCGCGAGATTGCCGTGGAAATGTCGGGCCTCGAACCGTGGCTGTTCGAGGAAAGTTATCAGTCGGTCGGCGATCTGGCGGAAACCATTTCGCTGGTGCTCCCGGAGAATCCGCACAGCTCTGAAGCCGGCCTCGCCGAATGGATCGAAGAAAAGCTGCTGCCGCTGCGTGGTGAAACACCCGAGTTTTTGAGCAGGCAACTGCCAACGCTGTGGGCGCAACTCGATCGATCAAGCCTGATGCTGTGCATCAAACTGATCACCGGCAGCTTCCGCGTCGGCGTGTCGAAATTGCTCGTCACCCGCGCGCTGGCCTCAATGGCTGGCCTGGACAGCAAACGCGTAGCGCAGCGACTGGTGGGTTACACCGACCTGTCGAACCGCCCGAACGCCGCCAGTTACCTGAAACTGATCGCCCCAGAATCCGCCGACGAGCATGCTCAGCGCGGCGGCCAGCCCTACCCGTTTTTCCTCGCCCACGCGTTGTCGCAACCGGTTGAAGAATTTGAAGCGCTGATCGGCCCGGCGAGCAATTGGCAGATTGAATGGAAATGGGATGGCATCCGCGCGCAGGTGGTCAAACGCGACGGCAAATTGTGGGTGTGGTCACGCGGCGAAGAGCTGGTCACTGAACGTTTCCCCGAGCTGGATGTGCTGGTGCACGGCTTGCCCGACGGCACGGTGATCGACGGCGAAATCGTCGTGTGGAAAAGCACTCACCCGACCACCGAAGACGCCTTCGATCCGCAATCGACAGAGCCGCCAGCGGTGCAGCCGTTCGCCCTGCTGCAACAGCGTATCGGCCGCAAAACCCTCGACAAGAAAATCCTCGAAGAAGTACCGGTGGTGGTGCTCGCCTACGACTTGCTCGAATGGCAGGGCGAAGACTGGCGCAACCAGCCGCAGGCCAAACGTCGCGCGCAACTTGAAGAGGTCATTGCAAGGTGTAACAGCCCGGTGTTGCTGCCCTCCCCCGTGCTGACCGGCAGCGACTGGTTCGACCTCGCCCGCCAGCGCGAAGCCTCTCGGCGACTGGGTGTGGAAGGCATGATGCTCAAGGCGCGAGATTCGCTGTACGGCGTCGGACGCACCAAGGACATGGGCGTTTGGTGGAAATGGAAGGTTGATCCGTTCAGCGTCGACGCGGTGTTGATTTATGCGCAGCGCGGGCACGGTCGGCGCGCCAGTTTGTACAGCGATTACACCTTTGCCGTGTGGGACGGCCCGCCGGAGTCGAGCCAACGAGCGCTGGTGCCGTTTGCCAAGGCGTATTCGGGACTGACGGATGCGGAGATGCGTCAGGTCGACAGCATTGTGCGCAAGACCACGGTGGAGAAGTTTGGCCCGGTGAGTAGCGTGAAACCGAGTCTGGTGTTTGAGCTGGGGTTTGAAGGGATCGCGTTGTCGCGGCGGCACAAGAGCGGAATCGCGGTGCGCTTCCCGAGGATGTTGCGCTGGCGGCAGGATAAAACCGTGGAAGAAGCGGATAGCCTCGCGACGTTGCAAGATCTGTTGGCCTGACCTCCTTTCTCAGGCGATAAATAACCCCTGTGGCGAGGGGATTTATCCCCGATGGGCTGCGAAGCGGCCCCCTGCAATTCTCCCTGAATACCGTGCATTCAGGTTTTGCGACTGCTGCGCAGCCGATCGGGGATAAATCCCCTCGCCACAATAGTTTGTTGCCATGACATCGAACCAGGTTGGTGCAGCGTTATTCATGTGCCCATTTCCGGGCATTCAATCGCCCTCATCCCTCCCCGCCCAACCTTTTAAAACACTTGTTCGGGACTATGGTTCGGAAATTGCTACTTTCTATAGGTCGTACGCGTTCCAGTAACAATAATTCTGCGCCACAAGCGCTCATATTGGTTCTTAGGGATTGAATAATGAAAAAAGCATTGCTGACCCTTTCTGCACTGGCGTTGTGCATGGCCGCTGGCTCCGCGCTGGCCAAGGAATACAAAGAGCTGCGCTTTGGCGTTGACCCTTCGTACGCACCGTTTGAGTCGAAAGCGGCCGACGGCAGCCTGGTGGGCTTCGACATCGACCTGGGCAACGCGATTTGCGCCGAACTGAAGGTCAAGTGCAAGTGGGTCGAAAGTGACTTCGACGGCATGATTCCGGGCCTCAAAGCCAACAAATTCGACGGTGTGATCTCGTCGATGACCGTGACCCCGGCCCGCGAGAAAGTCATCGACTTCTCCAGCGAGCTGTTCTCCGGCCCGACGGCTTATGTGTCGAAAAAAGGTTCGGGGATCACCGCCGACGTTGCATCGCTGAAGGGTAAAACCGTTGGCTACGAGCAAGGCACCATTCAGGAAGCCTACGCCAAAGCCGTGCTGGACAAGGCCGGCGTGAAAACCCAGGCCTATCAGAACCAGGATCAGGTGTACTCCGACCTGACGTCCGGCCGTCTCGACGCCGGTATCCAGGACATGCTGCAAGCCGAACTGGGTTTCCTGAAGTCGCCACAGGGCGCCGACTATGACGTCAGCAAGCCAGTCGACAACGAATTGCTGCCAGCCAAAACCGCTGTCGGTATTAAGAAAGGTAACACTGAGCTGAAGGCGCTTTTAGATAAAGGTATCAAAGCGTTACACGATGACGGCAAATACGCCGAGATTCAAAAGAAACACTTTGGCGATCTGAATCTGTACAGCGGCAAATAATGCCTCGGCGCCCATCTTCGATGGGCGCCTTTTCCATCCGCTCAGGTTGCTGATTTATGTTCGAAACCCTCCTGCAAAATCTGGGGCTCTCCGCCTTCAGCCTCAAGGGCTTTGGTCCTTTGCTGCTGGAAGGCACCTGGATGACCATCAAATTATCGGCGTTGTCGCTGCTGGTGGCCGTGTTGCTCGGCCTGCTCGGCGCCAGTGCCAAACTGTCGAAAATCAAATTGGTGCGCCTGCCCGCCCAGCTCTACACCACGCTGATTCGCGGCGTGCCAGACCTGGTGCTGATGCTGCTGATTTTCTACAGCCTGCAAACCTGGCTGACGTCCCTGACTGACTACATGGAATGGGAATACATCGAGATCAACCCGTTCAGCGCCGGGGTGCTGACTCTGGGCTTCATTTATGGCGCGTATTTCACCGAGACTTTCCGAGGCGCGATTCTCGCGGTGCCGCGCGGTCAGGTTGAAGCTGCGACCGCCTATGGCCTCAAACGCGGTCAGCGCTTTCGCTACGTGGTGTTTCCGCAAATGATGCGCTTCGCCCTGCCGGGCATCGGCAACAACTGGATGGTCATGCTCAAGGCCACGGCGCTGGTGTCGATCATCGGCCTCGCCGATCTGGTCAAAGCCGCGCAGGACGCCGGTAAAAGCACCTATCAACTGTTCTACTTTCTGGTACTCGCCGCGTTGATTTATCTGCTGATCACCAGCGCTTCAAACTTCATCCTGCGCTGGCTCGAACGCCGTTACGCCGCCGGTTCCCGGGAGGCCGTACGATGATCGAACTTCTGCAGGAATACTGGCGCGCCTTCCTTTATACCGACGGCCAGAACATCACCGGGCTGGCGATGACGATGTGGCTGCTCACGGCCTCAATCGTTATCGGTTTCCTTGTGTCGATTCCGTTGTCGATCGCGCGGGTGTCGCCGCACTTCTACATTCGCTGGCCGGTGCAGTTCTACACCTACCTGTTCCGGGGCACGCCGCTGTATATCCAGTTGCTGATTTGCTACACCGGGATCTATAGCCTCGCCGCCGTGCGTGCGCAGCCATTGCTCGACAGCTTCTTTCGCGATGCGATGAACTGCACGATCCTCGCCTTCGCCCTCAACACTTGCGCTTACACCACGGAGATTTTCGCCGGGGCGATCCGCAGCATGAACCACGGCGAAGTCGAAGCGGCCAAGGCCTATGGTCTGACAGGCTGGAAGTTGTATGCCTACGTGATCATGCCCTCGGCCTTACGCCGTTCGTTGCCTTACTACAGCAACGAAGTGATCCTTATGCTGCACTCGACCACGGTGGCTTTCACCGCGACCATCCCCGACATCCTGAAAGTCGCGCGGGACGCCAACTCGGCGACCTTTCTGACCTTTCAGTCGTTCGGCATCGCCGCGCTGATCTACCTGACCATTACCTTTGCGCTGGTCGGCCTGTTCCGCCTTGCCGAACGCCGATGGCTGGCCTTCCTCGGCCCGACTCACTAGGACCGGCCCCAGAAAAAAAGAGATGCCAATGCGCCACCTGATCCATGACTTGCTGGCCCCGCTGCCGGGGACTGCGCGACAGATTCACAGCTTCCACTTCGGCCCGGAGCAGGCCAAGGGCAAGGTTTACATTCAGTCTTCGCTGCACGCCGACGAACTGCCGGGCATGCTCGTCGCCTGGCACCTCAAGCAGCGACTGGCGGAGCTGGAAGCCGCCGGCCGCCTGCGCAGCCAGATCGTGCTGGTGCCCGTGGCCAACCCGGTCGGCCTCGAACAAGTGCTGATGGACGTGCCGCTGGGCCGTTATGAACTGGAGAGCGGGCAGAATTTCAACCGCTGGTTCGTCGACCTCAGTGAAGAGATCGGCAACGCCATCGAGGGCAAGCTCAGCGACGATGCGCAGCACAACCTCGAACTGATCCGCAGCCATCTGCGCGACGCCCTCGCCCGCCAGACCGCCACCACGCAACTGCAATCGCAGCGCCTGACCCTGCAACGGCTGGCCTGCGACGCTGACATGGTGCTGGACTTGCACTGCGATTTCGAATCGGTGGTGCACCTCTACACCACGCCCGAAGCGTGGCCGCAGGTCGAACCGCTGGCGCGCTACATCGAATCCCAGGCGAGCCTGTTGGCCACCGATTCCGGCGGCCAGTCGTTCGACGAATGCTTCACCCTGCTGTGGTGGCAATTGAAGGAACGCTTCGGCGAACACTTCGAGATTCCACTCGGCAGTTTTTCGGTGACCGTCGAGTTGCGCGGTCAGGGTGACGTCAATCACCCGATGGCCAGCCGCGACTGCCAGGCGTTGATCGACTATTTGATTCAGTCCGATGCGATCGTTGGTGAAACCAAACCGCAACCGCCGCTGCCGTATCCCGCTACGCCACTGGCGGGCGTGGAACCGGTTACCACGCCGGTCGGCGGCTTGCTGGTGTACACGGCGGTGGCCGGCCAATACCTGGAGGCCGGGCAGCAGATCGCCGAAATCATCGACCCGATCCACGACCGCATCACTCCAATTCATAGCTCGACTGCCGGGCTGATGTACGCCCGCTCGCTGCGCCGCATGGCCACCGCGGGCATGGTCATCGCCCACGTGGCGGGCGCCGAAGCCTATCGCAGCGGCTACCTACTTTCGCCTTGAGGATGTCTGTCCCATGTACAAACTGACCGTTGAAGGCCTGCACAAAAGCTATGGCGACCATCAGGTGCTCAAAGGCGTTTCGCTCAAGGCCAAGACCGGCGACGTGATCAGCCTGATCGGCGCCAGCGGCTCGGGCAAAAGCACCTTTTTGCGCTGCATCAACTTTCTCGAACAACCCAACGACGGCGCCATGAGCCTCGATGGCCAGACCATCCGCATGGTCACCGACCGCCACGGCATGCACGTCGCCGACGCCGATGAACTGCAACGTTTGCGCACGCGACTGGCGATGGTGTTCCAGCATTTCAACCTGTGGAGCCACATGACCGTGCTGGAAAACATCACCATGGCCCCGCGCCGGGTGTTGGGTTGCAGCAAGCAGGAAGCCGATGATCGCGCGCGGCGTTATCTGGACAAGGTTGGCTTGCCGGCGCGGGTGGCGGATCAGTACCCGGCGTTTTTATCGGGTGGTCAGCAACAACGCGTGGCGATTGCCCGGGCACTGGCGATGGAGCCTGAGGTGATGCTGTTTGATGAACCGACGTCGGCGCTTGACCCCGAGTTGGTGGGCGAAGTATTGAAGGTGATTCAAGGTCTGGCCGAAGAAGGCCGCACCATGATCATGGTCACGCACGAGATGAGCTTCGCCCGCAAAGTCTCCAGCCAGGTATTGTTTCTGCACCAAGGCCTGGTCGAAGAAGAAGGTGCCCCCGAAGACGTGCTCGGCAACCCGAAAAGCGAACGCCTGAAACAATTCCTAAGCGGCAACCTCAAGTAACCCCGTACGCCGTCCCCCTGTGGGAGCGAGCCTGCTCGCGAAAGCGGTGTGTCAGTTAAGAAATTGTTGGCTGACACACCGTATTCGCGAGCAGGCTCGCTCCCACATTCGTTTTTCATCGTCTACAAAAATCAAACTTGTCCGCCCGCGCCGTGGTCTCTGAAAGAACCCCTCCAGAGCGCGCGCAGCCGGCATGGCGAAATCTCTCGACCTCGCAAAAATCTGGTTCAGCGCCCGCGACTGGAAGCCCTTCGCCTTTCAGAAACAAGTGTGGGCGGCCGTCAAAAACGGCGAATCCGGTCTGCTTCACGCCAGCACCGGCGCCGGTAAAACCTATGCCGTGTGGTTCGCCGCCCTCAATCGATTCGCCAAAACCCTTCCCGTCGATGCGCCGCCACGCAAACGCAAACAACCTGCCGAACCACTGACCGTGTTGTGGATCACCCCGATGCGGGCACTTGCCGCCGACACCGCGCGCGCCCTGCAAACACCCGTCGATGACCTGCAAATCCCGTGGAGCATCGGCCTGCGCACCGGTGACACCAGCAGCAGCGAGCGTGCGCGGCAGGGTCGACGTTTGCCAACCACGCTGATCACCACGCCGGAAAGCCTCACGCTGCTACTGGCCCGTGCCGACGCACAGACTGCGCTCGCTTCGCTAAAGATGATCGTCGTCGATGAATGGCACGAATTGCTCGGCAACAAACGCGGCGTGCAGCTGCAACTGGCGCTCGCTCGTTTGCGCCGCTGGCAGCCTGATCTGATCGTCTGGGGGGTGTCCGCCACGCTCGGTAATCAATCCCACGCAGAATACGTGCTGATCCCACAGGGCGGCGGCGTGAGTATTCAAGGACAAAGCGAAAAAACGCTGAAGGTCGACACCCTGATCCCACCGTCCATTGAGCGTTTTCCGTGGGCCGGGCACATTGGTCTGAAGATGCTCCCGCAAGTCGTCGCCGAGCTCGATGCCTGCGCCAGTACGCTGGTGTTCACCAACACCCGGGCGCAATCGGAAATCTGGTATCAGGCATTACTGGAAGCGCGGCCGGACTGGGCCGGGTTGATTGCGTTGCACCACAGTTCACTGTCTCGCGACACCCGTGACTGGGTCGAAAAAGCCTTGAAGGATGGTTTGTTGAAAGCGGTGGTCTGCACGTCGAGTCTGGATCTCGGTGTGGATTTTTTACCGGTCGAACGCGTGCTGCAAATCGGCTCGGCCAAAGGCGTTGCGCGTTTGATGCAGCGTGCCGGACGCTCCGGTCACGCACCGGGACGCACCTCGCGGGTGACGCTGGTGCCGACCCACAGTCTTGAACTGATCGAAGCCGCTGCCGCGCGCGACGCCGTCGAACAACGGCGCATCGAACCGCGCCTGTCGCCGCATCAATCGCTGGACGTGCTGGTACAGCACCTGGTCAGCATGGCGCTCGGTGGCGGATTTTTACCGGATGAGCTGTACGAAGAAGTCCGCACGGCGTGGGCCTATCGTGATCTGACGCCTGCGGATTGGGCGTGGGCGCTGGCTTTCGTACGCCATGGCGGGATGTCTCTGACAGCCTATCCGGATTATCGCCGGGTCGAACCGGATGAGCACGGCGTGTGGCGTGTGCCCGATGCGCGATTGGCGCGGCGGCATCGCATGAGCGTCGGCACCATTGTCAGCGATGCGAGCATCAACCTGAAATTCTGGAGCAAGGGCGGCGGTGGCAAGCAGCTCGGCAGCGTCGAAGAAGGCTTTATCGCCCGACTGAAACCCGGTGATGGGTTTCTGTTTGCGGGGCGTTTGCTGGAATTGGTGCGGGTGGAAAACATGACGGCGTACGTCAAACGCAGCACCGTGAAAAAAGCGGCGGTGCCACGCTGGAATGGCGGGCGGATGCCGCTCTCCAATGAACTTGCGCAAGCGGTGGTTGCACGGTTTAGTGCGGCCGCCGAAGGTGAGTTCGTCGGCCCGGAAATGCAGGCGCTGCGCCCGCTGCTTGAGACTCAGGCACGTTGGTCAGGCTTGCCGACGGTTAATAATCTGCTGGCGGAGGTACTGAAATCCCGCGAAGGCTGGCACCTTTTCCTCTACCCGTTCGCCGGTCGCCAGGTGCATCTGGGGCTGGCGAGCCTGTTGGCGTGGCGCGTCAGCCAGCGCCAACCGGTGACCTTTTCCATCGCGGTGAATGATTACGGGCTGGAGCTGCTCAGTGCCACGCCGGTGGATTGGTCGCAGCACCTCAATGCCGAGCTGCTCGACCCTGCGGATCTTTTGGCTGATGTGCTCGCCAGCCTCAATGCCGGCGAATTGGCCTTGCGCCGTTTCCGGGAAATCGCCCGAATCGCCGGGCTGGTATTCGCCGGCTATCCCGGCGCGCCGAAAAGTACCCGGCAGGTGCAGGCTTCGAGCGGATTGTTTTTTCAAGTGTTCAAACAATATGACGCCGACAACCTGTTGCTGGCCCAGGCCGGGGAAGAAGTCCTACGCGAAGAACTGGATATTCGTCGGTTGGAACAGACACTGGAGCGGATCAACGGGATGAAACTCGATGTGCATCAGATCAAACGTCCTACGCCGCTAGGGTTCCCGCTGCTGGTGGAACGCATGCGCGAAAGCATGAGTTCGGAAAAACTCGCCGACCGGATCAGGCGCATGGTCGGTGATCTGGAGAAGTCTGCCGACAACGGTAAATCGTCATGAACGCGGCGTATCCCGTGCGTTTGGCCGGCGAGGAGTTGTGGTTGCTCCCGGAAAAGGCGCTCTACTGGCCAGCACAAGAAGCGTTGTTGATCGCCGATGTGCATTTTGGCAAGGCAGCGGCCTATCGCAGCCTCGGACAACCAGTGCCGCAGGGTACGACGGCGAGCAACATTGCGGTGATTGACCAGTTGTTGGGCGTGCTGCCGTGTCGGCAACTGATCTTTCTGGGGGATTTCCTGCACGGGCCGGGCTCGCATGCGGTCGGTACGCTGAATGCGCTGGCGCAATGGCGTGAGCGTCATGCGGATCTGCCGATGACGTTGATTCGCGGCAATCACGACAAACGCGCAGGGGATCCGCCGGCGTCGCTGAACATTCGCGTGGTGCCGGAGCCGCTGCTCTTAGGGCCGTTTGCGCTTCAACACGAGCCTGATCCGCACCCGGAACGGCATGTATTAGCCGGCCACGTCCACCCGGTTTATCGGTTGTTTGGCAAAGGGCGGCAAAGTTTACGATTAGCCTGTTTCAGACTGGGCGAGCGAATCAGCCTGCTACCGGCATTCGGAGCGTTTACCGGCGGCTATCCGGTCGAAAAAGATGACCAATGCCGAATTTTCGTCACCGGCGACAACGAAATCTGGCCCATCAACTGATCACACCCTGCCCTTGTAGGAGCAAAGCTTGCTCGCGAAAGCGTTCGTCCATTTCACACAAAAAAATCAGACAGATCTCTTCGCGAGCAAGCTCTGCTCCTACAAAAGCAGGTAATTAATCAGGCAACTGGCGCCGGTGGTGGCTCGTCCGGAAGCGTTGGCTCGCCCGGCTCGGTCGGTTGCTCATTGGGGGTATCTGGATCAGGCTGACCAGGAATTCCGCCGGCCATGTTGATAGGCGGGTGTGCCAACAAGGACCAGGCCAATACGCCAATCTGATTGGGCTCAAGCCTTGCCAGTTCGGCAGTGATATGCGGATCGATCTTCATAAAGCACTCCTCGGCGAAGGCCCGCATTTGCTGAAACAAAAACGGGCAGTACACCCCATAGAGTGTCTGCCCGCCAAAGAATTCCCGGCATCCGCCGGATGGACGACTCAGGTACGTGGCAGCGTTACGCCACGTTGGCCCTGATACTTGCCGCCGCGATCCTTGTAGGAAACTTCACATTCTTCATCGGATTCGAGGAAGAGCATCTGTGCCACGCCTTCGTTGGCGTAGATTTTCGCCGGCAGGTTGGTGGTGTTGGAAAACTCCAGCGTCACGTGACCTTCCCACTCAGGCTCGAGCGGCGTCACGTTCACGATGATGCCGCAGCGTGCGTAAGTGCTTTTACCCAGGCAGATGGTCAATACGTTGCGCGGAATGCGGAAGTATTCAACGGTGCTGGCCAGGGCGAAGGAGTTCGGCGGAATAATGCAGACATCACTGTGGACGTCGACGAAGCTGCCCGGATCGAAGTTTTTTGGGTCGACGATCGACGAGTTGATGTTGGTGAACACCTTGAAATGATTGGTGCAGCGCACATCGTAGCCGTAGCTCGAGACACCGTAGGAGATGACCCGGCTCTCGTCGCTGCCGCGTACCTGGCGCTCGACGAAAGGTTCGATCATGCCGTGTTCCTGCGCCATGCGGCGAATCCACTTGTCCGATTTGATGCTCATGGCGGGGTGTCCTGAATAGCGAGGTGGAAAAATTCTGTCCGGCATCTTACCGGGCGCGCCGCCCTCTTCAAAGTGCGCGCTGCAATTCTCGCCGAACACCCCGTATTTACGCGCGCTGGCGACGAACTGTCACACCGCTGGTCCCTAAATCTTAGAAACCTTCGCAAGAAGCATTGGCACGTTCCGGAAAAAGGGTTAAGGTGGCGCCACTGTGCTGCTTGTGTCACTGAGAATCTCTACACGATATGTTGAATTTCGATCCAACCATCTACAAGAATTTTTCCTGCTCTTTGCACTCAGTCTCGGCCAGGGTTCTTCCTGTGTCGCAGTTATCTTTGTTCAAGGAGTTACACCATGTCTAATCGCCAAACCGGTACCGTTAAGTGGTTCAACGATGAAAAAGGCTTCGGCTTCATCACTCCACAATCCGGTGACGACCTGTTCGTTCACTTCAAAGCTATCCAATCCGACGGCTTCAAAAGCCTGAAAGAAGGCCAACAGGTTTCTTTCATCGCTACCCGCGGTCAGAAAGGCATGCAAGCTGAGGAAGTACAAGTTATCTAACTTGTAGCTTCTTTAGAAAAGAGCCCCGCCCTTAAAAGCGGGGCTTTTTTGTGGGCGCCTGTTTTTCAGGCGCAAAAAAAGATCGCAGCCTTCAGCAGCCCCACACAATCCGTGCAGGAGCTGCCGAAGGCTGCGATCTTTTGCTTTAAACGTTACCAGGCCACGCCAAACCCAGCGGTATAACGGGTCTTGCTCAAATCCGCATCATCTGTACCACTGATAATGTCGCGCTCAGCTTTCAAATTCAGAGACGCCCATTCAGTAACCTTGTAGCGCAGGCCCATCTCGGCATCCAGCGCGTAATCCGCGACACCCGACAACGGCTTGCCAAACTCGCCGTTGGTGAAGAACTCGACCTTCTTGCCGATCAGGTAACGGTTGTAATCCCACTTCATCGCGACCGAATAGAAGTTGTCCTTGCCGCCATCGCTGTATTCGTAATCGGTACGGTTGAGCAGCGAACCGAGCGAGAACGCGCCCAACTCGTCATCCCAGAACTGGTAACCCGGACCGGTACCGACCACGCGCTGGCGCGAAAGGTCTTCAACATGGTCGCGCTTGTAATTCAGGCGCCCCTGCCAAAACCACTTATCGGTCAGGAAGCGGTCGAGGGAGTATTCGGCGCGCCAGTTGTTGGTGGTGACTTCGTCGTCCTGCACTTCGCGGTTGTACTCGCCCTCGGCGGTGTGACGCCAGCGACCGTGACGCGCGGTGGTTTTGAAATCGATGTCGTAATCGTCGGTGTCTTTTTCCGCGCGCTGATAATCCATTGCCAGGTCGACATTGCCCTTCCACACCAGATCCTCGACCACCGGTTTCGGCTTGAGAATCTGCTGAATGCTCGCCAGTTCGACAGTTTTTGGCGCCTCGCCGTTGGCCAGGGTGACCTTGCCGTCTTCCGCTGCGGTCAGCGACTTGGAGACCTCGCCGGTGTAGGCATCCTGTTTGACCAACAGGTGCTGATTGCTCTCAAGGGTCTTGACCTCTTTCCAATCGATCGTGACTGCTCCGGCGTACTTGGTCTGAATCAACAGTTTGCCGCCGTCGAACAGGGAAATGGTGCCGCTCAACTTGTCACCGTTCTTCAACCAGACGGTGTCGGCAAGCAGGGGCGTGGACGCACTGAAAACAGCAAGGCACAGCAAGGTTCTGGACAACATAAGCGAATCGAGGGCTCAAGTTTGCGAAAAAAGGTGGGCATTATCCGTAGGAATAAGACCCTGACAAGGACTGACCGGACTATTTCTATTGAGTTCATTCCTCAACTGCACGACGAGGGATTACGCTTAGGGCCTCGATACGATCAAGTTCAGGAACTCCGTACGTGACAGACCCGAACCCCGAAGGGGACAGCGAAGCGCAAATCCGACGCACGGCGCTCTACTCGACACTCGCCCAAGTGCCCGAAGGCAAAGTCGTCAGCTATGGTCAGTTAGCCGAACTG
The DNA here is from genome assembly GCF_001269815.1 of Pseudomonas sp. P1.31. NCBI lineage: Bacteria > Pseudomonadati > Pseudomonadota > Gammaproteobacteria > Pseudomonadales > Pseudomonadaceae > Pseudomonas > Pseudomonas sp. P1.31. Next base: position 583,500 of record NZ_LHVN01000007.1, on the reverse strand, counting down.
GCCGGGTTGGGGCGCGCCGCCCGCTGGGTCGGCCGCGTATTGAGTCAGTTGCCTGGTGATACCAAACTGCCCTGGCACCGTGTCTTGGGCGCCGGCGGTCGTATCAGTTTGCCGGTGGGCAGCCCGTCGGGCGATGAACAACGGGCGCGTTTGCGCGTGGAAGGCATCACCGTCCAGAATAATCGTGTGGATATTCAGCGCCATGGCTGGCGTCCGGTAGAGCACAGCGGTTAGAGTGCGCGCTTTGTTTTCGCAATCTTGAGGCAGACTTCAGCCCATGCCCCGTAAAACCTGGCGCGCCGCGCTAGCTGCTTATGCCAGTCCTTCGACGCTCGTGCTGTTGTTGCTCGGTTTCGCCGCCGGCCTGCCGTACATGCTGGTGTTTTCAACGCTTTCCGTCTGGCTACGCGAAGCGGGCGTAGCCCGTGAAACGATTGGCTACGCAAGCCTCATCGGCCTGGCCTATGCGTTCAAATGGGTCTGGTCACCGCTGCTCGACCAATGGCGCCTGCCGTTGCTCGGCAAGCTTGGCCGACGCCGCTCCTGGCTGGTGCTATCACAAGTTCTGGTGATCCTTGGCCTGATCGGCATGGGTTTCTGTGATCCGCAGAAGCACCTGTCCTGGTTGATCGCGATTGCCGTGGTCGTCGCTTTCGCTTCCGCTACCCAAGACATTGCGGTCGACGCCTATCGACTGGAAATCGCCGACGACAATCGTCAGGCTGCACTCGCCGCCAGCTACATGTCCGGCTACCGCGTCGCCGCCCTGCTCGCCACCGCCGGCGCATTGTTTTTCGCCGAAGGCTTCGGCTCTACCGGTTTCAACTACAAGCACTCGGCGTGGACCGGCACTTATGTGTTGTTCGGCGCGTTGATGATCCCTGCCCTGCTCACTACGCTGTTCATGCGCGAACCGCCGGTGCCGCTGCGTACGCAATTGCAGGCCGGGCGCTATACGTTCATGCATCAATTGATGTCGGTGTTCGTGCTGATCGTCTTGCTCGTGTCCGTGCCGGCGATGTTCACCCAGCTGTACAACACCGATTTCGCCAGCGTGCTGTTCGGCAGCATGAGCCCGCTCGATCTGCTGCTCGAAGACCGCGCCTTCCTGCGCGCCATCCTCTATACGCTGCTGACCGGTCTGTGCCTGTCGACCATGGGTCGCCGTGGCCTGGCGCCGGTGCTGACGCCGGTCAACGACTTCATCCTGCGTTATCGCTGGCAGGCACTGCTGTTGCTCGGTTTGATCGCGACCTACCGGATGTCGGACACGGTGATGGGCGTAATGGCCAACGTGTTCTACATCGATCAGGGCTTCACCAAGGATCAGATCGCCAGCGTCAGCAAGATTTTCGGCCTGATCATGACCCTCGTCGGCGCCGGCATGGGCGGCCTGTTGATCGTGCGTTTCGGCATTCTGCCGATTCTGCTGATCGGCGGCGCCGCCTCGGCAGGCACCAACCTGCTGTTCCTGATGCTCGCCGACATGGGCCCGAACCTGAAGATGCTGGTGGTGACCATTTCCCTCGACAACTTCAGTTCGGGGCTGGCGACATCGGCGTTTGTCGCCTACCTGTCGAGCCTGACCAACCTGAAGTTCTCCGCGACGCAATACGCCCTGCTCAGCTCGATCATGCTCCTGCTGCCGCGCCTGATCGGCGGCTATTCCGGGGTGATGGTGGAGAAGTTCGGTTACCACAACTTCTTCCTGATCACCGCGTTGCTCGGTGTGCCGACGCTGGTGCTGATCGCCCTGCACTGGTTCCAGGAAAGTCGCCGCGAAGGCCCGACACCCACGCCCGAGCCCGTCCCGACGCCCGTCGCGGAAGAGTCGTAAGACATTTCGTCAATGGCGGGAGGAATCCCGCCGTTGAACTCCTCCACCGGCCACACGCCTGTACGTCAGCAAAAGTCGCCGGTACACTGCTCCGTCATTTCCAGTCATAGCAACCGACAACGGCCAACCATGCGCACCAGTCAATTTTTGCTCGCCACACAGAAAGAAACGCCTTCCGATGCGGTCGTGATCAGCCACCAGCTGATGCTGCGCGCCGGCATGATCCGCAAACTCGCCTCGGGCCTGTACACCTGGCTGCCGATGGGCTTGCGAGTAATGCGCAAGGTTGAAGCCATCGTTCGTGAAGAAATGAACGCTGCCGGCTCTCTGGAAGTGTTGATGCCGAGCACCCAACCGGCCGAGCTGTGGCAGGAATCGGGGCGCTGGGAAGAATACGGCCCTGAGCTGCTGCGCATCAAAGACCGCCACGGTCGTGATTTCTGCGCGGGCCCGACCCACGAAGAAGTGATCACCGATCTGATGCGCAACGAGTTGAGCAGCTACAAACAGCTGCCAATCAACCTGTACCAGATCCAGACCAAATTCCGTGACGAGATCCGTCCACGCTTCGGTTTGATGCGTGGCCGCGAATTCATCATGAAGGACTCCTACTCCTTCCACGCGGATCAGGCGTCGCTGCAGATCACCTATGACCGCATGCATGAAGCCTACTGCAACATCTTCACGCGTCTGGGTCTGAAATTCCGTCCGGTGGAAGCCGACAACGGTTCGATCGGTGGCGCTGGTTCGCACGAATTCCACGTACTGGCTGAATCCGGCGAAGACGACATCGTTTTCAGCAACGGTTCCGACTACGCAGCGAACATCGAAAAAGCCGAAGCCGTGCCACGCGAAACCTCGCGCGCTGCTGCGACCGAAGAGTTGCGTCTGGTCGATACGCCAGACACCAAAACCATCGCGGCGCTGGTGGAAAAATTCAATCTGCCGATTGAAAAGACCATCAAGACCCTGATCGTGCGCGCCGAAGAAGAAGGCAAGCTGATCGCGCTGGTGATCCGTGGCGACCACGAACTCAACGAAATCAAGGCTGCCCAGCAAGCTGGCGTGGCCAACCCGCTGGTCATGGCCACCGATGCCGAACTGCGTGACGCCATTGGCGCCGGCGCCGGTTCGCTCGGCCCGCTGAACCTGCCGCTGCCAATCATCATCGACCGTTCGGTCGAACTGATGAGCGACTTCGGCATCGGCGCGAACATCGACGACAAGCACTACTTCGGCGTGAACTGGGAGCGTGATCTGCCGGTTCCGACCGTGGCTGACCTGCGTAACGTGGTCGCCGGCGACCCAAGCCCGGACGGCAAAGGCACGCTGGAAATCAAACGCGGCATCGAAGTCGGGCACATCTTCCAGCTGGGCAACAAGTACAGCAAAGCGATGAAGTGCGAAGTGCTGGGCGAAAACGGCAAGCCAGTCACGCTGGAAATGGGTTGCTACGGCATCGGCGTTTCCCGCGTGGTGGCGGCGGCCATCGAGCAGAACAACGACGCCAACGGCATCATCTGGAGCGACACTTTGGCGCCGTTCCAGATCGCACTGGTACCGCTGCGTTATGAAACCGAGCAGGTGCGCGAAGCCACCGACAAGCTGTACGCCGAACTGACGGCGGCCGGCTTCGAAGTGCTGCTGGATGATCGCGACAAGAAAACCAGCCCGGGCATCAAGTTCGCGGACATGGAGCTGATCGGCATTCCTCACCGGATCGTGGTCAGCGACCGCGGCCTCGCCGAAGGTAACCTGGAATACAAGAGTCGTACCGAAGGCGAAGCGCAAGCACTGCCGGTCGCCGACGTACTGTCCTTCCTTCAGGCCCGTATCCGCCGCTGAAACCAGATAGAGACGTCATGTTCAAGCGAAACACCTTAGGCCTCGGTGGCACCGCCCTGTGCGGTGCCCTGCTGGTCAGCGGCTGTGCCAATCACATGTCACAGCGCAGCGAGCACGAAGAGCGGGTCGAGCGTAAGTTGCTCGACCACAGCCTGCAGATTGATGTCGGTGAGCCTAAGGAGCTTGAGCTGCCGCAGCGACGCGTGAAGATCAACGAACAGAAGACTTTTGAAGTCACCGAGTTCGAAGTGACACGTCGTTACGATCGCTACACGCCTTACCAGCCTTGGCGCGAGGTCTACGAGATTCCGCTGGGCGTGGTGGCGGTGGTCGGTGGTGTCGGCGCCAACGTGGTCAACGTGTTTGCCCTCGGCAATCTGCCGGACAGCGTCACCAAGGATTGGCTGAGTTACGGTTTTGCCGGGCTCAACCCGTTCATGAACGTGCAGTCCAACGGCCGTGCGCAGCAGAACCTGGCCGGTATCGATGAAGTCCAGCGCGACAAGCGCACGGAGTATTCGAGCCTGCCGTGGAGCGAGCGACCGGTGCAGGTCAAGGCTGGCAAACAGACCTTCGACATGACCACCGACCGCAACGGCGTGCTGCGTGTGAACCTGCTCGACAGTCCATTCGCTGAGCATGACCTCAATTACGTCGGCAAACTGCAGATCAGTGTCGAGGACGCTAAGGATGACGTGCATTCCGACTCGTCCCTGGCGATCAGCAGCCACCTGCGTGGCAAGTTGCTCGAAGCGCACGGCTTGATTTACGACGATCTGGAAGACGACGAAGTGAGCCAGTGGGTACACCGGGTCAAACGCCTGTCGGAACTGGGTCTGGAAGAAGAAGCCAGCGAACTGGAACAAAGCCTGATCGAACTGACGCGCAACGATCCTGAGTTACAGACTGAGTTTCTCAAGTCGCTGACCAAGGATGCGGGGCGTCTGGTGGCGGATCCGGGGCCGAATTAAGGCCTCATAAAAGATCGCAGCCTTCGGCAGCTCCTACATTGGAACGCGTTCTCCTGTAGGAGCTGCCGAAGGCTGCGATCTTTTGACTTTTACCGCTCAAACAACTCCATCTGCTCAAACCCACCGCGCAAATCCTCCAGCCTCACCCCAACCCCCAACAACCGCACCGGTTTCCCGCCGCGATTGAACGCCTGCGTCAGCATCAGCTGATAACTGCCCAAGTCCCGCCCTGCCCCGGCCTGTTCCAGCGTGGTCTGGGTAAAGTCATGAAACTTCACTTTGACGAACGGTTTGCCCGGTCGATAACTGCTGTCGATCCGTGCCATGCGGGTTTTCAGGGTTTCCAGCAGCTCCGGCAATTTATCCAGGCAACTGCGCAGATCCGGCAGATCAACGTCGTAGGTATTTTCCACGCTGATTGACTGACGCCGACTGTCGTTGTGCACCAGTCGATCATCAATCCCACGCGCCAGGCTCCACATTCGCTCGCCGAAACTGCCGAATTCGCGCACCAGCGCCAACTTGTCCCACTCGCGCAATTGCGAGCAGTCGACGATGCCGAGCCTGCCCAGTTTGTCGGCGGTGACCTTGCCGACCCCGTGCAGCTTGCTCACCGGCAAACCGCTGACGAAGTCCTCGACCTGATCCGGGGTGATCACGAACAAACCATTGGGTTTTTTCCAGTCGCTGGCGATCTTCGCCAGAAACTTGTTCGGCGCCACACCGGCAGACACGGTGATATGCAGTTGATTGGAGACGCGTCGACGAATGTCTTGAGCAATACGCGTGGCGCTGCCGCCGAAATGCGCACTGTCCGAGACATCCAGATATGCCTCATCCAGCGACAGCGGTTCGATCAGGTCGGTGTAATCGCTGAAAATCACATGGATTTCTTTCGAGGCTTCGCGATAGGCGTCCATGCGCGGTTTGACGATGGTCAGATCCGGGCACAGCTTCAAGGCATGCCCCGAGGACATCGCCGAGCGCACGCCATAGGCCCGCGCCTCGTAGTTGCAGGTGGCGATGACCCCGCGTCGATCCGCCGAACCGCCTACTGCCAAAGGCTTGCCGGCAAGGTTTGGGTCATCACGCATCTCGATGGCGGCGTAGAAACAGTCACAGTCGACGTGGATGATTTTTCGCTGAGTCATGACAGAAAAGGAAACATGGCGAGCCGGATCGGCAGTATCTCACTGACACCTGTATATAGCACCAGTGGTAAGAATGTTCTTTTCCACGCGTAGGAAAAGTCCGATGAATTTATTTTCTCAATCGAAAGAAGCCATTCGATAGAGCTGAAACCCTTGTGCCACCTGCCCTGCACGCCTTTTCAGGCACTGCAAAAAGCGCTAACCGATTGAACCTCAACAGATTTTATCGAGATTGCGGGTTGACACCCCGGCGATCCTCTGTAGAATGCCGACACACAGACGCGGGATGGAGCAGTCTGGTAGCTCGTCGGGCTCATAACCCGAAGGTCGTCGGTTCAAATCCGGCTCCCGCAACCAAACATCAAAAAAGGCTACTCGAAAGAGTGGCCTTTTTTGTGCGCGTCTGTTTTGCAGATTTCTTCTACTTATAAGGAAGCGATCGCCAAACAGGAATTCGTTGCATTTCCGAAACTTAGGCGCGACCTGCGACCGTTTGACGCGATCTCACACTTATTTGACCCTTTACGGGATTAGCGGTTGACACCCCGTCGTTCCTCTGTAGAATGCCGCCACACAGACGCGGGATGGAGCAGTCTGGTAGCTCGTCGGGCTCATAACCCGAAGGTCGTCGGTTCAAATCCGGCTCCCGCAACCAAACATCAAAAAAGGCTACTCGAAAGAGTGGCCTTTTTTGTATCTGTTGAAAAAGTCCTTTCGCAACAATGATCTGTCACTGTGCAGTGAACGCTTGGGATCTTCAGACTCGCCAACTTGCGACTATGCTTGTGTCGCAGGCACGACGTCTGCAATCCAGGAACTGCCCTCGCCGATACCCGGTGAGAGGCGTAGTATTTTGTGATTATTTTTTTCTACAGGGATTGGTAACTTGGCTGGATACCTCCATCCTGTCGCGCACAATCCAAGAGGTGATTGATGCGCGCCAACTCGTCTGATCCACAAGACACCGTCACAGCGGAACATCCGATCAAGCCCGAGCGTTTGCGCTTGCTGGATCGTTTGAGCAAATACCGTCAGCCAATTGGTCTGGCCGTTACGTTGCTGCTGTTCGCCATTGCGCTGATTGCCTGTCGCCATCTATTGGCCGAGCTTGATCTCGACGCTCTGCACGACTCGATTCTCGAGGTACCGAAACCCGCCCTGCTCGGCGCTTTCGGTGCGACGGTGGTCGGCTTCATTATTCTGCTGGGCTATGAATGGTCGGCCAGCCGCTATGCCGGCGTGACCTTGCCGCCGCGTACTCTGGCGATGGGCGGGTTCACCGCGTTTGCGATTGGCAACGCCATTGGCCTGTCGCTGCTGTCCGGCGGCTCGGTTCGCTATCGTTTATATGCACGGCATGGTCTGGGGGCGGCGGAAGTCGCGCACATGACCCTGTTCGCCAGCCTGTCGCTGGGTTGCGCGCTGCCGCCACTGGCTGCGCTGGCGACGCTGAGTGACCTGCCCGCTGCCTCTGCGGCACTCGGTCTGTCAGAAGGTCTGCTCGGCACAGTTGCCGCTGTCGTCCTGTTGCTTGGCGCGGTATTGGCTATCGGCATCTATCGTCGGCGTCTGCCGGAACAACCACTGCGTGACAACCTGCTGGTTCGGGTCGGTCGCCGCACCTTGCGCCTGCCGGGTCGCCGTCTGACCTTTCTGCAACTGATCATCACCGCACTCGACGTCGCCGCCGCCGCGACCGTGCTGTATCTGCTGCTGCCCGAAGCGCCACCGTTTGGCGCGTTCCTGCTGGTGTATCTGCTCGCCCTTGCCGCTGGCGTGCTCAGCCATGTGCCGGGCGGCGTTGGCGTGTTCGAAGCGATTCTGCTGGCAGCGTTTGCCGACAAGCTTGGCGCCGCACCACTGGCCGCAGCCCTGCTGCTGTATCGCCTGATCTACGTGGTGCTGCCATTGCTGGTGGCCTGCGTAGTGCTGCTGATCAACGAAGGTCAGCGCCTGTTTCAATCGCAAACAATGCGCGCAGCCTCAGGTTTGGCCGCGCCGATCCTTGCGGTGCTGGTGTTCTTATCGGGTGTGGTGCTGCTGTTTTCTGGCGCCACTCCTGAAATCGACACGCGTCTTGAGCACATTGGTTTTCTGATTCCACATCGTCTGGTCGACGCTTCGCACTTCGGCGCCAGCCTGATTGGCGTGTTGTGTCTGATGCTCGCCCAAGGTCTGCGCCGTCGCCTGTCGGCAGCATGGATGCTGACCACCATTCTGTTGCTGGTCGGCGCCCTGCTCTCGCTGCTTAAAGGCTTCGACTGGGAAGAAGCCACACTGATGACCCTCACCGCCGCGTTGCTGGGGGTTTTCCGTCGCTCGTTCTACCGCCCGAGCCGCCTGACCGAATTGCCGTTTTCGCCGCTGTATCTGGTCGCCAGCCTGTGCGTTCTCGGTGCATCGACCTGGCTGCTGCTGTTCGCCTATCAGGACGTTCCTTACAGCCATCAGTTGTGGTGGCAGTTCACCCTCGACGCTGATGCCCCACGCGGTCTGCGTTCGCTGCTTGGCGCTGCGGTGTTGTTGCTGGTGATCGCTCTGACCTGGCTGCTGCGCACTGCGCGCCCGGTGATTCACTTGCCGACGCCGGATGAGCTGGAGCGCGCCTCGAAGATTTTGATGGCCTCTTCGCAACCCGACGGCGGCCTCGCGCTGACCGGTGACAAGGCGTTGTTGTTCCACCCCAACGACGAGGCGTTTCTGATGTACGCCCGTCGTGGCCGCAGCCTGGTGGCGCTGTACGACCCGATCGGCCCCGGCCAGCAACGCGCAGAAATGATTTGGCAGTTCCGCGACCTCTGCGACATCTACCATGCGCGCCCGGTGTTCTATCAGGTGCGCGCGGAAAACCTGCCGTACTACATGGACATCGGCCTGACCGCGATCAAGCTCGGCGAAGAAGCCCGCGTCGATCTGCATCGCTTTGACCTGGAAGCCAAGGGCAAAGAGATGAAGGATCTGCGTTACACCTGGAACCGAGGCACCCGCGACGGTCTGTCGCTGGAGATCCACGAGCCGGGCCAGGCGCCGATGGATGAGCTGAAAGTGATTTCCGATGCCTGGCTGACCGGCAAGAACGTGCGCGAGAAAGGCTTCTCCCTCGGCCGTTTCAGCGACGAATACCTGAAGCATTTCCGCATCGCGGTGATTCGCTTCGAAGGCCGCCCGGTGGCGTTCGCCAACCTGCTTGAGACGTTCAGCCATGATCTGGCCAGTCTCGACCTGATGCGCGCGCACCCGGATGCGCCGAAGCTGACCATGGAATTCATGATGGTCGGCCTGATTCAACATTATAAGAGTCACGGATACGCGCGTTTCAGCCTGGGCATGGTGCCGTTGTCGGGGTTGCAACCCCGCCGTGGTGCACCGCTGACCCAGCGTCTGGGCTCGATGGTTTTCCGCCGTGGTGAGCAGCTGTACAACTTCCAAGGCTTGCGCCGCTTCAAAGACAAGTTCCAGCCTGACTGGGAACCCCGTTATATGGCCGTGCCCGCCGGACTCGATCCGTTGGTGGCGCTGGCCGACACTGCTGCCCTGATCGCGGGCGGCTTGACTGGATTGGTGAAACGCTGATGATTCAACGCTCCCTGAAGTACATCCTGGCCGCACTGATTGTGCTGGCCGTGATTGCCGGCGGCGGTTACTGGTACCTCAAACGCCCGGCACCGGAACCGACGCTCGAACCCATTACGGCAGCCGACGGCACCGTGTTGACCCGCATCATCCCTGGTACCAAGCCCAAGGCGCAGGTGCTGGTGGCGGTCAATAGCGACCAGAAGCTGACCGACAATCAACTGACCACCCTGAGCCGCAGTGCCTCGGCGCAGATCGTTCAGGTGATTCTGCCCAAGGACTGCCTGCAACAAAGCCGCGCCCTGCAAACCGGTCTGCGCGAGCTGAACGGCCCGGCCACTCTGGTCAGCGGCATCGGCCCTGGCGCGGTGCTGGCCTGGCGCTGGCTGGCGGAACAGAAAGACGACAAGGCCCAGGCCATTTCCGTCGACCTGGCACTGGAAAAAGGTGGCTGCACGCACCTGCTGCCGAAATCCGCTGCCCACGGCCACTGGCTGGCAGCGTGGAACGACAACCCGGACGACGCCAGCGCAGGTTTCGTGCGCGATCAACCGAACGCCGAAACCAGCATCAGCGACTACGACATCAACCTGCCGCAAGTGCTGAACAACGAACTGCGCAAGATTCTCGTCGGCGGCGACAAGGCTAACGGTGGCCTGGCGATTCCGGTGGTTGAAGTGCCGGCCGGTCAGGCCAAAGACACTGTCACCCTGTTCCTCTCCGGTGACGGTGGCTGGCGCGACCTCGACCGCGATGTGGCCGGTGAAATGGCCAAGATCGGCTACCCGGTGGTCGGCATCGACACCCTGCGCTACTACTGGCAGCACAAGAGCCCGGAGCAAAGCGCACTGGATCTGAGCGAACTGATGCAGCACTACCGGCAAAAATGGGGCACCAAGCGCTTCATCCTCACCGGTTACTCGTTCGGCGCCGACGTTCTGCCGGCGATCTACAACCGCCTGCCGGACACCGAGCAGCAACGCGTAGACGCCATCATCCTGCTCGCCTTCGCCCGCACCGGCAGCTTCGAAATCGAAGTCGAAGGCTGGCTGGGCAACGCCGGCAAAGAAGCCGCCACCGGCCCGGAAATGGCCAAACTGCCACCGGCCAAGGTGATCTGCATCTATGGCGAAGAAGAGGCGGATGAAAGTGGTTGCACCGACAAGACTGCAGTCGGTGAAGCAGTGAAACTGCCCGGCGGCCACCACTTCGACGAGAACTACCCGGCGCTGGCCAAGCGCTTGGTGGACTTGATCGAGAAGCGTCAGAGCAAGGACTCGGTCGCCGAAGAGTGATCTGAGCCACGCCCACAAAAAGCCCCCGCAACTTCGCAGTTACGGGGGCTTTTTTACATCTCGGACGATTAACCCGTTCCCCTGTAGGAGTGAGCCTGCTCGCGATAGCGGAGTGTCAGCCACCTATTTGCCAACTGATACACCGCTATCGCGAGCAGGCTCACTCCTACAAGGGATGGCGCTGGATTCGAGATTTTGTGCAGTGACCGTAAATTTCTTGACGCTTCAGGAAGCCAAAAACGCCAAGCGTCCACATTCCATAAAACGTGGACACCTGCTTGATTGGCATTATCGAATCGTCAACTCCACACTCAAATCTTCCGCCGAACCAATACCCGCAAAACCGCCAGCAACGTTTAGTTTCGTTTACTTCTGGTCTCGCAATATCAGATGACGCCCACAGACCTTGTAGGCAAACTCCGAAACTCTTGTTGGGGCGCTGTACCGCTCTATTGCGCTGTTTTTCGAAGGGATACTCTCCGAACGTCGCTGACCCATTCAGTGATCGGGCTTGGTAACCCGGTGGAATAAGGCGCAACAGCGCACCCGACACGACTCAGGCGTTATCCCGCCCGAGCCCCTGTGTTATGGCAGCTGTGCGTGGGACGCTTTCGGGCGTGCCGGTTTCCTTGATTCCCCGGTTTACCAACCTGCGCACAGCTGCCACCCATTCGCTTGGTATCGGATGCGGCAGCTCTCGAAATCAAGGGAACTGAACATGAACAATCCATCTGATCTTAAAACCATCGGCTTCACCCCTTTCCTCTACAACTCGGATCAAGCGTTCTTCAATGTCCGCGCCGGCATCCCGATCATCGATGCCTTGTCTCAATCCTCAGACCTGCTGTCCCTCGCCAAATCCTTCGCCGAGGATGCTGCCTTTATCAGAGACACCGATCGCCACGCTTGGGCTGCGCATTACCTGACGGTGATGGGCAAAGCCTTGATTGATGACGTGATCCAAGCGCTGATCCCGCGACCTGCGCGTACGAAGACCGAGTCTGAAGCAGAGATACCTGAAGGCTTGTAAAGGTTTGAAGATCAAAAGATCGCAGCCTTCGGCAGCTCCTACATGGAATGCGAAACCTGTAGGAGCTGCCGAAGGCTGCGATCTTTTGATCTGAAGTTGCCGCCCACAAAAAAGCCCCCGCCAGCCACAAGGCTGACGGGGGCTTTCATTTGAGGTCAGGCTTACATCTCCACCTGCGTCCCCAACTCAATCACCCGGTTCAACGGAAGATTGAAGAACCTCAAGTTCCCATTGGCATTCTTCAACATGAACGCAAACAGCGCCTCACGCCAACGCGCCATGCCCTCAAGTTTCGAAGCAATCACCGTTTCGCGGCTGAGGAAGTAGGTGGTGCGCATCGGGCTGAAGTCCAGATCATCCAGATGACACAGCTTCAGCGCCTGCGGCACGTCTGGCTCATCGGTGAAGCCGAAGTGCAGGATCACCCGGAAGAAGCCCTCCCCGTGCGCTTCAACCTCGAAACGTCGCGATGGCGGTACGCGCGGAATGTCTTCGTAGACCACCGTCAGCAACACCACCTGCTCATGCAGCACCTGGTTGTGCAGCAGGTTGTGCAACAACGCATGCGGCACGGCGTCGGAGCGCGCGGTGAGGAACACCGCGGTGCCCTGCACGCGATGCGGTGGTTGTACGCGGATGCTGCTGATGAAGATCGGCAGCGGCAGCGCGCCTTCGTCGAGGCGATCGACCAGCAGCTGCTTGCCGCGTTTCCAGGTGGTCATCAGCACGAATAGCGCGATACCGGCGATCACCGGGAATGCACCACCCTGCACGATCTTCGGCACGTTGGCGGCGAAGTACAGACCGTCCACCAGCAGGAAACCGATCAACACCGGCACGGCAAGGATTGGTGGCCATTTCCACAGCAGCAGCATCACTGCCGACACCAGAATGGTGGTCATCAGCATCGTGCCGGTCACCGCCACGCCGTAGGCCGAGGCCAGTGCGCCAGACGATTCGAAGCCGAGTACCAACAACACCACGCCAACCATCAGCGCCCAGTTCACCGCGCCGATGTAGATCTGGCCCTGCTCGGCGCTGGAGGTGTGCTGGATGTACATGCGCGGAATGTAGCCGAGCTGAATCGCCTGACGGGTCAGGGAGAACGCGCCGGAAATCACCGCTTGCGAGGCGATCACCGTGGCCAGCGTCGACAGGCCGACCAGTGGAATCAACGCCCAGCTCGGCGCCAGCAAGTAGAACGGGTTACGCGCCGCTTCCGGGTTGTCCAGCAGCAAAGCGCCCTGACCGAAGTAGTTGAGCACCAGCGCCGGCAACACCAGAATGAACCACGCGCGGGCAATCGGTTTGCGACCGAAGTGACCCATGTCGGCGTACAGCGCTTCGGCACCGGTCAGCGCCAGCACCACAGCGCCGAGGATCGCCACGCCCATGCCCGGATGAACGACGAAGAAATTCACCGCCCACATCGGGTTCATCGCATGCAGCACTTCTGGGGTGTGGCTGATGCCATACACACCAAGCGCACCGAGGACGAGGAACCAGGTGACCATGATCGGCCCGAACAAAATGCCGATCCGCGCGGTACCGTGGCGCTGGATCAGGAACAACCCGACCAGAACCACCAGCGACAGCGGCACCACCCAATGATCAATGCCATCGAATGCCAGCCCCAGACCTTCAATCGCCGAGAGTACGGAAATCGCCGGGGTGATCATGCTGTCGCCATAAAACAGCGCAGCGCCGATCAGTCCGCAAACCACCAATAATGAACGCAGCTTTTTGCGATGCCCTGCCGCTCGCCGAGCCAGTGCGGTGAGCGCCATGATGCCGCCCTCGCCCTGGTTGTCGGCGCGCAGCACGAACATCATGTATTTGATCGAAACCACCCAGATCAGCGACCAGAAGATCAACGACAGAATGCCCAGCACGCCGTCGTGATTGACGGGCACACCGTAGCCGCCGGAAAACACTTCTTTAAGGGTGTACAACGGGCTCGTGCCGATGTCGCCGTAAACCACCCCGACCGCCGCGACCAGCATACTCAGCGGCTTGGTTGCCGAACCCTCGGCGCCTGCCGCATGACTACTTGCCTGACCCATCCAACACTCCTGACTTACCGGAACCGGCTTCTTTTCAATGAAGCACTATGCTTTGTCGTGCAGCATGATGCGCTGATTTACCTGTTGTTACAGACGATTTGTTGACTGTAAAAAATTGGTAAAGCCCAACGGCGCGAAGCATAGCGCAGCACTCGTCGTATTTCCCGGCATAAAGCTGGTCAAGTGCGCTTCTCGCCGCTAGAATTGCGCACTTTTTGATCAGAGGCGCACCCTAAGCGCCCATCCGTCGGCTTCCGCACTGCGCAAGCGACGTCACAAAATACCGAGGTTAGACATGTCCACCACTCCTGCGCCGGCCAATCCAAAGGTTGGCTTTGTATCTCTGGGTTGCCCGAAAGCACTGGTCGACTCCGAGCGCATCCTGACCCAGCTGCGCATGGAAGGTTATGACGTGGTGTCCACCTATCAGGACGCCGACGTTGTAGTCGTCAACACCTGCGGTTTCATCGATTCGGCCAAGGCTGAGTCGCTGGAAGTGATCGGCGAAGCGATCAAGGAAAACGGCAAGGTGATCGTCACCGGCTGCATGGGCGTGGAAGAAGGCAACATCCGCAACGTGCACCCGAGCGTGCTGGCCGTGACCGGCCCGCAGCAGTACGAGCAAGTGGTCAACGCCGTGCACGAAGTCGTGCCGCCGCGTAAAGACCACAACCCGCTGATCGACCTGGTGCCGCCGCAAGGCATCAAGCTGACCCCGCGTCACTACGCTTACCTGAAGATTTCCGAAGGCTGCAACCACAGCTGCTCGTTCTGCATCATCCCGTCGATGCGCGGCAAACTGGTCAGCCGTCCGGTCGGCGATGTGCTCGACGAAGCTCAACGTCTGGTCAAATCCGGCGTTAAAGAGTTGCTGGTTATTTCGCAAGACACCAGCGCTTACGGCGTTGACGTGAAATACCGCACCGGTTTCTGGAACGGCGCGCCGGTGAAAACCCGAATGACCGAACTCTGTGAAGCACTGAGCACTTTGGGCGTCTGGGTACGTCTGCACTACGTTTACCCGTACCCGCACGTTGACGAGCTGATCCCGCTGATGGCGGCCGGCAAGATCCTGCCGTACCTGGACATCCCGTTCCAGCACGCCAGCCCGAAAGTGTTGAAGTCGATGAAACGCCCGGCGTTCGAAGACAAGACCCTGGCGCGGATCAAGAACTGGCGCGAAATCTGCCCGGATCTGATCATCCGTTCGACCTTCATCGTCGGCTTCCCGGGCGAAACCGAAGAAGACTTCCAGTACCTGCTCAACTGGCTGACCGAAGCCCAGCTCGACCGCGTCGGCTGCTTCCAGTACTCGCCGGTGGAAGGCGCTCCGGCCAACGATCTCGATCTGGAGATCGTTCCGGACGAGGTCAAACAGGATCGTTGGGATCGCTTCATGGCGCACCAGCAAGCGATCAGCTCGGCACGTCTGCAAATGCGCATCGGCCGTGAAATCGAAGTGCTGGTGGACGAAGTCGACGAGCAAGGCGCAGTTGGCCGCTGCTTCTTCGATGCCCCGGAAATCGACGGCAACGTGTTTATCGACAACGGCAGCAACCTGAAGCCGGGCGACAAGGTCTGGTGCAAAGTCACCGACGCTGACGAATACGATCTGTGGGCCGAACAGATCTAACACCGCATACCCTGTAGGAGCTGCCGAAGGCTGCGATCTTTTGATCTTGATCTCGATAAACAAGATCAAAAGATCGCAGCCTCGTTTCACTCGTCAGCTCCTACAGGGATTCGGGATAGCGCTGAATTCAAAAGCCCCGCTCTTTTTCCAAGATGCGGGGCTTTTTTACGGCTATCGTTTATCGGGGGACGGACTCCCTTGAACGAACAAGAGGCCAACAGGCATGCGTCACCACTCGGTTATCCACACGCCGAAACTCAGCGATTATCAGGAACTGACCCGGGTCTGGGAGGCCTCGGTTCGCGCCACCCATGATTTTCTGCCGGACAGCTACATCGAGCTGCTGCGTAATTTGGTGCTGACCCGCTATCTGGATGCGGTGATGCTGATCTGCACCAAGGACGCCGACCAGCGCATAACCGGGTTTGCCGGGGTCGCGGCGGGCAAGATTGAGATGCTGTTCATTGATCCCGATTTTCGCAGTCAAGGTTTGGGCAAGAAGCTGCTCAACTATGCGATGCAGCATTTGAACGCCGATGAGCTGGACGTCAACGAACAGAACCCGCAGGCACTGGGGTTTTACTTCAAGCAGGGTTTTGAGGTGATCGGCCGCTCGGAGGTGGATGGCATGGGCCAGCCGTATCCGTTGCTGCACATGCGCTTGCGGCAAAATCAGCAACGCTCCAGTAATGGTTGAAACCCTGTAGAACCCTGTGGGAGCGAGCTTGCTCGCGAATGCGGTGTACCAGTCACTGCACACATAGACTGGCAGGACGCCTTCGCGAGCAAGCTCGCTCCCACATTGAATTCAGCGCCTGTAAATGGAACCGGGCTTAACCGGCGCCACACAGGTACAATGCCCACCCCTTTTTTGTTACGGCCCTGTCATGACTGACCCGATTCGCCTCTCCAAACGCCTCATTGAACTGGTCGGTTGCTCCCGCCGAGAGGCCGAGCTGTTCATCGAGGGCGGCTGGGTCACCGTGGACGGCGAAGTCATCGACGAACCGCAGTTCAAGGTCGGCGACCAGAAGGTCGAGCTCGACAAGGACGCCCAGGCCACCGCGCCGGAGCCGGTGACTATCCTGCTCAACGCGCCGGCCGGCATGGACGTCGAAACCGCCATGCAGTCGCTGAGCATCGACACCCTCAGCGAAGAACATCGCTATGGCAAACGCCCGTTGCGCGGCCACTTCCTGCGCCTGACCGCCAGCGCCGACCTGCAAGCCAAGGCCAGCGGGCTGCTGGTGTTCACCCAGGACTGGAAAATCCTGCGCAAGCTCACCGCCGACGCCGCGAAAATCGAGCAGGAATACGTGGTCGAAGTCGAAGGTGACATGGTCGCCCACGGCCTCAATCGCTTGCAGCACGGCCTGACGCACAAGGGCAAGGAGTTGCCGCCAGTCAAGGCGAGTTGGCAGAACGAAAACCGCCTGCGCTTCGCCATGAAAAACCCGCAGCCGGGGATCATCGTCCAGTTCTGCGAAGCGGTGGGCCTGAAGGTCATCGGCATCCGCCGCATCCGCATCGGCGGCGTTTCGATCGGCAAAGTCCCGGTCGGCCAATGGCGCTACCTGTCCGGCAAAGAGAAGTTCTAAGACTTCCACTGCCGCCACACATTCCGGCAGCGCGCCCGCGTGCTGCCCACAACGCTTATCAGGATTACTCACATGATTCATAACGACGTATTGCGCAGCGTGCGCTACATGCTCGACATCAGTGACAAGAAAGTTGTCGAAATCATCAAGCTCGGCGGCATGGACGTAGCACTCGCTGACGTGCTGACCTGGCTCGACAAGAAAGAAGAAGACGAAGAAGGTTTCGTGCGCTGCCCGGACGAAGTCATCGCGCACTTCCTCGACGGTCTGGTGATCTTCAAGCGTGGCAAGGATGAAAGCCGTCCGCCGCAGCCGATCGAAGTGCCGGTGACCAACAACATCATCCTGAAAAAACTGCGCGTAGCCTTCGAATTGAAAGAAGACGACATGCACGCGATCCTCAAGGCTGCCGAGTTCCCGGTGTCCAAGCCCGAGCTGAGCGCGTTGTTCCGCAAGGTTGGCCACACCAACTACCGCCCGTGCGGCGACCAGTTGCTGCGCAACTTCCTCAAAGGTCTGACCCTTCGCGTTCGCCCGGCCTGATCCTCGCTGCGGTGGCGATCGATGGTCGCCACCGCAACGCATGACCGTTCATTCCCTCCGAAAATAGTGGCTCCGCTTTTCGCGGCTGACGACTAGGGTGTATTGATCCCTAGCACTCAGGACTCGCCATGCACCCGTATTTCTCCCTGCAAGGCCTCACCGCTCTGGTGACCGGCGGCACCCGTGGTATCGGCAAAATGATCGCCAAAGCCTTCGTCGAGGCTGGCGCGCGTGTCTATGTCTGCTCGCGCGACGCCGAAGCCTGTCATCAAACCGCGGAAGAACTCAGCGCTTTGGGTACTTGCTACGGCATGGCAGCGAATCTGGCGACTGAAAAAGGCGTGCAGGAACTGGCCGCGCGTCTGGGCGAGCAAATCACCCATCTGGATATTCTGGTGAACAACGCCGGCACCACGTGGGGCGCGCCGCTGGAGAGCTACCCGGTCAAGGGCTGGGAAAAGGTCATGCAGCTCAACGTGACGTCGGTGTTCACCTGCATCCAGCAGTTTCTGCCGCTGTTGCGCAAGGCCGGGTCGACGGCGAATCCGGCGCGTATTATCAACATTGGTTCGGTGGCAGGGATTTCTTCCTTTGGCGAGCAGGCGTATGCCTATGGGCCGAGTAAAGCGGCCCTGCATCAGTTGTCGCGAATTCTGGCGCGGGAGTTGGTGAGCCAGCACATCAACGTCAACGTGATCGCGCCGGGGCGGTTTCCGAGCAAGATGACCCAGCATATTGGTAATGATCAGCAGGCGTTGGCTGAGGATACGGCGTTGATTCCGATGAAGCGTTGGGGGCGTGAAGAGGAGATGGCGGCGTTGGCGATCAGTCTGGCGAGTACCGCCGGGGCCTATATGACCGGGAATATCATTCCGTTGGATGGTGGGTTTAGCCTTTAAAAGATCGCAGCCTTCGGCAGCTCCTGCATGGGATCGACGCGCCCCTGTAGGAGCTGCCGAAGGCTGCGATCTATTGATCTTTAGTGCATCATTCCCACCCTGCCCCGCTTCGAATGCAAACCATGACTTACAGCGTCTCCCCCATCGGCTTCGTGCGCTCCTGCTTCAAGGAGAAATTCGCCATCCCGCGCCAGCCGCAATTGGCCCCCGCCGCCCGCGGCGTGCTGGAACTGGTGGCGCCGTTCGATCAGGGTGACGCCGTGCAAGGTCTGGAACAGGTCAGTCACGTCTGGTTGCTGTTCCTGTTCCATCAAGCACTCGAAGAAAAACCACGCCTGAAAGTCCGCCCACCCCGCTTGGGCGGCAACAAGTCCATGGGCGTGTTCGCCACTCGCGCGACCCATCGACCGAACGGCATCGGCCAATCTGTGGTGAAACTGGACAAGGTCGAAGCCAATCGCCTGTTCATCTCGGGAATCGATTTGCTCGACGGCACGCCGGTTCTCGACGTCAAACCCTACGTGCCCTATGCCGATATCATCCCCGAAGCCTCCAACAGCATCGCCAGTGCAGCACCGCAGCTGATTGACGTGCAGTGGACGGACTCGGCACTGAAACAAGCGCACACACACGCTCAGCGCCTTGATGAGCCGTTGGTTGCGTTGATTGAACAGTGTCTGGCCCAGGATCCGCGTCCGGCATATCAGACCCCGGTGCCAGAGCGTGAATACGGCGCGCAGTTCTGGGATCTGGACGTACGCTGGCATTACCCGACGCCTGAGCAGATCCGCGTGCTGGAAGTTATCCCTGCCGCAGCCTGAGACCTCGGTCAATGTAGGAGCTGCCGAAGGCTGCGATCTTTTGATTTTGATCTTAAAAGCAAGATCAAAAGATCGCAGCCTTCGGCAGCTCCTACATGGATTGTGGCAGGCATGAAGGAAATGTTTCGGGCATAAAAAAGCCCCCATTGCCTTTGCAGGCAGTGGGGGCTGATCGTTCCCACGCTCTGCGTGGGAATGCATCCGTTGACGCTCTGCGTCACCTGAACAGCTTACTTCTCGACGAACGCACGCTCGATCAGGTAATCCCCCGGCTCGCGCATCCGCGCCGAGATCTTCAGGCCGAAGCTGTCGAGCACTTCACTGGTCTCGTCGAGCATGCTCGGGCTGCCGCAGATCATTGCACGGTCGTCCTGCGGGTTGATCGGTGGCAGGCCGATGTCGCTGAACAGCTTGCCGCTGCGCATCAGGTCGGTCAGACGGCCCTGATTCTCGAACGGCTCGCGGGTCACGGTCGGGTAGTAGATCAGCTTGTCACGCAGCGCTTCGCCGAAGAACTCGTTCTGCGGCAGGTGCTCGGTGATGAATTCGCGGTAGGCGACTTCGTTGACGTAGCGTACGCCGTGAACCAGGATCACTTTTTCAAAGCGCTCGTAGGTTTCCGGATCCTGAATCACGCTCATGAACGGCGCCAGACCAGTGCCGGTGCTCAGCAGGTACAGGTGCTTGCCCGGGTTCAGGTCATCGAGAACCAGGGTGCCGGTAGGCTTTTTCGAGATGATGATCTCGTCGCCTTCCTTCAAATGCTGCAGCTGCGAGGTCAGCGGGCCGTCCTGCACCTTGATGCTGAAGAACTCCAGATGCTCTTCCCAGTTCGGGCTGGCGATCGAGTAAGCGCGCATAAGCGGGCGGCCGTTAGGCTGTTGCAGGCCGATCATCACGAACTGACCGTTCTCGAAGCGCAGGCCCGGATCGCGGGTGCACTTGAAGCTGAACAGAGTGTCGTTCCAGTGATGAACACTGAGGACACGCTCGTGGTTCATGTTGCTCATGTACGTTTGACTCCTGGAGATTGGGTCTGCGCTGGCTTTTGAAGGCGACGGTGCGCAATTGCATCGCATTCTAATAGCGACGACAATATCTGTTAACTGGATTATTAAGATAAGGGTTATCGGTTATATCGATATGCGATTTACTCTCCGTCAACTGCAAGTCTTCGTCGCCGTCGCCCAGCAGGAAAGCGTATCCCGTGCTGCGGGTCTGCTCAACCTCTCGCAGTCGGCTGCCAGCACTTCGATCACCGAGCTTGAGCGCCAATCCAGCTGCCAGCTGTTCGACCGCGCCGGCAAACGGCTGAGCCTCAACGCCCTCGGCAAACAGCTACTGCCACAGGCGGTGGCCCTGCTCGATCAGGCCAAGGAAATCGAAGACCTGCTCAACGGCAAATCCGGTTTCGGCTCGCTGTCGGTCGGCGCGACGCTGACCATCGGCAATTACCTGGCGACCCTGTTGATCGGCAGTTTCATGCAGCGCCACCCGGAAAGTCAGGTGAAGCTGCACGTGCAGAACACTGCCAATATCGTGCAACAAGTCGCCCACTACGAAATTGATCTGGGTCTAATCGAAGGCGATTGCAGCCACCCGGACATCGAAGTGCAGAGCTGGGTTGAGGATGAGCTGGTGGTGTTTTGCGCGCCGCAGCATCCCTTGGCCAAACGCGGCACTGCGACGATGGAAGAGCTGACGCACGAGGCGTGGATTCTGCGTGAACAAGGCTCCGGCACGCGGCTGACCTTCGATCAGGCCATGCGTCATCATCGCAGCGCGCTGAATATCCGTCTGGAGCTGGAACACACCGAAGCTATCAAACGCGCGGTGGAATCGGGGCTGGGGATTGGCTGCATCTCGCGACTGGCGCTGCGTGATGCGTTCCGACGCGGCAGTCTGGTGCCGGTGGAAACGCCGGATCTGGATCTGGCGCGGCAGTTCTACTTCATCTGGCACAAACAGAAATACCAGACCTCGGCGATGCGCGAATTTCTCGAACTGTGCCGCGCTTTCACCGCCGGGGTTCAGCGCAGCGACGAGATCGTCTTGCCGACGATCGCTTAAAGCAGAATCACCGCCCACACCAGACCAATCATGCTCAGCGCGACGAATTGCGCGGCGCTGCCCATGTCCTTGGCGTTCTTCGACAGTGGGTGCAGTTCCAGCGAGATGCGGTCGATGGCCGCTTCGACCGCCGAATTCAGCAGCTCGACGATCAGCGCCAGCAGGCACACCGCGATCAACAGCGCCTGTTCAACACGGCTGACATTCAGAAAGAACGTCACCGGAATCAGGATCACATTAAGCAGCACCAGTTGGCGGAACGCCGCTTCACCGGTGAAAGCTGCGCGCAGACCGTCCAGCGAGTAACCGGAGGCATTAAGGATGCGTTTCAGGCCGGTCTGGCCCTTGAAAGGTGACATAACGTTGAGACCAACCAAAAAGGAGTGAGAAAGCTAGATCAACAAAAGTCAAAAAAGCGTGAAGGCGCCAGGCTTTATTGACTCGGAATTGACTCAAGTTGTTGCAGAAGCAACGCAGCCTGCGTGCGGGTGCGCACATTCAGCTTGCGGAAGATCGCCGTGACGTGGGCCTTGATGGTCGCTTCCGACACACTCAGCTCATAGGCAATCTGCTTGTTCAACAGGCCTTCGCAGACCATGGTCAGCACGCGGAACTGCTGCGGCGTCAGGCTGGCGAGGCCATCGCTGGCGGCTTTGGCTTCGTCGGAGACGGCAACTGCTTCGAACGCTTGCGGCGGCCAGAACACATCGCCATCAAGCACTTTGCGCACGGCTTGCTGAATCACGCTGAGGTCGCTGGATTTGGGAATAAAGCCACTGGCGCCGAATTCACGGGACTTGACCACCACAGAGGCTTCTTCCTGAGCCGACACCATCACCACCGGAATCTGCGGATACTGCCCGCGCAGCATGACCAACCCGGAAAACCCGAAAGCGCCGGGCATGTTCAGATCCAGCAGCACCAGATCCCAGTCAGATTTTTCGGTCAGGCGCGCTTCCAGTTCGGCGATGCTCGCCACCTCCACCAGTCGCACATCCGGGCCGAGGCCCAGCGTCACCGCTTGATGCAGGGCGCTACGAAACAGGGGGTGATCATCGGCAATCAGGATGTCGTATGTGGCCATTTTTCAAATGATCCTGTTTTTGATGGCAGACCCGATGCAGTCGGGTCTGGCCAAAGCAACTCAAGATGCCGCTTGCAAGCGGTATCCACAGGGGCACGTTCAACGCCAATAACCAGCAAAGACGGCGTTTCAAACCTTGGCCGCACCCTAATCGGCGCCAAGCATGCCCAGCGAAGACTGGGTGGTCAAGCAGCAAGGCCGCCGGTAGCGACAGTATGGGCCACTATTGCGCCAACTCCGGCTGCGGCTTTCGTATATAGGGCAGCAACTCGGCGTGCGCGGGGGTGGATTCATTCATGTCGAGCTGTTGCTTGGCGTCGAGGTAATGCTGGCTGAACACATCGAAATAGGCGTCCAGCGCCGAGGCGGCATCCGCGTCGCCGGCCAGCTCCAGGCACAGCGCCGCGACTTCGGCGGTGCACAGATGTTCGCTGCGGGTGGAACGGCGC
This sequence comes from Pseudomonas sp. P1.31, assembly GCF_001269815.1. Lineage (NCBI taxonomy): Bacteria > Pseudomonadati > Pseudomonadota > Gammaproteobacteria > Pseudomonadales > Pseudomonadaceae > Pseudomonas > Pseudomonas sp. P1.31. Next base: position 560,638 of record NZ_LHVN01000007.1, on the reverse strand, counting down.
AGGCGATAGCGCGAGAGTTTGTCGGGCAGCAGGCTCAGGATCGGCAAGCGATCGAAATACGGGCTCTTGCGGAAAATTTTTCGCGCTTCCGTCCACGTCGCATCCAGCAGAATAAACAGCGGGCGCTTGCTGCTATCGGGCGCGACCGTGTTGGTCACCCGCGACGGCTCGACGTATTCGCCGGGAAACACCAGATAAGGCTGCCATTGCGGGTCGTTGAGCAGCGCCAGCATCTGCGGATCGGGCTCGGTGCGCGACCAGATGAACGCATGGTTATCGCGCACCACGTCGGCAATCAGCCAACCGGTGTTGCTTGGTTTGAACACTTCCTTGCCGGTCATGATCAGGCACACGCCTGAACGCGTGTCGACGCTTGGTCGCCACGCACACAAGCAATGGCTGATGATCACCCGGCAATCGCGGCAACGCTCGGAGCGAAAGCCACGGGCCTGAATCGGCTTGATGCCTTCATCTTCGCGCTGGTCACGCAAACGGGCGACGGCATTGGGGGCATGGTTCATCGCGGGCAACGCCGGCAGACAGGGAAACTCGACACGAACAGCACTCGGCAGGGCAATAAAGGCCGGCAGTTTACCAGAGCAACGGGGACAAGCCTGTACCCTCCCGACCGGCTCCCCTATAATTCGGCGCCACTGAACGCACAGCCCCGAGGCTGGTCGAACCACCAGTCACCGAATCAGGAGAGTTTCATGCTGCGCCTTATCGTTCCCACCGCTGCCATTCTGCTGGCGTCGTCCTTCACCGCTCAGGCTGCATCCTTGAGTGAGCAGAATCTGAACCGCGAGCTGCGCAACGTCGCCGCCCAGAGCAGCGTCGGCACGCCACGCGCCATCAGTGAAGACATTCTTGATCAGGGTTTCACCGTTGAAGGCACCACGCTGATCAACCACCTGAGCGTGCAGGCCAGTCATGCGCAGAAAATGCGTGCTGATCCCAAGGCTGTGTACTTTCAACTGGGCGCTTCGGTGTGCAACAACCCGGCCTTTCGCAAGCTAATGGCCAAGGGCGCGGTCATGCGTTACGACTTCACCGAAGTGAAAACCAACAAGGCGATCGGCTCCGCCAGCTATCAGGATTCGGATTGCCCGAAAACTGCCCCGGCGAAGAAGAAGTAATCATCGCGAATTGGCGCGCCGCTGTTCATCCTCGGCGCGCAATTCGGCCAGCAAGGCCTGAAGATACTGCGACGGATGCTCGCCACCAGCCAAACGCCGGCAGCATTCCTCTTCGAGACTGACCTGATGGGTCTCGGCAGATGCTTTCAACATTCGATACAACTGTGCATCGATCTCCAGAACCACTCTGGTCATGTCCCGCCTCCTGGCTACCCGCAAATCCTTCAAAAACGTGCACCTTGCGTACGGTTATTGCCGCAACGCTGTCGTACGGCGCCTGTAAGTTAGTTAATCAGAGGGTTTAGCGCGCGTTGCACGTTCAGACGAGCGGTGTGCCGATCCCTGAATATCAACAAGCGGTTGCCAGCCAGAACATTGCGGCGCAATGATCGAGTCAGCGCAATTGCACGCAAGGGTCTAAATTCAAAGTATTCCCGATCATCTGTTAACGGCAGAAATGGAACTGCCGATCGTGTGTGTTTTTGCAGCGCGGCCCTGACGCCGCTCGTCAGGGCCACCCGCTCTGTGCAGAAGGAGACGTTGAATGCCTTACCAACCGAATGACCTGTTGAGTCGTCATTTTCAGGAAAGCGGCCCCGACCTCATCAGCCAGGTCGAAGCACAACTCAGCCGTGTTTCCCCCAACAGCCCGAACCTTCCCATTTACCGCGACATGATCCTGACCGTGCTGCGCATGGCTCAGGAAGACCACAACCGCTGGAACGCCAAGATCACCCTGCAAGCCCTGCGCGAACTGGAGCAGGCGTTTCGCGTGCTGGAGCAATTCAAGGGCCAACGTAAAGTCACTGTGTTCGGCTCGGCACGCACACCGGTCGAACATCCGCTGTATGCGCTGGCCCGAGAACTCGGCGCGCAACTGGCACGCTCCGACATGATGGTGATTACCGGCGCCGGTGGCGGCATCATGGCCGCCGCCCACGAAGGTGCCGGCCTCGATCACAGCCTCGGCTTCAATATCACCCTGCCCTTCGAACAGCATGCGAACCCGACTGTCGACGGCACCGGCAATTTGCTGCCGTTCCACTTCTTCTTCACCCGTAAATTGTTCTTCGTCAAAGAGGCCAACGCGCTGGTGCTGTGCCCCGGCGGTTTCGGCACGCTGGATGAAGCACTGGAAGTGCTCACGTTGATTCAGACTGGCAAAAGTCCGCTGGTGCCGGTGGTATTGCTGGATGTGCCGGGCGGCACGTTCTGGCAGGGCGCGATGGATTTCATTCGCCAGCAACTGGAGGAAAATCACTACATCCTGCCGACCGACATGAAACTGATGCGTCTGGTGTACACGGTCGAAGAGGCGGTGGAGCAGATCAACCAGTTCTACAGCAACTTCCACTCCAGCCGCTGGCTCAAACGTCAGTTCGTGATTCGAATGAATCACAAGCTCAGCGAACAAGCGCTTGAGCATATGCAGGAGGCGTTCGCCGATTTGTGCCTCAGCGACCAATTCCATCAACACGCTTACAGCGGCGAGGAACATGATGACGCGCAATACAGCCATTTGGCGCGACTGGCTTTCGCCTTCAATGCGCGTAATCAAGGGCGTTTGAGGGAACTGATCGACTACATCAACCTGCCGGAAAACTGGGCGCAGTCCAAACCGCAAGCAGCGCAACGTGCGCGTGAGCCGTCAAAGGCAATTTAAAGGCAAAAAAAAACGGCCCGCTATTTCCATAGCGGGCCGTTTTTATTGAGGCGTCTTAATCGTCCATCCCTCGACCGCTGAACAAGCGGTTGATCATCTCCATCGAGAAGCCCCGATACGCAAGGAATCGGCCTTGCTTGGCCCGTTCTTTCGCATCAATCGGCAAGTGCCCGGAGAATTTGCGCTGCCACGTTTCCTGAAGTTGCTCGTGCCAACTGATACCGCTTTCGCGCAGGGCGAGTTCGATATCGGCGCGTTGCAAGCCGCGCTGGCTCAGTTCTTCTCGAATCCGCAATGGGCCATAGCCGGAGCGAGCACGGTAGGAAACAAAGCTTTCAAGGTAACGGGCTTCGGAAAGCAGTCCCTCTTCCGTCAAACGGTCGAGGGCTGTTTCGATCATCTCCGCCTCAGCGCCGCGCTGACGCAGTTTGCGCGTCAGCTCGACTCGACCGTGCTCGCGACGTGCAAGCAGATCCATGGCGGTTCGCCGCACCGCGACGAGGGTTTCGAGTACGACGGTGCTCATCGTTGCTATCAGATATCAGCGTCGGCCAGGTCGTCTTCGGTCTCTTTGACTGCAGAGGCCTTGGAATCGATCACCGCTGGGGTCAGCAGCTTGTCACGCAGTTGCTTCTCAAGCTTTTTCGCGACTTCCGGGTTGTCCGCCAGGAACTTGGCCGAGTTGGCCTTGCCCTGACCGATCTTGGTGCCTTCGTAGGCGTACCAGGCGCCGGACTTCTCAACGAAACCGTGCAGCACGCCCAAGTCGATCATCTCGCCGTTGAGGTAGATGCCCTTGCCGTAAAGAATCTGGAACTCGGCCTGACGGAACGGCGAAGCCACCTTGTTCTTCACAACCTTGACGCGGGTTTCGCTGCCGACCACTTCGTCGCCTTCCTTCACCGCGCCGGTACGGCGGATGTCGAGACGAACCGACGCGTAGAACTTCAGCGCGTTACCACCGGTGGTGGTTTCCGGGCTACCGAACATCACGCCGATCTTCATACGGATCTGGTTGATGAAGATCACCAGGCAGTTGGCGTTCTTGATATTACCGGTGATTTTACGCAGCGCCTGGGACATCAGACGGGCTTGCAGGCCCACGTGCATGTCACCCATTTCGCCTTCGATTTCAGCCTTCGGTACCAGGGCTGCCACGGAGTCGACGATGATCACGTCAACGGCGTTGGAGCGCACCAGCATGTCGGTGATTTCCAGTGCCTGTTCACCGGTGTCCGGCTGCGAAACCAGCAGGTCGTCGACGTTGACGCCCAGTTTGCCGGCGTACTCAGGGTCGAGGGCGTGTTCGGCATCGACGAATGCGCAGGTCGCGCCAGCTTTCTGAGCCTGGGCAATCACGGACAGAGTCAGTGTGGTTTTACCGGAGGATTCAGGACCGTAGATTTCAACGATACGGCCTTTTGGCAGACCGCCAATGCCGAGCGCGATGTCCAGACCCAGAGAGCCAGTGGAGATAGCCGGGATCGCCTGACGGTCCTGATCGCCCATACGCATTACGGCACCCTTGCCGAATTGACGTTCGATCTGACCCAGGGCCGCAGCCAAGGCTTTCTTCTTGTTGTCGTCCATTAAAGTCCTCACGTAATCAATAAGGCCTGACGGCCAACACCTGTATAAGTAGCCAGTATTATTCCACAGCGTTCGCGGATCGCCTACCCCTGATTTTCGATTTCTCGTGCCGCTAGTCGCAGGAGCCCCTCTAGCGCGGCCTTCACCGTTTGTCGGCGGACTTCATCGCGGTTACCGGGGAAGTGTTGAACCTCACTGGTCACCGTCTCGCCAACGCCCCATGCCAGCCACACAGTGCCGACCGGTTTGTTCGGTGAACCACCGTCCGGCCCCGCCACACCGCTGACCGCCACGGCAAATCGCGCCAGACTTTTATCCTGCGCGCCACGCACCATTGCCTCGACCACCTCGGCACTGACCGCGCCCACCGTCTCGAACAACCCGGTCGGCACATTCAGTTGCTGGGTTTTCTGCCGGTTGGAGTACGTCACGTAACCCGCTTCAAACCAGGCCGAGCTGCCGGGAATCCGCGTGATCGCCTCGGCGATGCCGCCACCGGTACACGACTCCGCAGTGGTGACATGGGCATTGAGCACTTGCAGGCGTCGGCCCAGTTCAGCAGCCAATTGGGTGATCTCTTTCACGGCGCACTCCGGATCGTGTGGAATGCCTCCACCGTACACGAGCCGGTTGCGCTTTCAAGACACAGAGTCATTCAAAATGTTCGGGCGCGAGCGCTCTGACATAGGCCTGACACGCCTGCAAGGCAATCAGTCCGCGGTCGCCGGTGTCGGTGATGGCGATAATTCGTTGAGCATGCGCCGGGTCAAGTCGGGCGCGTACGGCTGCATGATCCACGCCGCCGGGGCTGGCGGTGGCTGGCACGTTGCAGCCTTGGGTAACATCGCCTGCGTCGAGGAGGACTGACAGGCGCACATCAGCAGTGGCAAGGCGATCGCGCAGGCGATCCTGATCACGTTGGGCATCGCTCAGTGCTCGATAGTGAGTTTGTTCACTGGTCGCGAGCCGTTGCTCGAGCGCCAGGCGTTTATCCTGCTCGGCCTGTTGCGCCGAGGCGGCGGCGAGATTCTGTTGATTCAACGTTTCTGTGTTTAAACGCGATTGCTCGGCGAGTTGGCGGCCGTAGCGCCAGTCCTGAAACTGCCAGGCCGCTGCAAACGCGCCGACGGCCAACAGCAAAAGGCCGATCACTCGCCAGGGGATTGGCATAGCACCGCCCTCGCCCGCGCCCAGATTTCCAGGCGATCCTGCAAGCCGTTCAACCCGCCGTTTATTCGCCGGGTGATGGTGTTGAACTGGTCGCGATCAGCCAGCTCGTTGAGGCCGTTCTGTTGCCAAAACCATGCGGCAGATTCGGCCGCCCATTGCGGTTGTTCGAGCAGTTCTGGCAGCGACAGCAGGCGTTCATCGCCAAACAGACCGAGGCTGCACTGGCGATAGTTGCTGCGCCCGGTGATCTGGATAAGCCCACGCCCCCGATATTTTTGCCCGTCGCCGTCAGCTTCGGGCGTGTTACCCAAGCGCAAGGCCAGGGTGCCGGTGTCGTATTTACTCAGGTATTGGTTGTTGCCCAGTTCGCGTACGTACTGCAATTGCCCGGATTCGTGACCGACTTGCGCAAGAAACGCGGCGATGCGTTTGGGTGTGTCGATGCGCCGGCGAGCCATTGCGGTGTTGAGTGCAGAAACAAAAACGCCCGCTTGGGTGCGGGCGTTGGGCATGATGTTAGTTAAGTTGTTTTCGGTTATTTGCATAATGCTTGATCCTCCCTGGATATCCTTTGACTGATATCACGACTGACGGGAAATACCTGCCAGCCATTTTTTTGCCAGAGTTTTCAAGGCGTTTTCCGGTGGCGCTATTTCGGGTGATAAAAACACCCAGCCGAGCGTGCCGAAGTTGGCAGTCCAATCGATGTTTGGCGTTGGGATTATATTAGTGATGTCAGCCCAGACTAGTTCCGGGTGGAACATCTCGGCCATGTCGCCGTCGGTTGCGAACAACTCCACCACCGTGTTGTTGATGATGCGTGCGTAAGTTTTCATCAGGCGTACTCGTAGATGATCACGGCGCCCGGTGCACCTGCACCGCCGGGTCTGCCCGGCTGGTTCTGACCATTGGCGATGCCGCCACCTCCAGACCCATAACCGGTACCCGGGGCCGCTGCGGCCAATGCAACGCTGCTGCCATATCCGCCTGCGCCCAGAGGCGAAGCCGCACCGTGGCCCGCAAGAACCGATCCACCAACACCGATACCGGGACTGCCCGCGGAACCTGCACTGTTAACCATATTCCCACCGGTTGATGGGCCGCTCGGAAAGCCCCCCACGAATAAACCAAAGTCCGAGACAGCAATCACTTTGATAGTGGGGGATCCACCACTGCCGGGGGCCGAAACCAATGATCCGATAGAACTTGTTCCACCTGGGCCCCCATTAGCTGCAATGGCGCCTCCATAACCACCAGCCCCCACGGTTACTGCCTGGCTCGTACCGATAGCTGCAGCCGACAACCACGCCTCGGCATAACTGCCAGAAGCACCGCCTCCAGCCAGAGAGATCTGATTGGCGGCTGTCGCGGCAATCCCCGCACTGCCACCACCGCCGCCCAAGACCTTCACCAATACATTCTTCATCCCGACAGTCGGTACATAGGTGCCAGACGTCGTAAAAGTCTTCACTCCCAACAACCGGCCACTCGACGCATTACCACCACTTGCATACACCAACACCCAACTATTCAGCGCCGCACTGAACACTACCGAACACAGGCTGCCTGCGATAATTTCCGCGGGCTGCAATGCATTCTGAGCAAGACTCACCAGCGGTTTGGGCATCAAGCCATTCGGTGCAAATGTACTTGCACCAGTGTTGGCGTTGCCGGCAGTAAAACGCAGTGCCAAACCGTCCCTCAACGCAGTAATGGCAGGTGAATAATTCGCCATGTAGAGATTGGCCGCGCCGATATCAGGAGCGTGTTTGTCTTCACCAGCCTGGCTGATTTTTTTTATTGCCTGAAGCAATTGGGTAGCGTCGGTTTCGTTCGGCTCAAGACCGGCAGATTTGACGACATACAACAATTCATCGGTAACGCTATTGCCCCAGGCTGCCGGAATCAAAGACCCCGGTAAGCCCTCGACGGCATCTTCATTGACGAACTTTCCATTCACCAGACCAACGCTGGGAACGCTTTTCGGATAATCCATTTCAACATCCTTGCTGACTTAAAACGCAGCCGCCAACCAACGCGGCGCGACTGGCCGATGCTCGCTAAAGGGAAAGAAAGAGCCCTGCGGCCAGTCGCGTAGTGCACGCCGGTAGGTTTGCAGTTCGGTGTATTGATCGGTGGTCAGGGTGGTGCCGCCACCGTCTTCGAGTTCATCACGATCGCGCGCTACCAGACCGTCAGTGGCGGCCAGTTGTGCAGTGCGCCAGTGACGTTCGGTTTCGGCCGTTTGATCCGCCGAAGGAGGGGGTGGATCGAGCAGAATCGGGTAGCCGTTCGCAGGATTGACGCCGATCACCTTCGGCATAAGCGCCATCTGCTGCAATAGCGAAATCCAATACGCCTGAGGAATCTCGATAACGTCTTCGGGTATGTCCGTTGAGTTGATCCCCGGCACATAAACGCCAACCGTGCTGGCGCTGAACAAAACATTGTAAGCGTTCATTCAGTAGCCCTTCGCGACGTAAAAAACAGTCCAGCCTGCAGAGACTCCATTTGCCGCATCACGCACTCTCAAGCGTACACCTTGTTTTGTTTCTGATCCCCCGACAACGATAACCATCGCTGCGCCACTTCCTACGTGAGTGGTTACACAGGAGTACAGAGCGTTGGGAAACGAGATAGGGAATTTCACTACAGCGTCACCACTGGCGTCCGTGAAAACAGATCCCCACTGTTCGATATTCCCGCTGGCATGTTTCTGATATCCGGGGTTATTGCACGACCCGGAAAACAACGTGGCATATTTCAGACTCGCCGTACCCTGAACCGTCCAGATCCCATACTCCCTGACAACCGTGGCGCTCTCACCACTGTTCATGACGATCGATGTCAGGTACGCACCTTGTGGACTAATCTTCGCAATGCCCGTGCAGGCGATCGTGACCGCGGCGTTACTGCGGCAATGCAGCGCAAACGTCGCACCATTGGGAACCGAATTGATGTCCGGAAGGTTCACCGTATAAGGCAAGTCTCCGCCCAACCCGATCGCCCATCCCACATCCGCAACCGTCAGTTGCGTCGCAGCAGTGACGCCCCGCGAACCCGCATAATTACCCAGCGCACGCTGCACGAACTCGGGGGTTGCCACCGCGCGGCTGACGTCAAATTGCGCCGGGGTCTGAAATAACTGCGTGCCGCGCAATGCACCGAGCAGTTGAGTGTTTGAAGATTCGCTAGGCGTCATCCCTGCCGCGCGGACAACACCTAGAATTTCTTGTGTGACGCCATTGCCCCAACTCGCCGGGATCAACGAGCCGGGCGAGCCGGCAAGCGAATCTTCATCGACAAATCTGCCATTGACCAAGCCTGCACTGGGCACGCTGATTGGGTAATCCATTGCATTTCTCCTTTGCGGTGGTTCAGGTATTTGCGCTGACGGCTGGCACAACCGGCCAAACAATTTGCATTGGGAAACCTGGCTGTTTCTCGATGCGGTTCAACTCCACGCTGTAGAGCTTCCATTCGAGCAATTGCAACTGCTCTTCATGGCTGGCATCACCGATATCCTCGGCGTATTGCAGCGGAGCAATTCGCAGAACGGCCTCACGAAGCAGTGCATCGCGCGCTTGCAAAGTCTGCTGTCTGGCATCAGCCAATTGAGCCTGCTCATCCAGTTGCCAGTCGTTATCACGCCAGACGTAGAAATCACCCGGCCAAGGCTGCGGGGTGAAGGTCTCAGGCAACTCGCCCAACTCGTTCCAGAGTTGCTGAGCACCACCGTCCTTTCGGTAAACCCGACCCCGACGGTCGATGACTTCCCGCGGCACACCATTGACCAGCGCCCAGGTGCGGCCGGTTTCCGGTTCAGGCAATTCAAAAGACAGTTGCACGGCGTTGGCAGGAAGCTGAACGCCGATTCCGGGCGTGACGAAAAACTCGACAGGCCCGGACAATGCGCCCGAGCCGTCAAACAGATAATTGAACATGGGGAAGCCTCAGATAAGCTTGATTCGACCGGGATAGGCGATGTTGCGCGGGCGGGATTTGAAGGTGTAAAGCACAGTGCTGGCCGTATCTCGCTGATAATTGGTGCCGACCGGATAAACAGGACCACCATTGAGTAATCCTGAAACGAATTCGGCTTCTTCGCGGGTTTCAGCACCAAATCCGGTCAAGCTATCCGACCAGTAGGCACCCACAGCACCTCCGCCATTTGCACCTTGGGCGTAGGAATGAATCGAGCCTGATTGAGAGGTACCTGTTTGGCGATCTATGTCCACGCCCCGGCCTTCGTCCAGCACTCGCAAAAACTCACCCCTCCCCTCTGGCCCACGAAAGGTTGCTGCGCCATCGCCCGACGTCCACTTACCTTCGTTGCCGACGCGAGCAGCCTCGGTGCCGAGCATTCCCGATTGCTGCGCGTGATCCCAAAGCCACGGCCACTCGACACGCTTCATGACGGCGCCGTTGAGCGCACCGTAACCTCCGGGGCTCAGCAAGACTGTCGTCTCGAAAAACGGTCGTCCCAACGGCGTGTTATCGAAGCGCCCAACCGGCCACCAGCTCCCCGCGCCATCGCTGCGCAAATGCCACCAGTCACCACCACCCATCAACACTAAAAATGGATAGCCACTGGCCGAAAGGTGCGTGTGAAAACGAATCCGGTCGCTGCCGGCCGCTTGAACGACGAGTCGACTGCCGCTGTTGTCCACACGACGAACTATCACATCGCGCACACCCAATGGACCATCGGCCGCTGGCAACACAACAGTGACCGGCGCCGGACTGGCATCAATCAACACGAGACCAAGTTCCTGCTCGGTCAACGTCTTTGAAGCGGCTAGCCGGGTGATCACCGATCGCATCGGGCTGGCATTGCCGACAATCGATTGAATGGCTTTGAGCAGTTGCCGGGTGTCCGTCTCGGACGCAGCCATCCCGGCCGCATTGATCACATTCAGAATTTCTTGAGTAACGCTGTTGCCCCATGCCGCCGGGATCAATGAACCCGGTTTGCCTGCCTCCGGGTCTTCATCGGCGAAACGGCCGTTGACCAGGCCGACACTGGGGACAGTTATTGGATAATCCATAGGTTGTCTTTTCCTCTGTCATAACAAATGAACCGCACCGACGATCAAGGCGCTGCCTTAGTGCCCACGGCTTTTTTCTGAAAATAAAAAGCCCACGGTGAAGTGGGCTTGGGGTGTTCAAGAAGGAAGGTATTGATTAGCCGGAGAGACCACCGAGCAGTTCGCGGATGGCGAGCAATGCCTCATCAGCGGCACCCCGCGCCAAGTCCATTTTGCCCTTGGCAGCCTGCGCACGAATTTGCGCTTTGGCCTTGAGGCGCAAGGTGCGCAGCGTCAGCAAATGATCCGTCAACTGATCGGCCTTGCTGAGGATTTGATCGGCGGCCTGTTTGGCCGTTCGACCTTTGACGACCCACGCAGCAACGGAAACCGGCACTTCTTTTTTCGGGTAACCCGCGTCTAGATAAGCCTGAGCGTCTGCGGCGGCCTGGGAGTACTCCATGGCTTTGAGGGGATCGCCGGCCAGTACGGGTCGGGCGCGGTCGGCGGCGGTGTTGACTTTGGTGCAAAGGCGCTCCGACTCCTTTTGCTCCAGCGCAGCCATTAACAAAGGATCCTGTATCCATTGCTGACCGTCCCACGTGTGATCAGGCGACGGTTGTGGCGAACGCAGTTCGTTACCAAATTGATGAAGTTCCTGGATAACCCTCATCGGATCAACTCCCACACGAAATGAACGTTGACGGCATTGACGAAGTTCAAGGCGATACCGGTGGTGTAATCCGCGATCGGGTGACCTTTTATTCCGATACCGTGTAGCAATTCGTCCTTTTCGGCACTGCTGGAACCAAGCTGGTGCTGAGCCTGAAAGGTCTGCCACAGCGAGCGAAATTGCGAATGATCGAAACTGGCCGTCAACGACGACACGGTGACATCACCTATCTGATTGTTGGTGAAAATCACGCTTGTCGATTTGTCCGCCCACCCCGCCGGATTTCCACCAATCGCTTGAATTCCGGGACTCAGGAAGGTGTAGCTGGCTCCCACCCAATCTCCTTGGGCAAACGCTGCGTTAGTCACTAAAGTAGTCGAAGGCGTCGGGTTGCTGGCAATAAGCCGCGCAGAACGCGCATGCGCATCCAGTGGCAGATAAATCACCCCGGTGCCATTAACTGTCTGGCTCCAAGTGAGGCGCGAGCGGTTATAGATTGCTAGTACTGACGGCAGGGTTCCCACGGCGCCAGTGAGTATCCAGGCCACGCACATGTCCAGGCTGGTGGACGCAAAACCGCCGCCACCAACCGCTTCGGCGGTTCCTTTGAGTGAGGCAGGTGCAACGTCAGTCGGCAGACCACGCTGTACATAGAAAAACAATGCGCCGGCGACCACCTGAGCTCGCAAAAAATACGCGGTATTGGGTAACAGATCAGCGCTGACCCAGGCTGCGGTGGTGAACGTTCGCGAACGGGCCAACTGACCTGCGATCACTTCCTGAGCCAGGCTGACGGGCACTCCGGGGGGCACAGAAACTTTGCCTCCACTGGTGGCAGCAGCGCTGGCCACAACATTCAACCGGCCCTCGGTATTCGCCACGGTAGGCAGCGGCAACGACACAATCGGCAAAGCCGAATCCAGACTCCAGCCTTTGGCCGAAACGCTCTGAATCGCCTTCAACAATTGATCGTATTTCTTCTCGTCAGGCGTCAAACCACCAGCCTCGATCACGCTGATGATTTCCTGCGTGACACCGTTACCCCAGGCCGCCGGAATCAACGATCCCGGCGTGCCCAACAGCGGATTTTCATCGACAAATTTCCCATCCACCAAACCTGCGCTGGCGACACTCCTCGGATAATCCATCCCGTCACTCCTCCTTAGTCATAGTTGATATGCACCGTGGTATGCGCCGGCGCGCTGCGATGGATCAAACACTCCAGCGCCGAGCCCGGATTGACGCCGAAGCGCTCACCCCAGTAACTCGCGCCGAAACGCCGACCGAGCAGCAAGCGCCCGCCGGTGTTAAGCGTCCACATGAATTGCGCCTCCCACGTGCCCCAGCGCGCTGAACCAAAACGTGCGCGGCCCATGCGCGGTGCCTCGTGCTCGGTGATGGTTGCGTTGGGGTAACCTTGGCTTTTGGCGATTTCCAGGTAGTAACCGACAGCCTGGCTGCCGACCGCTAGCAAGCGCCGGCGAACAGCGAGGCGGCGGTCGTCGAACAACGGTTCGGCACCGAGGCAGGGGTCGGGCAGGTTCATCACCTGTTCCCAGTCCGGCACCAGTTCGCTGACGCCGGCCGGGTCCATCTCGTTGAGCAGGTCGGCGGCGCGAGCATCGAGACGCGCCAGTTCGACCGCGACGCTTTGCAGGACTTCATCAAGTTCCGGCACGCGCTCCGGATCCCACGCCGGGCCGCTGGGCAGCAGCGCACGAAGCTGCGCCTGATATTGCGCGGCGGTTCTTATGCCCCCCATACGCAACCTCCGAAAGTGAGCAGCTCGCTTTTACCAGCACCGACATCGGTGGCCGGTGCAGTCAGTACGTGATCGAACTCGCCACCGGCGCTGCTGATCGCTTCGCGGATGTGGCTGATCAATAACGACACGCCGAGATCGGCCTCACGGTTGTGCAAGTCGCGCAACTGCGCTTCGATGGCCGCACGAACGGCAGTGGTGTCCGGGTTGACACTTTTGAATCGATAAACCACCGGTACCTGAACCGGGCTTTGCACATGCACTTCGGCGGTGACCGGGCGCAGCGGCTCGATGTAATCCTGAACCTCGGCCAATTGCTCATCGTTAGGCACGGGTTGCGGATCTTCGTCGCGCATGATGAATACCGTCACCGTGCCCGGCCCGAGCAAACCGCCACGGCACCACGCCCGCGTCACACCCGGCACTTCCAGCGCCCAAGTTTCATAATCACTGGCCGAGCCACCGTGAGGGATCACGCGATAGGAACGAATCACTCGCGAACGCAGCGACTCCAGACTCTCCCGCGCGACACCACCGCTGAGTCCCGGCGCCTGCACCACAAAACTACTACCGACAATGCCGGCAACCGGCTGCACCGGCGTCAATACGAGGCCCGCATCGGCATTACCGAGGCTGCCGGCGTCAAGCGCGGCGATGGTGGTGCTGTTGACACCGTTGGCCGTGACCCGCGCAGTGGTGACTTTGTAAGTACGGCCATCGTTGGTTTGCAGCAACGTATCGACGTCCAGAATCGCACCGGCCGTAGCGCTGAAGCTGACGCTGCCCGTGGCCACCTGCGCGGGTTTGCGCGGCTGGTTCAGACGCAACGCGGCGATGCGTTCCAGCGTCGATTCATCGGCTTTGTCGGGGAGGATCTGCTCGGCAATCCAGTCGAGATAACCGTACAGACCAAACGCGGCGCCGCCGAGGGTGCGGGCCAGCACTTGCGCATCGGACTGGCGCAGCGAATCGCCGGCCAGGTCGCTTTGGGTGCGTTTGATCAGCACCGGCAGCGAAGGGGTTTCAAACGGCATAGATCACCTGCCAACTGTTATCGGGGTTGATGTCCAGACGTTCGCCGTCGGCCAGGGTCAGCACCGTGCGCAGGTTCAGACGCTGGGCATCGAGGCGTTCGCTGAGGATGTCGATGGCGCTGCAGTGGCCGTCGTCGATCAGCCATTGCAAGGCTTCGCGGGCATAGAACTCGGCGTCCATCTGGGTTTGTTGGGTCAGCTTGACCCGGCGCAACAGCCACAGCCGCGAGCCGATGCGATCGTCAGCGACGGAGGGAAAGCTGTCGCCCCACCAGCCGAAACGTTCTTCATCATCGAGGGCATCGTCATCGGCAGCGCGGCGCCAGGTGAACAGGCTGATAAGCACGGCGCGGGTCAGCGCGGCGTGGAGGTTCTGGCTGATAAACATCACTGGCCTCCTGCCGGCACACCGGTCTGGCCGCTGCCGGCTTGTACGCCGACGTGGACGTGTTTGATCTGGCTGATACCGCCAGCGAGCTGGTCGCCGGTGGAGACGATTTTTCCGCTCTGATTGATCACCGGCGTGTCGAAATTCACCGCGCTGCTGGCGCGGATGTTCAGCGTGGCGGTTTCGATGTCGATGATCCGTCCGCGCTTGAAGTGGATCTTGTCGCCCTCGTCGGTGTAGATCGCCACTTCGCCGGCGGCCAGCGCTTGCAGGCGGTAGCGGCGGTCGGCGATGACCAGAGCGATGGCGTGGGAACGGTCGCCGCCGATGAAGGTGACAACGCCCTCGGCACCGGCCAGTGGATGGCTGGTGAAGCCGTAGGGTTCGAAGTGTTCGAGGTCGTCGTTGACTTCACCGGCGGTGAGGCGCATTTGCAGCGATTGCAGCTTGGCGGCCGAATTGGCGAGCACGACAGTGCCGCGCGCCAGCAGGCGTGTCATCAGGCTCATGTTGAATTCCTATGAGGCCCTAAAAGATCGCAGCCTTCGGCAGCTCCTACATTGGATCGGTGTGCATTTGTAGGAGCTGCCGAAGGCTGCGATCTTTTAAGGAACAGTCAGGTTTTGGGGGGACTGGGATTGGCGTCAAAGGTATGCGGCGGGGCCACTTGCAGCGTGGTCACCGAGCCCTGCGCCGACAATGAATACGTCACTTTTGAAATGAGCATGTCGCCGTCAAAACCAAGCACCGGATCTTTCACTCGCACCAGCGTGTTGTGACGCCACAAATCACCGTTGGCCTGACGCCAGCCCTGCACCTGATACGTGGTGGTTTGCGCGCGGCCCAGGCGGGTGGCGCTTTCCCATTGGGCACGCTGCTGCGCCAACTCAAAGGTCAGTTGCGTGCCCTCGTTGATCACCGTGGTGCGCCGACGTTTGAACGTCAGGTCAGCCGCCGTCGATTCAACTTCGCTGACCGCTGCCCCGCTCTGGATGTCCGAGCCTTTTTGCTGACCGATCACCCGGTATTCGGAGAACACCTGGCTCTGATCCATCGCCGCATTGGCCGACAAAATATTCTTGCCCAGTTCCAGCGCATCACTGGCACGACCGCCGCTGCCGGGCTTGGCCAGCACCAGCCGGCCCTGCTCGTCATCGGTGGAAAAAACCCGCAACAACGAGAGCAAACGATCGATCGACTGAAACACCGTTTCACCCGGCACGATCGTGTGTTTGGCCAGCCGCGACGTCTCGGGAATTTCGTTCACGACCTTCAGCGAATACTCACTCGCCAAGGCCTCGACGATACTCAGCAAGGGTTGATCCTGCCATTGATTCGGCCGGTTGGCGGCCGCGCAATCGGCCAGATCCTGCGTCCTGGAACTGCCTTCGATGCTCAGGCTGATCTGGCGTCCGTCATAGCTGATCGGCGCTTTGAACACATAACCGGTGAGCACCAGATCCCTGCCGATTTTCACTTCGCAGGGGTCGCCGGGTTTGATCCGCTGATCCACGGTCTGGCCTGGCCATTGCCAGGTGATTTCCAGTTTGAAGGTGCGAAACTGACGCTCCAGATCGGCGCTGATTTCGACGCTTTTCCAGCCGCCGTACTCCATGTCATTAACCGTCAGCGTGACGCGATTATCCATCTCGCTCATGGCTTACTCCCTGGAAACTTTCACGTCGTTAGGCGGCAGGTACAACGGATGAACAGTACCGTTGCGTTGAATCACTTCAGTGACGCGAGTGGCATCGGCAAACTGTTTGTAGGCCACCACCAGCGCCGGCAAACTTTCCTGAAACGACTTGCTGACCTGCCGCACACCGGACGATGCCACCGCTTTGAGGTGATTGATCAACGCCTCTTTCACATCGTTGATCGCCTGAAAATGTCCGGCACCGGCCTTGTCCAGCATCGGATCAATCGCCGCGCTCACCGCTTCGCGCAGGGCCTGCATGTCATCACTGACGGGCACTTCCTGACGGGTCACCGGCGTGGTCGCCTGTTGCCCCACCGACGGTGTCGATTGCAGCTTCACCGGCGTGGTCGCCACCGGCATCGACGCCACCCATTGCGCGACTTTGACCAGCAGCGTGTCCTGCACCAGATCGGCCATGGCTTGCGCCGCCGCGTTGGTGTCCTTGCCGGTGGTGATCTTCGGCGCATCGGCTTTACGGATCGCTTCGAGTTGTTGGGAGACGTCGGCAATCACGCCACGGTAGCCCTCCTTCGCGAACGCTTTCAGCTCCTTGATATCGCCGAGCAAGCCCTTGAATTCCGCTGCCACTTCCTTGGGCAATTCCTTGACCGCTTTCACCAGTTCAGTGATCTGCTTGTACTGCGCGATCAGCGGTTTCAGCTGCTCTTTGATCACCTCGTAAACCCCGGTGAGGCTGTTGCGCAGATTGGCGATGCCGATCCGCGCAGCCTTGATCAGCGTCATCGCCTGTTCGAAACGCGCCACCGCAGAACCGAGCAGCGAGTCGGCTTTCACCAGCAGGACTTTCTGCGTACTGACAGTCGCCGTCGGAAACGGCAGCGGCTGATCGGGATAGAACTTCAGCGTGAACGTGACCATGCCGCCGTCTTGGCGGGTGTGGGTCATGTCGCATTCGCCGACCTTGACTTGCAGGCGTCCGAGCCACGGATGCACCAGCTCACCGCTGCCCGCCTCCAACGCTTTGAGCAACTTGTCACGTTGCTCCAGGCAATCGGCGCCGATGATGAACGCGGTGATGTCGTGGGTCTTGGCTTGTTGGCCGAGGTCTTCGAAAAACGGCAGGTCGCGTTGCGGGTATTCGTGCAACTGCCCCTTGCGACCGACCGGGGTTTTCGCCTGATCGATCCAGAAACCGACACCGCGAAAGGATGCCGGCAATAAACGGTCACGCCAGTTCATTGGAACCTCCTGCCGACAGCGAGCGATAACCGATGCGCGACGACAGCGCCAGGCCCGGTTGATTGGTTTGTGGTTGATCGGTGCGCAGCCCCGGCGGCGCGTTGACGAAGCTGACGGTCAGGCCACCTTCGAGTTGCGTGCGGTTGTTGATTGCGCTTTGTTGAATCAGGGCGCTGGAGGATTGTGGCAACGAGCTGTTGAGGCCCGACGCGCTCGCCGTGCCTGCATCGTTGTTGCCGAAAAACGGCGCTGGCTGAGCGCTTTCGCCATCCGCACCGGGTTTGCCGGTGATCTTCGCGACGAACCCGGACAAGTTACCGCTGAGCAGTTCCCTGATCGGCCCGACGAGACTTTGCAACTTCGTCCAGAGTCCGGCGAACCAACCGAGCAGCGGTTCCCAGGCTTGCTGGATCGACTCCAGCGGCGACTGACTGAACAGGTTATTGAAAGCGTCCGTCACCGGTTGTGCATCTGAAGTCAACGATGCCCACAAGCCGGAAAAGTAACCTTTCAGTCCTTCCCAATTAGCCGTCACCGCCGCCAGCGGCGAAAGGTTGAACATGTTTTGCAGATAGTTTTTCAACGTTTCCGCGCCCGCCCGCAGAACATCCCACAGCGCAGAAAAAACCGGCGCCAGTGGCTGCCAGACGCTTTCGATCATGGCGCTCGGCGACCAGGAGAAAACCGACTTCAATTGCTCCCACGCCGCGAGCGCGGTGCGGGTCAGATTGCCGATGGCCGTAGCGACGACGTTCTGCGCCGCATTCCAGATGCCCGACAGTTGCCCGTTCAGCGTGCTGTCGAACGTCGACTTGATCGAAGTCCAGCCTGTCACGGCTTTATCGCGCATCTCACCGATGGCGCTGGAAACGACGTTCTGCGCCGCATTCCAGATGCCCGAGAGTTGCCCGCTCAGCGTGCGGTCGAATGTCGACTTAATCGAAGTCCAGCCTGTCACGGCTTTATCGCGCATTTCACCGATGGCGCTGGAAACGACGTTCTGCGCCGCATTCCAGATGCCCGACAGTTGCCCGCTCAGCGTGCCGTCGAATGTCGATTTGATCGATGTCCAACCGCTCACGGCGCTGTCGCGCATTTCACCGATGGCGGTGGAAACGACGTTTTGCGCAGCATTCCAAACGCCAGCCAGTTGCCCACTCAGCCTGCCGTCGAATGTTGATTTGATCGACGTCCAGCCAGTCACGGCTCGGTCGCGCATATCTGTAAGCGCCGAGGAAACAGCGCTTTGCGCAGAGCCCCATACGTCAGCCAGTCTCGCCGTTAATGAGCCGTCGAAGCTCGACTTGATCGAGTTCCAACCGGACATCGTCGCTGCCGACGCACGATTCCAGTAGCCGACGACAACTTCATCGGCGGATTGCCAAAGGGCAGACATTTTTTCCAATGGCGAGGTATAGAGTTTGGCTTTGAGTGAAGCCAGACCGGTCGCCGTA
This sequence comes from Pseudomonas sp. P1.31, assembly GCF_001269815.1. NCBI lineage: Bacteria > Pseudomonadati > Pseudomonadota > Gammaproteobacteria > Pseudomonadales > Pseudomonadaceae > Pseudomonas > Pseudomonas sp. P1.31. Next base: position 541,842 of record NZ_LHVN01000007.1, on the reverse strand, counting down.
TCGGCAGCCGCACGATCCCAAAAGCCAATGACGGCGTTGCTGGCCGAATCCCAGGTTTCGCCCATTGATGCACCAAACGCCCGCAGACCTGCGGACGCGCCTGCCGCCAGACCACTGACACCCGCAATGGCGTCGACGGTCATTTCATCCCACTTGGCGAGTGCATCGGCGCGTATCGCGGCATAACTTTGCTTCGCGTCGGTGACCATTTCGTCCCAACCCTTACGCACAGCTTCGACGCCGCGCCCGGTTGCATCGCTGATCGATTGCCAGGTTTTGCTGAAAAATCCAGAGATCGAAGCCCAGTTGTCAGTGATCAGTCGGGCACCGATCACGATGAGGGCCACCGCCCCCGCGATGAGGGCAGCAATCAGACCAATCGGTGAAGCCAGAATGCCCAGCACACCGACCAGTCCCATCGCCCCGACAGTGACCACAGTGAAAGCCACCGCAGCCGCCGCCAGCCCTTCGACCAGATACGGATTATTCGCGACGAACTCGCCGATCGAGGTAATCACCGGCGTCAGCGCGGTGACAATACTGTTGACCGCCGGCAACAACGCCTGGCCGATGTTCAGTGAAATCTTGTCCAGAGCTTCGTTGAATTTTGCCAGGTTGGCCGAGGTTTCCCCCTGCACCACCTTGGGCACTTTAAGGCCTTTGTTCGCCAGCACCTTTTTCGCCAGCGCATCCTGCGCCTCGATGGCTTTCTTGATGCCATCCTGAAACGGCTTGAGCAAGCCGCCCTCGGAAATGAACCCGGCGATGTCCAGCGGCGCAAGGCCGCTGTCTTCCATGCTTTTCTTGAATGCTGCGACCTTGCCGCGCAGCCCTTTCATTTCGGTCTCGACCTTCTCGGCGCCCTTGAGCACCACGAGCATATTGACCGTAACGGGGAAGGTCTGCGGGATCAGGCTTAATTGTGTATTAGCCATCACTGCACCTGCTGCATCGCATTGATCCGTTGCGCGTGCTCCAGCGATTCGCGGAGCACATCCAGTGGCCTGGCCATCATCTGTTCGGGGTCAACCTTCCAGAACCAGGCCAGGTCATAGGCGACTGCGATCAGGTCGGTGATGGCGCCGACGCCGCACTCATGAAAAAACTCGCAACGGCCCAGCTCAGCGCGTTGAGGTCGGCCAGATCCAGCTGGTTGACCGACGACGGCGGAATGCCGGCGCACACGGCGATGTATTTGGCCGCCACGTCCATGTCGAGGCTGACTTCTTCGCTCTTGTCGATCTTGTACGGCAGCGCCTTGATCGCTCGCACTTCCTGCACCGTCGGGCGGCGCAGAACGAGTTCGGTCAGGGGCTCGCCGTGAGCTTCGATCGCGACTTGAAGCTTCACGGCGCCGCTCATTGCCAGGTTCCTTTGATGCCTTCGAATTTCAGTTCGATAGCGGCGTCATCGCCTTTGGAGACTGGCTCTTCAACCAGATACGCACCGGCCAGCACGTAGACTTTGCCGTTGCTGAATTCACAGGTGACGGTCATGTCGACGCCTTCGATCAGTTGCTTGAGCGGGAAGTCCGGGGTGTGCAGCGCGGTCACTTTGAACGACGCTGCCACGTCGGTTTCCTTGTAAAAACCCGGCACGATGGTTTCGCGTTTGGTGGACATCAGCGGGGCTTCGCAGCCGCCGTTGATCGTCAGTTGTGCGCCGTCGACTTTGACGTAGCAGGTGCCTGCAATCAGTTGACCCATGGTGTTACTCCCTTGAATAAAAAAGCCCACGCGAGGTGGGCTGAATGCTTGCCGTCAAACGCGCGGATCAAGCCGCGTCGTCGTACTGCAGACGGAATTGGTTGAGCAGTGCGAACACGCGCAGACCGTTGATGTAATCCGGCGGGAACAACACGTTCACGCGGCTAGGATCCTGCACGTCGCGCTCGACGATCAGGTGCTCGGCGAACAGCTCGGCGTTCTCCACGTGGCCTTCCAGTTCGAGTTTGGCGTACTGCGCAATCAGCTCTCCGCGAATGGTGCTCGGCGTGACGATCGGCTGGCCGGCGCCGAAACGGGTGCCGTCGGAAGCCAGTTTGTGCCGACCGTATTTGCTGGTGATCACGCTTTGCAGACGGCGCACGATGAACGCCGACTGGTGCATGGTTTCGCTGTCCAGATAGGAGTTGTCGGCCTGGCCGTAAGCATTTTTCTGGTAGGTGGTGATCGAGCGCTGGATGCGCACGTAGCCGCCTTCGTAGTACGCGGTGGCGATGCCGTAGTTGAGCAGCGACTGACGCTCGGTCAGGGTGAAGCGTTCGCTCGCCGGCGCAGGGTCGACACCCGGCAGACTGCCGCTTTGCGTCGGACGGCTGGCGTCGGCGGAGATGAATACGGCGGTGCGTGCAGCCAATGCAGCGGCTTGTACCCAGAACGGTTGCGGAACGCCCGGCTCCAGCGCCTGAATGGTCATGTGCTGATCATTGCGCGCCTGGCCGGCGGCAACCAGAGTGCCAACGGTGCCGCGCTTGGCGCTGTAGACGTGACCGAACAATTGCTTGGCCCACGACCAGCGACCGGTGCTGTCATCCATGACCGCTTGCCAGGTGTTGAGCGTCGACAGATCCGACCATGGTAGTGCGATGAATTCGAACGGTTCATCACCCAGTGCGGCGATCGCTTCAACCTGATCCGGCACACCGGCGCCGCCGGTCATGGCGGTGATTGCGGCGGTCAGACCGGCCGGAGTTTCTTCGCCGTTGCTCTTGCCCAGACGATTGAATTGCAGGCTGATGTCGTTGCCGCTGTCGCCCGTCCATTTGGCGTTCAGGGTGACCACACCTTCGGCAGCGGCAGCGCTCACCGGCAGATCGGCCGTGGCGTTGATTTTCTGCGCCAGCGCGGTGGCGGCCTGAGCGGCGGTAGCACCGTTGACCACGGTGGCTTGCACTCGCACACCGCCGACATACAGATTCAGCACGCCAGCCTGAGTGGCGGCGCCGGTCAGGGTCAGCACGCCTTTGGCGACCGCGCCTTCAGCGTTGTGCAGCGGCAGGCACCAGATCTCGCCGATCGGGTCAGCCTTGCGGAAGGTCTCGTACATCGCGGCGAGCATCGAGCCCTGACCGCCGATGCTTTTGGCCAGCGCAACGCTGGAGACCAACACCAGTTTGCCGACCTCGGTCGGCGCAATGTTGTCGTTGACCTGAGCGACGATCAAGCGACGCAGGGTCGAGCTCGCGCTATTGGCGGCCGAATTGTCCATTTCGGCATAGAACAGCGGTACACGAATGTCCGCGGGGATGTTGCTGAATCCGATCGCCATTATTTGGCTCCCTTTTGTTTAGCGGTTGCGGTTTTGAGGGTGATATCGCCGTCGGCCAGACGTCGGCGCCACCAGGCGCTGTCCAGCACTTCACGGCCTTCCAGCGGCAGCAGATCGCCCGCCTCCGGGTCAGGTACGACGCGGCCGGCGGCCGGCAGTACGGTGATGCGATTGCTCATGGGGTTACGTCTCCAGAGAAAGTCATTTCCACGCGCCCATCGGGGCCCGGGCGTTTCAGATTGGGGTCGGCCGGGTCGATCGCATCGACCCGCACGGTGGCCCCGGTGAAGGACGACAAACCGTCCAGTTCGCGTTCGTGCCAACTCTCCGCAGGCTGACTCGGCAGATTGCGGCCGAGCTGGAACTCGGCAAAAAAACGCAGCCGGTAAAACGCCCGGCTGCTGTTGATCGACAGCAGTTCACCGCCGTCGTAGACGATGGCGCTGTAGTCGGTATCGGGCTTGAAACCCACCAGCGCACGCCACAGTTCGGCGCGCAGGTCGTGCAACAGATCCAGCGCTTTTGTAGGGTCGCTGGCATCAAGTGCCAGGACGATTTCAAAGCGGTCGCGGATCGGTTGGGTGGTGAGGTTTTGTGCGGTGCTGTTGCTGGCCAGATCGGCGAGCGGCAGCACGTGGGCCGAAGGTGTTGGCAGAGCGGAATTGCCCTGCAACAACGCCAGATCGACCCCCACCGAAATGTGATTGGCCAGGCTTGGGCATTGCGCACGCAATTGCGTGAGGATCGGGGTGATCTTCATGGGGGTGTTCCGGATTATGAAACTGACCACAGGTCGCTGTAGGAGTGAGCCTGCTCGCGATTGCGGTGGATCAGTTAGATGAAGTTCGACTGTGGCACTGCTATCGCGAGCAGGCTCACTCCTACAAGGGATTTGCGGCGTTTTCAGGTCAGTCTTAAGCAGCGACTTCAGGACTGAGGCGCTGTAGAAAATGCAGAATTACTGCGGATCGCGCGGCGGAATTTCGCAGACGCCAATCCGCTTCGCCGCCCAGCGTTCATAAAGTCCGATCGCCACATCGGCCCCGGCCATCGCAGTCAGGCAACCAAAAGCGCCAGCCGCCCAGATCGACATGCCAGCGGCATACAGCAGCATGATCGCCGAGACACCGCAGATCATGCAGGCGCCGGAGCGCAGGGCCAGGCGGCGCATCAGCGACCAGCCACGGGCGCCCTCTTTGTCAGCGCGCCACATTTCGCCGGACACCCCGCCCACCACGGCAAGGAGGATGACCAGCCAGATCGGCATGTCTGCCAATGCTTGTTGCTCGTTTGTCATGTCACGCCTCCTTGAGGATTTGATGAGTGATGTGAGTTGGGTTCAAACGGTTTCTCTTGAGGCAGGCATTCCAAAAAGCCCGGCGCTAAGGCCGGGCTTTTCAGTAATGCGCTCCAGAAGTGCAATCCTGAAATTCCTGCAATCAAAAAGGCGCAACAGGCCAGTTGATTTCGGGAAAGGTGTTTTGGTTTGTTACTTCGCTGAGGGCTACGTAGTACTGCTTATAGGCAACCAACGCTACCTCTTCTGTCGGAGTGGCAGTGCCCAGATCCACTTTGTATTGCAGTGGGTTGAACGTCATCCACTGCGCAGCCTGGTCAAACCGTTCTTGCATACGCCCTTTTGTGAAACGCTCTTTTTCATCGGCAGTGAGTGCAGTAAACGTCACTCCGTATGGGCCATACTCCATCTTCATTCCTGGTTGCGCTGTGGTGTCACCGGTGACATCTCGCCACGCCGCAGCGGGTTCATTGGCAGGCACGGCAGGCGGTTCTCCATCCGTGTCCAGTACCTGAAGAACGACGATGTGACTCGAGGATATTGTGAGTACGTAACGATTCATTCTATTTCCTATTGATGGTTTTTCAGCCAAGGCTGTTTATGTCTGTCAATTAGAATTGACTGATCAGGAGCTGCTTCCCGATATTCCGGCAGGCATTCCAAAAAGCCCGGCAGTCACCCGCCAGGCGTTTCAGTAATGCGCTCCTTCGCCTCCCTTCAATTCCCGTAACCAAGAAGGAAGCTGACTTTTCGGCGCTACTGGCGCGGTACGAGTCCATTCAGATTGTTTTTCCGACCGCGGTCCCTGCCCGCCGGATAACTGCTTCTGGTGCTTTACGCTGCACACCCGGGTCAGTTGCCAACCCTCTGAACCGTTGAGGCCGGTTCATCGCTGCCTGTTCTTGTCGAACTAAAGAGCTTGTCTTGCCAGCCGCTTTGTCGAGCGGCTTGGTGGCAAGAATATGCATGGATGCATATACAGTCAATGCATTAATGCATTTATTTATGCGCTAGAAATGCACGAACGCATGAAAAGCCGCGTGGTTAAAGGCCTTGGTGGCTTTTTCGAGGCGAAAAAAAACCCGCCGAGGGCGGGTTTTATCTGACGGTGATCTGCTTAACGGGCGTACATGCCCCACCAGAAGACGTGACCAATGATGACGATCTGCTCTTCCTGGATTTCCTGGAAGCTGTAGTCCTCGTCCGGATGTTCGTCGCGATTGAAGCTGCGCAAACGGATGCCGGTGGGCAGGCGATAGAGTTGCTTCACCCGCAATTGACCGTTGTGGTTGATTGCATAAAGGTCGCCATCGATGATGTCGCCGATGCCGCATTTGCCGGCGTTGACACCGACGGTGGCGCCGTCTCGCAGCACCGGCAACATACTGTTGCCGCGCACGGTCACGCATTTGGCCTGGTCGAATTGCACACCGTTATGGCGCAAGCTGCGCTTGCCGAAGCGCAGACTAGAGCGCTCGCTCTCTTCCACGATGAATCTTCCTGATCCAGCCGCCAATTCAACCTCGCGAAGAAACGGTACCGACACCTCGTCATCATCGACCGGTGTGTCGTCGTCCCACAGGCTTATGTCCTTGAGTTCCGCGTGCACATCATTGTTGCGCGCGCCAGCGCTCGCCGGCGGCGCATCCGCGCGCCCGCGCAACAAGTCGGTGCTCACGGCGAAGTACTCGGCGATCTTCGAGATATGTTTATCCGAGGGATCGACGATCTTCCCGCTGAGAATTCGCGAGAGAGTGGATTGCGGCACGCCGGTGCGACGATGAAGCTCCGTGGGGGAGATCCCGTGCTGATCAAGCAGTGCTCTTAAGACGGTTGCTACGTTGCGTTTTTGCATAACGCGCATAGTGCTTGAAGTTTTACCTCAAGACAAATGCCGAATTGCATAAAAGGCGCATAAAAAATGCATAAATCAAGGTTTAACGCGTCGAGCCGCCGCGTTGGCGCGTTTGATCCGATCATTGCGCGCCTTTTTGTCGTAATCGTCTTTGGCGCCCATGATGCCACCGGCGGCGTGTACCCAATCGGTGGCGGTGCAGCCGGTGAGCAAAATGGCTGAGGTAAAGATTGAAACGAAGATCACTGCGGTTTTCATTGGAAGGTTTCCTGATGTCATTGACACATACGTCGTTCACAACGGCGGCTGTCACTCATCCACAAGCCGCTGCAATTTTTCCTCGGCGCGTTCGAGCCTGGCTTCGTGCTTCTTGATGACTTTCACATCGCCGTACTGACGCGCTGCTTTCAAATGGTTTTGTCGGCGCCGCACTTCGGCTTCGGCCTTGCGAATCGCTCTTGAATGATCATCCTCGGCAGAAGGCTCTCGGCAATAACGCTCGACATTGGCCAGCGCCTGCTCAAGTCCGGCCTGGCGATAAACGTTATCCGCCGCTTCTGCACGGTCTATTTGGCGAATAATTTCAGCGCGGCGCTCGGCGCAACTTTGTCGCGAGTCGGCGAATGAGTTTTCAATGATTAATACGCCGCTGACTGCGAGGGACAGACGGCAGAAAAGACTCAGTTTCATGAGGCATACCCCAAGTAACTTTTCTCGCCATAATGCCCACCGAAATAGCTGACGTGAGACCAGGCATCGCGACAATTCAAGTTCCTTTGTATCGCAGTTAACGCTGCCATGGCCATGTCGCGACAACGTGCCTTGCACATCGGAAAGTGTTCAACCATCCACGCCATCGGCACATAAACATGATCAAAACACAGCAATACCGGGATCCGTTCTGACAGTGTGGAAATACTGACCTCTTTTTCTTTCCCACCCACCGCCGCCGCAACAAACACAGTGCCTTGTCTGTTTATCGCAATTGATCGTTTCCAGACTGGAGCCTGAACGCCATATGCACTGCGCACACAAAACCAGAGCATGTATAAAACCCCTCAACACTCTAAACATCGTCACATTCTTCAAGGCAATAAAAACAGCCGAACTGCGCGGACTCTCCGGTGCCGTCGCAGAGGCTGTTGGCTTGAATCGCTTCCTTTGTAGGAGCTGCCGAAGGCTGCGATCTGTTGATCCTGATCTTCTTAAAGCAAGATCAAAAGATCGCAGCCTTCGGCAGCTCCTACGGGGAATGACATTAACAATGCGGGGCTGTCGTGGCCTTACTGGCGTCTTACTCAGTCTTACTTAGTCGCGCCGGGGGCTGAGTCAGCGAGGGACGTGGCAGACACCATTGATCAGGTTGTTGATGTTGTAGTAGTACTCGGCATCGGAGAAATAATTGAAGGTGACCATGCCGCCTTGAAAGCCTCGCTCCATAAACGGCAGTTCATCTCCAGCGGTATCGGCATCGAACTTCACAACAGAACGGGTTTTGAACAGAAACCTTGAAGTATCCAGATGCGTCAGGGCAATGTCGAACTTTCGATCATATGTGAAGACTTTCCCCTCTGGCGTTTTCACTACGTAATACACATAGAGAGCGCCTTCCTTTGGATCAATCGTCATATCACCGACACCATGCCAGCGGACTTTGTGATCATGGGTATGAACGAAGTCAATAGAAGCAAAACACGGTGCACGTGGAATATCACGATTGATCACGTAGAAATACCTGACCACCAGCCCACCGAAAACCAACACAGAGGCTACTGCCATCAATGCGATTATTTTTTTCCAACGAGCTGGTAATTCACGCATATGGCCTCCCCTTTACTTTCAGGCTTGACGCACTTGATCAATAACTGGGAGAGCGGCTTTCTTACATAATAATTAATGTCGGATAACACAATGGGCGGTTCAAACTCGCCGAGGGCTTTTACAATCTCGTCCTTGGACATCTTTTCACTTTCTTCCACATACAACTGCGCATCACCGTCTTGCCAGATGAGTTTCCACTCTTCCAGGTCGGCTGGTTTTTTAAACATCAGGTAGGCGTAAAACAAAGGAAGCGCGATAGCCGGTACAACCAATGCAGGCAGCAGAAAACGCCAGTAGCGGCGCGGTGGCTTCGTCACCGAGATGACCGCCGGCGCTGCCGGTACGGACTCAGGCACCTCTGCGCTGATCAAACGGATCTCACACAACAGCACCACGCCCCGGCGCGGCAACGTCTTGAGGCTGTCACGCGGCAAACCGACATCAGCAAAATGCGTGCGCAGCATGTGCAGCGTCTTGTAATAACTGCTGTCGGAAATCACCAGCCCGCGCTCACCCCAGACCCGCGAAATCAGCTGCTCCTTGTCCGTCACCCCGGCAATCAACGCCAGCAACAGATCACTCTCATTACTGCCCAGAATGACCGACTGCTGCGCCCGAGTGAGGGTCATTTTTTCTGCATCGTAGTAACAATCGCTCGATGACGATCCCGAGCCGATGCCTTCAGACTGTTCCACGCCGCTTCCTCAACTGACCTTCAACCCACGAACTCCGATGATTCGATAGCTTTTCGGCACTATAGGACACAATGCCAACCCGAGCGGCGGCGCGTTGCTGCATCCACCTCAAAAAAACTTCATACTCCGCCCACTGAATCAACTCAGGGGCCTGCACCTCTGCCCCGACACATTTTCTCGGTATAGCTAAACCTCTGATGAATAAAGCAATTTCAGATCTGTCCTCCCACACTCCGATGATGCAGCAATACTGGCGGCTGAAGAATCAGCACCCGGATCAGCTGATGTTCTACCGCATGGGCGACTTCTACGAGATCTTCTACGAAGACGCGAAGAAGGCTGCCAAGTTGCTCGACATCACCCTGACCGCGCGCGGGCAGTCGGCGGGGCAGGCGATTCCGATGTGTGGGATTCCTTACCACGCGGCGGAAGGTTATCTGGCGAAACTGGTCAAGCTCGGCGAATCCGTGGTGATTTGCGAGCAGGTCGGCGACCCGGCGACCAGCAAGGGTCCGGTTGATCGTCAGGTCGTGCGGATTCTCACGCCGGGTACGGTCAGCGACGAGGCGCTGCTCGATGAGCGCCGTGACAACCTGATCGCCGCGCTGTTGGGAGACGAGCGTCTGTTTGGTCTGGCCGTGCTGGATATCACCAGCGGCAACTTCAGCGTGCTGGAAATCAAGGGCTGGGAAAACCTGCTGGCGGAACTGGAGCGCGTCAACCCGGTTGAGTTGTTGATCCCGGATGACTGGCCACGCGACCTGCCAGCGGAAAAACGCCGTGGCGTCAGCCGTCGTGCGCCGTGGGATTTTGAGCGCGATTCGGCGCTGAAAAGTCTCTGCCAACAGTTTTCCACTCAGGATCTGAAAGGCTTCGGTTGCGAGAACCTGACGCTGGCCATCGGCGCTGCCGGTTGCCTGCTGGCCTACGCCAAAGAAACCCAGCGCACCGCCCTGCCCCATTTACGCAGCCTGCGTCACGAACGTCTCGATGACACCGTGGTGCTCGACGGCGCGAGCCGTCGCAACCTCGAACTCGACACTAATCTGGCCGGTGGCCGCGACAACACTTTGCAATCGGTGGTCGATCGTTGCCAGACCGCGATGGGCAGCCGTCTGCTGACGCGTTGGTTGAACCGTCCCTTGCGCGACCTGACCGTGTTGCTGGCGCGCCAGACCTCTATCACTTGCCTGCTCGATCGCTACCGTTTCGAAAAGCTGCAGCCGCAGCTCAAGGAAATCGGCGACATCGAGCGGATTCTTGCGCGGATCGGCCTGCGCAATGCCCGTCCTCGTGACCTCGCGCGTCTGCGCGACGCCCTCGGCGCCCTGCCTGAACTGCAAGTGGCGATGACCGATCTGGAAGCGCCGCACCTGCAAGGTCTGGCGACCACCACCAGCACTTACCCGGAACTCGCGGCGCTGCTGGCCAAAGCCATCATCGACAACCCGCCGGCGGTAATCCGTGACGGCGGCGTGTTGAAAACCGGTTACGACAGCGAACTCGACGAGCTGCAATCGCTGAGCGAAAACGCCGGCCAGTTCCTTATCGATCTGGAAGCCCGCGAGAAGGCCCGTACCGGCCTGAGCCACCTGAAAGTCGGCTACAACCGCATTCACGGCTACTTCATCGAATTGCCGAGCAAGCAGGCCGAGTCGGCGCCAGCGGATTACATTCGCCGGCAAACCTTGAAAGGCGCCGAGCGTTTCATCACGCCTGAGCTGAAAGAGTTTGAAGACAAGGCGCTGTCGGCCAAGAGCCGCGCCCTCGCCCGCGAGAAAATGCTCTACGAAGCGTTGCTGGAAGACTTGATCAGCCAATTGCCGCCGTTGCAGGACACCGCTGCGGCGCTGGCCGAGCTGGACGTGCTGAGCAACCTCGCCGAGCGTGCGCTGAACCTTGATCTGAACTGCCCGCGTTTCGTCAGCGAGCCGTGCATGCGCATTACTCAGGGTCGTCACCCGGTGGTCGAGCAAGTGCTGACCACGCCGTTCGTGGCCAACGACCTGAGCCTCGATGACAACACGCGCATGCTGGTGATCACCGGCCCGAACATGGGCGGTAAATCCACTTACATGCGCCAAACCGCGTTGATCGTGCTGTTGGCGCACATTGGCAGCTTCGTGCCGGCGGCCAGTTGTGAACTGTCGCTGGTCGACCGCATCTTCACGCGGATCGGTTCCAGCGATGACCTGGCCGGTGGTCGTTCGACTTTCATGGTCGAAATGAGCGAAACCGCCAACATTCTGCACAACGCCACCGAACGCAGTCTGGTGCTGATGGACGAAGTCGGTCGCGGCACCAGCACCTTCGACGGTCTGTCGCTGGCATGGGCAGCGGCTGAGCGTCTGGCGCATCTACGCGCGTACACGCTGTTCGCCACTCACTACTTTGAACTGACCGTGCTGCCGGAAGCCGAGCCGTTAGTGGCGAACGTCCACCTCAACGCGACCGAGCACAACGAACGCATCGTCTTCCTGCACCACGTGCTGCCGGGGCCTGCCAGCCAGAGCTACGGTCTGGCGGTGGCGCAATTGGCCGGCGTGCCAAGCGAAGTGATCGTGCGTGCCCGCGAGCACCTGAGCCGACTGGAAGAAACCGCGTTGCCCCATGAAGCGCCGAAACCGGCGGCCAAGGGCAAACCGGCGACGCCGCAGCAAAGCGATATGTTTGCCAGCCTGCCGCACCCGGTTCTCGATGATCTGGCTAAACTGGATCTGGACGACCTGACACCACGCCGTGCGCTCGAAATGCTCTATGCCCTGAAGAACCGGATATAAGCACTGAAGAAGCGGATATAACGCAAACGGCTTCAAGCTGTTAGAATCTCGCGCGGTTTGGGATGCTGCTGGCTAATAGCCTGGCCAGCAGGTATCGCTCCCGAACCTGGCGACCCCAACCGTGAAGGGGCAACGCTGCCGCCGCCTGAGGAGAAAATTAGAAATGACCTTCGTCGTCACCGACAACTGCATCAAGTGCAAGTACACCGACTGCGTAGAAGTCTGTCCGGTGGACTGCTTTTACGAAGGCCCGAACTTCCTGGTGATTCACCCGGATGAGTGCATCGACTGCGCCCTGTGCGAACCAGAATGCCCGGCCGTGGCCATTTTCTCCGAGGACGAAGTTCCGGAAGAGATGCAGGAATTCATCCAGCTCAACGTTGATCTGGCTGAAATCTGGCCAAACATCACCGAGAAGAAAGAATCGCTGCCGGATGCCGAAGAGTGGGATGGCGTCAAAGGCAAGATCAAAGACCTCGAACGCTGATCTGTCACGCGCTCGAATAAAAGGCCCCTTGCGGGCCTTTTTGTTTGTCTGCGATTTACTTTTCTGCGGGCAAAAAAAGGGGCGGTTTGACCCGCCCACATTTTTTCCCTAATCCCTGTATTCCTTTTCATCGTCCTGATGAATCGCATCCTGCAATGTCCATTCCCTTCTTCCTTGAAGGGCGTGTCTGTCCGTCGACACAACCTGAATACTAGAGGGTTCTGCGGCGGGGGCAATCGGCCTTCCGTGCCGAAAGCGTTTGTCATAACCGCTTCATATTTCAAAATAAGCTTACTAGTCAGTAGGTTACCGATCGCGGACTGACTGAATGGGCGTCTGCCGAAGTGTAAAAATAACGAACACCTACGAAAGAGTAAGCCAAGGCTTACAGCAGCAAACTACAAACCCTCCCGTGTAGGAGCTGCCGAAGGCTGCGATCTTTTGACCTTGATTTTAAAAAGCAGAATCAAAAGATCGCAGCCTTCGGCAGCTCCTACAAAAGCAACAGCAACAGCAACCGCAACAGCAACAGCAACAGCAACAGCAACAGCAACAGCAACAGCAACAGCAACAGCAACAGCAACAGCAACAGCAACAGCAACAGCAACAGCAACAGCAACAGCAACAGCAACAGCAACAGCAACAGCAACAACATCAAAAGCTGCAGGCAACAAAAAGCCCCGAACCAGTCGGGGCTTTTTGCGGGCGGTCGTGTGAGGCGCTTACTGGAACAGCGACTCGCTCGACAGGCCATTCTTCTCAAGGATTTCGCGAAGGCGCTTGAGGCCCTCTACCTGGATCTGCCGCACCCGCTCGCGCGTCAGGCCGATCTCCAGGCCTACATCTTCCAGCGTACTGCTCTCGTGGCCGCGCAGGCCGAAGCGGCGAATCACCACCTCGCGCTGCTTGTCGGTCAGTTCCGAGAGCCATTGATCGATGCTCTGCGACAGGTCGTCATCCTGCAGCAGTTCACATGGATCGGTCGGACGATCATCCGTCAGGGTGTCCAGCAGGGTTTTATCCGAATCCGGACCCAGCGAGACGTCGACCGAAGAAACCCGTTCGTTGAGGCCGAGCATGCGCTTGACCTCGCCCACCGGTTTTTCCAGCAGGTTGGCGATTTCTTCGGGTGAAGGTTCGTGGTCGAGTTTTTGCGTCAGCTCGCGTGCAGCCCGCAGGTACACGTTTAGCTCCTTGACCACATGAATCGGCAACCGGATGGTCCGGGTCTGATTCATGATGGCGCGCTCGATGGTTTGACGAATCCACCAGGTGGCGTAGGTCGAGAAGCGGAAGCCGCGCTCGGGGTCGAACTTTTCCACCGCGCGGATCAATCCGAGGTTGCCCTCTTCGATCAGATCCAGCAGCGACAGCCCCCGATTGACGTAACGCCGGGCGATTTTTACCACCAGCCGCAGGTTACTTTCGATCATGCGCTTGCGTCCGGCAGGGTCGCCACTTTGCGACAAGCGCGCAAAATGAACTTCTTCTTCCGGAGAGAGCAATGGGGAAAAGCCGATTTCGTTGAGATACAACTGCGTGGCATCGAGTGCCCGCGTGTAGTCGATGTACTTATGCTGTTTGAGTGTCGCAGATTGTTTGGATTTGGCACGAACGGAAGGCGGTGCAGCCCCTTCATCATTCGACATCGAATCCGACTCGATGCCGGCCTCCATAAGGAGAACCTCATCGTCGATGTCAAACTCCGGCACTTCTTTACTGAGAGCCATTGTTATAGTCCTTTGGTGAGTTCGACCCCAAGCTCAAGCGACGCCTTTATCCTTGGCAACGCTGGAGCCTGTCCCCTCTACGCGACGGAACAGGCTGGATGACAAATCAACGTCGTGGCAGGAACTGCAGTGGATCTACAGGTTTACCTTGGCGGCGAATCTCAAAATGCAGTTTCACCCGGTCTGTACCCGTTGACCCCATTTCGGCAATTGTCTGTCCGACCTTGACCTGCTGACCCTCCCGAACCAACAGCCTGCGGTTGTGACCGTAAGCACTGACGTAGGTTTCGCTGTGTTTGATGATGACTAATTCGCCGTAGCCCCTTAAGCCACTCCCGGCGTAAACCACCGTCCCATCAGACGCAGCTAAAACAGGCTGTCCCAAATCCCCGGCGATATCAATTCCTTTATTCAAACTACCGTTTGAAGAGAATTTTCCAATGAGAATGCCATTAGATGGCCATCCCCAGCCGGTCGGGGCCGGGCCTGCAGGAGGCATCGGAGCGGGGGTTTGCTTATTCGCGACGGACGGTGCAGCGCCCGTAGAACCGGTGGTTGTGGTGGTCGTCGTGCCATTCGCCTGGCGCCGGATTACCGTGGTTTTGCTCGACGAAGAAGGCGAAGAACTCGAGTTGCTTACCACCGCGCTCGACGTTGAACCGGTGCGCCCGTCAAAGCGAATTGTCTGACCCGGATGGATCGTATACGGCGTAGGAATATTGTTCCGGGCGGCGAGGGCTTTGTAGTCCCAGCCGTAGCGAAAAGCGATCGAAAACATCGTATCGCCCGGACGGACTACGTACTGCCCGGTCGTCACTGTCGGACGCTGGGCGACCGCCTTGTTGCGATCGACGACACTCACGTTGCTCGATTTGGTGCTGGAGCAACCGACCAGCAAGGTGCTCAAGACAAGGCCAGTCACCAGGCGCTGAAAGCTCGTGTTACCCATACGCTGCGCAATGACTGTGAGACTCACCCGCCGCTCCCTTTGTGGTGGCTGAAAAATTTGGAATGCCGGATCTCGGCATGAACTGTCGCAAGTATAACGGGCAGATTCAGCTTTACCCTTAATGAAGCGAAATCGCTTCGCGCACACGTTTGCCAGCTGGCAATACGCTACGTTTAATCCGCTATCGCCGGTGTAAGACCGGAGCCGTTGAAAGGAATTCAACAGCGGCGAACAAATGCTCAGGCCAACGGCCCGTTGAGCAATGGAACGAAGCGCACCGCCCCCAGAACGTGACGGGAAAAACCGTTTTCTTCACGCACGATCAACAGCAATTGCTGAACTTCGCCGGAGCCAACCGGAATCACCATGCGCCCGCCCGGGGCCAATTGATCCAGCAAGGCTTGCGGCACATCGGTGGCCACGGCGGTTACGATGATGCCGTTGTACGGCGCCAGAGCCGGCCAGCCTTCCCAGCCATCGCCCCAACGAAACACCACATTGCGCAGGTTCAACTCGACCAGGCGTTCCTTGGCCCGATCCTGCAAAACCTTGATCCGCTCAACCGAAAAAACTCGCTCGACCAGTTGCGACAACACCGCCGTCTGGTAACCGGAACCGGTGCCGATCTCCATCACTTTATCCAGCGGCCCGGCCTCGAGCAGCAGCTCGCTCATGCGCGCCACCATATAAGGCTGGGAAATGGTCTGGTTGTGGCCGATCGGCAGTGCCGTGTCTTCGTATGCGCGATGCGCCAGCGCTTCATCGACGAACAGATGGCGCGGCGTGCGGCGAATCACTTCGAGTACCTTGGCGTTCGACACGCCTTCTTCATACAGACGCTGGATCAGGCGCTCCCGCGTGCGCTGGGAGGTCATGCCGATGCCGCTGCGCAGTCTGTCGTCGTGTTCGCGAGCCATCAGCGCAGTCCCTCCAGCCAGCCGTCGAGACTTCTGAAGGCATCGTTGAAGGTGCGATCAAGCTGCAACGGGGTGATGGAAACGTAGCCCTGCATCACCGCATGGAAATCGGTGCCCGGGCCGCCGTCTTCAGCGTCGCCGGCGGCAGCAATCCAGTAACCGGCCTTGCCACGCGGATCGACCACTTTCATCGGCGCCGCCGCCCGGGCGCGATGGCCGAGACGGGTCAACTGAATGCCGCGAATATGGTCGATCGGCAGATTCGGAATGTTCACGTTGAGCACCGTGCGCGGCGGCAGATCGAGCCCGGCGTGGGCCTCGACCAGTTTGCGCGCGAAGTACGCCGCTGTCGGCAGATTGTCCACCTGACGCGAGACCAGCGAAAAAGCGAACGACGGACGTTCGAGGAAGCGCCCTTCGAGGGCCGCTGCCACGGTTCCGGAATACAGCACATCGTCGCCCAGATTGGCGCCGAGATTGATGCCCGACACGACCATGTCCGGCTGGCGTTCCAGCAAGCCATTGAGGCCCAGGTGCACGCAGTCAGTCGGGGTGCCGTTGAGGCTGATAAAGCCGTTGGCCAGGTATTGCGGGTGCAACGGACGGTCGAGCGTCAGCGAACTGCTGGCGCCACTTTTGTCCTGCTCCGGGGCGATAACCACGCATTCGGTGTAATCCGCCAGCGCAGCATAAAGCGCGGCAAGACCGGGTGCGGTTACCCCATCGTCGTTAGAAATCAGAATACGCATGGGCTGTCCGTCTGCCCCACCGGCACCAGATCAACGAGCTCGCGCACCAATACGGTGGCAAAGCATCCGGCCGGGAGGACGAATTCCAGTTGCAGAATGTCAGGCTGGGGATAATGCCACGTCAACCCGCCAATGGGCAGCCGCAGGATGCGACGCTCGTGGCTCATGCCGGCGTGAATCAACCAATCGCGCAGCTCCGCTTCGCGCGCGGCAATCCCCTGCTCCAGTTCATGGACAACGCCTGCGGTCGGCGAGTCACCTTCGCCCCATTGCGGGCCCGTCGGATGCAGATCGAGAATCGCCAGACGCGGGTCGCTGCATTCAGCTTCACCGGCGGGGAAAAAGCTGCGACTGTCGGTGAATGCGAGCAGATCACCGACTTGCGCTTGCTGCCAGGTGCCATCGGCCACACGCGCTGCCAGCACCTGATTGAACAGGAAACTGCGTGCCGTCGACAGCAGGCGCGAACGCACGTTGCGCTGCTCCGGCAAGGCTTTGCGCGCCGCCCACCCACGCGCATCAACAACGTTACCGCCGTCATGGCCGAAACGCTGGGCGCCGAAATAATTGGGAATGCCTTGCTTGGCGATCAGTTGCAAACGTTGTTCGATCGCGTCTTTGTCGCCAGCGAACTGGGTCAGGCGCAAGGTGAAACCGTTGGCCGAGTGTGCGCCGCGTTGCAGCTTGCGCTTGTGGCGCGTGGTCTTGAGGATCTTCAGCGTGTCGTTTTCCGCCGCCGACAGATCCGGATCAGCCTTGCCCGGCAATTGCACGCTGAACCACTGACGGGTCAGCGCCTGCCGATCCTTGAGGCCGGCATAGCTGACGGTGCGCAACGGCACGCCGGCAGCCTTGGCAATACGCCGTGCGGCTTCTTCGGTGTTGAGGCCACGTTTTTCCACCCAGATCCACAGGTGTTCGCCGTCGCCGCTGAACGGGATGTCGAGGACTTCATCGACCTGAAAATCTTCAGCGATGGCTTTCAGTACCGCCGTGCCGAGGGGTTCGCCATAGGCACGCGGGCCGAGCAGTTGCAGTTCATTCATGCGCGCAGCAACAAGGCAACGGAGTGCACGGCGATGCCTTCTTCGCGACCGACAAAGCCAAGCTTTTCGGTGGTGGTAGCTTTCACGTTCACTTGATCCAACTCAACTTGAAGATCCGCCGCGATCAGCGCGCGCATCAATTCGATATGCGGGGCCATTTTCGGTGCCTGGGCAACGATGGTGTTGTCGACGTTGCCGACCTTCCAGCCTTTGGCGTGGATCAGCGCGACCACATGCCGCAGCAACGCTCGGCTGTCGGCGCCCTTGAATTGCGGGTCGGTGTCCGGGAAGTGTTTGCCGATATCACCCAGCGCCGCAGCACCGAGCAAGGCATCGCTCAAGGCGTGCAGCAGGACGTCACCGTCGGAATGAGCGAGCAGCCCGAAGCTGTGTGCAATGCGCACGCCGCCCAGAGTAATGAAATCGCCTTCAGCGAAACGATGCACATCATAGCCGTGGCCAATACGCATAAAAAAAACGCCCCGATTTTTGTCAGGGCGTGATTCTACCCGCATTAGCCCTTGAGGGCGCGTGCATGATGTTGCAAGTGGTCGTCAATGAAGCTCGCGATGAAGAAATAGCTGTGGTCGTAGCCCGGTTGCAGACGCAATGTCAGCGGATGGCCCGCTTGTTTTGCCGCTTGTTGCAGGGCTTCGGGTTTCAGCTGTTTTTCAAGGAAGTCGTCGCGATCACCTTGATCAACCAGAAGCGGCAATTGTTCATCCGCTTCAGCGATCAGTGCGCAGGCATCCCACTCTTTCCATTTCGAACGATCCTCGCCCAGATAACGCGAAAACGCTTTCTGCCCCCACGGGCAATCCATCGGGTTGTTGATCGGCGAAAAGGCTGACACCGATTGGTAACGTCCCGGGTTGCGCAACGCACAAACCAACGCACCGTGGCCGCCCATGGAGTGGCCGCTGATGCTGCGCTTGTCCGACGCGGGGAAATGCGCTTCAACCAGTGAAGGCAATTCCTGCACGACATAGTCATGCATCCGATAGTGCCGCGACCAAGGTTCCTGCGTGGCATTCAGATAGAAGCCGGCACCGAGACCGAAATCCCAGGCGCCATCCGGATCGCCCGGCACATCCGGGCCACGCGGACTGGTGTCGGGCGCGACGATGATCAGACCAAGCTCGGCGGCCATGCGCAGGGCGCCAGCCTTGTGCATAAAGTTCTCGTCGGTGCAGGTCAGGCCGGACAGCCAGTACAGCACCGGCAATTTGCCGCCCTGCTCCGCTTGCGGCGGGAGGTACACGGCGAACACCATGTCGCAACCGAGCACATCGGAGCGATGGCGGTAACGCTTGTGCCAGCCGCCAAAACTTTTCTGACAGGAGATGTTTTCCAGACTCATGTAAAGACTCCTACGCGGTCACGGCAACACGCCTTCACGACGTGTCGCCATATCCCGGCGATTGATCAGAAATGAATGACGGTACGGATGCTCTTGCCTTCGTGCATCAGGTCGAACGCTTTGTTGATGTCTTCCAGGCCCATGGTGTGGGTGATGAAAGTATCCAGCGGGATCTCGCCGCTTTGCGCCATGTCGACGTAGCTTGGCAACTCGGTACGGCCGCGCACGCCGCCGAATGCCGAACCGCGCCAGACGCGACCGGTGACTAACTGGAATGGACGGGTGGCGATTTCCTGGCCGGCACCGGCCACGCCGATGATGACGGATTCGCCCCAACCTTTGTGGCAGCACTCAAGCGCGGCGCGCATCAATTGCACGTTGCCGATGCATTCGAAGGAGAAGTCGACGCCGCCATCGGTCATGTCGACGATCACTTCCTGAATCGGGCGATCGAAATCTTTCGGGTTCACGCAGTCGGTGGCACCGAGCTGCTTGGCGATCTCGAACTTGGCCGGGTTGATGTCGATGGCGATGATGCGCGCAGCCTTGGCTTTCACAGCGCCGATCACCGCAGACAGACCAATACCGCCCAGACCGAAGATGGCCACGGTGTCACCCGGTTTCACCTTGGCAGTGTTGAGCACTGCGCCAATGCCGGTGGTAACGCCGCAACCGAGCAGGCAAACCTTTTCCAGCGGGGCGTCTTTGGAAATCTTCGCTACGGAGATTTCCGGCAGCACGGTGTATTCCGAGAATGTCGAAGTACCCATGTAGTGGAAAATCGTTTCGCCCTTGTAGGAAAAGCGCGAAGTGCCGTCCGGCATCAGACCTTTGCCTTGAGTCGCGCGAATCGCCTGACACAGGTTGGTCTTGCCCGACTTACAGAATTTGCACTGACCGCATTCCGGGGTGTACAGCGGAATCACGTGATCGCCAACGGCAACCGAGGTCACGCCCTCGCCGATGGCTTCAACGATGGCGCCACCTTCGTGGCCAAGGATCGACGGGAAGATGCCTTCCGGGTCTGCGCCGGACAGGGTGTAGGCGTCAGTGTGGCAAACACCGGAGGCGACGACGCGCAGCAATACTTCACCGGCCTTGGGCATGGCGACATCGACTTCTACGATTTCCAGCGGCTTTTTGGCCTCGAAGGCAACGGCGGCGCGCGACTTGATCATGCTGACTCTCCAGTGAATCCAATGAATAAAAAAACCAGACAGCGAGTGTAGTTCAGCGCTAGCTGATGAATAATCCGGACAAATGCAAAATATTATTGCCGTACAGGGATAATCCAATGTCCGAGAACCGCTGGGAAGGCATCGACGAGTTCGTCGCCGTCGCCGAGTGCAGCCAATTCACCGCTGCGGCCGAACGCCTTGGGGTTTCTTCCTCCCACGTCAGTCGACAAATCGTACGACTGGAAGAGCGTTTGCAGACGCGTCTGCTCTATCGCAGTACCCGCCGGGTGACGCTGACCGAGGCCGGGCAGACTTTCCTCCAGCATTGCCAACGTTTGCAGGATGGTCGCGAGGAAGCATTGCGCGCGGTCGGCGACCTGACCAGCGAACCGAAAGGCATGCTGCGCATGACCTGCGCGGTGGCATACGGCGAACGCTTTATCGTGCCGCTGGTGACGCGGTTTATGGGGCTGTATCCGCAGTTGCGCATCGATATCGAGCTGAGCAATCGCCAACTCGATCTGGTGCATGAAGGGCTGGATCTGGCGATTCGGTTGGGTCGGTTACAGGATTCGCGCTTGGTCGCCGCACGGCTGGCACCTCGGCGCATGTACCTGTGTGCGTCACCGTCCTACCTCGAACGGTATGGACGCCCACATAGTTTGTCGGAATTGAGCCGGCATAATTGCCTGATCGGCAGCTCGGACGTCTGGCAACTGGAACAGAACGGGCGGGAATTTTCTCAGCGGGTGCAGGGAAACTGGCGCTGCAACAGTGGGCAAGCGGTGCTGGACGCGGCGTTGCAGGGCGTCGGGTTGTGTCAGTTGCCGGATTATTACGTACTGGAGCATCTGCACAGTGGTGCGTTGATTTCGCTGCTGGAGGCGCATCAGCCGCCGAATACGGCGGTGTGGGCGTTGTATCCGCAGCAGCGGCATTTGTCGCCGAAGGTGCGCAAATTGGTGGATTTTTTGAAGGAGGGGTTGGCTGAGCGGCCGGAGTATCGAGGTTGAAAAGCAAAAGATCGCAGCCTTCGGCAGCTCCTACAAAAGCATGCGATCCATGTAGGAGCTGCCGAAGGCTGCGATCTTTTGATCTTTTAGCGGCGGTTAGCCCAACGCTGGCGCAACCACTCCAGATCTTCCGGCCGCGTAACCTTGAGGTTATCCGCGCGCCCTTCGATCAGTCGCGGCTTCAGCCCCGCCCACTCCATCGCTGACGCTTCGTCAGTAATCACAGCATCCGCGACCAGACTGTCCGCCAGCGCCCGATGCAACGCCCCAAGACGAAACATCTGCGGCGTATACGCCTGCCAGATCACACTGCGATCGACGGTTTCAAGCACACGACCGTGCTTGTCGACCCGCTTCAACGTATCGCGTGCCGGCACGGCGAGCAAACCGCCGACCGGGTCATCCATCAGTTCAGCAAGCAGCTTGTCGAGATCATCGCGACTCAGATTCGGCCGCGCCGCATCGTGCACCAGCACCCAATCGTCATCATCGGCACCCTGCGCATGCAAGTGCAGCAAGGCATTGAGCACCGAAGCCGATCGCTCGGCCCCGCCGTCAACCCGCTGAATTCGCGAGTCGCTTGCGCACGCCAGGTTCGGCCAGTAAGGATCATCAACAGCAAGACTGACCACCAACCCTTGCAGGCTTGGGTGATCGAGGAAACAGCCGAGGCTGTGTTCGAGAATTGTGCGTCCGCCCAGTTGCAGGTATTGCTTGGGACGATCCGCGGCCATTCGGGCTCCGACGCCCGCGGCAGGAATCACGGCCCAGAAGGCCGGCAGGGAATTGATCATTGGGCCAACTGGTAAAGGGTTTCGCCGTCCTTGACCATGCCCAACTCATGGCGAGCGCGTTCTTCAACGGTCTCCATGCCTTTCTTCAGCTCGCTGACTTCAGCGTCCATCACCCGATTGCGCTCCAGCAGGGCTTCGTTCTCGGCGTGTTGATCAGCAATCTGCTGATTCAGCTCGGCGACTTGCGCCAGACTGCCATTGCCCACCCACAGGCGGTACTGCAGACCGGCCAGCAGCAAGAGCAAAACGAGAAACAACCAGTAGGGACTGCGCATCGAATATCAGGTATCCAGTGAAAAAAGACAGCCATGCCAAAACTTTGAAGCATCTGATAGCACGAAGCCTGGAAGATCCAGGCTTGTGCATATAAGGCATCAGATTAGTGGCAAATCCATCGCTGTCACGACTTTTCCGACACAATCCGGTGTCTTTTTACCATCTACGGCTTAACCGCGAAACTCGGAGCGACCGTTGTACTTGGCTTTGCCATTCAACTGCTCTTCGATACGCAGCAGTTGGTTGTACTTGGAAACGCGGTCGGAACGGCACAGCGAACCGGTTTTGATCTGGCCAGCCGAGGTGCCCACAGCCAGGTCGGCGATGGTCGAATCTTCGGTTTCGCCCGAACGGTGCGAGATCACTGCAGTGTAACCGGCAGCCTTGGCCATCTGGATGGCTTCCAGCGTTTCGGTCAGAGTGCCGATCTGGTTGAACTTGATCAGGATCGAGTTGGCGATGTTTTTATCGATGCCCTCTTTCAGGATCTTGGTGTTGGTCACGAACAGGTCGTCGCCCACCAGTTGCACCTTCTCGCCGATCTTGTCGGTGAGGATTTTCCAGCCAGCCCAGTCGGACTCGTCCAGACCGTCTTCGATCGAGATGATCGGATAACGTTCGGTCAGGCCCTTCAGGTAATCAGCGAAACCTTCAGCGGTGAACACCTGGCCTTCGCCGGACAGGTTGTACTTGCCGTCTTCGTAGAATTCGCTCGCCGCGCAGTCCAGCGCCAGGGTCACGTCAGTGCCCAGCTTGTAACCGGCGTTGGCCACCGCTTCGGAGATAACTTTCAGCGCGTCTTCGTTGGACGCCAGGTTCGGTGCGAAACCGCCTTCGTCGCCAACGGCAGTGCTCAGGCCACGGGCCTTCAGCACAGCTTTCAAGTGATGGAAAATCTCGGTGCCCATGCGCAGACCTTCCGAGAAAGACTTGGCGCCAACCGGCTGTACCATGAATTCCTGGATGTCGACGTTGTTATCGGCGTGCTCGCCACCGTTGATGATGTTCATCATCGGCACCGGCATCGAGTAAACACCCGGAGTGCCGTTGAGGTTGGCGATGTGTGCGTACAACGGCAGATCCTGATCCTGTGCAGCAGCCTTGGCCGCCGCCAGGGATACGGCGAGGATGGCGTTGGCGCCCAGGGTCGCTTTGTTTTCGGTACCGTCGAGCTTGATCATCGCGTGATCCAGCGCTTTCTGGTCGCTTGGGTCGGTGCCCAGCAGCAGATCGCGGATCGGGCCGTTGATGTTGGCGACTGCTTTCAGTACGCCTTTGCCCAGATAACGGCTCTTGTCGCCATCACGCAGCTCGAGCGCTTCACGCGAGCCAGTGGATGCACCGGACGGCGCGCAAGCGCTGCCGATGATGCCGTTGTCGAGAAGCACGTCCGCTTCCACGGTGGGATTGCCACGGGAGTCGAGAACTTCACGACCTTTGATGTCGACGATTTTTGCCATTGTTGTAAACACTCCAAAGTTGACGAAAACGACGCAGCTAGAGGAAATCTTTTTACCGTCGGCAAGTGGTGTGCAGCGGGCAGCTTGCAGACGACAACGCACATGCCCGAGGGCATGTGCGACAAATCGTGCGGTACTTTACCGGAGAATTGAGTGTTACGCGGTTTCTACCGTCGGAAAACTCTTCACCAGTTCGTCCAAAGCTTTGAGCTGGGCCAGAAATGGCTCCAGTTTGTCCAGACGCAAGGCGCAAGGGCCGTCGCATTTGGCGTTGTCCGGATCCGGATGTGCTTCGAGGAACAGACCCGCCAGCGACTGGCTCATGCCCGCCTTGGCCAGATCCAGCACCTGCGCACGGCGACCGCCAGCGGAGTCGGAACGACCGCCTGGCATTTGCAGCGCGTGGGTCACGTCGAAGAAAACCGGATACTCGAACTGCTTCATGATGCCGAAGCCGAGCATGTCGACCACGAGGTTGTTGTAGCCGAAACTCGAACCACGCTCGCAGAGGATCAGTTGGTCATTACCCGCTTCCACGCACTTGCTCAGGATGTGTTTCATTTCCTGAGGCGCGAGGAACTGGGCTTTCTTGATATTGATCACTGCGTTGGTCTTGGCCATCGCGACGACCAGATCGGTCTGGCGCGACAGGAAGGCCGGCAGTTGAATGATGTCGCAGACCTCAGCGACGACCGCGGCCTGATCAGGCTCGTGGACGTCGGTGATGATCGGTACGCCGAAGGCTTGTTTGATGTCCTGGAAGATGCGCATGCCTTCTTCCAGGCCAGGGCCACGATACGAATGCACAGAAGACCGGTTGGCCTTGTCGAAACTGGCCTTGAACACGTAAGGGATACCGAGTTTTTCGGTGACCTTTACGTACTCTTCGCAAACCTGCATGGCCATGTCACGGCTTTCCAGCACGTTCATGCCGCCGAACAGCACCATGGGTTTGTCGTTGGCAATCTCGATGTCGCCGACGCGGATGATCTTCTGTGCCATCGGGGTTACGCCTTCTTCTGGTGTTGAGCCAACGCTGCTTTGACGAAACCGCTGAACAGCGGGTGGCCATCGCGTGGTGTCGAGGTGAACTCAGGGTGGAACTGGCAAGCAACGAACCATGGGTGATCGGCCGCTTCTACCACTTCAACCAGCGCTGCGTCAGCCGAGCGACCGGAGATTTTCAGGCCGGCTTCGATCAGTTGTGGCAGCAGCTTGTTGTTCACTTCGTAACGGTGACGGTGACGCTCGACGATCACATCCTTGGCGTAGCAGTCGTGCACCTTGGAGCCGGCTTCAAGCAGGCATTCCTGAGCGCCGAGGCGCATGGTGCCGCCCAGATCGGACGCTTCGGTACGCACTTCAACAGCGCCGGTCGCGTCTTCCCATTCGGTGATCAGACCCACAACCGGGTGGCCGCTGGCGCGGTCGAACTCGGTGGAGTTGGCGTCTTTCCAGCCCATCACGTTACGGGCGAACTCGATGACCGCCACTTGCATGCCGAGGCAGATGCCCAGGTATGGAACCTTGTTCTCACGAGCGTACTGAACGGCGGTGATCTTGCCTTCCACGCCGCGCAGACCGAAGCCGCCCGGTACGAGGATCGCGTCGACACCTTCGAGCAGCGCAGTGCCCTGGTTTTCGATGTCTTCGGAATCGATGTAACGCAGGTTGACCTTGGTGCGGTTGCTGATGCCGGCATGACTCATCGCTTCGATCAGCGACTTGTAGGCGTCCAGCAGCTCCATGTACTTGCCGACCATGGCGATGGTCACTTCGTGTTCCGGGTTCAGCTTGGCGTCAACCACCGCTTCCCACTCGGACAGATCAGCGCTGCCGCACTGCAGACCGAAACGCTCAACGACGAAATCGTCCAGACCCTGCGAGTGCAGGATGCCAGGGATCTTGTAGATGGTATCGGCGTCTTCCAGCGCGATCACCGCACGTTCTTCAACGTTGGTGAACTGAGCGATCTTGCGACGCGACGAGATGTCGATCGGGTGATCGGAACGGCACACCAGTACGTCTGGCTGCAGGCCGATCGAACGCAGTTCTTTCACCGAATGCTGGGTTGGCTTGGTTTTGGTCTCGCCGGCAGTGGCGATGTACGGCACCAGAGTCAGGTGCATCAGCATTGCGCGCTTGGCGCCGACTTCGAAACGCAGTTGGCGGATCGCTTCGAGGAACGGTTGCGACTCGATGTCACCGACGGTGCCACCGATTTCAACCATCGCCACGTCAGCGTCGCCAGCACCCTTGATGATGCGGCGCTTGATTTCGTCGGTGATGTGCGGAATCACCTGGATGGTTGCACCCAGGTAATCACCACGGCGCTCTTTGCGCAGCACGTGTTCGTAAACACGGCCAGTGGTGAAGTTGTTGTTCTGGGTCATGGTCGTGCGGATGAACCGCTCGTAGTGGCCCAGATCCAGGTCGGTCTCGGCGCCGTCGTGGGTGACGAACACTTCGCCGTGCTGGAACGGGCTCATGGTGCCCGGGTCAACGTTGATGTACGGATCCAGCTTCAGCATGGTGACCTTAAGTCCCCGCGCCTCCAGGATGGCTGCCAATGAAGCCGATGCAATGCCTTTCCCCAAAGAAGAAACAACACCGCCCGTGACGAATATGTAGCGCGTCATGAAAAACCCTAGAAGTCTGCGTTAAAGCGGTCCGAGCCGCCGGGGGAAGCGAAGGAAGGCCGAAGCCCCCGATCACCTGCATTAATCACAGTGCACCTTTCAAAAAAACCGCCGCGTTGGGACAGACCGGCAGATGAAACACCGGTACGTTGCTCGCTACACATTTTTTGGAATCGCCCAGCAAAGACTGCTTGGTAATCGGCAACTCCTGCAATTCAGGCGAATCCACAGAAGTTGTATCAAGAAGGGAGCGTAGTCTACCGGAATGCTCCTTTCAGCTCAAACCCAGATCTTCGCCTGTTGGCTGCCAATGCAATTTCCAGCCGTCCTGCCCATTGCCATCAAGCCCCGGCAGGTTCGCCACCGCGAGCAATTCGTCACCGCGAAACAGCAGCGGCAATCTGCCACGCACAAAACCCGGCACCGCGCGCTCATTGAGCAGGCGTTTGAGATCACGATGACCGCGATCCGCCAAATGCATCACTTCGCCGCCCTGACGATAGGCGATGCGCAATGATCCGCAAGGAGTATGCCCAGCGAAAATGACACGGCCATTATCGGCCAAGCGTAGCGGTGAAGACGGCACTTGCCAGTCAGCGCCGATCATCGGCGTGCGCAACCAGTGGCCGCTGAGCCACCACACACGTCCGGCGCTGCGATGCAATTCGCCATTGGCCAGACGCCAGATAGGCGAAGCATCGGAAGCCGCTTCGCACAGATCCGTCCAACCCGACCAATGGTCGCTATCCGGCAGTTGGGTGAAGGCTTCGAGCCAATGGCTGATCGCGTTGCGTTGGCGCGCGGCGGACAGTGCGGCGAGTGGCGCCAGTTCCAGCGACGGCAAACCCAGCCATTCGAAATCGTGCGGGGTGTTCGCTTGTGCCAGATCGATCTGCGCCAGTTCATCGAGCAGCCCCTGCGCCTCACGCAGATGCGCGGCACTGCGGGCCATGCTCGCCTGCGCTTGCGGCCAGCGCCCGGTCAGCAGCGGCATGACCTGATGGCGCAGATAGTTGCGCGAGAATTGCCGATCCTGATTGGACGGGTCTTCGATCCAGGTTAATTGATGTGTCTGCGCGTACGCTTCCAGTTCGGCGCGGGAGATGTCCAGCAGCGGCCGAACCAGCGTGCCCTGCCCCACCGGCCGCTGCGCCGGCATTGCGGACAATCCGCGTACACCGGCGCCACGCAACAGGCGAAATAACAGCGTCTCCGCCTGATCATCGCGATGCTGCCCGGTCAGCAACAGATCATTGGTCTGCGTCAGCGAACTGAACACCGCGTAACGCGCATCCCGTGCTGCTCGCTCCAGACTCGCACCCGGTTGCACCGTAACCCGCTCGATCAGCAACGGAACACCCAGCGCATCGCAAACGGCTTGGCAATGTTGCGGCCACGCATCAGCCGCAGCCTGAAGGCCGTGATGGATATGGACAGCGCTTAGCGGCGGGAGGGAATCGGATTTTGCCAGAGAGGCCAGCAGATGCAGCAGGACGGTGGAGTCGAGACCACCGGAGAAGGCGATACGCCAATGAGCGGCATTGCGCCAGGGCTCAAGGTTCAGCAGAAGCCGGGAAGGCAAATCACTCTTCGAAGAATTCATAGAGAGGGTCGCTTCTCAAGGATCCTGTAGGAGCTGCCGAAGGCTGCGATCTTTTGATCTTGAAAGATCGCAGCCTTCGGCAGCTCCTACAGGGGTATTGCGTTCGACTTAGAGGCCGTAGCTCATCAGTCGATCATAACGGCGCTTCAACAGCGCTTCGTTATCGAACTTCTTCAGCATCGCCAGTTGCGAACTCAGCTCGGCACGGATCGAAGCAGCGGCAGTCGCTGGATCACGGTGGGCGCCGCCCAGAGGCTCGCCAATCACCTTGTCGACAATGCCCAGGCCTTTCAGACGCTCAGCGGTGATGCCCATCGCTTCAGCAGCATCCGGCGCTTTTTCGGCGGTTTTCCACAGAATCGATGCGCAACCTTCCGGCGAGATCACCGCGTAGGTCGAGTACTGCAGCATGTTCAACTGATCGCAGACGCCAATCGCCAGAGCACCGCCGGAGCCACCCTCACCGATAACGGTGGCGATGATCGGGGTTTTCAGGCGCGACATCACACGCAGGTTCCAGGCGATCGCTTCGCTCTGGTTGCGCTCTTCAGCGTCGATCCCAGGGTAGGCACCCGGGGTGTCGATGAAGGTCAGGATCGGCATTTTGAAACGCTCGGCCATCTCCATCAGACGGCACGCCTTGCGGTAGCCTTCCGGACGCGGCATGCCGAAGTTGCGGCGAACCTTCTCGCGCACTTCGCGGCCTTTCTGGTGACCGATGATCATCACCGGCTGGTCTTCCAGACGGGCGATACCGCCAACGATGGCGGCGTCGTCAGAGAAGTGACGGTCGCCGTGCAGTTCGTCGAACTCGGTGAAGATGTGCTCGATGTAGTCGAGGGTGTACGGGCGTTTCGGGTGACGCGCCAGGCGTGCGATCTGCCAGCTGGTCAGCTTGCCGAAAATGTCTTCGGTCAGCGTTTTGCTCTTGTCCTGCAGGCGGGAGATCTCATCGCCGATATTCAGCGAATTGTCATTACCGACCAAGCGCAACTCTTCGATCTTGGCTTGCAGGTCGGCGATCGGCTGTTCGAAATCTAGAAAATTCGGGTTCATAGGCGTCCGTCTTGGGTCGAGTCCCAAATAAGCTTGGGCCGGCCGTTTGTCTATTCGCGCCCTACCTTAAGGGAGAGGCGCGCTGAGGTCGAGATTAAAAATTCAGGTTTCGGGCAAGTGCAATGATGGCACTCGCCGGTCAACGGTATTGGAGGAAGACGTTGTCTCGCCCGAACTGGTCACGCAGAGCCTGAATCAAGGCATCCGCCGGGTCGATTCGCCACGTCTCGCCAAACTGCAGCAAGGTCTTCGCATCGGGGCTGGTGTACTCCATGGTCACCGGGCACGCGCCGCGATGGCGCTTGAGCAAATCACCCAACCAGCGTAGCTGATCGCCTTTCAGATCCTGGGTTTGCAGCTTCAGGCGCAGGCTCTCGGCAAGGTTGGTGCGCGCATCTTCCATGCTCATCACACGCTTGACCCGCAGGCGCAGGCCGCCGGAGAAGTCATCGTTGCTGACCTCGCCTTCGACCACCACCATCGCGTCGGTCTGCAACAGTGACTGCGCGGAGTGGAACGCATCGGCGAACAGCGACGCCTCGATTCGCCCCGAACGGTCGTCGAGGGTGATGAAGCCCATCTTGTCGCCCTTCTTGTTCTTCATCACGCGCAGGGCAATGATCATCCCGGCCACGGTCTGCGTGTCGCGCGCCGGTTTCAGGTCAATGATGCGCTGACGGGCGAACCGGCGGATCTCACCTTCGTACTCGTCAATCGGGTGACCGGTCAGGTACAGGCCCAGGGTGTCTTTTTCACCTTTGAGGCGTTCTTTGAGGGTCAGCTCTTTGGCCTTGCGATGCACCGCGTAAACGTCGGCATCTTCCTCGACGAACAAGCCGCCAAACAGGTCGGCGTGACCACTGTCGTGAGTGCGCGCCGTCTGCTCGGCGGATTTGATCGCTTCTTCCATCGCGGCCAACAGCACCGCACGGTTGCGGTCGATGTTGGCCTGATAAGCCTTTTGCTCTTCATGGAAGAACGGGCCGAGACGATCCAGCGCCCCGCTGCGGATCAAACCGTCGAGGGTGCGCTTGTTGATGCGTTTGAGGTCGACACGGGCGCAGAAATCGAAAAGATCCTTGAACGGCCCGTCCGCGCGCGCCTCAGTGATCGCCTCGACCGGACCCTCGCCCACACCCTTGATCGCGCCGAGGCCATAAATGATGCGGCCTTCGTCGTTCACCGTGAACTTGAACTCCGAAGTATTCACATCCGGCGCGTCGAGACGCAGCTTCATGGTGCGAATTTCTTCGATCAAGGTCACGACCTTGTCGGTGTTGTGCATGTCCGCCGACAGTACCGCGGCCATGAACGGCGCCGGGTAGTGGGTTTTTAGCCAGGCGGTCTGGTAAGAGACCAAGCCGTAAGCGGCAGAGTGAGATTTGTTGAAACCGTAACCGGCGAATTTTTCCACCAGGTCGAAAATGTTACCGGCGAGGTCGGCTTCGATATTGTTGGTCTTGCAACCTTCAATAAAACCGCCGCGCTGCTTGGCCATTTCTTCGGGCTTTTTCTTACCCATCGCCCGACGGAGCATGTCCGCACCGCCGAGGGTGTAACCGGCCATGACCTGGGCAATCTGCATCACCTGTTCTTGATACAGGATGATGCCGTACGTCGGCGCCAATACCGGCTTGAGGCCTTCGTATTGATAGTCGGAGTGCGGATACGCCAGCTCGGCGCGACCGTGCTTACGGTTGATAAAGTCATCAACCATGCCGGACTGCAACGGGCCCGGACGGAACAGGGCCACCAGTGCGATCAAGTCTTCCAGACAGTCGGGCTTGAGCTTTTTGATCAGCTCTTTCATGCCTCGCGACTCAAGCTGGAACACCGCGGTGGTTTCAGCTTTTTGCAACAGCGTGTAAGTCGGCTTGTCGTCGAGCGGAATGAACGCGATGTCCAGCGGCGGCTCGTCGACCTTGGCGCGGTCGCGGTTGATGGTCTTCAGCGCCCAGTCGATGACCGTCAGCGTCCGCAGACCGAGGAAGTCGAACTTCACCAGACCGGCGGCTTCAACGTCGTCCTTGTCGAACTGGGTTACCAGACCGTCACCGGCCTCGTCGCAATAGATCGGCGAGAAGTCAGTCAGCTTGGTCGGCGCGATAACCACACCACCGGCGTGTTTACCGACGTTACGCACCACGCCTTCGAGCTTGCGCGCCATCTCCCAGATTTCGGCGGCCTCTTCATCGACCTTGATGAAGTCACGGAGGATTTCTTCCTGCTCGTAGGCTTTTTCCAGAGTCATGCCGACTTCGAACGGAATCATCTTCGACAGACGATCCGCCAGACCGTAAGACTTGCCCTGCACCCGCGCCACGTCGCGCACCACAGCCTTGGCGGCCATGGAACCGAAAGTGATGATCTGGCTTACCGCGTTGCGCCCGTACTTCTCGGCCACGTAATCGATCACGCGGTCACGACCGTCCATGCAGAAGTCGACGTCGAAGTCGGGCATCGATACCCGTTCCGGGTTAAGGAAACGTTCGAACAGCAGATCGTATTCCAGCGGGTCGAGGTCGGTGATCTTCTGCACGTAGGCCACCAGCGAACCGGCACCCGAACCACGGCCAGGGCCTACCGGCACGCCGTTGCTCTTGGCCCACTGGATAAAGTCCATAACGATCAGGAAGTAACCGGGGAAGCCCATCTGGATGATGATATCCAGCTCGAAATTCAAGCGATCAACATAGACCTGACGCTTGGCTTCGTAGTCTTCGGTGGTGTCTTTGGGCAGCAGCACCGCCAATCGCTCTTCGAGACCGTCGAAGGAGACTTTGCGGAAATATTCGTCGATGGTCATGCCATCGGGGATCGGGAAGTTGGGCAGGAAGTGCGTGCCCAGTTTCACGTCGATGTTGCAGCGCTTGGCGATCTCGACGGTGTTTTCAATCGCGTCGGGAATATCGCTGAACAGCTCGATCATCTCCTCGGCGCTTTTCAGGTATTGCTGATCGCTGTAATTCTTCGAACGACGCGGGTCGTCGAGCGCGCGGCCCTCACCGATGCACACGCGGGTTTCGTGGGCGGCGAAGTCTTCCTGCTTGATGAAGCGCACATCGTTGCTCGCCACCAACGGCGCGCCGAGTTTGTCGGCCAGCGCCACGGCGCCGTGCAGTTGTTCTTCATCGTTGGGACGGTTGGTGCGCTGGATTTCCAGATAGAAGCGATCCGGGAACACCGCCATCCATTCGCGCGTCAGGGCCTCGGCTTCAGCCGGGTTGCCACTGATCAGGGCCATGCCGATCTCGCCCTCTTTGGCGGCGGACAACATGATCAGGCCTTCGTTGGCTTCAGCGACCCACTCACGCTCGATGATGATCATGCCGTTGCGCTGGCCTTCAATGAAGCCGCGCGAGATCAACTCGGTGAGGTTGCGATAGCCCTTGGCGTTCATCACCAACAGGCTGAGACGGCTCAGCGGCGCGTCCGGATCTTTGTTCGACAGCCACAGGTCGGCGCCGCAGATCGGCTTGATGCCGGCGCCCATGGTGTTTTTATAGAATTTGACCAGGGAGCACATGTTGTTCTGGTCGGTGACCGCGACCGCCGGCATGTTCATGGCGGTCAGCGCCTTGACCAGCGGCTTGATCCGCACCAGCCCGTCGACCAGCGAGTATTCAGTGTGCAGGCGTAGATGAACGAATGAAGCCGGCATAGTGATCCTGTCCAGTTACATAGAGACAACAAGGCCCGGATTGTACCGGGCCTCGAACAAAACATCAGCCTTGCGACTAAACCTGTGTCAGGCCTTCCAGCGCTTCGTAAGCCAGACGCACCGGGGCGAACGAGCGCCGATGAATCGGCGTCGGGCCCAGACGTACCAAGGCTTCCAGATGAACGGGCGTCGGATAGCCTTTATGGCCGCCGATGCCGTAACCCGGGTAGATCAATTCAAACGCAGCCATTTCACGGTCACGACTGACCTTGGCCAGAATCGACGCGGCAGCAATGGCCGGCACCTTACCGTCGCCCTGCACCACCGCTTCGGCGCGCATCGGCAGTTGTGGGCAGCGGTTGCCGTCGATCATCGCCAGTTTCGGCTGAATATGCAGGCCGGCGACCGCGCGCTGCATGGCGAGCATGGTGGCGTGAAGGATGTTCAGCTCGTCGATTTCTTCGACTTCGGCGCGGGCGATGCACCAGCTCAGGGATTTCTCGATGATCTCGTCGTAGAGCTTTTCACGCTTGGCTTCGGTGAGCTTCTTCGAGTCGTTGAGGCCGAGAATCGGCCGGTTCGGATCAAGGATCACCGCTGCCGTCACCACTGCACCGCACAACGGGCCGCGACCGACTTCATCGACACCGGCCACCAATTCTTCGACTTCGGCGACCAGGGTGAAATCCAGGCCCATCTGCATGCTTGTCTTGCTCATTGTTTTTGACCGATCAGGTTAAGGACGGCGTCCGCCGCCTGATTGGAGGCATCCCGGCGCAGCGTGCGGTGGATCTCGTCGAAACCGCGCGTCTGTTCTTCACCGCCTTCGATCAGCGGCGACAAGGTCTGGGCCAGTGCTTCGACCGTCGCATCATCCTGCAATAATTCTGGCACCAGCAGACGCTGGGCGAGCAAGTTCGGCAAGGACACGTACGGGCTCTTGACCATGCGCTTGAGAATCCAGAACGTCAGCGGTGCCAAGCGATAGGCGACCACCATCGGCCGCTTGTACAGCAGCGCTTCAAGGGTCGCGGTACCGGAAGCGATCAACACGGCGTTGCACGCGGCCAAGGCCAGATGGGATTTGCCGTCGAGCAAGGTCACCGGCAGATCGCGGCCGGCGAGCAGCTCTTCAAGCTGCGCGCGGCGCTCGGCGTTGGCGCAAGGAATGACGAAACGCACACCCGGGCGCATGCTGCGCAGGCGCTCGGCGGTATCGAGGAACAGCGCGCCAAGTCGAGACACTTCGCCGCCACGGCTGCCGGGCATCAAGGCCACCAGCGGGCCGTCAGGCAAGCCCAACTCGGCACGCGCGGCGGCACGATCAGCCTCCAACGGAATGGCATCGGCCAGCGTGTGGCCGACGAACCGCACCGGCACGCCCTTCTCTTCGTAGAATTTCGCTTCGAACGGCAACAACGTGAGCATCAAATCGCAGCCTTCGCGAATCTTCAACACGCGCTTCTGCCGCCATGCCCACACCGACGGGCTGACGTAATGCACGGTTTTGATCCCGGCCTGACGCAGCTTCAGTTCGATATTGAGGTTGAAATCCGGGGCATCGATGCCGATGAACACATCCGGTTTCTCGGCGATCAGCGTGGCGATCAGCTCCTTGCGGCGCTTGAGCAACTCACGCAGACGCCCGAGCACTTCTACCAGGCCCATGACCGACAAGCGTTCCATGGGAAAGTAGGAAGTCAGGCCTTCGGCCTGCATCAACGGGCCACCCACACCGATGAACTCGACCGCCGGATGCTGCGCCTTGAGGGCGCGCATCAGACCGGCGCCGAGAATGTCGCCGGAAGCCTCACCCGCCACCAGCGCAATACGCAGATTAGCCATGATCAGCGAGTGATGCCGCGAGTCGACGACTGGATCGAGTCGCGGAAAATCGCAACTTCCGGGAACTGCGCCGCCGGTTCTGCCAGCTCAGCCAGTGCCTGCTCGACCGTCAGGCCTTGGCGGTACACGGTTTTGTAGGCGCGACGCAGGGTGTGGATCGCGTCTTCGCTGAACCCACGACGGCGCATGCCTTCGAAGTTCATGCTGCGTGCTTCCGCCGGGTTGCCGAATACCGTCACGAACGCCGGAACGTCCTTGCCGATCGCCGTGCCCATGCCGGAAAAGCTGTGGGCGCCGATGTGGCAATACTGATGTACGAGGGTGAAACCGGAGAGGATCGCCCAGTCATCAACGTGTACATGGCCGGCCAACGCGGTGTTGTTGACCAGAATGCAGTTGTTGCCGATGACGCTGTCGTGACCGATGTGGGCATAGGCCATGATCAGGTTGTGGTCGCCCAGCGTCGTTTCGGAACGATCCTGAACGGTGCCACGGTGAATGGTCACGCCTTCGCGGATGACGTTATGGTCACCAATCACCAGACGGGTTTCTTCACCTTTGTATTTCAGATCGGGCGTGTCCTCGCCTACCGAAGAAAACTGGTAGATGCGATTGTCCTTACCGATGCGGGTCGGGCCTTTAAGAATTACATGGGGCCCGATCACGGTACCCTCGCCGATTTCCACACCGGCGCCGACGATCGACCACGGGCCGACCTCGACACCGTCAGCCAGAACGGCCGACGGATCGATGATTGCGCGAGGGTCAATCAAACTCATAGCTTGCGTTCCGCGCAGATGATTTCAGCCGAGCAGACCGGCTTGCCGTCGACCGAAGCCTGGCATTCGAATTTCCAGATCTGACGCTTGCAGCTGAGGAACTTGGCTTCAAGGATCAACTGGTCGCCCGGCAACACAGGCTGGCGGAAACGCAGCTTGTCGGAACCGACGAAGTAGTAAAGCGTGCCGTCGGCAGGCTTCACATCAAGCATTTTGAAACCGAGGATCCCGGCAGCCTGAGCCATTGCTTCGATGATCAATACACCCGGCATGATTGGATGCGCAGGGAAGTGACCATTGAAGAACGGTTCATTGATGCTGACATTCTTGTAGGCGCGAATGCGCTTGCCTTCAGTGTCCAGTTCCACCACCCGATCCACCAGCAGGAACGGGTAACGGTGAGGCAGGTATTCGCGAATCTCGTTGATGTCCATCATTTCGGGGGGAAGCCTATGTAAAGATTGGGAGCGCGACTGACGCGCACTCCTCTAGCAAATCAAGGAGGCAGTCTAGAGGCTGTGCACACTTGATATGGAAATGGTATCAGCCATCTGATGAAGCATTGCCGTCAGGGGTCACTTCCCCTACGCGCTTTTCCAGCTGTTTCAAACGTCGCGCGATGTCATCGAGCTGACGAATACGGGCCGCGCTTTTGCGCCATTCGGCCGCCGGTTGCATGGCTGTACCGGATGAGTAGGCGCCTGGCTCGGTAATCGAGTGGGTCACCATGGTCATCCCGGTGAGGAAAACGTTGTCGCAAATATCAATGTGCCCAACCAGACCGACACCGCCAGCGAGCATGCAATGCTTGCCGATCTTGGTGCTGCCGGAGATCCCGACACACGCGGCCATGGCAGTGTGATCACCGACCTGAACGTTGTGCGCGATCTGAATCTGGTTATCGAGTTTCACGCCATTGCCGATCACGGTATCGGCCAGCGCGCCGCGGTCGATAGCGGTATTCACGCCAATCTCTACGTCGTCGCCGATGGTCACGCCACCGATCTGGGCGATTTTCTGCCAGATGCCCTTCTCGTTGGCAAAGCCGAAGCCCTCACCACCGAGCACAGCACCGGACTGAATCACCACACGTTTGCCGATGCGCACGTCGTGATACAGGGTCACGCGGGGCGCAAGCCAGCCGCCTTCACCAATTTCACTGCGCGCACCGATAAAGCAGTGGGCGCCCAAGGTCACCTCAGCAGCGATACGCGCACCGGCTTCGATCACTACAAACGGGCCGATGCTGGCGGTTGGATCAACCACCGCGTCGTCCGCAATCACTGCCGACGGGTGGATACCCGCCGCAGCTTTTGGTTTGGGATCGAACAAGTGCGAGATACGTGCGTAGGCCAGATAAGGATCCGGCACCACCAGCGCATTTCCGGCAAAGCCTTCAGCATCAGCTTCTTTGAGCAACAGCGCTGCCGCCTGCGAGCCTGCCAGGAATTTGCGGTATTGAGGGTTTGCCAGAAAGCTCAACTGAGCTGGGCCAGCCTCTTGCAAAGTGGCTAGCCCAGTAATTTGCTTCTCCGGGTCGCCACGCAGGGTGGCGCCGAGGAACTCGGCCAACTGGCCGAGCTTGATGGTCACGGTCATGGGTTACTTCAGCTGATTCATGCGCTCGATAACCTGGCGCGTGATGTCGTACTGAGGCTTGACATCGATCACTGCGCCACGCTCGAACACCAGGTCAAAACCACCTTTCTTGATGACTTCTTCCACTGCGCCATCCAGCTTCGGCTTCAGTTGCTTGAGCATTTCGCGGTCAGCAACAGCTTTGGCTTCGTTCAGTTCTTTGGACTGGAACTGGAAGTCACGGGCCTTTTGCTTGAATTCAAGCTCCAGACGCTCGCGCTCGCCCTGCTGCATTTTGTCGCCACCGGCCATCAGACGATCCTGAATGCCTTTGGCGCTGCTTTCCAGAGTCTTCAGTTTGGTCAGTTGCGGACCGAACTTCTTCTCGGCATCAACGGCGTACTTCTTGGCCGCGTCCGATTCCAGCAAAGCCATCTGATAGTTCAGAACAGCGATTTTCATGTCGGCGAAAGCCGGGCCTGCCACCAGTACGGAGGCCAGGAGAACCAATTGAGTCAACTTACGCACGATGCACTCCTACAAAATCCATTGTCGTTATCTTGGGTCAGACGCTTAGAACGTCTGGCCGAGGGAGAATTGGAACACTTGAGTTTCAGCGTCATCCGGTTTCTTGATCGGCATGGCCAACGCGAAGCTCAGAGGACCCAGTGCGGTGACCCAGGTCACGCCCACACCAACGGAACTCGCCATGTTGCTCAGGCTGATGTCGTTGCACTGCGTGTTGGACTTCGAACCATCAGTGTTCGTGGTGTCCTTGCACTGCGAATCAAACACGTTACCCACATCCCAGAATACCGACGTACGCAGGGAGCGTTGATCTTTGACGAAAGGCAGCGGGAACAATACTTCAACACCGCCCTGAATCAGAACGTTGCCACCGAACGGCAGTGGATCCTGATCCGGATCGGGCAGAGTACCGTTTTTACCCGTGCTTGGTGTGCTGCGAGGACCCAGAGTGCTGTCCTTGAAGCCACGAACCGAGTTGAAACCACCAGCATAGTAGTTTTCATAGAACGGCAAGCCGTCAGTCGAACCGTAACCGTCGCCATAACCCAATTCGGTGTGCAGACGCAGGGTGTAGTTTTCAGTGATCGGCTGGAACAGCTGACCACGGTAATCAAGCTTGAAGAACGACAGGTCACTGCCCGGAATCGTCGATTCCAGCGTCAGGCTCTGCGAACGACCACGGGTTGGCAAGACGCCTTTGTTCAAGGTCGATTCGGACCAACCGGCCGAAGCCTTGAAGTTCAGGTACTTGTCGCCTTCCTTGTTAACGAAGTCAAAAATCTCGTCAACTGTGTAGGTACCGGTTTTGATCTCATCCTGTTGAACGGACAGACCGAAGGTCAGACGCGAAGTCTCGCTGATCGGGTAGCCGACGTTTACGCCAGCACCCAGGCTGTCTACCGCATAGCTTGCAACGTCGACATCGAGGTCATCGTAGTCAGTGGTGCGATAGAACGCGTTGTAACCCAGGCTCACGCCATCGGCGGTCCAGTACGGGTCAACGTAGCCGAAGTTGTAGCGGCTCTGGTATTCGCTTCGGGTCAGGCCGACGCTGACGCGGTTACCAGTACCGAGGAAGTTGTTCTGGGTGATCGAACCACCGAGGATCAGACCGGCGCTCTGCGCGAAACCGACGCTGGCGGTGATCGAACCGGAAGCCTGCTCTTCAACGCTGTAGTTCACGTCAACCTGGTCGTCGACACCTGGCACAGCCGGGGTCTCAACGTTGACTTCTTTAAAGAAGCCCAGACGCTCAAGACGGGTCTTGGACTGGTCGATCAGGTAGGTCGAAGCCCAGCCGCCTTCCATCTGACGCATTTCACGACGCAGCACTTCGTCTTCCGACTTGGTGTTGCCACGGAAGTTGATACGGTTAACGTAAGCACGCTTGCCCGGATCGACAGCAAACAGGATGTCGACAGTGTGGTCGTCATCGTGTGGCTGCGGAACACCGTTGACGTTGGCGAAGGTGTAACCCTCGTTACCCAGACGACGGGTGATCAGTTCGGAGGTAGTGGTCATCAGCTTGCGCGAGAACACCTGGCCTTTCTGCACCAGCAACAGCGATTTGACCTGGTCTTCAGGGACTTTCAGGTCACCGCTGAGTTTGACGTCACGAACGGTGTACTTCTCGCCTTCGGTGACGTTAACGGTGATGTAGACGTGTTTCTTGTCCGGGGTGATGGACACCTGGGTCGAAGCGATATCCATGTTGATATAGCCGCGGTCCAGGTAGTAGGAGCGCAGACGCTCCAGGTCACCGGAAAGCTTTTCACGGGCGTACTTGTCATCGTTCTTGAAGAACGACAGCCAGTTGGTGGTTTTCAGTTCGAACAGGTCGGTCAGGTCTTCCTCAGGGAAAACCGTGTTGCCAACGACGTTGATGTGCTGAATGGCCGCAACGGTACCTTCGTTGATCTTCACTTTCAGACCAACACGGTTACGTGGCTGCGAAACCACTTCGGTATCAACGGTGGCCGAGTAGCGACCCTGAGCAACGTACTGACGTTGCAGTTCGTTACGCACACCTTCGAGGGTGGCACGCTGGAAGATCTCGCCTTCGGACAGACCGGACTGTTTGAGACCTTTCATCAAGTCTTCGGTGGAGATCGCCTTGTTGCCTTCGATCTCGATACTGGCGACCGACGGACGTTCAACGACCGTGATTACCAGTACGTTGCCTTCGCGGCCCAGCTGGATATCTTGAAAGAAACCGGTTTTGAACAACGCACGAGTGGATTCCACCAGGCGACGATCATCCGCCTGCTCGCCGACGT
Organism: Pseudomonas sp. P1.31; assembly: GCF_001269815.1. Lineage (NCBI taxonomy): Bacteria > Pseudomonadati > Pseudomonadota > Gammaproteobacteria > Pseudomonadales > Pseudomonadaceae > Pseudomonas > Pseudomonas sp. P1.31. The sequence continues at coordinate 502,200 of NZ_LHVN01000007.1, read as the reverse complement.
TCAACGGCAAGGCACCAAAGACACTACCCGCGGAGACCCGCTGGAGGCCATTGACGCGAATATCAGAGATAGTGAAGGACTCGGCGTGAACTTCGGCGATCATCAATACGGTGAGAACCGCAGTTAGCAGCAGACGTTTCATGAAGTCCTTTCTTATTCCAACTGGCAATAAACAAACTGCCGCAAAATGCGGCAGATTCGCAATTCAGCGAAGCGTTACAGTCGACCCAGATCGTTGACCAGAGCTAACAACATCACTCCGACCACCAAACTGATACCGATCTGTATCCCCCAACCTTGCACCCGATCCGACAAGGGACGACCACGCGCCCACTCGATCAGATAAAACAACAAATGCCCCCCATCCAGTACAGGAATGGGCAGCAAATTCAGAACCCCCAGGCTAATACTCAGATAAGCAAGGAAATTCAGGAAATCAGCGACGCCCGACTGGGCAGAAGCGCCCGCCACTTTAGCAATGGTTATCGGTCCACTCAAGTTTTTTACCGAGAGCTCGCCGAACAGCATTTTCTTTAGCGAATCGAGGGTCAGAACGCTCATGGTCCAAGTGCGACGAGCGCCCTCGCCAATCGCGGCCAAAGGCCCGTAACTGACCTCGCGGATCATTTCCGGTGGCCAGTCGATCGCTTTGACGCCAGCGCCCAGATAACCGCTCGGCGCCTTGCTTTCGCCACGCGCCGCCAGCGTCACCGGGACGTCGATTTGAGCACCATCACGCTCGACACGCAGCATGATTTTGGTATCAGGACGCGTACGAACGGTATCGACTACTTGCTGCCAGTCGCTCAGCACCACGCCGTCGAGCGAGACCAGACGGTCGCCGGTTTTCAGGCCAGCAGCTTGCGCCGGGCCTTTTGGATCGAGCTCGGCGAGCACCGGCGGCAATGCCGGACGCCATGGACGAATACCCAACGAGCGAATCGGATCCGGCTCATCAGCCCCTTTCAGCCAATGATCCAGCGCCAGCTCGCGCGGCGAATCAGCAGTAGAGCCCTGCTCACGCACCAACAACTGCAGTGAACCGCTCTCACCCAGTCGACGTACCAACTGCAAATTGACCGCCGCCCAACCGGAAGTCGGCTCGCCATCAATTGCGACAATTTCCTGACCCGCCGTCAAACCGGCGTTGGCCGCGATACTGCCGGACTCCACACCACCGATGACCGGGCGTATTTGCTGACTGCCAAGCATCGCCAGCACCCAGAAAAACACCAGAGCCAGCAGGAAGTTGGCGATCGGGCCGGCAGCCACGATGGCAATACGCTGGCGTACAGATTTGCGATTGAACGACTGATCAAGCTGATCCAGCGGCACTTCGCCTTCACGCTCGTCGAGCATCTTGACGTAACCACCCAGCGGAATCGCGGCGATCACGAACTCGGTGCCTTTCTTGTCGTGCCAGCGCAGCAACGGCATACCAAAGCCTACGGAAAAACGCAGAACCTTGACGCCACAGCGACGCGCGACCCAAAAATGGCCGAATTCATGAAAGGTGACCAGCACACCCAAAGCGATCAGGGTGCCGGCAATCATATAGAGCGCGCTCATCTACTTTCTCCGCAATCCTGTTCAGTGCCGCGTAAAGCCATTGTGTTGCAAAACTTATCGGTCGTGACGTTTCAACCATTGTTCGGCCAAAACTCGTGCCTTGGCGTCGGCGGTAAACACCGCGTCGAGATCATCCAGCGCAACCACGGATTCGAGATTCAAGACTTCCTCGATGATACTCGCGATTTCCAGGTAACGAACCCGCCCATCGAGAAACGCTGCCACAGCCACTTCATTGGCCGCGTTGAGCATCGCCGGTGCGCTGTCACCCGCCTCGGCCGCTTGGCGGGCCAGACGCAGGCACGGGAAACGTTCTTCATCAGGCGCTTCGAAATCCAGGCGCGCGATGGCAAACAGATCCAGCGGTGCCACACCGGAATCAATGCGTTCTGGCCAGGCCAACGCATTGGCAATCGGCGTGCGCATGTCAGGATTACCCAACTGCGCCAGCACCGAGCCGTCGACGTAATCGACCAGCGAGTGAATCACGCTTTGCGGATGGATCACCACCTCGATCTGCGATGGCTTGGCATCGAACAACCAGCAGGCTTCGATCAGCTCAAGGCCTTTGTTCATCATGCTGGCCGAATCCACGGAAATCTTGCGCCCCATGGACCAGTTCGGATGCGCACACGCCTGGTCAGGTGAAACATGCACCAGTTCAGCCATCGGTGTCTGTCGGAACGGGCCACCAGAGGCTGTCAGTAAAATCCTTCGCACGCCGACCGAGCTCAAACCACGAGCAAAATCCTGCGGCATGCACTGGAAAATCGCGTTGTGTTCGCTGTCGATCGGCAACAAGACCGAACCGCTTTTGCGCACAGCCTGCATGAACAAAGCACCGGACATCACCAGCGCTTCTTTATTAGCCAGGAGAATCTTTTTGCCAGCCTCGACGGCGGCCAATGTAGGACGCAGCCCCGCTGCACCCACAATCGCCGCCATCACCGCATCGACTTCCGGCGCGGAGGCGACCTGGCACAGGCCCTCCTCCCCCACCAAAACCCGCGTCGGCAAACCCGCGGCACGCAGATCATCCTGCAAGCCACGGGCAGCGGCGACTTCAGGCACCACGGCAAACTGCGGCACATGGCGCACGCACAAGGCCAGCAGCTCGCTCAGGCGAGTGAAACCGCTCAGGGCGAATACTTGATAACGCTCAGGGTGACGCGCGATGACATCCAGGGTGCTCAGGCCAATCGAACCGGTCGCCCCCAGAACGGTAATCTGTTGGGCTCGGCTCACGGTGCGGCCATCCACAACAGCACGGCGAACACTGGAATCGCGGCAGTCAGGCTGTCGATGCGGTCAAGCACACCGCCATGCCCGGGCAACAGATTGCTGCTGTCCTTGATGCCGGATTGACGCTTGAACATGCTTTCGGTGAGGTCGCCGACCACCGAGATAAAGACGATCAGCGCAGCGCCGATCAAGCCCTTGAGCAGTTCGGCCACTGTCCAGTCGCGCACCAGACCAACGATGGCGGTGATGACCAGGCTCAATGCCAGACCACCGTAAACGCCTTCCCAGCTTTTGCCCGGGCTGACCTGTGGGGCCAGTTTGCGTTTGCCGAAAGCGCGGCCGGAGAAGTAGGCGCCGATATCAGCGCCCCACACCAACACCATCACCGCCATGATCAGCCAGTTACCCAACGGGTACTGTTTGATCTGCACCAGACCTTGCCAGGCCGGCAACAGAATCAGTAGACCGATCACCAGTTTGGTTGCCGCACTGGACCAATGAGCACTGGAGGCCGGGTAAGTAAGCACCAGATAAGTCGCCACTGCCCACCACAACACCGAAGCACCGAGCACCCACGGCGCAAGGCCGGGCAAGATGTACATGATGAAGAGCATGAACGCGACCACGGCGGCAAAACCCACACGGAACGCTTGCCCGGTGAAACCTGCCAGACGCGCCCATTCCCAGGCGCCCAAAGTCACGACCAGACCGATGAACAAGGCAAACCCGGAACCTTCGAGCAGGAAAAACCCGCACAAGGCAATCGGCAGCAGGATCAGTGCAGTGATGATTCGTTGTTTAAGCATTAAACCCGGGCTCCAGCTTCGACCTGTTCGCTCGTTTTACCGAAGCGACGTTGACGTGAAGCGAAATCGGCCAGCGCAGTGCGCATGGCATCGTGTTTGAAGTCCGGCCAGAACAGGTCGGAGAAGTACAACTCAGCGTAAGCCAGCTGCCACAGCAGGAAGTTGCTGATGCGGTGCTCACCACCGGTGCGGATGCACAAATCCGGCAACGGCAGATCGCCGGTGACCAGACAGGTTTGCAAAAGATCCGGAGTAATGTCTTCCGGACGCAGATGCCCGGCCTGAACTTCGCGTGCCAGGCGCTGCGCAGCCTGCGCGATATCCCACTGACCGCCGTAGTTGGCGGCGATCTGCAGAACAAAACGGTTGGCACCGGCAGTCATTGCTTCGGCTTCGCGCATCGCCGCCTGAAGTTCAGGGTGGAAGCGCGTGCGATCGCCAATGATGCGCAGGCAGATGTTGTTGTCGTTGAGGCGCTTGGCCTCACGACGCAATGCCTTGAAGAACAGATCCATCAAGGCGCTGACTTCATCGGCCGGGCGCTGCCAGTTTTCACTGGAGAAGGCGAACAAGGTCAACACTTCGACCTTGGCCTCAGCGCACACCTCGATGACGGCTCGCACAGCATCCACGCCCGCTTTATGCCCGGCGACACCCGGCATAAAGCGTTTTTTAGCCCAGCGATTGTTACCATCCATGATGATCGCGACATGGCGCGGCACCGCGGACGGCGCAGTCTGCTTGGTCTTGTCCATTAAAAGCTCGACCCTTATACGGCCATCAGGTCTTTTTCTTTCTCTTCCGTGGCCTTGGTGATCATGGCTTCGGAATCCTTGGTCAGCTTATCGATATCGGCGATTGCACGACGCTCTTCGTCTTCGCTGATTTCTTTATCCTTGACCAGCTTCTTCAGCTCGCCCAACGCGTCACGACGGATGTTGCGCACGGCAACACGAGCGTCTTCAGCAGCACTGCGCGCCTGCTTGGTGAAGCCCTTACGGGTTTCTTCAGTCAGGGCAGGCATGGAGATCAGCAACAACTCGCCGAGGTTGGTCGGGTTGAGGTTCAGGCCAGCGCTCTGGATTGCCTTGTCGACGGCGGCGAGCATGTTGCGCTCGAAGGCAACGACTTGCAGGGTGCGCGAGTCTTTAACAGTGATGTTGGCAACCTGGGTGATGGAGGTGTCAGCGCCGTAGTACGGCACCATCACGCTGCCCAGAATGCTTGGGTGAGCCTTACCGGTACGGATCTGGCCAAAGGCGTGAGCCAGAGAGTCCAGGGATTTTTGCATGCGCTCTTGAGCGTCTTTTTTGATTTCGTTGATCATTGTTGACCTTCCTCGATCAGGGTGCCTTCAGCGCCGCCATGGACGATGTTCAGCAGGGCACCAGGTTTGTTCATGTTGAATACGCGCAGCGGCATCTTGTGATCGCGGCACAGGCAGATAGCAGTCAGATCCATTACACCCAGCTTGCGATCCAGTACTTCATCATAAGTCAGATGATCGAACTTCTCGGCATGCGGGTCTTTGAACGGGTCTGCGGTGTAAACACCATCGACCTTGGTCGCTTTCAGCACGACGTCGGCATCGATTTCGATGGCACGCAGGCAGGCTGCCGAATCCGTGGTGAAGAACGGGTTGCCGGTACCGGCTGCGAAAATCACGACGTCTTTGGAGTTCAGGTGGCGCATGGCTTTGCGGCGATCATAGTGATCGGTTACGCCAACCATGGAAATCGCCGACATGACGATGGCCGAGATATTGGCACGTTCCAGCGCATCGCGCATGGCCAGGGCGTTCATCACAGTGGCCAGCATGCCCATGTGGTCGCCTGTGACCCGATCCATACCGGCTTTGCTCAGGGCTTCGCCACGGAACAGGTTACCGCCACCGATCACCAGACCGACCTGAACACCGATGCCGACCAGTTGGCCGACTTCCAGCGCCATGCGATCGAGTACTTTCGGATCGATCCCGAACTCTTCCGAGCCCATCAGGGCCTCGCCGCTAAGCTTGAGTAGAATGCGTTTATAGCGAGCCTGATAACCACTGCCCTGCTGAGCCATTGCGAATCTCTCCTGCGGCGTATTAAAAAATTCTGTGCGAGCTGTTTACAGCTGGCGTTCACTCTAGCTTGGCGCTGCTTCAGCGCCATCGGAACATGGCTTTGTAAGTCAGTTCCAAGTGGAAACCAATAAAAAATTGGCTACCCCATCTGAAAAGAGGCTGCGCGCGTAAGCGGGCAGCCTCTTTCGGGCGACAGTTGAAAACTGTCTTATTGCTTGGCGGCAGCCAGCTGGGCAGCAACTTCTTCAGCGAAGTTGTCGACCGGCTTCTCGATGCCTTCGCCTACTTTGAAGTAGGTGAAGGAAACGATTTCAGCACCGGCTTTCTTGGCCAGTTCGCCAACCTTGATTTCAGGGTTCTTGACGAACGCCTGCTCAACCAGGCTTGCTTCTGCCAGGAACTTGCTGATACGGCCTTTGACCATATTTTCAACAATGTTTTCTGGCTTGCCTTTGATCTTCTCTTCGTTCAGCTGCAGGAACACAGCTTTTTCGCGCTCGATCGCTTCAGCCGAAACTTCCGATGGCAGCAGGAACTCAGGGTTGCTGGCCGCTACGTGCATAGCGATGTCTTTGGCCAGTTCAACGTTGCCGCCTTTCAGAACAACTGCAACACCGATCTTGTTGCCGTGCAGGTAGCCACCAACAACGTCGCCTTCTACGCGAACCAGACGACGGATGTTGACGTTTTCGCCAACCTTGCCGACCAGTACCAGACGAGCAGCTTCTTGCGCTTCGATCAGCGGAGCAACATCGGTCAGCTTGTCAGCGAAGGCTTTTTCAATGCTTTCAGCAACGAATGCCTTGAAGTCGTCCTGCAGAGCCAGGAAGTCGGTCTGCGAGTTCACTTCCAGCAGAACAGCAGATTTGCCGTCTTCTTTCAGAGCGATCGCGCCTTCAGCAGCTACGTTGCCTGCTTTTTTGGCAGCCTTGATTGCGCCCGAAGCACGCATGTCATCAATGGCTTTTTCGATGTCGCCGTCAGCCTTTTCCAGGGCTTTCTTGCAATCCATCATGCCTTCGCCGGTACGCTCACGCAGTTCTTTAACCAACGCTGCAGTAATTGCTGCCATTTTCAAATTCCTCTTGGATAGGTTTTCAACCATTCCACCCGATCGAACGGGCGTTCAATTCTTCCCGAAGCCGTTTGTAGCCGCTGCACGTTACAGATGCTGTAGCTGCGCTGCCGACAAATGGTTTTCGAGGTGGCAAAAAGGGGGCCAAGCCCCCTTTTTGCTTACTGAGTCAACGCCAGGGCGTTAATTACTCAGCTGCAGCTGCCGGAGCTTCTTCAGCTGCGAACTCTACAGTGCCGCCGCCAACATTGTTGCGACCACGGATAACTGCGTCAGCCATCGAACCCATGTACAGCTGGATAGCGCGGATTGCGTCATCGTTGCCTGGGATGATGTAGTCAACGCCTTCCGGGCTGCTGTTGGTATCGACAACGCCGATAACCGGGATGCCCAGCTTGTTGGCTTCGGTGATCGCGATGCGCTCGTGGTCAACGTCGATCACGAACAGTGCGTCTGGCAGACCGCCCATGTCCTTGATGCCGCCCAGCGAACGATCCAGCTTCTCAAGATCACGAGTGCGCATCAGCGCTTCTTTCTTGGTCAGCTTGGCGAAAGTACCGTCTTCGGCTTGAACTTCAAGGTCACGCAGACGCTTGATGGAAGCACGAATGGTTTTGAAGTTGGTCAGCATGCCGCCCAACCAGCGGTGATCTACGTACGGCGAACCGCAACGTGCTGCTTCTTCAGCAACGATCTTGCCAGCGGAACGCTTGGTGCCGACGAACAGAATCTTGTTTTTGCCCTGGGCCAGACGTTCTACGAAAGTCAGAGCTTCGTTGAACATTGGCAGGGTTTTTTCAAGGTTGATGATGTGAATCTTGTTACGCGCGCCGAAAATGTACTTACCCATTTTCGGATTCCAGTAACGGGTTTGGTGACCGAAGTGCACACCGGCCTTCAGCATATCGCGCATATTGACTTGGGACATGATAGTTCCTTAATAAGTCGGGTTTGGCCTCCACGTATCCCAATGACCAACCAGTGGCATAAAGCCAAAAGCACCCAGGTCATCGTGTCGACACGTGTGTGGATTTAAGCTTTTCGGGGTATCCCCGGAAAGCGGCGCATTTTATACCACAGGGTGCGCAGAAACGGAACACGAAATCTGTATTCGCACCAAGGACATGGGCGCAGCCCCCTTGGAATCGGCTTCAGGGGCACCATTGTATAGAGAGAAGCGATGCACGCAGGCACTGAATTGCGCCGTGCGTCTGTTAGAATCGCGTTTTTCAGGGTCGCAAAACGCACACCTGCCACCCTATTCGTATCAGCAAGCGCCGCCGAGCGCAGAGAGAGCCTGTATGACCGTCAACCTCAAAACCCCCGAGGACATCGCTGGCATGCGTGTCGCCGGCAAACTGGCCGCCGATGTGCTGGAAATGATTGCCGAACATGTCAAACCGGGCGTCACCACCGATGAGCTGAACCAGATCTGCCACGATTACATCGTCAACGTGCAGCAAGCCATCCCTGCCCCGCTTAACTACAAGGGCTACCCGAAGTCGATCTGCACCTCGATCAACCACGTTGTGTGCCACGGCATCCCGAACGACAAGCCGCTGAAAAACGGCGACACCCTGAACATCGACGTGACCGTGATCAAAGACGGCTACCACGGCGACACCAGCCGCATGTTCCACGTCGGCGAAGTGCCGGTCTGGGCCGAGCGTCTGTCGCAGATTACTCAGGAATGCATGTACAAGGCGATCGAAATCGTCAAACCCGGTTGCCGCCTCGGCGACATCGGTGAAGTGATCCAGAAGCACGCGGAAAAGAACGGTTTCTCCGTCGTTCGCGAGTTCTGCGGCCACGGCATCGGCAAGGTGTTCCACGAAGAGCCGCAGATTCTGCACTACGGCCGGGCCGGCACCGGCATGGAACTGAAGGCCGGCATGACCTTCACCATCGAACCGATGATCAACCAGGGCAAGGCCGACACCAAAGTATTGGGCGACGGTTGGACCGCGATCACCAAAGACCGCAAGCTCTCGGCACAGTGGGAACACACCCTGCTGGTCACCGACACCGGCTACGAGATCTTCACCCTGCGCGCCGACGACACCATCCCGCGCATCTCGGCCTGATTCAGCAAACGCTCCCAGCCTTATAGAAGGAAAGCCAATCAATGCCGCAGGTGGATCCCGAACTCTTCGACCGCGGCCAGTTCCAGGCTGAACTGGCCCTCAAAGCGAGTCCTATCGCGGCGTTCAAGAAGGCGATCCGCCAGGCTCGCGAGGTACTCGACACGCGTTTTCGCAATGGCCGCGACATCCGCCGCCTGATCGAAGACCGTGCCTGGTTTGTCGACAACATCCTGCAAAAGGCCTGGGAGCAGTTCAACTGGAGCGAAGACGCCGACATCGCGCTGGTCGCGGTCGGCGGCTATGGCCGCGGAGAGTTGCACCCGTATTCCGACATTGATTTGCTGATCCTGCTGGACAGCGCTGATCACGAAGTCTTCCGCGATTCCATCGAGCGTTTTCTCACTTTGCTGTGGGACATCGGTCTGGAAGTCGGTCAGAGCGTTCGCTCGGTCGACGAATGCGCCCAAGAGGCGCGTGCCGACCTGACCGTGGTCACCAACCTGATGGAAAGCCGCACCATTTGCGGCCCCGAGCGCTTGCGTCAGCGCATGCTCGACGTCACCAGCACCGCACACATGTGGCCGGCCAAGGAGTTCTTCCTGGCCAAACGCGCCGAGCAAAAGGCCCGCCACCACAAATACAACGACACCGAATACAACCTGGAACCCAACGTCAAAGGCTCGCCCGGCGGACTACGGGATATTCAGACCATTCTGTGGGTTGCGCGTCGCCAATACGGCACGCTGAACCTGCGCGCCCTCGCTGGCGAAGGTTTCCTCGTTGAGAGCGAAAACGCCCTGCTCGCCTCCTCCCAGGAATTCCTCTGGAAAGTGCGTTACGCCCTGCACATGCTCGCTGGCCGTTCCGAAGACCGCTTGCTGTTCGATCACCAGCGCACCATTGCCGGCCTGTTGGGTTTTGAAGGTGACGACGCCAAACAGGCGGTCGAAAACTTCATGCAACAGTATTTCCGCGTAGTGATGAGCATCGCCCAGCTCAGCGACCTGATCATCCAGCACTTCGAGGAAGTCATCCTCGCGCCGGAAGACGAAGCGCCGCCGCAGCCGATCAACGCACGTTTCCAGTTGCATGACGGCTACATCGAAGCGCGCAACGACAACGTGTTCCGCCGCACGCCATTCGCCATGCTGGAAATCTTCGTGCTGATGGCCCAGCAGCCGGAAATCAAAGGCGTGCGCGCCGATACCATTCGCTTGCTGCGTGAGCACCGTCACCTGATCGACGACAATTTCCGCAACGACATTCGCAACACCAGCCTGTTCATCGAGCTGTTCAAGTGCAAGATCGGCATCCACCGCAACCTGCGCCGGATGAACCGCTACGGCATTCTCGGGCGTTATCTGCCGGAGTTCGGTTTTATCGTCGGGCAGATGCAGCACGACCTGTTCCACATCTATACGGTCGACGCGCACACGCTCAATCTGATCAAGCACCTGCGCAAATTGCAGTACACCCAGGTGTCGGAAAAATTCCCGCTGGCCGCCAAGCTCATGGCGAAACTGCCCAAGCCCGAACTGATCTACATGGCCGGTCTGTACCACGACATCGGCAAGGGTCGGCATGGCGACCACTCGGAGATCGGCGCGGTCGATGCCGAGGCGTTCTGCCAGCGCCATCAGTTGCCGGTGTGGGACAGCCGTCTGATTGTCTGGCTGGTGCAGAACCATCTGGTGATGTCGACCACCGCGCAGCGCAAGGACTTGTCCGACCCACAGGTGATCCACGATTTCGCGCAGGCAGTCGGCGACGAAACCCGCCTCGACTACCTGTACGTGCTGACCGTGGCCGACATCAACGCGACCAACCCGACACTGTGGAATTCATGGCGAGCGAGCCTGTTGCGTCAGCTCTACACCGAGACCAAACGCGCGCTGCGTCGTGGCCTGGAAAACCCGGTGGATCGCGAAGAGCAGATCCGCCAGACCCAGAGCGCGGCACTGGACATTCTGGTGCGCGGCGGCACCGATCCGGACGACGTCGAGCAGTTGTGGGCGCAGTTGGGCGATGACTATTTCCTACGCCACACTGCTGGCGACGTGGCCTGGCACAGCGATGCGATCCTGCAGCAACCGGTCGATGGCGGGCCGCTGGTGTTGATCAAGGAAACCACCCAGCGCGAGTTCGAGGGCGGCACACAGATCTTCATTTATGCACCGGATCAGCACGACTTCTTCGCAGTGACCGTGGCGGCGATGGATCAGCTCAACCTGAACATTCACGACGCGCGGGTTATCACCTCGAGCAGTCAGTTCACCCTCGACACCTACATCGTGCTCGACAACGAAGGCGAGTCCATCGGCGACAACCCGACGCGGGTCAAACAGATCCGCGAAGGCCTGACCGAAGCGCTGCGTAACCCGGACGACTACCCGACGATCATTCAGCGTCGGGTGCCGCGCCAGCTCAAGCATTTCGCCTTCGCGCCGCAGGTGACGATCCACAACGACGCCCAGCGCCCGGTGACCGTGCTGGAACTGACCGCCCCGGATCGGCCGGGACTGCTCGCGCGGATCGGCGGGATTTTCCTTGAGTTCGACCTGTCGCTGCAGAACGCCAAGATTGCGACCTTGGGCGAGCGGGTGGAAGACGTGTTCTTTATCACCGACGCGCACAACCAGCCGCTGTCCGACCCGCTGCTGTGCAGCCGTTTGCAGGATGCGATTGTTGAGCAGTTGAGCGTCAATCAGGAACCGGATATCAAGCTTTCGCGTATCAGTATTTGAATCAATGAATTTCCCCTGTGGCGAGGGGATTTATCCCCGTTGGGCTGCGTAGCGGCCCTAAAACCATTCACTGCGATTTGACTGAAAGTCCGCGCGCACAGGTTTTACGACTGCTTCGCAGCCGAACGGGGATAAATCCCCTCGCCACAATGGCTCCCCTTTCACACTTAAAGAGGCCCCAATGAACAACGCTCTGAACCAGCTCCAGCCCTACCCGTTCGAAAAGCTCCGCGCCCTGCTCGGCACCGTCACGCCGAACCCGGACAAGCGTCCGATCGCCCTGTCGATCGGCGAGCCGAAGCATCGCTCGCCAAGCTTTGTCGCCGAAGCGCTGGCGAACAGTCTGGATCAGATGGCGGTGTACCCGACCACCCTGGGCATCCCGGCCCTGCGCGAAGCCATTGCCGGCTGGTGCGAGCGTCGTTTCGGCGTGTCGAGCGGCTGGATTGATCCGGCGCGCAACGTGCTGCCGGTCAACGGTACCCGTGAAGCGCTGTTCGCCTTCACCCAGACCGTGGTCAATCGCGGCGACGAGGCGCTGGTGGTCAGCCCGAACCCGTTCTATCAAATCTACGAAGGCGCCGCGTTCCTCGCCGGGGCCAAGCCGCACTATCTGCCGTGCCTAGACGAGAACGGCTTCAACCCGGATTTCGACGCGGTATCGCCGGACATCTGGAAGCGTTGCCAGATCCTGTTTCTGTGCTCGCCGGGCAACCCGACCGGCGCACTGATCCCGGTCGATGTGCTGAAAAAACTCATCGCCCTGGCCGACGAATACGATTTCGTGATCGCCGCCGACGAGTGCTACAGCGAACTGTACTTCGACGAGCAAACCCCGCCGCCGGGCCTGCTCACCGCTTGCGTCGAACTGGGTCGCAAGGATTTCAAACGTTGCGTGGTGTTCCACAGTCTGTCCAAGCGTTCCAATCTGCCGGGCCTGCGTTCCGGTTTCGTTGCCGGCGATGCCGACATCCTCAAGGGCTTCCTGCTCTATCGCACCTACCACGGCTGCGCGATGCCGGTACAAACGCAACTGGCCAGCGTTGCCGCGTGGAACGACGAAGAACACGTGCGCGCCAACCGTGCGCTGTACCGCGAGAAGTTTGATGCAGTACTGGAAATCCTCAGCCCGGTGATGGACGTGCAGCGTCCCGATGGCAGCTTCTATTTGTGGCCGAATGTGAACGGTGATGACGCGGCGTTCTGCCGTGATTTGTTCGAACAAGAGCATGTCACTGTGGTGCCAGGCTCTTATCTGTCCCGCGATGTCGACGGCGTTAACCCCGGCGCCGGACGCGTGCGCATGGCGCTGGTTGCGCCACTGGCAGAGTGCGTTGAAGCGGCAGAACGTATTCGCGCGTTTATTACCCGTCAGAAATAAACAACTGAATACCGTGCCAGGCAATCTGGCACGGTAACTTGCGCTTGCAAGTTACACTTCAAAACAACTGATCACTCCCTCTTTCGTCCCTCACGACTTACTCTTGATTCGCGAATTTCATCGCATAAAATTCAACATCAAGTACAACTTCAGGGAAGAAGATAAAGATGAATGATCTCCAGGATTGCAAACTCCTACAGTGGCCGGATGATCTCGCTGCTTATGAGGCGGCCATTGAAGAGAATCCGGCGAACGCAACTTCCGCCAGCGGTGGTCGACGCAAACGCTCGCTGATCAACTATTCAAAACTGTGGGCCAATGGTCGAACGCTGACCATCGCCTTCATCGACGACGTCGATCCTGATCACAAACGCAAAATCATGGAGGCAGCTGTTCGCTGGATTCCATACGTTAATCTGAGTTTCGAGTTTGTCGATGACCTGCAAGGTGATATTCGCATCGCCACAAAGAATAATTACAACAGTTCCATGCTCGGCACAGACGCGCTGCTGATTCATCCGGATTGGCCAACGATGAACCTGGGCGTCAAACCGGATCATGAAGACTTTGAAACCATTGTCACCCACGAGTTTGGCCATGCTCTGGGCGCCATGCACGAACACCAGCACCCGCAGGCCGACATCCCTTGGGACAAACCGAAAGTGTACGACTATTACCAGAACCGCGACATGGGCCCGCTGACCCCGGAGCAAGTGGACTTCAACCTGTTCACGCCATTCAACACCCTCGAAGCTATTTACACCGAGTACGACCGTAAATCGATCATGCATCATCCGGTATCTAACGATTTGACTTTAGGCGACTGGGAGAACCCGATCAATCGCGAGATCAGCAAGAAAGACATCAAGATGATGAGCTTGCTCTATCCCCAATAAACAATCTCGCAAAAACAAGGAAGTTAAACTATGTTATCCAATTCAACTTACGCCCCCGCCCTGTCCCAGCCAAAGTCTTGTGGAGTGCATTACTGATGTGGGCTAAAAAAAATCCATCGAAACTGTGGACTCCCGGCCGCACTCTTCGTATCGCCTTCCTCAATGGCACGCAAGAGTTCAAAGACGCGACCATCGCGGCAGCCAGCAATTGGTTGCCGCACATCAACTTGAAGTTTGATTTCGTTGAGGGTGTCGAGGGGGATATCCGCATACTTAGCAACGATGGCGTTTTCTCGTCCAATATTGGCACTGACGCCTTACTCAATACCCATACAGCGACGATGCAGCTCTGGCCTCACCCGGCCATTCACGCGCGTTATTTCGCCGCGAATGTGATGCATGAGTTCGGCCATATGCTGGGTGCGGAACACGAACAGATCCACCCGGCAGCCGCAATTCCATGGAACGTGCCCGCCATCTACGAAAAACACGGCATTACCGATAATCCTGATGAGGATAACTACGAGGCGAACAGGAAGCGCCAATGGCTACACCGTGAGTATCTTGATCGGGGAGCCACCGAAGACAGCATTTGCTCGGACTACGACCGCAAGTCGATCATGCACTACGTCATTTACCAATCCTGGACCACAGGCGATTTTCAGAACTTTCTTAATCTGGAGCTCAGCGAAAAAGATAAAGCCTTCATGGCGAAGGCTTACCCCTGCCCGGTGTAAACCCGGGCTTGGTTATTTCACCTGTCCCAGATTTGCCTCGCTCAAATCGAGCTCTCCCAACACTTCACGTAATACGTCATCACCAATCTGGTGATGACGGCTGAGACTATAGAGTTCCAGGCGCTGCGCTCGCAGCGCCTTCAAACGCAAACGCCGCTCCAGCAGATCCATCTGAAACGCCATCGCCTGCGCTTCGGCGGAGTCGTTGAACACGTCGAGTTGATGACGATATTCAGACATGATCCGCGCCTTGAGTTCTGCCGCCAGCGCTGCTTGTGCAGCATCTTGCGGCGGTAACTCTTCAGTTTCCAGAGAGTGAATCGCTGCTTCGGCGGTTTTGCGCCAGGCATCGCGTACTTCTTGGCGACGCTTGTCGTCCGGGCTCTTTTCGATGCCGCGCAGTAACAGCGGCAGCGCGATACACGCCGAAATCAGTGAGAGCAGAATCACCCCGGCGGCGATGAAGATCAGCAGATCACGCTCGGGAAATGCCTCCGCGCCCATCAGCATCGGCACCGACATCACACCCGCCAGCGTCACCGCGCCGCGCACACCGCCGACGGTCAGCAGCCAGCAGGAGCGCGCGGTCGGCACTTGAGTCAACTCACCCTTGCCGCGCAAACGCCGCAGCAACACCGACAAACGCCAGATGCTCTGCACCCAGATAAATCGCAGCAGCACCAACGCGAGGAAAATCGCCACGACGTCGAGGCCGCGATACAGCAGGGTCGGCCACAACGTCGGTTCGTGGCTGACCACGGCTTTGATGATGTCCGGCAATTGCAGGCCGAGCAGCAGGAAGATCAAGCCGTTGAAAGCAAATTCCAGCAGCGACCAGACACTGCGGTTGAGCAAACGGGTGCTGGTCTGCCGAGGCAGCAGGTCGAGCCAGCTCTGCATCATCCCCGCCGCCACTGCCGACAGAATGCCCGACACGCCGAGGCGTTCAGCCAAGACATACGCGGCGAACGGCAGCAGCAACATAAATACAACATGCGTCGCTGGATCATCCCAGCCGCGCGCGATCATCCACGAGCGCAGGCGCCCGACCAGCCAGCTCAGCGCCACGCCGACGGCCAGACCACCGAGCGCCACCACGACAAAGGTCAGGCTGGCATTGGTCAGCGAGAACACGCCGGTGATGGCTGCGGCCAAGGCGAACTTGAACGTCACCAGGCCAGAGGCATCGTTCATCAGCGCCTCGCCCTGCAGGATGTGCATCAGCGGGGTCGGCAAGCGGTTCTGCGAAATAGCGGAGACGGCCACGGCGTCGGTCGGCGACAACACGGCCGCCAAGGCGAAAGCCACGGGCAACGGAATCGTCGGCAATAACCAGTGAATGAAGTAACCGGCGCCGACCACGGTGAACAGCACGAGGCCCACCGCCAGCGTCAGAATCGGCCCGCGCAGATGCCAGAATTCGCGTTTGGGCATGCGCCAGCCATCGGAAAACAGCAGCGGCGGCAGGAACAGAAACAGGAACAGTTCGGGATCGAGGGCCACGTGCAAACCCAGCGTCGGCCAAGCGAGCAAGGCACCGGCGGCGATTTGCACTAAAGGAAGCGGCAGCGGGATGACCCGTCCGACCAGACGCGAAACGCTGACCAGCATCAGCAGGATCAGGACGGTGTAAGCGGTTTGCATAAAGCGGAAATCTCAGACAATCGACAGCGTTGAACTGCCATATTAGCCGCTTAGGATGCGTCTGGCGTTTGCACCTATGTCGCACACGCCCCAAATGATGTCCGCACAACAATGTGTAGGAGCTGCGGCACGCTGCGATCTTTTGATCTTTAAAGACACAATCAAAAGATCGCAGCCTCGTTTCACTCGACAGCTCCTACAGGGTTTTGCGTATTCGCCGAAGGGTCATGGCATAATCCGTCACCATTTTTCTCCAGCACCTGTAAAGGGGGCAATTCCTTGACCGTTTCAAGTAAAACGTTGCACCTTTTCGGCATCAAAGCCTGCGACACCATGAAAAAGGCGCGCACCTGGCTTGATGAGCACGCTGTCAGCTACGACTTTCACGATTACAAAAGCGCCGGCATCGACCGTGAGCACCTGACCCAATGGTGTGACGAGCACGGCTGGCAAACGGTGTTGAACCGCGCAGGCACGACCTTTCGCAAACTCGACGACGAACGCAAAGCCGATCTCGACCAATCGAAAGCCATCGAACTGATGCTCGCTCAACCCTCGATGATCAAGCGCCCGGTGCTCGATCTCGGTGACCGAACCCTGATTGGCTTCAAGCCAGATATCTACGCGGCCGCTCTGAAGTAAGCAGCCCGTCACTCTTTGTAGAGGTGTATTTACATGTCCAATTCCCTGTTCAGCATCGCCTTTGGTGTCGGCACTCAGAACCGTCAAGGTGCGTGGCTGGAAGTGTTCTACGCACAGCCACTGCTCAACCCATCGGCCGAACTGGTTGCCGCTGTTGCGCCGATCCTCGGTTACACCGAAGGCAACCAGGCCATCACCTTCACCACCGCTCAGGCTGCGCAACTGGCTGAAGCCGTGAAAGGCATCGACGCCGTTCAAGGCAAGCTGCTGACCCGTCTGGCCGAAAGCCACAAGCCGCTGGTCGCCACTCTGCTGGCCGAAGATGCACAGCTGACCTCGACGCCTGAGGCTTATCTGAAGCTGCATCTGCTGTCTCACCGTCTGGTCAAGCCGCACGGCGTGAGCCTGGCCGGCATCTTCCCGCTGCTGCCGAACGTTGCCTGGACCAGCCAGGGCGCGATCGACCTGAGCGAACTGACCGAAATGCAACTGGAAGCCCGTCTGCGTGGCGAGCTGCTGGAAGTGTTCTCGGTGGACAAGTTCCCGAAAATGACCGACTACGTGGTACCGGCCGGTGTGCGTATCGCTGACGCGGCGCGTCTGCGTCTGGGCGCTTACGTCGGCGAAGGCACCACCGTGATGCACGAAGGTTTCATCAACTTCAACGCCGGCACCGAAGGCCCGGGCATGATCGAAGGCCGCGTTTCCGCTGGCGTATTCGTCGGCAAGGGCTCCGATCTGGGCGGCGGTTGCTCGACCATGGGCACTCTGTCGGGCGGCGGCAACATCGTGATCAAGGTTGGCGAAGGCTGCCTGATCGGCGCCAACGCCGGTATCGGTATTCCATTGGGCGACCGCAACACTGTTGAGTCGGGCCTGTACGTGACCGCCGGCACCAAGGTGGCGCTGCTCGACGAAAACAACAACCTGGTTAAAGTTGTGAAGGCGCGCGAGCTGGCCGGTCAGGCTGACCTGCTGTTCCGTCGCAATTCGGAAACCGGTGCTGTGGAATGCAAAACCCACAAATCGGCGATCGAACTGAACGAAGCGCTGCACGCTCACAACTAAGCAGCCTCATCCGACTTCTGTAGGAGCAAAGCTTGCTCGCGAAGGCGTCCTTGAGGCCGCCAAAAGCTTCGCGAGCAAGCTCGGCTCCTACAGGGGGCGGTGTATATCCGCCCAAGTTCACAGGGCTGAACAGATGATGATTCCCTCCCCCTGGCGTGCCGATTTCCCGGCCATCGCCGCGCTGCAACGGCAAGACCAGACCTATCTGGACAACGCCGCCACCACGCAAAAACCCCAGGCCCTGCTCGACGCGCTGACGCATTACTACGCCAATGGCGCGGCCAATGTGCACCGTGCGCAACACCTGCCCGGCGCTCACGCGACGCAGGCGTTCGAGGACAGTCGGCTCAAGGTTGCACAGTGGCTGAATGCCGGAGACAGCGGGCAGATCATCTTTACCCACGGCGCCACCAGCGCGCTGAATCTCCTGGCTTACGGCCTGGAACATCTTTTCCACCCGGGCGATGAAATAGTCATCAGCGCCCTGGAGCATCACGCCAATCTGCTGCCGTGGCAGCAACTGGCGCAACGGCGCAATCTGAAACTGGTGATTCTGCCGCTGGATGCTGACGGTTTGATTGACCTCGCGGCTGCCGTGCATTTGATTGGCCCGCGTACACGCTTGCTGGCGGTCAGTCAGTTGTCCAACGTGCTCGGCGCATGGCAGCCATTGTCGGCGCTGCTGGGCATGGCCAAGGCGCAGAACGCGTTGACCGTGGTCGATGGCGCGCAAGGCGTAGTGCATGGTCGGCATGACGTACAGGCGCTGGGTTGCGACTTCTACGTGTTTTCCAGCCACAAGCTGTATGGGCCGGATGGTTTGGGCGTTCTGTTCGGACGCAATGCAGCGCTTGAGCAGTTGAAGCCTTGGCAGTTTGGCGGCGAAATGGTGCTGGAAGCCAACTACCACGACGCGCGCTTCCGCCCTGCTCCGCTGGGTTTTGAAGCGGGCACACCGCCGATTGCCAGCGTGATCGGCCTTGGTGCGACGCTGGATTATCTGGCGGGTCTGGATCAGGACGCAGTGTCGGTGCATGAAGCGGCGCTGCATGACTATCTGCTGCGTGGCCTCGCTGCTCGTAATGGCATTCGTTTGTTGGGCAAGCCGCAATTGGCGCTGGCGAGTTTTGTCGTTGAAGGTGTGCATAACGCTGATCTGGCGCACTTGCTGACCGAACAAGGTATTGCCGTGCGCGCCGGGCATCATTGCGCGATGCCGCTGCTGAAAAGCTTCGAGCTGGCCGGGGCGATTCGCGTGTCGCTGGCGTTGTACAACGATTCCGAGGATCTGGAACGGTTCTTTGAAGCGCTGGATCAGGCGCTGGAGATGTTGCGATGAGCTTGCCGGTCGAGGCTGCCGAGGCGTTGCAGACTTTTCAGAATGCGGCTGGCTGGGAACAGCGGGCGCGGTTGTTGATGCAGTTTGGTGATCGGTTGCCACCGCTAAGTGACGCCGACAAATGCGAAGTCAATCGGGTGCATGGCTGTGAGAGTCAGGTGTGGCTGGTTGGGGAATTGCGTGACGGTTACTGGCAGTTCAGCGCCAGCAGCGATGCGCGGATGATTCGTGGGTTGGTGGCGTTGTTGCTGTTGCGAGTGAACGGACTGTCAGCGGCAGAGTTGCAGCAAATTGATCTACCAGACTGGTTCAATCAGCTCGGCCTTTCGCGTCAGCTATCGCCCTCGCGCAGCAATGGCCTCAATGCAGTGCTCCAGCGGATGAATGATCTGGCCTCCACCCTGTAGATACTCTGTTTACGGTCAAGCTTTTGCGAGGTCTTTTGCGCTAAAAAGCTTGGCCGTATCGAAATCTTCTCCGGCTTGCATGCAAGCCCACAGGCCGGTCAGGTATTTGCGCATCACGGCGACGATGGCCTGCATCTTTCTCTTTCCTCGCCCGATCAGCGCTTCGTAATAGGCTTTCACGTTGCTGTCGCAACGAATGGCGGTCAGCGCTGGCATGTACATCGCTGAGCGTAGGTAGGCGTTTCCGCCCTTACTTATCCGTCCAGGTTTATCGATGCTGGTACCTGATTGCGTAAGCCGCACATCGAGTCCTGCATGTCGGCTGACCTGCGCGGATTTAAGCGTCACCGGCAAAGTCGTCAATTCAGCCAGTGCCGCAAATACTGAAATTTCGCCCATCCCCGGCGCTGCGATCATGTGCCCGAACTGGGCGCTTAACGTCGGGCAATTGTCGATCAGTGCCCGGCCTGCGAGCCTGAAACGCTCGATTCGCTTGTCGAAGGCCTCAATGGCTTCTTCTTCGTCTTCAATCAACATCGTCAGGGTTGTTTGAGTAGCCTTCAGCGCATGCAGCTCGTTCTTGGCTCGGGTGCGATGACATGTCAGACGATTGATATGCCTTCCGATAGCCCGCAACTCCAGCTGTATGGCTGTAGGTGGAGTCCACAATCTTGGGCTCATGCGCTCGCCGTATTCAGCTAGCAATTGGGCATCGATTGCATCGGTTTTGCTGTTTTTCAGCATCAGCTTGGCGAAGTTATGAAAGCTCTTCGGATTGATAACCGAAACGGGCAAACCCGCCGCAGCGAGCTCCATGGCCAAATCCAGGTAATAGATGCCGGTGGCTTCCATCACCACGGATAAAGGCTTGAGTTCGAGCAACTTGTTGACCGCCGCCTTACGCCCTGCGGGTGTTTGGTCGATGTTGCAGGCGCCTGCAAAACGACCGTCGTTACGCCAACCCATGGCGGTCGTGCGAGACCCCACATCCAAACCGACATGCATGCTCATGCTTTCAACTCCGAGTGAACTGGGTTAAAAATGCTTCCTGGTTCCCCTGACCTCGAACTTCATGCCACTGCAACCTTGTAATGCGAAGTCCGACTCGTCGGCTTCTCGATACTCTTCGTGGTGGGCAATGAGGCGGGGGGACCTCTCTACAGACAAGGTCAGGAGCAAGTCCTGCCTTTAGGAGCGATCGGTCTCCCCCAGAAAAACATCTTCGTATGTCCGCACCAGTGAGCCTAGATCTCAATTGACTGGTGTGAGGGCAACATACAAGGAGCTGCCGCAGGCTGCGATCTTTTGATCTTGAAAACAGGATCAAAAGATCGCAGCCTCGTTTCACTCGACAGCTCCTACAGGGGAATGCATTCCAATTGTAGGAGTGAGCCTGCTCGCGATGAGGCCATAAGCCCCAGCATCAAACCTGAGGTTTGACCCGCTCCGCCGGGCGCCGAACACCCGCGACAATCTTGTCCACAGCCTTGGTCGCCGCGACCATCCCAAACGTCGCCGTCACCATCATCACCGCACCAAACCCACCCGCGCAGTCCAGCTTCACGCCGTCACCGACAAAACTCTTTTGCAAACAAATGCTGCCATCCGGCTTCGGATAACGCAGTTGCTCGGTGGAAAACACACACGGCACGCTGTAATGCCGGGTCACGGTGCGCGAAAAGCCATAATCACGACGCAACGTGGAACGCACTTTCGAGGCCAACGGGTCGTTGAACGTACGGTTGAGATCGCACACCTGAATCAGCGTCGGATCAATCTGCCCGCCCGCGCCGCCGGTGGTGATGATCTGAATCTTGCGACGCTTGCACCAGGCAATCAGCGCAGCTTTGGCGTTGACCGCGTCGATGCAGTCGATCACGCAGTCGATGTTCGGCGTGATGTATTCAGCCATGGTCTCGCGGGTGACGAAGTCGGCCACCGCGTGCACGGTGCAATCCGGGTTGATTCCGCGCAGACGCTCGGCCATCACTTCGACCTTGGGTTTGCCGACGGTGCTGTCCAGCGCGTGCAGCTGGCGATTGGCGTTGCTGACGCAGACGTCATCGAGGTCGAACAGCGAAATCTCGCCGACGCCACAACGGGCCATGGCTTCCGCCGCCCAGGAACCGACGCCACCGACGCCGACGATCGCCACGTGGGCCGCGCGCAAACGCGCCAGACCTTCGATGCCATACAAACGGGCGATGCCTGCAAACCGCGGATCTTCTGTACTCATGACCATTACCCCAAAAACCGGCGCGCATTATAGGGCTACACAGCGACAAGTTTTAAGCTTCCAGCTACAAGTGTAAGAACTTAAGTCAAAGTCGGCTGCCCAATGTCGGGCATTTCCCTGTCAGATGTACGACTGGCGGACTGCCGGTGTAGGATGCGCGCCCTTTTGCAATAAGAAAGGCGCAACGCCAACCGACTCCTTCGTTCCACAGCCTTTGGAACCCGAAATAGCTATGTCATCGCGTAAATTTGGACTCAACCTGGTGGTGGTTCTGGCAATCGCTGCCCTGTTCACCGGTTTCTGGGCGCTGATCAATCGCCCGGTTTCCGCGCCGAACTGGCCGGAGCAGATCTCCGGTTTCTCCTATTCGCCGTTCCAGCAGGGACAATATCCGCAGAAGGATCAGTATCCGTCTGACGAAGAAATGCGCCGCGACCTGGAGATCATGAGCAAGCTGACGGACAACATCCGCATCTACTCGGTCGACGGTTCGCTGCAAGACATCCCGAAACTGGCTGAAGAGTTCGGCCTGCGCGTGACGCTGGGGATCTGGATCAGCCCCGATCAGGAACGCAACGAACGGGAAATCCAGCGCGCCATCGAACTGGCCAACACTTCGCGCAGCGTGGTTCGCGTGGTGGTCGGGAACGAAGCGATCTTCCGTAAGGAAATCACTGCGCAAGAGCTGAGCGTGTTGCTCGATCGTGTGCGCGCGGCGGTGAAAGTGCCGGTGACCACCTCCGAGCAATGGCACGTCTGGGAAGAACACCCGGAGCTGGCCAAGCACGTGGATCTGATCGCTGCGCACGTTCTGCCGTACTGGGAATTCATTCCGGTCGACAAGGCTGGCCAGTTCGTTTTCGACCGTGCCCGCGACCTGAAAAAACTCTTCCCGAAGAAACCGCTGCTGCTCTCCGAGGTTGGCTGGCCGAGCAACGGTCGCATGCGCGGTGGCGCCGATGCATCGCCGGCGGATCAAGCGATTTACCTGCGTACCTTGGTCAACAAGCTTAACCGCCAAGGCTTCAACTACTTCGTGATCGAAGCGTTTGACCAGCCGTGGAAGGCCAGCGACGAAGGTTCGGTCGGCGCGTACTGGGGCGTGTTCAACGCCGCGCGTCAGCAGAAATTCAACTTCGAAGGCCCGGTGGTCGCGATCCCGCAGTGGCGCGTACTGGCGATCGGCTCGGTGGTGCTGGCGCTGTTGTCGCTGACTTTGCTGATGATCGACGGTTCGGCCCTGCGTCAGCGTGGGCGGATCTTCCTGACCTTTATCGCCTTCCTTTGCGGTTCGGTGCTGGTGTGGATCGGTTACGACTACAGCCTGCAATACAGCACGTGGTTCAGTTTGACGGTCGGCTTCCTGTTGGCGCTCGGTGCGCTAGGGGTGTTTATCGTGCTGCTTACCGAGGCGCATGAACTGGCCGAAGCGGTTTGGATTCACAAACGCCGGCGCGAATTCCTGCCGGTCGAGGGCGACTCCAACTACCGCCCGAAAGTCTCGATTCATGTGCCTTGCTACAACGAGCCGCCGGAGATGGTCAAACAGACCCTCGACGCCCTCGCCGCGCTGGATTATCCGGACTATGAAGTCCTGATCATCGACAACAACACCAAGGATCCGGCGGTGTGGGAACCGGTGCGTGACTACTGCGCAACCCTCGGCCCGCGCTTCAAGTTCTTCCACGTTTCGCCCCTGGCCGGCTTCAAGGGCGGCGCGCTGAACTACCTGATTCCGCACACCGCAAAAGACGCCGAAGTCATCGCCGTGATCGACTCCGATTACTGCGTGCACCCGAAATGGCTGAAACACATGGTGCCGCACTTCGCCGACCCGAAAATCGCCGTGGTGCAGTCGCCGCAGGATTATCGCGACCAGAACGAAAGCACCTTCAAAAAGCTTTGCTACGCGGAATACAAAGGCTTCTTCCACATCGGCATGGTCACCCGTAACGACCGTGACGCGATCATTCAGCACGGCACCATGACCATGACCCGTCGTTCGGTTCTGGAAGAATTGGGTTGGGCTGACTGGTGCATCTGTGAAGACGCCGAACTCGGTCTGCGCGTGTTCGAAAAAGGCCTGTCGGCGGCGTATTACCACGACAGCTACGGCAAGGGTCTGATGCCGGATACGTTTATCGACTTCAAAAAACAGCGCTTCCGCTGGGCTTACGGTGCGATTCAGATCATCAAGCGCCACACCCGCAGCCTGCTGCGCGGCAAGGACACCGAACTGACACGCGGCCAGCGTTACCACTTCCTCGCGGGCTGGTTGCCGTGGGTCGCGGACGGCATGAACATCTTCTTCACCGTCGGCGCGTTGTTGTGGTCGGCGGCGATGATCATCGTGCCGCAGCGGGTCGATCCGCCGCTGCTGATCTTCGCAATCCCGCCGTTGGCGTTGTTCGTGTTCAAGGTCGGCAAGATCATCTTCCTCTACCGTCGCGCCGTCGGCGTGAACCTGAAAGATGCCTTCTGCGCGGCGCTGGCCGGGCTGGCGTTGTCGCACACCATTGCCAAAGCGGTGCTGTACGGCTTCTTCACCACCAGCATTCCGTTCTTCCGTACGCCGAAAAACGCCGACAACCATGGTTTCTGGGTGGCGATTTCCGAAGCGCGGGAAGAGCTGTTCATCATGCTGCTGTTGTGGGGCGCGGCGCTGGGGATCTATCTGGTCAACGGCATCCCGAGCAACGACATGCGGTTCTGGGTGGTGATGTTGCTGGTGCAGTCGCTGCCGTATCTGGCGGCGCTGATCATGGCGTTCCTGTCGTCGCTGCCAAAACCTGCGGCTGCGCCTGAACCGGCGCCAGTCGTCTAAATCCTCATCGATGCACTAAACGGCGGCCAATGGTCGCCGTTTTGCTTTAAGATAACCGCCATTTTGCGGGGCTTGGCGTGATATGCGGTGTAACTGACCGAACCCAATCCCTGTGGGAGCGAGCTTGCTCGCGAAGGCTTTGTAACATTCAACCCTTATGTTGCCTGATACACCGCTTTCGCGAGCAAGCTCGCTCCCACATCGGCCCTCGCTCAAATTCATGATCCCGGAGTTTTCCATGACGGCCCACGCCGACCTTTCGCCGACCCTCCAACTCGCCATCGACCTGATCCGCCGTCCGTCCGTGACGCCGGTCGACGCCGATTGCCAGAAGCAGATGATGCAGCGCCTGGGCGATGCCGGTTTCAGCCTCGAGCCGATGCGCATCGAAGATGTGGATAACTTCTGGGCGACCCACGGCACCAACGACGGCCCGGTGCTGTGTTTCGCCGGCCACACCGACGTGGTGCCGACCGGCCCGGTTACCGCGTGGCAGATCGACCCGTTCAACGCGCTGATCGATGAACACGGCATGCTTTGCGGGCGTGGCGCGGCGGACATGAAAGGCAGCCTGGCATCGATGACCGTTGCCGCTGAGCGCTTCGTTGCCGATTACCCGAACCACAAGGGCAAGGTCGCGTTCCTGATCACCAGCGACGAAGAAGGCCCGGCGCACCACGGCACCAAGGCTGTGGTCGAGCGTTTGGCCGCGCGTAACGAGCGTCTGGACTGGTGCATCGTCGGCGAACCGTCGAGCACCACGCTGGTGGGCGACGTGGTGAAAAACGGCCGTCGCGGCTCGCTCGGTGCCAAGCTCACCGTCAAAGGCATTCAGGGTCACGTCGCTTACCCGCATCTGGCGAAAAACCCGATCCACCTCGCCGCTCCGGCACTGGCCGAACTGGCCGCCGAGCATTGGGATCATGGCAACGATTTCTTCCCGCCGACCAGTTTCCAGATATCCAACGTCAACTCCGGCACCGGCGCGACCAACGTGATTCCGGGCGATCTGGTGGCGGTATTCAACTTCCGTTTCTCCACCGAATCGACCGTCGAAGGCCTGCAGAAACGCGTGGCTGACATCCTCGACAAGCACGATCTGGACTGGCACATCGATTGGGCGCTGTCCGGTCTGCCGTTCCTTACTGAACCGGGCGCGCTGCTCGACGCGGTGTCGGCGAGCATCAAGGACATCACCGGTCGCGAGACCAAAGCGTCGACCAGCGGCGGTACCTCCGATGGCCGTTTCATCGCGACCATGGGCACACAGGTTGTTGAACTGGGCCCGGTCAACGCGACCATCCACCAGGTCAACGAACGCGTGCTGGCGGCGGATCTCGACGTACTGACCGAGATCTACTACCAAACCATGATCAAGTTGCTCGCCTGATGCTTGCTTGCCCTATCTGCAGTGAGCCGCTGAATGCGGTGGATAACGGCGTGGTCTGCCCCGCCGGCCACCGCTTCGACCGTGCGCGCCAGGGTTATCTGAACCTGCTGCCGGTGCAGCACAAAAACAGCCGTGATCCTGGCGACAACCAGGCCATGGTCGAGGCGCGCCGCGATTTTTTGAACGCCGGCCATTACGCGCCGGTTGCCAAGCGTCTTGCCGAGCTGGCGGCGAGTTATGCGCCGGGGCGCTGGGTCGACATCGGTTGTGGCGAGGGTTATTACACCGCGCAAATCGCCGAGGCCTTGCCGAGCGCGGATGGCTACGCGCTGGATATCTCCCGTGAAGCGGTCAAACGCGCTTGCAAACGCAACCCGGCGATTAGCTGGTTGATCGCCAGCATGGCCCGTGTGCCGTTGGCGTCGGGCAGTTGCCAGTTTCTCGCCAGTGTTTTCAGCCCTTTGGACTGGGAAGAAGCCAAGCGCCTACTCAGTGTTGGCGGCGGTCTGATGAAAGTCGGCCCGACCAGCGGCCATCTGATGGAACTGCGCGAGCGTCTGTACGACGAAGTGCGCGAGTACACCGACGACAAGCATCTGGCCTTGGTGCCGGAAGGCATGGCGCTGGCGCACAGCGAAACCCTGGAATTCAAGCTGACGCTGGACAAGCCCGAGGATCGCGCCAACCTGTTGGCGATGACACCCCACGGCTGGCGCGCCAGTGCCGAGCGTCGCGCGGCGGTGATCGAACAGGCCGAGCCGTTCGAGACCACCGTGTCGATGCGCTACGATTATTTCGTTCTTCAATAAACTTTTGGTCTCGGGCGAGTGCCCGGGGCCGGCTAAATCCGCGAGTGGATTTTTCAGACCGCAGTGAGGACATCCATGCGCCAACCGGATATCGAGATTTACCTGAAAGACGCCGACGTCGACCACAAGGCCATTTCCGCCTGGCTGGGCGCCGCGCTGGGCCCGTGCACCGACTGGGTTCAGAAAGGCCAGACCTACAAGTGCAAGGCCGGCAACGTGCCGGTGACCTGGCTGCCGAAAGCCGTGGGCAAGTGGAACAGCCTGTACCTGGAAAGCGACCAGACGCCGTGGGACGACGACATCGCCTGCGCCCGTGCCGCGTTTGCTGCTCTGAACGTGGAAGTGCGTTGCGCGCCGGGCACGTGGGTCGAGGAAGAAGGTGAAGAGACGGCGGATCGCTGGATGCGCATCAGCGCAGACGGTGAAGAAGAAATCACCTGGAAAACCGCCTGACACTGATCGTTCCCACGCTCTGCGTGGGAATGCAACCCGGGACGCTCTGCGTCCCAATGCGGACGCAGAGCGTCCGTTGAGGCATTCCCACGCAGAGCGTGGGAACGATCATTACAGGCCTACAACGTCTTCCGCTTGCAAACCCTTCTCGCCAGTAATCACCGCGTACTCAACCTGCTGACCTTCAGCCAGCGACCGGTGCCCTTCGCCGCGAATCGCGCGGTAGTGCACGAATACGTCGACCCCGTCTTCGCGCTGAATAAAGCCGTAGCCTTTGGCGTCGTTGAACCACTTCACGTTGCCGGTTTCACGTGTTGCCATCTGTTCATACTCCTTTTTTATTATTGAACAGGCTTTTCGCAGGAAAGCCTTTGAGGAACGTCAGCCTGCATCCGACGTCCATAAAAGGGCCCCGGCGACAGACCGCCGAGTATATGACAGGTGCGAAAAGTCTCAACAGGAGATTACTTCGCCGCTTTTTTGCCGATTTTCGTCCAATACGGCACACTATCGACCGCCCGAGCAAACGCTCGGTTTTATTCACTCACGCAGAAGCCGTATGACCCGTTCCCCGTTCCGCCGTCTTGTGTTTGGCACCCTGCGCCGACTGTTGTATCTCTGGGTTCGCTCGGAGACCATCAACCAGTCGTCGTTCACCCTCAACCTCGACCGCAGTCGTCCGGTGTTCTACGTCCTGCAAAACCCTTCGCTGACCGATCTGGCCGTGCTCGACACCGAGTGCACCAAGGCCGGCCTGCCGCGTCCGGTGCTGCCGGTGTCGGTGGGCTCGCTGATTGAACCAGCGGCGTTTTTCTACCTGACGCCGGATCCAGACTGGCTCGGTCGTCAGGACAAACGTGGCGCACCGCCGACCCTGACTCGCCTCGTCAGCGCCCTCACCCAGAACGCTGCTGAAGATGCGCAGATCATTCCGGTCAGCGTGTTCTGGGGCCAGTCGCCGGACAGCGAAAACAGTCCGTGGAAACTGTTGTTCGCCGACAGCTGGGCAGTCACCGGGCGTCTGCGTCGCTTGCTGAGCATCATCGTCCTCGGGCGTAAAACCCGCGTGCAATTCTCCGCCCCGATCCACCTGCGCGAGCTGATCGATCACAACAAGGGCCATGAACGCACCGTACGCATGGCCCAGCGAATCCTGCGCGTGCATTTCCGCAATCTGAAAGCAGCGGTGATCGGCCCGGACATTTCCCACCGTCGCAACCTGGTCAAAGGCCTGCTCAATCAGCCGCTGGTCAAGCAAGCGATCCTCGACGAAGCCGAGCGCGAAAACATCTCCCCGGAAAAAGCCAAGGCCCAGGCCCTGCGCTACGGCAACGAGATCGCCTCGGACTACACCTACACCGCGATCCGTTTCCTCGAAGTGGTGCTGAGCTGGTTCTGGAACAAGATTTACGACGGCATCAAGGTCAACCACATCGAAGGCGTGCAGAAGGTCGCGCAGGGTCACGAAGTGATCTACGTGCCGTGCCATCGCAGCCACATCGACTATCTGCTGCTCTCGTACTTACTGTTCCGCAACGGCCTGACCCCGCCGCACATCGCTGCCGGGATCAACTTGAACATGCCGGTAATCGGCAGCCTGCTGCGGCGTGGCGGCGCGTTCTTCATGCGCCGCACGTTCAAGGGCAATCCGCTGTACACCTCGGTGTTCAACGAATACCTGCACACGCTGTTCACCAAAGGTTTCCCGGTCGAGTACTTCGTCGAAGGCGGCCGCTCGCGCACCGGACGCATGCTGCAACCGAAAACCGGCATGCTCGCCATTACGATGCGCAGCTTCCTACGTTCGTCGCGGATGCCGATCGTGTTTGTGCCGGTGTACATCGGTTACGAGCGCGTGCTGGAGGGGCGTACCTACCTCGGCGAACTGCGTGGCGCGAGCAAGAAGAAAGAATCGATCTTCGACATCTTCAAAGTCATCGGTGCGCTCAAGCAGCGCTTCGGTCAGGTCGCCGTCAACTTCGGCGAGCCGATCAAACTGGCGGAATTCCTCGATGCCGAGCAACCGG
This sequence comes from Pseudomonas sp. P1.31, assembly GCF_001269815.1. Taxonomy (NCBI): domain Bacteria; kingdom Pseudomonadati; phylum Pseudomonadota; class Gammaproteobacteria; order Pseudomonadales; family Pseudomonadaceae; genus Pseudomonas; species Pseudomonas sp. P1.31. The sequence continues at coordinate 472,759 of NZ_LHVN01000007.1, read as the reverse complement.
ACTGGCGCCAACAGGAACTCGGCCCACAGTTCAAACCGGCGTGGCTCAACGAGACCACTAATCGCCTCGGCGAGAAAGTCGCGCAGCATCTGAACGAAGCGGCGGCGATCAACCCGGTCAACCTGGTGGCACTGGCGCTGCTGTCGACCACGCGCCTGGCGCTGGATGATCGCGCCATGGCTCGCGTGCTGGATCTGTATCTGGCGCTGCTGCGCAAAGTCCCGTACTCGCCACACACCACGCTGCCGGAAGGCGATGGCCGTGCCTTGATCGAGCACGTGAAGGACATGGATCTGCTGTCCGAGCAGAACGATGCGCTGGGCAAGATTCTCTATCTCGACGAGCAGAACGCCGTCCTGATGACCTACTACCGCAACAACGTGTTGCACATCTTCGCCCTGCCGGCGTTGCTCGCGAGCTTCTTCCAGAGCGCCTCGCGCATGAGCCGCGAACAGATCCTGCGCTACACCCGCGCGCTGTATCCGTACTTGCAGTCGGAACTGTTCATTCGCTGGTCGCTGGACGAACTGGATGCCGTGGTCGATCAGTGGCTGGAAGCATTCGTCGAGCAAGGTCTGCTGCGTTTCGAGAAAGACGTCTACCTGCGTCCGGCGCCAAGTTCGCGGCATTTTGTGTTACTGACATTGCTGTCGAAAAGCATCGCGCAGACCTTGCAGCGTTTCTACATGACCGTGTCCTTGCTGCTCAACAGCGGCCAGAACAGCATCAGCGCCGAAGAACTGGAAGACCTCTGCACCGTCATGGCCCAGCGCCTGTCGATCCTCCACGGCCTCAACGCCCCGGAGTTTTTCGACAAGAGCCTGTTCCGTCACTTCATCCAGACCTTGCTCGACCTCGACGTGCTGCGTCGCGATGAGGCCGGCAAGCTCAGCTACCATGAACTGCTCGGTGAATTGGCCGAAGGTGCGGCCAAGCGCGTACTGCCAGCGGACATTCGTTTGTCGATCCGCCAGGTTGCGCTGCATCGCAGTGAAGATGCGGCTGAAAGCGCGGTAACCGCCGAAGGCTGAAACTTGCCGATAACTAACGGAGAGCCCGCCGGGTTCTCCCGTTAATTGATTCGTGGATAAATAGGCTCACTTTAAAAATCGCGATAAGGATATCGAGATGAGCCTGCTGCACGAACAAACTCCCATCGTCACCGTCGACTTCCGTTTACCCGCCAACTTCCGCGCCCCCGTGGGCGGTGAGAATGAAACGGTGGTCAGCGTCAAAGTGGTTAACTCCACTTCGCCGATCAACATTAAAGACTGGCGGCACTCGTCAGTCTTTGATGTCGACTGGAAGTTCTCATTTCCGCATCAGTACAGCGATGTCGGCGTGAAGTATCAGATCAACGTTCAGATGTTCCATGACCAACAGCCATTGCTGGTGGCGCTGGACTACTTCGTTATCGTCAACACAGCCCCGCACCGGCAGACGCTGCATCTAAGTCCGATCGGCTTTCTGTACGTGGAAGCTCAGGAGCCCAGTGTCGTTGCTGAACATGAAGCAGTGACGATCAGTCTGCACGATGCTGATGACCCGATTACCCAACTTACCCGCGTCACTCAAGATGAACAAACCGCCGCTTCGTTTTATCTGCAATACGATCCAGACAGCGTCATACCCGGCAAGCGCTATGCGTTAAGCGGTGTGGAAAACCGCTATCACCAATCCATTACAGTCACGCCGTGGCATGTCGAACTTGCGCCGGTTTCGCCTACGTTGAGTTCGCGGCTATCGCAGTGGATCTCGCAGTGGCTGGAAAAACCATTACGTTTGTTCACTGACGTTGATGGCAAAATCCGCTAGATTTCTCTTCGGCGCCGGGATTCTTCCGGCGCAAAAGTATTAGAGGTTCCGATGAAAAAACTCACCCTTCTCGCCGCCGCCACGCTGTTGAGCGCCTGCCAATCGACCACCCCCGCCGGCAAGGCCAGCCTCGATGGCGAAGTGTTCTACCTGCAACGCATCGCCCTGCCACCGAGCGCGACCCTGAGCGTGAGCCTGCAAGACGTTTCCCTCGCCGACGCCCCGGCGGTCGTGCTCGACGAGCAGAAAGGCCCGATCAAAGGCCAGGTGCCATTGCCCTTCCACTTGAGCTACGATCCGGCGCAGGTCAAACCCGGCCACCGTTATTCGGTCAGCGCGCGTATCGAAGTCAACGGCGAGCTGATGTTCATCACCACCGAAAACCACGCCGTGCAACTCGACGGCAACGACCCGCAGCCGCTGAAAATCCGCGTCGACGCGATTCGTTAATTCATTCTCCGCCACCCATTTCCGCAACAAGGAAGCCGCCATGCTCCGCCCTACCCTTCGCTTCGCCGGCCTGTGCGCCGGCCTGATGATCAGCGCCAACGCTCTGGCCCTGTCACTCAGCGACCTGTCGCAACAAGACGCCACCGGCGGCCTCAAGGATGCCCTGACCCAAGGCGCGCAAATCGCCGTCAAACAACTGGGCACCCCGGGCGGCTTCAGCAACAACCCCGAGGTGAAAATCGAACTGCCGGGCAAACTCGGCAAAGCCGCGAGCAAAATGAAAGCCTTCGGCATGGGCGCCCAGGTTGAAGAACTCGAAACCGCGATGAACAAAGCGGCGGAAAGTGCCGTGACCCAGGCCCAGCCAATCCTCGTCGACGCCGTGAAAAAAATGAGCGTCGCTGACGCCAAAGGCATCCTCAGCGGCGGCCAGGATTCAGCCACGCAATACCTCGACAAATCCAGCCGCGAACAAATCCGCGCCAAGTTCCTGCCGATCGTCAAACAGGCGACCGACAAAGTCGGCGTGGCGCAGAAGTACAACTCGTTCGCCGGCCAGGCTGCAGCGTTCGGTGTGGTCGATGCGAAAAGCGCGAATGTCGAAAACTACGTCACCGAACAAGCACTGAACGGCTTGTTCGAAATGATCGGCAAACAAGAAGAAACCATCCGCCAGAACCCGGCCGCAGCGGCGACGAGTCTGGCGAAAAAAGTCTTCGGCACGCTGTAACGTCACGTGTAGGAGCTGCCGCAGGCTGCGATCTTTTGATCTTGTCTTTGCTGTCGAGCATTGAAGATCAAAAGATCGCAGCCTTCGGCAGCTCCTACAGGGTTTTCTGTCAGGCTGCATGGGTCGTGTGAACCACGCTCTTGCGGTACACGTCGGTGAACCGGCTTACCGCTCGCTGAATCACCGAACACTGAAACTCGATGAAGTATGTCAGATCCAGCTCATTCGCTTCGCTACATGTCCTTGGCCACACGCGTAGTCGTCGCCGCGCCCTCTAACTGACTACTGGCGATGGCCTCATCCTCGATCAAATCATTCAGCAAATAACTGCAATGCGCCTGCTCGCCGATCTGACGGGTCATGTAATCCAGAGCAGCAAAAGTCGTCTGCCGATCCACCAACGACAACGTGATCTGCGCCAACGGCGTCAGCACATATTTGCCCCACTGCACCGGCTCGCCCAACGGCAACAGATTGACGTACTGCGCCACCCGCGCCTTCTTGACCAACGCCCAACACACCTTCACATCCAACCCGGACGCCCAGCGATAACGCAACGCCTCGAAAGGCAGATAACGGCCCTGATCATCCAGCGGCTTGAGCAACGCCAGATAATCCGCCAGACGCTGCTTGTGCGGCGAGCGCAGCAGAAGATTGAACACGGGATCGGATCGGCCTTTGAAGACGGGTGGGTTTTTCATGAAAGGGTGAACTCGAGGCGGTTGAAAACAGACGCTGGAGTACAACACCCGAGGGGGGACAGGCTCAATATCAGAGGTTTCTGAAAAAGATGTAGGAAGGAAATAGAGTCAATTCAGGCAGAAATTGGTCGGCTGTCAGGCCGCCTTCGCGAGCAAGCTCACTCCCACAGTTGGATGGTGTTGAATCAGACAGAGCATGGTTGGCTGGCAGGCCGTTATCGCGAGCAGGCTCACTCCTACAATTGGATGGTGTTGAATCAGACAGAGCATGGTTGGCTGGCAGGCCGCCTTCGCGAGCAGGCTCGCTCCCACAGTTGGAAGGCGTTGAATCAGACAGAGCATGGTTGGCTGGCGGGCCGCCTTCGCGAGCAAGCTCTGCTCCTACAAAAGCAGGATCAAAAGATCGCAGCCTTCGGCAGCTCCTACATGAAATCAAACCCGCGCCACCACTAGGCCGAGTGTCAGCTCGCCTGCTTTTGATTTTGATCTTAGAGCCCGTCGGGAGGCTGAGTGGAGGGATTCATACGGGGAAAGCATCGAGAGGAGGTGCAGCGAAGCAAACCGTAGGCGATGCCCCCGGATGAACCCGGAGCGAAGGAACCCGAGCCTTAGCGAGGGCCGGACGTCAGGGCACAGACCTTTGGTTCCTTTGGGGCGTTTGCCAAAGGGACTCGCCGTAAGGGCGAAACCACAATCAGCAACCCCCGCAGAAACGGATATTCACCCAAAACCCCAAGAACATGGTCGGCCCAAAGGCCGCCAAGTAACCGAAAGATCAAGCCTCCCGCCGAACCCTGAACCAAGCCGCATACAACGCCGGCAAAAACAACAGCGTCAAAGCCGTAGCAACAATCAACCCCCCCATGATCGCCACCGCCATCGGCCCAAAAAACACACTGCGCGACAACGGAATCATCGCCAACACCGCCGCCAACGCCGTCAACACAATCGGCCGAAACCGCCGCACCGTCGCCTCAATAATCGCCTGCCAAGGCCCAAGCCCCGACTTGATATCCTGCTCAATCTGATCCACCAGAATCACCGAATTGCGCATGATCATCCCCGACAACGCAATCGTCCCCAACATCGCCACAAACCCGAACGGCTGACGGAACACCATCAAAAACAGCACCACCCCGATCAACCCCAACGGCGCCGTCAAAAACACCATCGCCGTGCGCGAAAAACTGCGCAACTGCACCATCAACAGCGTCAGCACCACCACGATAAACATCGGCACCCCGGCATTCACCGACTTCTGCCCACGCTCGGAATCCTCCACCGTGCCGCCGACATCCAGCAAATACCCATCCGGCAACTCCGCGCGAATCGGATCGAGCGTCGGCATGATCTGCTTGATCAACGTCGCCGGCTGCTCCTTGCCATAAATGTCCGCGCGCACCGTCACCGTCGGCAACCGATTGCGGTGCCAGATAATCCCTTCTTCAAAGCCATATTCCAGCGTCGCGACCTGCGACAACGCCACACTGCGGCCGTTGTCCGTCGGCACCGCCAGACTCGGCAGCAACGACAACTCGGTGCGCTCATGCACCGTGCCGCGCAGCAGAATCTCGATCAACTCGTTGTCTTCGCGGTACTGGCTGACACTCGCGCCGGTCAGCGAACTCTGCAGAAACTTCGCCAGATTGGCCGTGCTCACACCCAGCGCCCGGGCACGATCCTGATCGATGTTCAGGTACACGACTTTGCTCGGTTCCTCCCAATCCAGATGCACGTTGACCACATACGGATTCTCGCGAACCTTGGTCGCCACTTTGCGCGCCAACGCACGGACTTCTTCGATGTGTTCGCCGGTGACGCGGAACTGCACCGGGTAACCCACGGGCGGGCCATTCTCCAGACGCGTGACCCGCGAACGCATCGCCGGGAATTGCTCGTTCAATGTGCTGATCAACCAGCTGCGCAGCGCCTCACGTTCCTCGATGGTTTTCGCCAACACCACAAACTGCGCGAAGCTCGCCGCCGGCAACTGCTGATCCAGCGGCAGATAGAAACGCGGCGAACCGGTGCCGATATACGCCACATAATTATCGATGCCGACGTGATCCTTGAGCATCGCTTCCAGGCGTTTGACCTCACCGGTGGTATTGGCCAGCGATGCGCCTTCGGCCAGTTTTAGATCGACCATCAATTCCAGTCGATTGGAGGCCGGGAAGAACTGCTGCGGAACGTAACGGAACAACATTACCGAAGCGATAAACAGCCCCACCGTCAGCACGATCACGGTTTTACGGTGCACCACACACCACTCGACCAGCCGCCGAACACGCTGATAAAACGGCGTGCCATACGGATCCGGCTGACCATCGCCCGTACCGTGTTTGGCGGCGTGAATTTTCGCCAGATCCGGCAGGAGTTTTTCCCCCAGATACGGCACGAACATCACCGCCGCCACCCACGAAGCGAGCAGCGCGATGGTCACCACCTGAAAGATTGATCGGGTGTATTCGCCGGTGCCCGACTGCGCAGTGGCAATCGGCAAGAAACCGGCAGCGGTGATCAACGTACCGGTGAGCATCGGGAACGCGGTGCTGGTCCAGGCATAACTCGCCGCGCGGATGCGATCGAAACCCTGCTCCATTTTGATCGCCATCATTTCCACGGCGATGATCGCGTCGTCCACCAGCAGGCCCAGCGCCAATACCAACGCGCCGAGGGAAATCTTGTGCAGACCGATATTCAGGTAATACATGCAGGCGAAGGTCATCGCCAGCACCAGTGGAATGGTCAGCGCCACGACCATGCCGGTGCGCACGCCGAGGGAGAAGAAGCTCACCAGCAAGACAATCGCCAGCGCTTCGACCAACACCTGGACGAACTCGCCGACCCCGGTTTTCACTGCCGCTGGCTGATCGGAAACCTTGCGCAATTGCATGCCGGCCGGAAGGTTTTTCTGGATCCGCGAGAACTCCACTTCCAGCGCTTTACCGAGCACCAGAATGTCGCCGCCGTCCTTCATCGCCACGGCCAGACCGATCGCATCCTCGCCCATAAAGCGCATGCGCGGTGCCGGTGGATCGTTGAAACCACGGCGCACATCGGCGACATCGGAGATGCGGAACGTGCGATCACCGACACGGATCGGGAAGTTTCTTATCTCGTCGACTGTCTGAAAATTCCCTGACACCCGTAGCTGCAATCGCTCGCTGCCGGTTTCGAAGAACCCGGCGGTCGATACGGCGTTCTGCTCTTGCAGCGCCTGTTGCACCGCCGCCAACGGCAAACCGAGGGTCGCCAGTTTGACGTTGGATAACTCGACCCAGATTTTTTCGTCCTGCAAACCGAGCAAGTCGACCTTGCCGACATCCTTGACCCGTTGCAGCTGGATCTGGATGCGGTCGGCGTAATCCTTGAGCACTGCGTAGTCGAAACCGTCGCCGGTCAGCGCATAGATATTGCCGAACGTGGTGCCGAATTCATCGTTGAAAAACGGCCCCTGAATATCCGGCGGCAACGTGTGGCGGATATCGGCGACCTTCTTGCGCACCTGGTACCAGAGGTCGGGGATTTCCTTGGAATGCATCGAGTCGCGGGCGATAAACGTGACCTGCGATTCACCGGGGCGTGAGAACGAGACGATGCGCTCGTACTCACCGGTTTCCATCAGTTTCTTTTCAATGCGTTCGGTGACCTGGCGCGAGACCTCCTGCGCGGTCGCACCCGGCCAGCGGGTCTGAATGACCATGGCTTTGAAGGTGAACGGCGGGTCTTCACTCTGGCCGAGTTTGGTGTAGGACAACGCGCCGACGATGGCCAGCAAAAGCATCAGGAACAGTACGATCTGGCGATTACGCAGCGCCCATTCGGAAAGGTTGAAGCGCATCGGGACTTACTCCTTGTCCGCCAGATTGACCACACGGTTGGAGCGATCCACCGGACGCACCTGCTGACCTTCCAAAAGCACATGCACGCCGGCCGCCACCACCCAGTCGTTGGCGTTCAAGCCTTCAAGCACCGGCACGGTTTTTTCGCCGAACGGGCCGACGCGCACCGGGGTTTTCTTCAACGTGTTATTGCCGTTGACCACCCAGACGTAGGTCGCACCGTTTTCAGCGGTGAGTGCCGAGAGCGGCACCGCCAGCGACACGGCATCGGCCGATTGCACAAACACACGAGCGCTCTGGCCCAGTTCGGCCGGGACTTTGCCGGCGGTGAACGAAATGCGCGCGGCAAAGGTGCGCGAGCGTGGATCGGCGGCGGGCGACAGTTCGCGGATCTGCCCGGCGAAGCGCTGGTTCTGCTGCGTCCACAATTCGACGGACACTGGCTGACCGACCTTGAAGCGGCCGAAGCTTTGCTCGGGCAGGCTGATCAACACCTCACGCTCGCCATCGGTGGCGAGGGTGTACACGGTCTGTCCGGCGGCAACCACTTGCCCGACTTCCACCGAACGCTTGGCCACCACACCGTCCTGCGGCGCACGCAGCACCGCGTAACTGGCCTGATTGGTCGAGACGTTGAATTCAGCTTTAATTTGTTTGAGGCGGGCTTCACCTGAGCGGTAAAGGTTTTCGGCATTGTCGTAAGCCGAGCGGCTGACCATCTGCCGATCCATAAGGGTCTTGTAGCGATCGCGCTCGGCGCGCACCAGATTGAGATTGGCTTCGGCGGCAGCGACTTGCGCACGGGTGGCTTCCAGTTGCAGGCGCACGTCTTGCGGATCGAGCTCGGCGAGCGGTTGATCGGCCTTCACGCGCTGACCTTCATCGACCAGTCGTCGGCTGACTTTGCCACCAATGCGGAATGCCAGATCAGGTTCGTAGCGGGCGCGCACCTCGCCCGGATAACTTTCCATCGCCTGCGCCGAAGGCTCTGGCTGCACCACCATGGCCGGTCGCACGGTGACTTGCGTCACTTCTTCCTGACCGCACGCTGACAAAAGGAACGCCAGACTCGCTGGCAACGCACAGGACAACGCATGGCGGAACATGGTGACGGACCTTTCGCTAATGGTGCTTGGAATAATTATACTGGCGGGTATGTTATTAATAGCAAACTCACCAGTCCAGTATTAAAAGCGAAGAATGTCGAACAATCTTTCAGCTCCAAACGGCCCGGGCCGTCCCAAGGATCTGGCCAAACGCCAGGCGATCCTCGACGCGGCGAAAATTCTGTTTCTGAGTCATGGCTATGCCAACACCAGCATGGACGCGGTCGCCAGCGAGGCTGGCGTGTCGAAGCTGACGGTTTACAGCCATTTCAACGACAAGGAGACGCTGTTCTCCGCCGCCGTGATGGCCAAATGCGAGGAGCAATTACCCACACTGATCTTCGAATTGCCGGAAGGCATCGCCGTGGAAAATGTGTTGCTGAACATTGCCCGAGGCTTTCATCACCTGATCAACAGCGATGAATCGGTGAACCTTCATCGTCTGATCATGGCGCTGGGGGTGCAGGATCCGAAGCTGTCGCTGATCTTCTTCGAGGCCGGCCCACAGCGCATGGTGCAAGGGATGGAGCGCTTGCTGACGCGCATCCATGAGACCGGCGCGCTGAGCATTGATCTGCCGCGCAATGCGGCCGAGCATTTCTTTTGCCTGATCAAAGGCGCCGGGAATTTCCGGCTGATGTTTGGTTGCGGGGAGCCGTTGAGCGAAGAGGCTGCGGAAAGCCATATTGAGGAAGTGGTGGGGTTGTTTATGCGCGCTTACAAACCCTGATTTCTTCGGTGCCTGGATCGACGCCTTCGCGAGCAGGCTCGCTCCCACATTGGACTGCATTTCAAATGTGGGAGCGAGCCTGCTCGCGAATGGCAGCGACGCGGTTTTAAGGCTTGAGCGCTTTCTTCGGGTAGATGTCGTAGCGGCTCGATTTGCCATCCAGCGCATGGCTCGGTTTCGGCCCTTCAATGCACGGCGCCTTGCGCGGTCGTTTGACCACCACCCGGTGCGTCGCCAGTGCCAGCGCAGCCTGCAACAGCGCCGGCGCATCCGGATCATCGCCCACCAGCGGCCGGAACAGACGCATCTCTTTCTTCACCAGCGCGGTCTTCTCGCGGTGCGGAAACATCGGGTCGAGATAAATCACCTGCGGCGCCTCACCTTCCCAGTTCTGCATGACCTCGATGGAATTGCCCTTGAGCAACTTCATCCGCGCCACGATTGGCGCTACTTCGAAATCTTCCGCACCACGCGCCAGCCCATCCTCCAACAGCGCGCCGATCAGCGGCTGGCGCTCGATCAGGCTCATCTCGCAACCCAGACTGGCCAGCACAAACGCATCCTTGCCCAAACCCGCCGTCGCATCCAGAACGCGCGGGCGCACGCCTTGGGCGACGCCGACAGCCTTGGCGATCATCTGCCCGCTGCCGCCACCGTATAAACGCCGATGCGCCGCGCCGCCCTCAACGAAGTCGACCCGCACCGGCCCCGGTGCGTCCGGGCCGAGCTGTTGCAGCTGCAACCCCTGCTCGCCGACCTGCAAGGCGAACTCGCCGTCAGCCACCTCGCGCGGCAGACCGAGACGCTCGGCCCACTGCGCAGCTTGCGCTTCAAACGTCGCGCCGAGGGCTTCGACATGGATGCGGCAGGCCGCGGGTTGCTCAATCATGGAAAACACGCTCAAAAATTCAAGGAGCGGCAAAAACCGCCGATAACTCATTCAACGCGCATTTTGCCAGAGCTGAGCGTCAACCGAAAAAAATGTCAGGCATTCTTCCCACATCGATTGGCTACATTTCGCCCCATGGCGACTTTAGCCGTCAAAACACTCAAGCACTGAGCGGCGTCAGTCACCTGTGGCAGGATTTCTTTGCCCAGGCGCTGGCCGAGCAGACGAGTGATGTGGTGCCGGCCTGCGGCACGTTTCCACCGGTTGACCTGAGCAGCACCGAAGAGCCGACCGTCGGCAGCGACCTGCACGCGCACATCGTCAGCCAGCGCGAATGCGATGTGGTGGAAACTCAAGTGCGTCCGCCAGAGCCGCTGTTCCTGCCGATCGCCGAATTCGAAACCGAGTTGCTCGACAAGCCGTTCCCACCGTTCCCGGCAGAAGAACTGAAAGCGCAGCAAGAGCAGCAGGATTTCGACAGCAGCTGGGTTCGCCCTGTGGTTATCAACAACGGCCAGCCAATGCCAGAACCGGGCCCGGCGCCGCAGAAAAAGCCGCTGTACCTGCCGATTGCCGAGTTCGACCTCGACCTGATGCAGAAACCATATCCGCCATTCCCGCCAGAAGAAATCGTCGAGCAACAGAAGGCGCTGGACTTCGATAACGGCTGGGCACGCCCGATCGTTCTGCAGAACCTGCGCCTCGCCGCGTAACCTCTAGCGACACACGCTCCAGCGCCCGACATCGACATGAAAGTGATTGCGATGGGCAGCGTTGTAATCCGGGCTCAACACCACACTGAATGCCTCGCAGGCGCCGTCGCGCACCTGGCGCAGAAACGCTGCGTCCTGATTTTGCTTGGGCCAGTCCTTGAGCACGCTGATGCTGCGCCCGTCAGCCAGACGAAACCCGGCGATGTCCAGCGCATCGGCGCTGGCATGACGGCTGAGTGCGCCGCTCTCGCGGTTGTAGACATTGCGGCAGGCGAAGCTGCCGAGGTGATCGAGGCGCGTGACCTTCTGGCCATAGATTGATTGAGCTGCCGGTTGCAGGGTGTGGTGTTCAAACATGGCGTAGGCGACCGCCAGCGGACAACTGGCGAGGAAACTGCTGCTCAGCGCCACCTCACCGCCTTGCACGCGCAAAGCGCCGATCAGCGGGCACTTGGCGTCGGGGCTGTCGGATTGCCGGGTGACGCGCAGATCAGAGCTGCTCAACGCTTGAGCGCAAAGTTCTGGATCACTGCGCAAGCGCATCAGCTTGTAACCGGTGAGCCAATTAGGCGCGGCTTTCACGTCCAGCGGCGCCCAAGGATTCCATTGCGGCGGCACCTGCAACCAGCCGCGCCAGACACTGAACGCGGCACCGCCGATCATCAACAGCACCAGGCAAAATATCCATCGCCCCATGTTCAGCCTTTGAAGAACTGATTGGCTTTGGCGTACGGCATCGACTGCGAGGTGAAGCCGAACGTGCCGGACTGCTGAATTTCTTCAGCGGCGCGGAAGAACTCGCCGAACGCCGCCAGCGCCAATGCCGAACCGGTGCTGATGCGGCGCACGCCCATGTCCTGCAAGTCTTGCACGGTCAGTTTCAAACCGCCGGACATCAACACGTTGACCGGTTTCGGCGCCACCGCGCGCACCACCGCCAACACTTCTTCGGCGTTGCGTAAACCCGGCGCGTACAGCACGTCGGCGCCTGCGTCGGCGAAGGCTTTCAAGCGGCGAATGGTGTCATCGAGGTCAGGATTGCCGTGCAGATAGTTCTCCGCACGCGCGGTGAGGATGAAAGGAAATGGCAGCGTGCGCACGGCCGCGACAGCGGCTTCGATGCGCGCGACGGCATGTTCGAAACAATAGATCGGCGCATCCGGGCGGCCCGTCGCATCTTCGATCGAACCACCGACCGCGCCCGCTTCGGCGGCACGCAACAAGCTTTTCGCGGACTCGGTCGGGTCATCAGAAAAGCCGTTTTCCAGATCCACCGCCACCGGTAAATCGGTCGCAGCGACAATCGCGCGGACGTTGGCCAAGGTCTCATCAAGACTCAACGCGCCATCGGCCTTGCCCTGGGAAAACGCATAACCGGCACTGGTCGTGGCCAAGGCCTGATAGCCGAGGCTGGCGAGCATCTTCGCCGAACCTGCATCCCACGGATTGGGAATGACGAAGACTTGCGCACGCTCATGCAGCGCTTTGAAGGCGTGGGCTTTACGGGTTTGTGCTTGAAGGTCTGAGGCGTCCATCGGCTGGCTCCCGGGCAGGAAAACGAATCCGCCTCAGAGCAGGCCAAGTTGCTCGGCGGCGGGTTCTCTGTATAGCTCAGGCAGCGGTGGCAGGCCAGGCAAACGTTGCATCAATTGTGCGTGAAAACGTTGCGCCAGCTTCGCCGCCAACAGGTTGTCGGCGGTGTGCAGGAAGATGTACGGCGTGCGGCCCTCTTCGATCCACTCGGCGATTTTCGCCACCCACGGCACGAGGAACGTATCGTTGGCTTCAAGCTCGGGATGGCCGATGAAGCGCACCTGCGGGAATTGCGTGAACGCCGCCGGGCGCGTCGGCACGCGGGGCTTTTTCGATTGCGCGTGAATCACCGAGGATTCGGTCGACAGGCAACTGAACAGCGCACGCGGATCAAGGCAGATGCGCTCGACGCCACGGTCGAGCAACAAGCGATTGAGCAGGCGTTCGCTCTCACCCTTGGCGAAGAACTGTTCATGGCGCACTTCCACCGCCAGCGGGCAATCCAGCGCATCGATGAACGCCGCCAGTTCCGGCAGCCGATGTGGCGTGAAGCTTTTCGATAATTGCAGCCACAACGGCGAAACACGCTGACCGAGGGGTTTGAGTAATTGCAGGAAGGTTTCGGCGGCGGTCAGTTGCTCGCGCAAGTCGCCGCTGTGGCTGATGTCGCCGGGGAATTTGGCGGTGAAGCGAAAGTGTTCGGGCATGACCTCGGCCCATCGCTGCACGGTGGCCGGCGACGGGCTGGCGTAGAAGGTCGTGTTGCCTTCGACGGCGTTGAACACTTGAGAGTAGAGACTGAGGAAGTCAGAGGTTTTTGCATCTACCGGGTAGAGATACTCGCGCCAGGCGTTTTCGCTCCAGGACGGGCAACCGAGGTAGTAAGGCAAATCCATCAGATGTACAGATCGAGGCCCAGCACGTCTGCATCCCAATCGACAAAACCGGCAGTGCTCAGGTAGCTGGCGAGGGCCATCGCTACGCTTTTGCTCATGGCGCGGTGGTAAATCATGTCTTGTTGGCGGGCGGGCAGATTGGCCAGGCGTTGTGCGGAAGCTTTGGCAGCGCGGGCGGCCAGTTGCTCTTCAGTCGGGAATTCCAGCTCGCCGTCGATATCGTCGACGGATTCATCCACGGTCACATTGCCTTTGCGAGGCTTGCGCTTGATGGGATAGGACTGAGAGGAGAGGCCGTCTATACGCATAAGTTCATGCTCGGTATCGATGATGGCAATTTAGCGGCACCGGGCCGACTTAGCAAACTGCCGAGTGATAACTAGAACACATAAAGCGCAAAAGGTTTAAAGCGAGGGGGTGGAAACTGACGATTGGCAGACTTCTGGCAGCGCACTGCCCACTGTGGGAGCGAGCTTGCTCGCGAAGAGTTCAGCACATTCAACATTGATATAGGCTGACACGACGCCTTCGCGAGCAAGCTCGCTCCCACAGGGAATGTGTTGAATCAGCGAGCCTTGGGGGTGGCGACTTTGTCGCGCAGGTAAACCGGTTGTGCGTCATCTGCCGGGATCGACTCGCCGCGCTCCCAAGCGAAGCGCGCCAGCGTCAGCAAGTCTTCAGCGTGAGGAAGCATGCCCGCATCCGAGCCCGTCAGATTGACGGCGATGCGCTCGGAATAGCCCCAACCGGTGCCGGCACCAAACCAGTCGCCACTGGCATCCGCCGGCAGCGCGACCACTTCCGGCGGCAGCACCGCTTCGGCGCCGACCAGACGCATCTCCCCCGCCGTCTCGCGGTAGCAGCCCCAATACACTTCATCCATCCGTGCATCGATGGCCGCCGCGACCTGGCTCACGCCATGTTCACGCAAAGCCCGCTGCGCCAGCACCGCCAGGTTGGACACCGGCAACACCGGGCGATCCAGCGCAAACGCCAGGCCCTGCACGACACCAATGGCAATCCGCACCCCGGTAAACGCACCCGGCCCGCGACCGAAGGCAATCGCATCGACCGCTTGCAACGTGGTGCCAGCGTCGGCCAGCAGTTGCTGAATCATCGGCAGCAGCTTCTGCGCGTGCAGGCGCGGGATCACCTCGTAATGGCTCGTGACCTTGCCGTCATGCAGCAAGGCAACGGAGCAAGCTTCAGTCGCGGTGTCCAGGGCCAGCAAGGTGCTCATCGATGTTTCCAAAACAGGGGTGGGAAAAAGTGCGTCAGTATAAACAACTACGGCCCGCAAGCGGGCCGTGGATGATGCTGCGATTCAGACTTTTCAGCTCAGCGCTGCCAGCACCTTGGCGGTGATTGCATCAACCGAACCTACGCCTGGAATGTGGCTGTACTTCGGCTTGCCAGCATTTTTGGCGGACAGGTTCTGATAGAACTCCACCAGCGGCTTGGTCTGCGAGTGGTAAACCGACAGGCGATGACGCACGGTTTCTTCAGTGTCGTCCTTGCGCTGTACCAGCTCTTCGCCGGTGATGTCGTCTTTGCCAGCGATTTTCGGCGGGTTGTAGACGATGTGGTAAACGCGGCCGCTGGCTTCGTGAACACGACGACCGGCGATGCGTTGAACGATTTCTTCGTCTTCAACTGCGATTTCAACCACAGCGTCCAGCTCGACGCCGGCGGTAACCAGTGCTTCGGCCTGCGGAATGGTGCGCGGGAAGCCGTCGAACAGGAAGCCGTTGGCGCAGTCAGGCTGAGCGATACGATCTTTTACCAGTGCGATGATCAGGTCATCCGACACCAGGCCGCCGGCATCCATGATGCTCTTGGCTTGCACGCCCAGCGGAGTACCGGCCTTGACCGCTGCACGCAGCATGTCACCGGTGGAAATTTGTGGAATGCCGAATTTTTCGGTGATGAACTTTGCCTGAGTACCTTTACCGGCCCCGGGAGCTCCCAGCAGAATGACGCGCATTAGATGTGCTCCTCAATTTTTTTATAAAAAGCTTTTACAAAACAAAGGATTCGCCTCTTGGGACGAATCCTGAAAATACGGGACGTGGCCGCAGAAACGGCCAAAGGCTGATCAAGATACACAGCAGGCTGCGCCCACACAAGACGCCAAAAGTCGGAGAAACCTTCGCCCGCCGCGACCCTGCGACGCGGTGACCCAAGTCGCAACCCCATCATTAACTGTCGCCTGGCGGCACTTTCACCCGTCAGGCAAAGCGGCAACCGACGCCTGTGGCCGGTGCCGCATGTCGCCACAAAATCGTTAGCCGGTGTTGCGCAAACCGGCGGCGATCCCCGCCACAGACACCAGCAACGCCTGTTCCACCGGGCTGCCCTGCTCGACATTCTGCTGCCGTGAACGGGCCAGTAACTCGGCCTGCAATAGATGTAGCGGGTCAAGGTAAGTATTGCGCAGACGGATGAATTCGAGGGTGTCCGGGCTATGCGCCAGCAGCTGCGACTGACCGGTCAGACCAAGCACCACCGCGCACGCCTGCGACAATAGGTCGCGTAACTGCGCGCCCAACGGCAGCAAATCCGCCTCGACCAGACGCTCGTCGTAGGACAACGCGATGTCCGCGTCGGCCTTGGCCAGCACCATTTCCAGCATGTCGATGCGCGTGCGGAAGAACGGCCACTGCTCACGCATCTGCCCGAGCAACTCGCCTTCGCCGCGCTCCAGCGCTTTGCTCAACGCCGATTCCCAGCCGAGCCACGCCGGCAGCATCAGCCGCGTCTGCGTCCAGCCGAAGATCCACGGTATCGCCCGCAGACTTTCGATGCCGCCCGCGCGGCGTTTCGCCGGACGACTGCCGAGCGGCAAGCGGCCCAACTCCTGCTCCGGTGTGGACTGACGGAAATACTCAACGAACTGCGGATTCTCTCGCACCACCTGACGGTAAGCACTGACACCATCGGCCGCCAATTCATCCATCAGATGGCGCCATTCCGGCGTCGGTGGCGGCGGTGGCAGCAACGTCGCTTCAAGCACCGCCGCCAGATACAGATTGAGGTTTTGCTCGGCGATGTCCGGCAGGCCGAATTTGAATCGAATCATTTCCCCCTGCTCAGTGGTACGGAAACGCCCCGCCACCGAGCCTGGTGGCTGCGACAGAATTGCCGCGTGCGCCGGGCCGCCGCCACGGCCGACGGTGCCGCCGCGACCGTGGAACAGCAGCAATTCAACTTGCTGCTCACGACAGATTTCCACCAAGCGTTCCTGCGCACGATATTGTGCCCAGGCCGCTGCAGTGGTGCCGGCGTCCTTGGCCGAGTCGGAGTAACCGATCATCACTTCCTGCGGGCCTTGCAGCCGTGCGCGGTAGCCCGGCAACAGCAAAAGTCGCTCCATCACCGGCCCGGCGTTGTCGAGGTCGGCGAGGGTTTCGAACAGCGGCACCACACGCATCGGCCGCAACACGCCGGACTCTTTGAGCAGCAGTTGCACGGCGAGCACATCGGAAGCGGCGCCAGCCATGGAGATCACGTAGGAGCCGAGCGAAGCGCCCGGTGCGGCAGCGATTTCCTTGCAGGTGTTGAGCACTTCTGCGGTGTCGGCCGACGGTTTGAAGTGCGCCGGCAGCAATGGCCGGCGATTAGTCAGTTCTTGCGTGAGGAAACGGATGCGCTGTTCTTCATCCCAATCTTCGTAGCGACCGAGGCCGAGGTAGTCGGTGATTTCAGTCATCGCCGAGCTGTGCCGCGACGAATCCTGACGCACATCGAGGCGCACGAGGAACAGGCCAAACGTCACCGCGCGACGCAGGCAATCGAGTAACGGCCCGTCGGCAATCACGCCCATGCCGCATTCGTGCAGCGAGTTGAAACACAGCTCCAGCGGATCGAGCAGGTCGCGATTGTTGCTCAGCACATCGGCTGGCGCAGGCGTTGGCGCGGTCAGTGCGGCGTGTGCCCAATTGCGCGTGGCACGCAGGCGTTCGCGCAGTTGCTTGAGGACTGCGCGGTACGGTTCGGCGCTGTCGCCCGCCTTGGCTTTGAGCGCATCGCTGGCCTGCTGCATCGACAGCTCGGCCGCCAGATGATCGACATCGCGCAGGTACAAATCGGCGGCCATCCAGCGCGCCAGCAGCAACACTTCGCGGGTCACTGCGGCGGTGACGTTGGGATTGCCGTCACGGTCGCCGCCCATCCACGAAGCGAAGCGAATCGGCGCGGCTTCCAGTGGCAGCCGCAGGCCGGTCGCTTCAAACAAGGCCTTGTCAGCCTTGCGCATATGGTTGGGAATCGCCTGCCACAGCGAATGTTCGATCACCGCGAAACCCCACTTGGCTTCGTCAACCGGCGTCGGTCGCGTGCGGCGGATTTCTTCGGTGTGCCAGGCTTCGGCGATCAGCCGTTGCAGAGTGTTTTGAATTTGCTCGCGTTCGGCGCTGGTCAGGTCGCGATGATCCTGCGCGGCGAGTTGCCCGGCGATCGCGTCGTACTTCTGGATCAGCGTGCGTCGCGCCACTTCGGTCGGGTGCGCGGTCAGCACCAGTTCGATTTCCAGTCGCGACAGCTGGCGGGCCAGCGATTCGGCGCTGTGGCCTTCGTTGCGCAAACGTGCGAGCAACTCGGGCAATACGCGGGATTCGAACGGCGCCGGCTGCGACTCTTCGCGCCGATGGATCAACTGATACTGCTCGGCGATGTTCGCCAGATTGAGAAACTGGTTGAACGCGCGCGCCACCGGGAGCAATTCGTCCTCGCTCAATTGATTGAGGCTGGCGCTCAGTTCAGCGTCCATCGAGCCTCGGCGGTCGGCCTTGGCGCCCTTGCGAATCTGCTCGATCTTGTCGAGGAACGCCTCGCCGTACTGGTCTCGAATCGTATTGCCCAACAGCTCTCCGAGCAGGTGAACGTCTTCGCGCAAGCGTGCATCAATATCGGTCATCAGCAATTCCCCAGCAGTAATCCGGACGGCTTAGAAACGAGTGCATGACCTAGAGAGTGCCGCTCTGCGCCGCTTCTTACAAGCATCCGACCAAGGGACTTTAAACCTTGTGGCCGAAAGCTAGTCTCAACAGTAAGCCGTACAACGGCTTGCCGCCGGCCCCGGCGGACACTCACCCAGACCTGCCATGAGCAGGTGCGAAATGAGGTCATCATGAAAATTCGTGAACTCGCCCAGCATTGGGAAGAAAACGCCAAAGGTCGCCTGACTGACACTGGCTACACGATTCATCTGGACGTTGAAGCGGCTGCGCGACTGGCCGCGATTGCCGAGATGTACCCCAAACGGCATGCCGAAGAATTGCTCGGCGAACTGATTGGCGCAGCGCTTGAGGAGTTCGAAGCGAGCCTGCCGTATGTGAAAGGTTCGACGGTAGTGGCGACGGATGAGGAAGGTGATCCGCTTTACGAGGACGTCGGGCCTACGCCGCGTTTTCTGGCGCTGTCGCGGCGGCATTTGCATGACCTCTCGGCTGTTGAAGGCAAGCAAAAACACTGACACAACACACATCAAACTGTAGGAGTGAGCCTGCTCGCGATAGCGGTTTTTCATTCAACATTTTTATTGTCTGATACGACGCCATCGCGAGCAGGCTCACTCCTACAGAAATCGTATTGCAAGCCGAAAATCGTTTGTTTTCTGGCTTTTAGAACCCCGCGCGTACCGCTCTATCCCGCCAAAGTTCCCGCTTTAGAGCCTTGTCCATTCAGTCAAAAAATATTTTGGCGATTAGCCATCTTTTCTGAACTTTTGAAAAATCACTCCGGTCGGAACCTGTAACCACGCCTGGAACGAGCGTTTCAAAAACGCCTTTCACACGACGCTTTTCGGCTCCTCGACCAGGATGGATTTAGATGTTTTCAGGAGATGCCTAATGGAGTTGAAGACCATGAAAAACCAAACCTCGTTTACCCACCTGCGCGGTCTGAAACTGGCTGCTCTGGCGATCGGCACCAGCTTCGTTCTGGCCGGTTGCGCCGGTAATCCACCGACCGAGCAATACGCCGTGACGCAATCGGCCGTGAACAGCGCCGTCAGCGCTGGCGGTACCGAGTTCGCAGCAGTCGAGATGAAGCAAGCGCAGGACAAACTGAAACAAGCCGAAATCGCCATGCACGACAAGAAGTATGACGAAGCCCGCACCCTGTCCGAGCAAGCCGAGTGGGACGCTCGCGTAGCCGAACGCAAAGCTCAGGCAGCCAAGGCTGAACAAGCCGTGAAGGATTCCCAGAAAGGTGTTCAGGAACTGCGTCAGGAAAGTCAGCGCACCGTGCAATAAGCGCGCATCCCGACCGCAAAGCTGAAACTTTTATCGATAGAAAGGACGACAAATTATGCGTAAGCAACTGATGATCCCAGCTCTTCTGGCCGCAAGCGTTGCCCTGGCTGCCTGCTCCACTCCGCCTAACCCGAATCTGGAAAACGCGCGCACCAACTACGCCGGCCTGCAAGCCAACCCGCAGGCAAGCAAAGTCGCAGCGCTGGAAACCAAAGACGCCAGCGATTACCTGGACAAAGCCGACAAGGCTTATCTGGACAAGCAAGACGCGGCCAAGGTTGACCAACTGGCTTACTTGACCAATCAGCGAGTAGAAGTGGCCAAGCAGACCATCGCCCTGCGCACCGCTGAAAACAACCTGAAAAACGCCGCTGCCCAACGTGCTCAAGCGCGTCTGGATGCCCGTGATCAGCAGATCAAACAACTGCAGGACAGCCTGAACGCCAAGCAGACCGATCGCGGTACGCTGGTGACTTTCGGTGACGTACTGTTCGCTACCGATCGTGCTGACCTGAAATCCAGCGGTCTGGTCAACATCAACAAACTGGCGCAGTTCCTTCAGGAAAACCCGGATCGCAAAGTGATCGTCGAGGGTTACACCGACAGCACCGGTACTGCCAGCCACAACCAGACCCTGTCTGAGCGTCGCGCCAACTCCGTGCGTACCGCACTGGTGAAAATGGGCGTTGATCCAGCGCGCATCGTCGCTCAGGGTTATGGCAAGGAATACCCGGTTGCCGAGAACAGCAACGCTTCGGGCCGTGCGCAAAACCGTCGTGTGGAAGTGACCATTTCCAACGACAACCAGCCGGTTGTGCCACGTTCGGCTGTTAGCTCGAACTAAGCTGTAGGCTGTAACGCAAAAGCCCCGCCTGAGTGATCAGGCGGGGCTTTTTTCAGATCAAAAGATCGCAGCCTTCGGCAGCTCCTACAGGGAACGCATTCCAATGTAGGAGCTGCCGAAGGCTGCGATCTTTTGCTTTTATGGCTGGAGCTTTTGCGGGGTCTCTTCACCCATGCAGCGCACGGCTTTTTTCTGCGCATTGATCAGCACACCGGTCAAACCTTTCTGCTCGGTATCAAACAACACCAGCACGCCATCAATGCACTGCGCCACTTGCGCTGCCGGCTCCAGCGAAACTTTGTAATCCTCCCCCGGCACCGTTTTGAGCATGGTGAATTCGTTGAGCAGCAACGCATCCTCGGGTTTGGCGAAGTGCAGGTAACCGTAGTACCACAGCGCCCCGACGGTGCCGAGGATGCTGCAGATACCGGTGATGATCAGCGGGATGGCGTTGCGTTCTTCAGTCATTGCGGACTCTCATCTTCAGAATTCGGGGGTGTCGGGTAATTGGGGATTTCACCGAGGCGGCGCAGGCCGTTGAAATGCTCGGGATCTTCCAGATAGCGCAGCATCACCTGGCGCCACACCGGGTCGCCGAAGGTTTGCACATGGCCGCCGCGAGTCAGTTGCAGCACGCGCGGTGGCGGCGCAGCTTGATACAGACGGATGCCGTTGGAAAGCGGAACCAGCGGATCGTCGATGCTGTGGAAGATCAGCTTCGGCACGCCATTCAGCTGCGGCATCGAGTTGATCGCACTGTCGCCATCCGGCACCAGCCACGACAGCGGTACTTGGAATGGCCAGGTCAGCCACGACGTGCTCAGCGCGTATTGGCCGACGCTGCGGTAACTGGCAGGTACGCCGTCGAGCACCAGCGCCTTGAGCTGCTTCTGCCGCTCCGGATGCTGCACCAGCCAATGCACGGCCATCGAACCGCCAAGGCTCTGGCCGAGGAGCACCAGCGGTTTGCCTTTGACTTCCGGCGCCTTGTCGAGCCAGGCGAACGCGGCGTCGATGTCCTGATAGATCGCCGGCAAACTCGGTTCGCCCTCGGACAAGCCATAACCGCGATAGTCGACCAGCAGCACTTGATAGCCGTTCTTCGGCAACCACCAACTGCCGCCCAGATGCATCGGTAGATTACCGCCGTTGCCGTGCAGGTGCAGGACGGTGCCTTTGACCTCGACGCCGGGCTTGGCCGGTAGCCACCAGGCGTTTAGCTTGAGGCCATCGGCGGTGACCAGCGTGACGGTGCGGTATTCGAGCTTGGCTTTTTCCGGGGTGAAGATCTGGCCCGGTTCGGGGTAGAACAATAACGAGCTGCAACCGCTGAGGGTCAGGAGCAGGCAGAAAATGCCGAGGATTCTCATCCGGTGAAACCTCGCAGAATTTGATAGTACGGTTCGGAGAAAAACCTATAACCCTGTGGGAGTGAGCTTGCTCACGAAGGCGGAGTGTCATTCGACATATGCGCTGAATCTCAGACCGCTTTCGCGAGCAAGCTCGCTCCCACAGGTTAAGGGTGTGGGTTAGAGGATATTGGAGTAGTCCGCTTCGATCCGGTCCAGGCTCAGGTGATTGAGAAAGTTGGAGAAGCACATCCACGCCGACAACGCGTTCAAATCGCGGAACTGATCCGGCAAGTATTTCGGCGCCACCACCAATCCCTCATCCACCAACTGACGCAAGGTACGCATGTCTTCCAGCGTGGTCTTGCCGCAGAACAACAGCGGGATCTGCTCGAGCTTGCCCTTACGCACGGCCAACTGAATGTAGTTGTAAACCATGATAAAGCCCTTGAGATAGGACAAGTCTTTGGTAAATGGCAGCCCCGTCGGCGTCGATCCACGGAACACGCGACTGGCGTTGCCGTAGCTTTCCGCCATCTCGAAGCCCTGCTCGCGGAAGAATTCGAACACCTGCAAAAAGTCCGCGCCCTCCTCGACCATGTGAATCGCGCGGGTACGGTTGGTCAGTTTGCGCAGGCGGCTCGGGTAGGAGGCGAAGGTGATGATTTCCATCAGGATCGCCAGGCCTTCCTGGGTCACCGTCGACGACGGCGGGCCTTTGGAGAGGAAGGTGCAAATCGGCTGATTCAAACCGTTGAGCGTGGTGCCGACGTGTACCAGCCCTTCGTGAACTTCCAGCGCGCGCACGTCGCGATCGTTGAACATCGCGTCGGTGCGGATCTTGATGTAATCCGCGCCCGCCGCCGCGTCAGCGACGATGCCGTCGGACTCGAACACGCGAATGGTTTCCTCGGCCTCACCGAAGACTTTGTTCAGACGCGTCTGCAACAGGTGCACGGCGTCTTTGGCGGTGAGGGTTTTCGGCTCATCCTTCAGGTCGCCACGGCCGTCGATGTTGTTGAGGTAGTCGGACATCATCAGGCCAAGGTCGGCCAGGGTCGGGTCGCCGGCGTGGAACGCATCGGACGCGGCGCCATACAGCTCTTGCGAGATCAGACCGAAATCCTCGGTGCCGCGCGCTTCGAGCATGCGCACGACCATGCGGTATTCCTTGCACATGCGCCGCATGATCTGCCCGACCGGGTTGAACTGGCCGAGCTGACGGGTGATGTCGCGCTCGATGTTCTGGAATTCCAGTTTGACCTTGCTCGAATCGAAACTCAGTGGCCGATTGAGGTAGTAGTCGCGGTCGATCGCCGGCATTTCCTTGCCTTTGGCCTTGAGAAAACCCTTGCGGATGTTCTCGTCCCACTTGACCGCGTCGAGGACACGGATCGGCGTTTGCGCCAGCACAATGCGGTCGGACAACATGCGTATCGTCTGCTGGTAATCGTCCACCCGAAACTCCTGTAGATACGTGACGTACTGAATTTATTTGGCGCGGGCCTGGCGCTGGTAACGCACGGCCTCGACGAAAACATCGGAATTGGCCGGATCATCGAGGTAAGCAAAGACCTTGTCGAGGCTGCTGTCGACCTGCACGCCGTCGCCATCGTCGGTCTGGAAGGCCTGACCGTCGAGGGCTTTTTGCTTGATCGCTTGATTGATCTGCTCGAGATCGAGGTTGTAGACCACCAATTCGTGTTTGTCGGTGAGCTCGAAACCGGCGATGGTGAAGTGGCCGCCGTACTGCGCCGGGACTTTTGCCGACAAGTACCAGCGGTTGCCGTGGCGCGAGACGGTGAACGGATAGGCTTCGCGTTCGCGGGGTTTGGCTTTGAAATACGCGACCGCCTGATAGCGATCATTGCCCAGGCGCGTCAGCTCGAGGTTCATCGGTTCACCCCAGGCGTTGGTGCTCGACCATTTGCCGAGCAAACCTTTGGGCGCCGGCTCACTGGCGTTCAGCGGCTCCTTGAACGTCACCAGACAACCACTGAGCAGCAGGAACGACAAGGCGATCAGCACGCTACGCCAGGCTTTCATTCGATACTCCCTATGAACATTCGCCGCCCTTGAATACGCCACCGAAACTGTGGGAGCGAGCTTGCTCGCGAAAGCGTCAGCACAGCCAACATTAACGTTGAATGTCAGTCCGTCTTCGCGAGCAAGCTCGCTCCCACAGGGTTCGGTGTTTCCCCAGAGGATCAGACCGACGCGAGCACCAGGTGCATGTAGCGCGTCAGAATGCCGAGCATGTCCTCTTCGGCCAAAGGCTCGGCGTCGTTGAGCAGGCCCTGATATTCCATCCGTCCGATAATCGCCGTCAACACCTTGGCATCTTGCTGCGGTTCGCGCGAGCCCAGCACCTGAAACAATTGGCAGGTGCCCTGCAACAGAATCTGCTGATGCGAGCGCACCAGAATCGCCAGCCCCGGGTTAAGCAACGCTTCCTGTCGGAACGCCTGCTCGGCCATCAAATGCTCGCGACGGTTGACCAACTGCCGGTGCACATAGTCGGCCATCAACCGCGCAATATCGTCCGCCAGTTGCGAACGCGACTCCGGGCTGCCATCACCGCTGACGACCATCTCACGCAACAGGCCTTCGTTGTTGTTCCACAACTTGGCCATGTATTCCGCGCTGCGCTCGACATATTGCGCGAAGGTATCGGTGAGCAGGTCATCGATGTCCTTGAAGTAATACGTAGTCGCCGACAGCGGCACACCGGCCTCGGCCGCCACCGCACGATGACGCACGGCGCGCACACCATCACGCACGACAATGCGCATCGCCGCGTCGAGAATGTCCTGGCGACGCTGCTCGCTGCCCTGTCGGCTGGCCTTGCGACCCTGGTACTGAACACTTTCAGCGACCGCAGTGGCGATACCCGCTGCACCTTCTTGAGCTATTGCACCCATCACGACCGGACTTCCTCTGCTAATTCCAAAGTAACCAATTGATACATTTGTACCAGACAGGCAATAAAAAGCCGCCTGTTTTAGGCGGCTTTTTAACTGAAACGTTTACGCTTGCGGTCGCATGTGCGGGAACAGGATCACATCGCGGATCGACGGTGAGTTGGTCAGCAACATCACCAGACGGTCGATGCCGATGCCTTCACCGGCCGTTGGCGGCATGCCGTACTCCAGCGCGCGAACGAAGTCGGCGTCGTAGTGCATGGCTTCGTCGTCGCCGGCGTCCTTGTCGGCCACCTGCGCCATGAAGCGCTCGGCCTGGTCTTCCGCGTCGTTCAACTCGGAGTAGGCGTTGGCGATTTCACGGCCACCGATGAACAGCTCGAAGCGGTCGGTGACGTTCGGGTTGTCGTCGTTACGGCGAGCCAGCGGCGACACTTCGAACGGGTACTGAGTGATGAAGTGCGGCTGTTCCAGCTTGTGCTCGACCAGTTCTTCGAAAATCATCACCTGCAGTTTGCCCAGACCTTCAAAGCCCAGCACCTTGGCGCCGGCCTTCTTGGCGATGGCACGGGCCTTGTCGATGTCGTTCAGATCATCGGCAGTCAGCTCAGGGTTGTACTTGAGGATCGAGTCGAATACCGACAGACGTACAAACGGCTCGCCGAAGTGGAACACCTTATCGCCGTACGGCACGTCGGTGCTGCCCAGAACCAGCTGCGCCAGTTCACGGAACAGTTCTTCGGTCAGGTCCATGTTGTCTTCGTAGTCGGCGTACGCCTGGTAGAACTCCAACATGGTGAATTCTGGGTTGTGACGCGTCGATACGCCTTCGTTACGGAAGTTGCGGTTGATCTCGAAAACCTTTTCAAAACCACCAACCACCAGACGCTTCAGGTACAGCTCCGGGGCGATACGCAGGAACATTTCCATGTCCAGCGCGTTGTGGTGGGTTTCAAACGGCTTGGCTGCGGCGCCGCCCGGAATGGTCTGCAGCATCGGCGTTTCGACTTCGAGGAAGTCGCGCTTCATCAGGAAGCTGCGGATGTGCGCGATCACTTGCGAACGCACGCGGAACGTCTGGCGCACTTCTTCGTTGACGATCAGGTCAACGTAACGCTGGCGGTAGCGTTGCTCAGTGTCGGTCAGGCCGTGGTGCTTGTCCGGCAGCGGGCGCAGCGACTTGGTCAGCAGGCGCACGTTGGTCATTTCAACGTACAGGTCGCCCTTGCCGGAACGCGCCAGGGTGCCTTCGGCGGCAATGATGTCGCCCATGTCCCAGGTTTTCACCGCGGCCAAGGTGTCTTCCGACAGGGTTTTACGGTTGACGTAGACCTGAATGCGACCGGTCATGTCCTGAATCACCATGAACGAGCCACGGTTGAGCATGATGCGACCGGCAACCTTGACCGGGATTGCAGCCTCTGCCAGCTCTTCCTTGGTCTTGTCCGCGTATTTCTTCTGCAGATCTTCGCAGTAGTTTTCGCGGCGGAAGTCGTTCGGGAAGGCGTTGCCCTTGGCGCGCTCGGCAGCCAGCTTTTCCTTGCGCAGGGCGATCAGGGAGTTTTCTTCCTGTTGCAGGGCTTGCGGGTCGAGTTGTTGGTCGCTCATGTCTTTAGATATTCCATCACAGGTTCGTTACCCCCGGCGTGGCGCCGGGGTTCGCGGGCAAGCCTTGCTCCTACAGGGTCGCGTATTACCGCGACCACTGCAGAGCAGGCCTTACAGCCCTGATTTCAGGCTGGCATACAGGTATTCGTCGATGTCGCCGTCGAGTACCTTGTCGCAGTCGCTGCGTTCGATGTTGGTGCGCAGATCCTTGATCCGCGACGCATCGAGCACGTACGAGCGAATCTGGTGACCCCAGCCGATATCGGACTTGGTGTCTTCCAGCGCTTGCGACGCGGCGTTGCGTTTCTGCATTTCCTGCTCGTACAACTTGGCCCGCAGCATTTTCATGGCGGTGTCTTTGTTGGCGTGCTGGGAACGTTCGTTCTGGCAGCTGACCACGGTGTTGGTCGGTACGTGAGTGATACGTACGGCCGAGTCGGTGGTGTTTACGTGCTGACCACCGGCACCCGAGGAACGATAGGTGTCGATCCGCAAGTCTGCCGGGTTGATTTCGATTTCCACCTTGTCATCGATCTCTGGCGAGACGAAAACCGCGGAGAACGAGGTGTGACGACGGTTGCCGGAGTCGAACGGGCTCTTGCGCACCAGACGGTGTACGCCGATCTCGGTGCGCAGCCAGCCAAAGGCGTATTCGCCCTTGATGTGCACGGTCGCGCCTTTGATACCGGCGACTTCACCGGCCGACAGTTCCATGATGGTCGCGTCGAAACCGCGCTTATCCGCCCAGCGCAGGTACATGCGCAGCAGAATGTTGGCCCAGTCTTGCGCTTCGGTGCCGCCGGAACCGGCCTGGATGTCCAGGTAGGCGTTGTTCGGATCCATTTCATGGCTGAACATGCGGCGGAATTCCAGCTTGGCCAGATTTTCCTCGAGACGGGCCAGCTCGGCGACGACATCGCCCACTGCACCTTCGTCGTTTTCTTCGACGGCCATGTCCAGCAGATCGCGGCAATCGGCCAGGCCGGCGTTCAGTTCATCGAGGGTGTCGACGATCTGCGCCAGCGCCGAACGCTCGCGGCCCAGCTCCTGGGCGTATTCAGGTTTGTTCCAGACACTCGGATCTTCAAGCTCGCGATTGACTTCAGTCAGACGCTCATGCTTTTGATCGTAGTCAAAGATACCCCCGAATAGTTTCGGAGCGCTCGGACAGGTCCTTGATGGTGTTCAGGATCGGGTTGATTTCCATGACGGGCAGCACTCGTTGGCGAACTTTTGAAAGCCGGCGAGTATAACGTAATCAGGCTGTGACGGCAGCCCGTCTGGCGGGTGTGGCGGCGATTCACTTGACGCCTTTCACCTGTAGGAGCCGCCGAAGGCTGCGATCTTTTGACTTTGATTTTAAAAACAGATCAAAAGATCGCAGCCTTCGGCAGCTCCTACAGGGGATTGCGGTGGTTATTCGATCCCGACTTGGTTACGGCCATTGTTTTTGGCCAGATACAACCCGCGATCTGCCGCCGAAATCAGCAACCGGCAATCCGTGCCCGACTGCGGCACCATGGTCGCCAGACCAATGCTGATGGTCAGGCTTACGCCTTCCGCCGGGGTGTTGTGCGGGATTTTCAGCGACGCCACGGTCTGCCGCAGCTTCTCCGCCACCAACCGCGCCCCACCCGGCGAGGTGTTCGGCAGCACCAGCGCAAACTCTTCGCCGCCATAGCGCGCTGGCAAGTCCGACGGTCGCGCACTGGCGTCGCGGATCGCCGTTGCCACTTTGCGCAACGCTTCATCCCCTTCAACGTGGCCAAAACTGTCGTTGTAGGACTTGAAGTAATCAACATCGATCATCAGCAACGACAACTGGCTCTGATCACGCAACGAGCGGCGCCATTCCAGTTCAAGGTACTCGTCGAAATGGCGACGGTTGGACAGCCCGGTCAGGCCATCGGAGTTCATCAAGCGTTGCAGCACCAGATTGGTGTCGAGCAACTGTTGCTGACTGACCCGCAGCGCGCGGTATGCCGCATCGCGCTGCAGCAACGTCATGTACGAGCGCGAGTGATAGCGGATCCGCGCCACCAGTTCGATGGTGTCCGGCAGTTTCACCAGATAATCGTTGGCCCCGGCCGAGAACGCCGCGCTCTTGATCAGCGGGTCTTCCTTGGTCGACAGGACGATGATCGGGATGTCCTTGGTCGCCGGGTGATTGCGGTATTCGCGCACCAGGCTCAGGCCGTCGAGGCCGGGCATCACCAGATCCTGGAGGATCACCGTCGGCTTGATCCGCACCGCCTGGGCGATGGCCTGATGCGGGTCGGAGCAGAAGTGGAAGTCGATGTTTTCCTCATTCGACAGCCCACGGCGCACGGCTTCGCCGATCATCGCCTGATCGTCCACCAACAACACCATGGCGGCGTTTTCGTCGGTTTTAATGTCGTCGATCTGTAAATCAGTCATGGGCGGTCACCTGAGTACTGCGGGGGCCAGGATTGCGGATAAATCGGTTCATTTGGGGAAAATCTCCAGCAATCGTGGCGCTATCTTTTCCAAGGGGCGGATTTCTACGGCGGCATCGATCGCGGCGGCGGCCTTGGGCATGCCGTACACCGCACTGCTTTGCTGATCCTGCGCGATGGTCAGATAACCCTGTTGACGCAAAAGCTTAAGCCCTTGCGCGCCGTCGCGTCCCATCCCGGTCAATAAAACCCCGACCGCATCACCGTTCCAGTAACTGGCGACACTTTCGAAAAACACATCAATCGAGGGTCGGTAGATCTCGTTGACCGGTTCGGCGGTGTAGGCCAGCGTGCCGTTCTTGAGTAAACGAATATGATGGTTGGTGCCGGCCAGCAACACCGCGCCGGCTTGCGGCGGCTCGCCTTCGCGGGCCAGACGCACATCGAGGCCGCTGGCGCTGGCCAGCCATTCGGCCATGCCGGCGGCGAACACCTGATCGACGTGCTGCACCAGCACAATCGCCGCCGAGAAGTCCCGCGGCAGGCCTTTGAGCAAGACTTCCAGCGCTGCCGGGCCACCCGCCGATGAACCGATCGCCACCAGTCGCTGGCGCGAGCCGGAGCTTCGCGGAGGTGTCGGTGCCGGGCGCGAGCGCGGTGCCTTGTCGCCGATCAGCCAGCCAATATTAAGGATCTTTCGCAGCAACGGCGCCGCCGCTTCCCGCGCGTCGCCGGCACCGAGGGCCGGGGTGTCGACCACGTCCAACGCGCCATGGCCCATGGCCTCGAACACGCGATGGACGTTCTGCTGGCGATCAACCGTGACAATCACGATCGCGCACGGCGTTTCGGCCATGATCCGCCGTGTGGCTTCGACGCCGTCCATCACCGGCATGATCAGATCCATGAGGATCAGATCCGGGGTGTTTTCGGCGCACAGTTGCACCGCCTCGGCGCCGTTGCGCGCGACCCAGACCACCTGATGCGCCGGCTCGAAGGCCAGCGCACGGCGCAGCGCCTCCACCGCCATCGGCATGTCGTTGACGATTGCGATCTTCATGCCCGCGCTCCTCCGATGAGCTCGACCACTGCGTCGAGCAGGGCGTCGTCATGAAAACTGGCTTTGGCTAAATAATAGTCCGCCCCGGCGTCCAGTCCACGGCGGCGATCCTCTTCACGATCCTTGTACGACACGACCATCACCGGCAGCGATTGCAGACGGTTGTCGCGGCGCAGCAAGGTGACCAGCTCGATGCCGTCCATGCGCGGCATGTCGATGTCGGTAATCAGCAAATCAAAATCCTCGGAGCGCAGGGCGTTCCAGCCGTCCATACCGTCCACCGCCACCGCGACGTCGTAGCCGCGATTGAGCAGCAGCTTGCGTTGCAACTCGCGTACGGTCAGCGAATCGTCGACCACCAGCACGCGTTTGCGCGCCGCTTCCACAGCCTGATTGCCATGGCGGGCGATGCGCTCAAGGCGCCCGGTATTGAGCAGTTTGTCCACCGAACGCAGCATGTCCTCAACGTCGACGATCAACACCACCGAACCGTCGTCGAGCAAGGCGCCGGCAGAGATGTCCTGCACTTTGCCCAGACGCTCATCCAGAGGCAAGACCACCAAGGTGCGCTCGCCAATGAAGCGCTCCACGGCCACGCCATAAATCGCGTCGCGCTCGCGGATCACCACGACTTTCAGGGTTTCGCCGCTGTTCTGGCTGGCCGGGCGATTGAGCAATTGACTCGCCGCAACCAGCCCGACATGCCGGCCTTCGTGCCAGAAATGCTGGCGACCTTCGACCTGCACGATGTCTTCGGGCTCCAGATCGCACATGCGTTCGATGTGCGCGAGCGGAAAGGCGTAGGCCTCCTCGCCGACTTCTACCACCAGACTGCGCACCACCGACAGGGTCAGCGGCACCTCCAGATGGAAACGACTGCCCTCGCCCGCCGTTTGCTCCAGCTCTACCGCGCCGCGCAACTGGCGCACCATGTGCTGCACCGCGTCGAGGCCGACGCCACGGCCGGACACTTCGGTGACCGTGTCGCGCAGGCTGAAACCGGGCAGAAAGAGGAACGTCAGCAGTTCTTCTTCGCTCAACTGCGCGGCGGTTTCGGCTGGGGATAACTGCCGTTCAATAATGCTGCGGCGTACCTTTTCCAGATCGACGCCGTTGCCGTCATCGCTCAGCTCCAGCACCAGCAAACCGGCCTGATGCGAGGCGCGCAGACGGATCAGGCCTTCCTCGGATTTGCCCTTGAGCAGGCGCTGCTCCGGGGTTTCGATGCCGTGATCGACCGCGTTGCGCAGCAAATGCGTTAGCGGTGCTTCGAGTTTTTCCAGCACGTCGCGATCGACCTGGGTCTTTTCACCTTCGATCTCCAGCCGCACCTGTTTGCCGAGACTGCGGCCCAGATCACGCACCATGCGCACCTGACCGGTGAGCACGTCGGCGAACGGGCGCATGCGGCAGGCCAACGCAGTGTCGTAAAGCACTTGCGCGCGCTGGCTGGCCTGCCAGGCGAACTCATCAAGTTCGGCGTTTTTCTCGCTGAGCAGTTGCTGCGATTCAGCGAGCAAGCGCCGCGCGTCTTCCAGAGCTTCCAGCGCTTCAAGGCTCAGCGCGTGTTCCTTGAGGTGCACGTTGAGGTTTTCCAGTGCGCGCAGGCCGTTGTTCTGCATGCGCTTGAGGCGCTGCATGGTCGCCAGATGCGGCTTGAGGCGCTGGGTTTCGACCAGCGATTTACTCGACAGATCGAGCAGGCTGTTGAGGCGTTCGGCGGTCACGCGCAGCACGCGTTCGCCACCCTCGGTGGTGCGTCGGCTTTTCTGAGGCGTGGGCTCTGGCGTTTCAACCGGCGGCTCGAAAGCAGGCGCAGCCGGCGCTTCGAGTTGCAACTCGGCCATCAGCGGCGCAGCGACGGCAGTTGGCAGCGCTGACGGATCGAGCAACTGCCCCATCAACGCCACGTACGCTTCGATATCGCGCGGTTGCGGCGCATTCGTCGGCGTCGCAATGCGCATCAACAGATCGGTGCCCTGCAACAACGCATCGATGTGTTCCGGGCGCAACAGCAATCGGCCTTCCTGCGCGCTGACCAGACAATCTTCCATCACATGGGCAACGCTAACGCCGCTGTCGATGCCGACGATCCGCGCCGCACCTTTAAGCGAGTGCGCCGCGCGCATGCACGATTCGAGTTGATCGGCCTGGGTCGGATTGCGTTCCAGCGCCAGTAGCCCGGTGCTGAGCACTTGGGTCTGCGCTTCGGCTTCGAGGCTGAACAGCTCCAGCAAGGAGGCGTCGCGCATTTGCTCGGGGGTCATGTGAGGCTCCGGGTCACGGCGGACAGCAACTGTTCTTCATCCAGCCAACGCAGGCTGCGACCGCGAAATTGCAGGACGCCACGGGTGTATTTGGCACTGGCCTGCGCCCCGGATTGCGAGGCGGCATCGAGGATGCGCTCGTCAATCGCGTGAATGCCGTCGACTTCATCCACCGGCACCACCACCGGCCCTCCATGCGCAGCGATGATCAGCATGCGCGGCATCACCCGCCCGGTGCTGACCGGCACGGCATTGGCGTCCAGATCAAGCAACTCAACCAGCGACAGACACGCCACCAGTGCGCCGCGCACGTTGGCCACGCCGAGCAAGGCGCGCGAACGCTGGTGCGGCAACGAGTGGATCGCCTGCATCGGCGCCACTTCGACCAGACTGCGCGTTGCCAGCCCAAGCCATTCTTCGCCGAGACGGAACATCAGCAACGAACGGGTTTTGACGTCGGTTTCAACCACGCTGGCGACCGGATCGCGCTCATCCTGCTGCAGCGAGTAACGGTCGAGCAATCGCGTGGCGGCGGCGGAATACACCGAGCAGTTGCGGCAATGAATGTGTTCTTCCAGCAGCGGACAGGACTTGTCGCCATGGATGCCGATGCGGTTCCAGCAATCGTCGATGGCCCGGGCGTCTTCGTGGGTGACGTTCAAGGTGTCGGACGCGATCATCGTTTACGCTCACTGTCGGCGGTGCGGCCGCTGCGGGCAGCGCGCTCCTGCAATCGTCTGGCACCGGCGCTGTCACCCTGGGCCTGCAGCAATGCGGCCAGGTGCATCAGCGCTTCGGGGTGTTGCGGTTCGAGGTACAAGGCCTTGCGGTAGAAGCCTTGGGCTTCAAGGGTCAGGCCGGCGACATCGCTGAGCAGACCGAGCCAGTAGAACACCTGCGCCACCGGTTCGTGGCTGCGCAAATACTGTTCACACGCAGCGCGGGCCTCGGCGCTTTTGCCTTCGTTGGCCAGCGCGGCGATGTTCGCCAGCAGCGTTGCCGCGTCCGGGTTGGCGCTGGCGCGGGTGGTCGGCATTGGCGTCACTGCGCTGAACGGCCGATTGCGTACCGGCGTTGGCGGCATGCTGCGCGGCGGTGGGCTGATCGGCAACGTGACCGGTTTTGGCGTCGGCAGCGGCTCGGGATGCGGATCGCTGTGACGACTGAACGCGAACGACTGCGGGATGCCGATCGAACGCATGCCCAGACGCCCGAGCAGACTGCCCTCGGCCGGGCCGATGAACAGCACGCCGTCGTCATGGGTGAGGCGTTTGAGCACTTCGAACACTTGCTTCTGCGTCGCTTGGTCGAAATAGATCAGCAGGTTGCGACAGAACACAAAATCGAACGGCGGATCGCTGGCCCACAACGTTGGATCAAGCACGTTGCCCACCTGCAAACGCACCTGCTCGCGAACGTTCTCGTTGAGCAAATGACCGTCCTGTTGCGCACTGAAATGGCGCTCGCGATAGTTCAGTTCATCGCCACGAAACGAGTTCTTGCCGTACAGCGCGCGCCGGGCCTTTTCCACCGACAAAGGGCTGACGTCCATGCCGTCGACTTTGAATTGATGCGGTTTGAGCCCGGCATCGAGCAAGGCCATGGCAATCGAATAAGGTTCTTCGCCGGTCGAACACGGCAGGCTGAGGATGCGCAGCGCACGCATGTTGTTTAGCTCGCCAAGGCGTTTGTGCGCCAGTTTGCCCAGCGTCGCGAAGGATTCCGGGTAACGGAAAAACCACGTTTCCGGGACGATCACCGCTTCGATCAGCGCTTGCTGTTCATCGCGCGAACCTTGCAACAACTGCCAGTATTCTTCGGCGTTGGCCGCTTGCGACAGCGTGGTGCGCTGACGCACCGCACGCTCGATAATCGCCGGGCCCACCGAGGTCACATCGAGGCCGATGCGCTCTTTGAGGAAGTCGAAAAAGCGCTGATCGCTGCTCATGGCTGCCCCTCGAACTGCGCCGGACTCAGCGGCGGATCAGGGAACAGCAAGGCGCGCACGCCGTCATCGAGCAAATCGTTGACCCGCACCCATTGCACCAGCCCCTGAGCATCTTCGCGCACCGGGCCGAGATACGGCGCCTCGCGATTGTCGAGGCCGTACGGCTGAAAATCCTGCGGGTTGCAGCGCAGCGTGTCGGTGGCCTGTTCAAGAATCAGCCCGAGCCATTGCCCCGGCTGCGACTCGTCCGGGCGGTAATGCACCAGCACCAGTCGCGTGCTGGTGCGCGCCTCGGCCGGTTGACCGAATGTCAGCGCGCTGAGGTCAATCACCGGCACCACCGCACCACGATAAGCGAAGACCCCGGCGACCCATTGCGGCGCCCGCGCGATCGGTTTCAACGGCAGGCGCGGCAGCACTTCCGCCACCTCGGTCGCGCGCAACGCGTAACGTTCGCTGCCAATGCGAAACAGCAGGAATAACACCTGCTTCGCCAGCGGTGCGACGTTACGTTTGGCGATGATTTCGCTCATCAGACTTTGAATCGCGAAACGCCGCTGCGCAGCCCGACGGCTACCTGGCTCAGTTCGTCGATGGCGAAACTGGCCTGACGCAACGATTCGACGGTCTGGCTACTGGCATCGCCCAACTGCACCAGCGCGTGGTTGATCTGCTCGGCGCCGGTGGCCTGCGCCTGCATGCCTTCGTTGACCATCAACACGCGCGGCGCCAGCGCCTGCACTTGATGAATGATCTGCGACAGTTGCTCGCCGACCTGCTGCACTTCCGACATGCCGCGACGCACTTCTTCGGAAAATTTGTCCATGCCCATCACACCGGCCGACACCGCCGACTGAATCTCGCGCACCATTTGTTCGATGTCATACGTGGCGACCGCAGTCTGATCCGCCAGACGTCGCACTTCGGTGGCGACCACGGCAAAACCACGGCCGTATTCACCGGCCTTCTCGGCTTCGATCGCGGCGTTGAGCGAGAGCAGGTTGGTCTGGTCGGCCACTTTGACGATGGTCACCACCACCTGATTAATGTTGCCGGCCTTCTCATTGAGGATCGCCAGTTTGGCGTTGACCAGATCGGCGGCGCCCATTACCGAGTGCATGGTGTCTTCCATGCGTGCGAGGCCTTGCTGGCCGGAGCCGGCGGCCACCGACGCCTGATCGGCAGCGGTTGAGACTTCAGTCATGGTGCGCACCAGATCGCGCGACGTGGCGGCGATTTCGCGGGAGGTCGCGCCGATTTCGGTGGTGGTCGCGGCGGTTTCGGTGGCGGTGGCTTGCTGCTGTTTGGAAGTGGCGGCGATTTCAGTCACCGAGGTGGTCACCTGCACCGATGAGCGCTGCGCCTGGGACACCAGCGAGGTGAGCTCGGTCATCATGTCGTTGAAGCCGGTTTCCACCGCGCCGAATTCGTCTTTGCGGTCGAGGTTCAAGCGCGAGCTGAGGTCGCCGGTGCGCATGATTTCGAGGATTTTCACGATGCGGTTCATTGGCGCCATGATCGCGCGCATCAACAGCAGACCGCACAAGCCGGCGGCCAGAACGGCGACCAGCAGGGAAATGATCATGCTGACTTTGGCGGCTGCCACAGCCTCATCGATATTGGCCATGGCCTGATCGGCGACTTTTTTGTTTTCGCCGATGATGTCGTTGAGCTTCATGCGGCCGGCGTACCAGGCTGGCGTCAGCTTTTCGTGGAAGACCTTGATCGCATCGGCTTCCATGTTGCGTTTGTGCAAGTCGAGCACCACGTCCTGAAGTTGCAGATAGGCGTCGTGATACTTCTCGAACGCGGCGAACTCGCGGCGATCCTCGTCGGTCGCCATGGTCTTGCGGTAATTTTCCATCTGCTCCAGCAGGCGCGACTCGAACGACTTGTAATCGGCCTCGTCTTCGCTGCTGATGCCCTGCCCTTCCTTGAGCCCCAACAGTTCCTGAGTCTGCAAATAGCTGTCGACCCACGCGCCGCGAATCATCGAGCTGTAATAAACCCCGGGAATCGCGTCGTCGCGGACACTGTTTTCACTGGCTTCGATCTTCAACAGTCGCGAATAGGAGAGCACCACCATCAGCAACATGATGGCGATAATCACCGCAAAGCTCGCCAAAATGCGTTGGCGCAACGTCCAGTTCTTCACAGTGATTCCTCGTGCCTAGGTCGAAATGCGGGGAGTATAGCCGAGGGCGGTGTTTCATTTATAAGACGCTTTTTAACCCCCGGGCCTGCCCGACGCGGTTGGCGGGAGGCTCTGGGGTGGGACTGTCCGACAATCAGGGGTGGGCGTGCCAGCGATGAAACGGCAAAAAGAGGCGGCGCAATGGCCATTACGCAGATGACTGGGCTGCAAATGCGATCAACTGTAGGAGCCGAGCTTGCTCGCGAAAGCGGTGGATCAGTTGCCGATGATGTTGGCTGACACACCGCTTTCGCGAGCAAGCTCGGCTCCTACAAATTTCAACTGCGTTGCGAGATTTAGGTCAACGCCTGGCGTACCTGCTTCTCCAGTTCGATTTTCAGACCGGGCTCCAGCTTCAACTGCCGCGCCAGTTCATCCAGATACGACCTCTCCATGAAGTTCTCTTCGTCCACCAGCATCACACTGGCGATGTACATCTCGGCGGCCATTTCCGGCGTACTCGCGGCGCGGGCGACGTCGGTGGGATCCAGAGGTTTGTTGAGTTCAGCGTGCAGCCAGTGTTGCAGCTCCTGATCGTTGTCGAGTTTGGTGAATTCACCTTCGATCAACTGGCGCTCACGATCATCGATGTGGCCGTCAGCCTTGGCGGCGGCGACCAGTGCTTTGAGAATCGCCTGACTGTGTTGTTCGACTTGCGCCGCTGGCAGACGGTCGATCGTCTGCGGTTCAGTTTGCGGCGCGATGCCTTTCTGCGCGTTGTAGTTGCCATAAGCCTTGTAAGCCAGGACACCGAGCGCCGCGAGGCCGCCGTAGATCGCGACTTTGCCGCCGACCTTGCGCACTTTCTTGTTACCGAGCAGCAGGCCCATCGCGCCAGCCGCCAGCGCTCCGCCACCCGCGCCTGACAACAGGCCGCCGAGGCCACCGGAGCCAGATGCTCCACCGAGCAAGCCGCCCAAGCCTCCACCGGAGGATTTGTTCTGCGAACCACCGGCCTTGTTCTGCAACAGATCCTGGCCGGACTTGAGTAGTTGATCGAGCAATCCACGGGTGTTCATGTTCCGCCTCCAAAACAGGGGTTATCCGGATCTATAAGGCCTCCAGCCTAGTTCGAAAGTGCCCGTGACCGGCCTGCGAGTGTGCTTCCAGATGTTGCTCGCTGCCCGCAGGCCTTCGTGAAAATAGATATACACTCAGATCCATCTATAAAAACCGCCCACCGGGTATTCCCGTCATGATGACCCTGCGTCAGATTCGTCACTTTATCGCTGTGGCCGAGACAGGCTCGATCTCCGCCGCCGCGCAAACCGCGTTCATTTCCCAGTCGACCCTGACGTTAGCGATCCAGCAACTGGAAGAAGAAATCGGCGTCAGCCTGTTTAGCCGTCACGCCAAAGGCATGACCCTTACGCACCAAGGTCATCAATTCCTACGTCAGGCGCACCTGATTCTTGCGACTGTGGACAACGCCAAACGCAGTCTGCAACAGAGCACCGACCAAGTTGCCGGGCAGTTGATCATCGGCGTGACCAGTCTGGTTGCCGGTTATTACCTGGCGGATTTACTCACGCGTTTTCAGCGTGCTTACCCGAATGTCGAGATTCGGGTGATGGAAGACGAGCGCCCGTATATCGAACATTTGCTGGTCAGCGGCGAGATCGACGTCGGCGTGTTGATCCTCTCCAACCTCGAAGATCGCCACGCCTTGCAGACTGAAGTGTTGACTCACTCGCCGCACCGTTTGTGGCTCCCGGCCCAGCATCCACTGCTGGAGCACGACAGCATCAACCTCGCCGATGTCGCCCGCGAGCCGTTGATTCAACTCAACGTCGATGAAATGGATCGTAATGCCCAACGCCTATGGCGCGGCGCCGGCCTGCAACCAAAAATCACCCTGAGAACCGCATCGACGGAGGCTGTGCGAAGTCTGGTCGCCGCCGGTTTGGGCGTATCGATCCAGCCAGACATGACCTATCGCCCTTGGTCACTCGAAGGCGACATCATCGAAGCAAGACCGATTGCCGACTTGAATCAAACCCTTGACGTCGGCCTGGCCTGGCGCCGTGGCACCGCGCGCCCCGCTCTTGTCGATCCATTCCTGACCGTCGCCCGAGAACAACCCCACGGCGGGCGCAAGCCATCTATTTAATCGAATGCTGCCTTCAGTATTTAGAATTTGTCGACCTCGGAGCCGCGCACTAGTCTTGCTGCATCTATAAGACGGTCGGCTCCCGATATCAGGGAGCAACAATGGCCACACAAGAAAAGAGAACGCGGAAAATGGCTGGCGCGCAGACCCCGATGTGTACCGCGTTGTTGATCGACGGCGAATTGGTCGCCGGGGAAGGTTTCGTCGAGCCAATTCTCAACCCGGCCACCGGTGAAATTCTCACCCACATCGCCGAGGCCAGCACCGAGCAAGTCGAAGCCGCCATCCTCGCCGCCCACCGCGCCTTCGCCGAATGGTCGCGCACCACGCCGCAGCAACGTTCGAACCTGCTGCTGGACATCGCCAACGCCGTCGAAAAACACGCCGACCACCTCGCCCGCCTCGAATCGCTGAACTGCGGCAAGCCATTGCACCTGGCGCGTCAGGACGATCTGACAGCGACCGTCGATGTCTTCCGGTTCTTCGCCGGCGCCGTGCGTTGCCAGACCGGTCAGCTCAGCGGCGAATACCTGCCGGGCTACACCAGCATGGTGCGCCGCGATCCGATTGGCGTGGTCGCCTCGATTGCGCCGTGGAATTACCCGATCATGATGGCCGCGTGGAAAATCGCCCCGGCCCTCGCCGCCGGCAACACGCTGGTGTTCAAACCCTCCGAACACACGCCGCTGTCGATCCTCGCACTGGCGCCAGCGCTGGCCGAAATCCTCCCGCGCGGGGTGATCAATATCATCTGCGGTGGCGGCGAAGGCGTCGGCAGCCATTTGGTCGGCCACGCGAAAGTGCGCATGGTCTCGCTGACCGGCGATATCGTCACCGGCCAGAAAATCCTCCAGGCCGCCGCGAAAACCCTGAAACGCACGCACCTCGAACTCGGCGGCAAAGCCCCGGTGATCGTCTGCAACGACGCCGACATTCAAGCCGTGGTCGAAGGCGTGCGCACTTACGGTTACTACAACGCCGGCCAAGACTGCACCGCCGCGTGCCGAATTTACGCGCAGGCCGGGATTCACGACAAATTGGTCGCCGAACTCGGCGCCGCCGTCAGCAGCCTGCGCTTCGCCGGCAAACGTGATGCCGACAACGAGATTGGCCCGCTGATCAGCACCCGCCAGCGCGACCGCGTCGCCAGTTTCGTCGAACGCGCCCTCGGTCAGCCGCACATCGAACGCGTGACCGGTGCAGCCGTGCATTCCGGTGCCGGTTTCTACTATCAACCGACCCTACTCGCCGGTTGCAAACAGACTGACGAAATCGTCCAGCGCGAAGTATTCGGCCCGGTGGTCACCGTGACCCGTTTCGACGAACTCTCGCAGGCCGTGGATTGGGCCAACGACTCCGAGTACGGCCTCGCCTCGTCGGTGTGGACACAGAATCTAGACAAGGCGATGCAGGTTGCCGCGCGCCTGCAGTACGGCTGCACGTGGATCAACAGCCATTTCATGCTGGTCAGCGAAATGCCCCACGGCGGGCTGAAACGCTCCGGTTACGGCAAAGACTTATCCAGCGATTCGCTGCAGGACTACAGCGTGGTGCGGCACATCATGGCCCGGCATAGCCGGGAGCTTTAAGCGGCGAGCTACAAGCCGCAAGTTAAAAGCAAATCCGCTGTGTCTTGCAGCTTGGGGCTTGCAGCTTGCGACTACTCTTAACAGAAATCTAAAAAACGAAGAGGTGTGTCTCATGTTCGTGCACAAGACCGCACTGCTCAGTGCAATCACCACGGCCCTGCTGGCCAGCGCCAGCCTGCAAGCCGCCGAGCCGTTGAAGGCCGTCGGCGCCGGCGAAGGTCAGCTGGATATCGTTGCGTGGCCGGGCTACATCGAACGTGGCGAGAGCGATAAAGCCTACGACTGGGTGACCGGTTTCGAGCAGGAAACCGGCTGCAAGGTCAACGTGAAAACAGCGGCCACCTCGGACGAAATGGTCAGCCTGATGGCCAAGGGTGGTTACGACCTGGTCACCGCGTCGGGCGATGCGTCGCTGCGATTGATCGTCGGCAAGCGTGTGCAACCGATCAACACCGCGTTGATCCCGAACTGGGACACCCTCGATCCGCGCCTCAAAGACGCGCCGTGGTACGTGGTCAACAACCAGACTTACGGCACCCCGTACCAGTGGGGCCCGAACGTGCTGATGTACAACACCAACGTGTTCAAAACCGCGCCGACCAGTTGGAACGTGGTGTTCGCCGCGCAGGATCTTCCCGACGGCAAGCCGAACAAGGGCCGCGTGCAGGCTTATGACGGGCCGATCTACATCGCCGACGCGGCGCTGTATCTGAAGTCGACCAAGCCAGAACTGGGCATCAAAGACCCGTATCAACTCACCGAAGATCAATACAAAGCCGTGCTCGATCTGTTGCGCGCGCAGCAGCCGCTGATCCACCGCTACTGGCATGACACCACGGTGCAGATGAGCGACTTCAAAAACGAAGGCGTGGTGGCATCGAGTGCCTGGCCGTATCAGGTCAACGGTTTGATGAACGAGAAGCAGCCGATTGCTTCGACCATTCCGAAAGAAGGCGCCACGGGTTGGGCTGATACCACCATGTTGCACGCCGAGGCCAAGCACCCGAACTGCGCGTACAAGTGGATGGACTGGTCTCTGAAACCGAAAGTCCAGGGCGATGTGGCGGCGTGGTTTGGTTCGTTGCCGGCTGTTCCTGCGGCGTGCAAGGACAGCGAGTTGCTTGGCGCTGAAGGTTGCAAGACCAACGGTTTCGACCAGTTCGACAAGATCGCCTTCTGGAAAATCCCGCAGGCTGAAGGTGGCAAGTTTGTGCCGTATAGCCGCTGGACGCAGGACTACATCGCGATCATGGGCGGCCGCTAGCTCTCGACAACGACGCGGTCTGCTCCCTTTCCCCCTCGCCCCCTTGGGGGAGAGGGCTGGGGTGAGGGGGTAGCTTTTGACTTTGCTCTTGATCTCAGAGCAATGGCCGAAACCGCCACCCTCACCCCCCGCCCTCTCCCGGAGGGAGAGGGAGCTAAAAGCAATCTCAGCACCCTGCACACTTCCTGTAGGAGCTGCCGCAGGCTGCGATCTTTTCGACGCACACACGACTTTTTTGAAAGCCCGTTTTACCGGAGCACCGCACCATGACGCTTGCAGTCCAGTTCACCAACGTTTCCCGGCAGTTCGGCGAGGTGAAGGCCGTTGACCGGGTTTCCATCGATATCGAGGACGGCGAGTTCTTTTCCATGCTCGGCCCTTCCGGCTCGGGCAAAACCACCTGCCTGCGCCTGATCGCCGGGTTCGAACAACCGAGCGCCGGTTCGATCCGCATTCACGGTGCTGAAGCGGCCGGTCTGCCGCCGTACCAGCGTGACGTCAACACGGTGTTTCAGGATTACGCGCTGTTCCCGCACATGAACGTGCTCGACAACGTCGCCTACGGTTTGAAGGTCAAAGGCGTCGGCAAAAACGAGCGGCACAAACGCGCCGAAGAAGCCTTGGACATGGTCGCCCTCGGCGGTTATGGCGCGCGCAAACCGGTGCAGTTATCCGGCGGTCAGCGCCAGCGCGTCGCCCTCGCCCGCGCCTTGGTCAATCGTCCGCGCGTGTTGTTGCTCGATGAGCCTCTGGGCGCGCTCGATTTGAAATTGCGCGAACAGATGCAAAGCGAACTGAAAAAGCTGCAACGCCAACTCGGCATCACTTTCATCTTCGTCACCCACGATCAAACCGAAGCGCTGTCGATGTCCGACCGCGTTGCCGTGTTCAACAAGGGTCGCATCGAACAAGTCGACACGCCGCGCAATCTGTACATGAAACCGACTACCACATTTGTCGCTGAATTCGTCGGCACCTCGAACGTGATTCGCGGCGATCTGGCGCGTGAAATCAGCGGTCATCCGCAACCATTTTCGATCCGCCCCGAACACGTGCGTTTCGCCGAAGGCCCACTCGCAAGTCACGAAATCGAAGTCAGCGGTCTGCTCCACGACATCCAGTACC
The DNA here is from genome assembly GCF_001269815.1 of Pseudomonas sp. P1.31. NCBI lineage: Bacteria > Pseudomonadati > Pseudomonadota > Gammaproteobacteria > Pseudomonadales > Pseudomonadaceae > Pseudomonas > Pseudomonas sp. P1.31. The sequence continues at coordinate 430,401 of NZ_LHVN01000007.1, read as the reverse complement.
AGGGCAGCGCCACCCGTTATGAATTGAAGCTGGAAAACGGCCAGACTCTGAGCATCAGCCACGCCAACAATCAGTGGATCGACAGCAGCGCACAACACCAGACCGGCCAGCGCCTGAGCGCGCGTTGGGCGCGGGAAGCGATGATTCCGCTGCATGACACCGTGGCGAGCGGGGTGTGACATGAGCACGCTCGCGATGACAACATCGCCGCCGTTGCGCAGGTTTTCCAACCTGCTCTACCGCAAGCCGAACCTGTATCTGTCGATGCTGCTGGTGCCGCCGCTGCTGTGGTTTGGCGCGATTTATCTCGGCTCGCTGCTGGTGCTGTTGTGGCAGGGTTTCTACACCTTCGACGACTTCACCATGGCGGTCACCCCTGACCTGACCCTGGCGAATTTCGCCGCGCTGTTTCAGCCGTCGAACTTCGACATCATCCTGCGCACGCTGAGCATGGCCATCGTCGTGTCGATCGCCAGCGCCATCGTCGCGTTCCCGATTGCCTACTACATGGCGCGCTACACCACCGGCAAGACCAAGGCGTTTTTCTACATCGCGGTGATGATGCCGATGTGGGCCAGTTACATCGTCAAGGCCTATGCGTGGACGTTGCTGTTGGCCAAGGGCGGCGTGGCGCAGTGGTTCGTGCAGCACTTGGGATTGGAGCCGGTATTGCAGTTCATTCTGGGGATTCCCGGGGTGGGCGGCAGCACTCTGTCGACCTCGCATCTGGGGCGATTCATGGTGTTTGTTTATATCTGGCTGCCGTTCATGATCCTGCCGATTCAGGCGTCACTGGAACGTCTGCCACCGTCGCTGTTGCAGGCCTCCGCTGACCTTGGTGCGAAGCCGCGTCAGACCTTTATGCAGGTGATTTTGCCGCTGTCGATTCCGGGCATCGCGGCAGGTTCGATCTTCACGTTTTCGCTGACCTTGGGCGACTTCATCGTGCCGCAACTGGTCGGGCCGCCGGGGTACTTCGTCGGCAGCATGGTCTACGCGCAGCAAGGTGCGATTGGCAATATGCCAATGGCGGCGGCGTTCACGCTGGTGCCGATCGTGTTGATCGCGATTTACCTGTCCATCGTCAAACGACTGGGGGCTTTCGATGCGCTCTGATTCTTCATCACAAGGGCATGCCTCTCTAGGCCTGAAAATCGCAGCGTGGGGCGGGTTGGTGTTTTTGCACTTTCCGATCCTGATCATCTTCCTGTACGCCTTCAACACCGAGGAAGCCGCGTTCAGCTTTCCGCCGAAGGGCTTCACGCTGCACTGGTTCAGCGTGGCGTTTTCGCGGCCGGATGTTCTGGAGTCGATCAAGCTCTCACTGCAGATCGCAGCGATCGCCACGTTGATTGCGATGGTGCTTGGCACACTCGCATCGGCCGCTTTGTACCGCCGGGATTTCTTCGGCAAACAGGGTATTTCGCTGATGCTGATTTTGCCGATTGCGCTGCCGGGGATCATCACCGGGATCGCGCTGCTGGCCACGTTCAAAACCCTGGGGATCGAGCCGGGGATGTTCACCATCATCGTCGGCCACGCGACCTTCTGCGTGGTGATCGTCTACAACAATGTTATCGCCCGCCTGCGCCGTACTTCGCACAGTTTGATCGAGGCCTCGATGGACCTCGGCGCCGATGGCTGGCAGACCTTTCGCTACATCATCCTGCCGAACCTCGGCTCGGCGTTGCTGGCCGGCGGCATGTTGGCGTTTGCGCTGTCGTTCGACGAAATTATCGTCACCACGTTTACCGCCGGGCATGAGCGCACGTTGCCGTTGTGGCTGCTCAATCAACTGAGCCGGCCACGGGATGTGCCGGTGACCAACGTCGTCGCGATGCTGGTGATGATGGTGACGATGCTGCCGATCCTTGGCGCGTATTACCTGACGCGCGGTGGCGAAAGCGTCGCTGGCAGCGGCGGAAAATAAACATCTATCGGACACCAAGATCCACTGTGGGAGCGAGCTTGCTCGCGAAGAGGCCATGACATTCAACATTGATGTCGGCTGACACACCGCCTTCGCGAGCAAGCTCGCTCCCACAGGTTTCTTGATTCGGCCAGAACAATAAAAGCGTTAGTGAGGACAACAGACATGCAAACCAAACTCTTGATCAACGGCCAACTGGTCAACGGCGAAGGCCCGGCGCAACCGGTGCTCAACCCTTCGCGTGGCGAAGTCCTGGTAGAAATCAACGAAGCCACTGAAGCCCAGGTCGATGCCGCCGTACGCGCTGCCGATAACGCCTTCGCCGACTGGTCGCAAACCGCGCCGAAAGATCGCTCGCTGCTGCTGCTCAAACTCGCCGACGCCATCGAAGCCCACGGCGAGGAGTTGGCCAAACTCGAATCCGATAACTGCGGCAAACCCTACAGCGCCGCGCTCAACGACGAGATTCCGGCGATTGCCGACGTGTTCCGTTTCTTCGCCGGTGCCAGCCGTTGCATGAGCGGTTCGGCCGGTGGCGAATACCTGCCCGGCCACACCTCGATGATCCGTCGCGACCCGGTCGGCGTGATCGCCTCCATCGCGCCGTGGAACTACCCGCTGATGATGGTCGCCTGGAAAATCGCCCCGGCGCTGGCCGCCGGTAATACCGTGGTGCTCAAGCCGTCGGAACAAACCCCGCTGACCGCGTTGCGACTGGCCGAACTGGCGTCGGAAATCTTCCCGGCCGGTGTACTCAATCTGGTGTTTGGTCGCGGTCCTACCGTTGGCAGCCCGCTGGTTACTCACCCGAAAGTGCGCATGGTCTCGCTGACCGGCTCCATCGCCACCGGCGCCAACATCATTTCCAGCACTGCCGACAGCGTCAAACGCATGCACATGGAACTGGGCGGTAAGGCGCCAGTGATCATCTTCGACGACGCCGACATCGATGCGGCGGTGGAAGGAATTCGCACGTTTGGTTTCTACAACGCTGGGCAGGATTGCACCGCCGCCTGCCGGATCTATGCGCAGCAAGGCATCTACGACAAGTTCGTCGAGAAGCTCGGCGCGGCGGTCAGCAGCATCAAGTACGGCTTGCAGGATGATCCGTCGACCGAGCTGGGGCCGTTGATCACTGCACAACATCGCGACCGTGTTGCCGGGTTTGTCGAGCGTGCTGTGGCGCAGTCGCACATTCGTTTGATTACTGGCGGCAAGGCTGTCGACGGTAACGGCTTCTTCTTCGAGCCGACCGTGTTGGCCGATGCGCAGCAGGACGACGAGATCGTTCGCCGCGAAGTGTTTGGGCCGGTGGTCTCGGTGACCAAATTCACCGATGAAGCGCAGGCGCTGGAATGGGCCAACGATTCGGACTACGGCCTCGCGTCCTCGGTGTGGACAGCGGATGTAGGGCGCGCGCATCGCATGTCAGCGCGTTTGCAGTACGGCTGCACGTGGGTGAACACGCACTTCATGCTCGTCAGCGAAATGCCCCATGGCGGTCAGAAATTGTCCGGTTACGGGAAGGACATGTCCATGTATGGACTGGAGGACTACACCACGGTTCGGCATGTGATGTTCAAGCATTAACGGCGAAAAGATCGCAGCCTGCGGCAGCTCCTACATGATGGACACCGCTCCCCTGTAGGAGCTGCCGCAGGCTGCGATCTTTTCCGCGACACACGGATGATGTCGGCGATTCACCACCAGGCTTCACCGAAACCAAAACAACAACTACCGAACCGGACGGCGCCTGCATGGCCCCGCCACGGCCTCGGCCATCCGAAATCTGCCGATTTCACGGAGCAAAACACACATGAGTTCCTCACCCGATCTCGCCACAGCCGTTGCCGACAGCGATGCCGAACAACTGCGCAAACTGGGTTACACCTCGAATTTCAACCGCAGCATGAGCCTGTGGGAAAACTTCGCCTTGGGCTTCACTTATCTGTCACCGGTCGTAGGGGTTTATACCCTCTTCGGCCTGTGCCTTGCCGCTGGCGGGCCACCGATGTTCTGGGCCTATTTGCTGGTTGGATGCGGCCAATTGCTGGTGTGCCTGATCTTCGGCGAAGTGGTTTCGCAATTCCCGATTTCCGGCGGCGTTTACCCTTGGGCACGTCGCTTGGTCGGTAAAAAATGGGCATGGATGGTCGGCTGGATCTACTCCATCGCCCTCTGCGTCACCATCGCTGCCGTTGCGGTCGGCGCTGGCCCGTACTTGGCCGCGATGCTCGGTTTCGAGCCAAGCAACAACACCAACATCGTCATCGCCCTGGTGCTGACCCTGTTCGCCACACTGGTCAACCTCAGCGGCACCAAAGTGCTGGCACGCATCGCCATGTTCGGCTTTCTCTGCGAACTGGTTGGCGCGGTGATCGTTGGCGTTTACTTGTTGGTGTTCGAACGCCATCAACCGCTCAGCGTGCTGTTCAACACCTTCGACATCAGCGTAGACGGTTCATACCTGCCGGCCTTCCTCACCGCATCGCTGGCGGGGATGTTCCTCTACTACGGCTTCGAGGCCTGCGGCGACGTCGCCGAAGAAACCCCGAACCCGAGCGCAAAAATCCCGGTGGCCATGCGCATGACCATCTACATCGGCGGCATCGCGGCGATGTTCGCCTGCCTGGCGCTGATCCTCGCCGTGCCGGACATGCAAGCGGTGATCAACGGCACCGACAAAGACCCGGTCACCACCATCCTCAACAACGCCTTCGGCCCGGTCGGTTCGAAAGTAGTGATGGGCGTGGTGATGATTTCTTTCATCTCCTGCGTCATCAGCCTACAAGCAGCGGCGAGCCGTCTGCTCTACTCCTACGCTCGCGACGAAATGGTCATCGGCAGCCGACTGCTGAAAAAGATTTCTCCTACAACCCAAGTACCGGTTGCCGCACTGTTCGTGTCCGGCGTCCTGCCGGCGCTGATCATCGCCCTCGGCTTCTTCCTGCAAGACGCCGTCGCGACCATCGTCAGCTTCGCCGCCATCGGCATCTACCTCGCGTTCCAGATGATCGTCCTGGCCGCGCTGTACGCCCGCAGCAAAGGCTGGAAACCGAGCGGCAAATTCACCCTCGGCGCATGGGGCTGGCCGGTGAACATCGGCGCGCTGGTGTACGGCGTCGGCGCAATCATCAACATGGCCTGGCCACGCACGCCGGATGCGCCGTGGTATGTGAACTATGCGATGGTGTTGAGCACGGCGATCGTGATTGGCTTGGGGCTGGTTTATATGTGGATTGGCAAGCCGTATGACCATGGCAAGGCGCCGGCTGGAGATGCTTGGAAGGTGAGTCGCTAAAGCAGAATCGCCCCGGTAGGTTCATTCTTATCGGGGCGATTTGCGAGACCGCTCGTCGTGTAGCAATCCATAAGCTCAGGACGGCGTTATCAATTCGACTGAAGGGAAATAATTGCGGTAACGCTTGGAGTCTCTCGTCAACAAGGGTAATTTTTTTACGGCCGCATGTGCTCCGATGAAAAAATCCGCCAGAACATTATGCTTTCCACCGCCAACCTTCCGATACTTCACGAAGGCCTTACCAGCTAAAAACAGTGCGGGTCTAGGAATGTCCTGCATGACCAATCCCAGTTGACTCACTACTCCGTCCAATGTCTCAAACGTCGAAAATGTCTGTGATAGCTCTGCATAAACTATCGGGTTGATGGCTAACTCATGGATCAGTGATTGAGCACGAAGTTGCTGAATCGACCAATCGGCCCAGACCGGATCGTCTTCGAGCACATCAATCAACACATTCGTATCGACCAGCACCATCAATCATCCCCTCGGAGCAAGGCCATTAAATCATCGGTTCGCCATTTGATATCGGCTTTGCCCCTTACGGCATCAAATCGATCAGGAGCTCGCGCTTTTCCCGATTCGCGCTTAGCACTATGCAGAACCACTTCGCCATGATCATTGACGCTGAACTCAATGGCCGAGCCCGGCGTAAGATGCAAAGCATCACGAATTGGCTTGGGGATTGTAACTTGCCCCTTGCTGGTCATGGTCGTCGACATGTCATACCCCTAAAGTATTACTCAATGGAACAACGTATTACTTGATCGAGATATCTGCAACCGCCGCTTATCGCAGGATTATTTTTACCGGATTGCAGGCCTCGACCTCTTAGCCCTGATGGCACTCATGCAGTTCATTCCGTGGATCCGAATAGATAAAGGAAAAACTACGGCTTGGGCGGTCGGTTGCTGCTGACACTGCAAAATCAGGCATTTCCTACAGATACTGCCTTCAGAGACAAGCCCGCTTTCCTACAGCAGGTATCGACAGAGCCGACTTGGCGTATTGGGTGGCTAGCCGATAGGCTTTCTCTCGGCGGCGAAATCAGCGGCCCGGTGTCGGAGCCGGAATAAATATCAACACGGCGTGACCGCACTCATTTGAGTGGCGGCTCTATTCTCAATATTGGAGTCGACAAATGCCTAACTGCGTACAAATTCCTTCTGAAAGCTCCGCTTTCTTCACCCCCACCATCTTCACCCGCCACAACCGCTTCCTCCACGCCTTCATGCAAGACCACGAAGCCTGGTTCTGCGTTCAGGATCTCGGTCGCTTGATGGGCTATCCGCTGAACGAACGTCTCACCCTGAAACTCGATCCCGACCAGCGTCGCAATGTCCTCCTGCGCAAGGACGGCGAAATCGTCGATTGCGCGATGGTCAGCGAATCCGGACTGTTCGCCCTGCTCGTCCACCACGTCGTCCCGGAAAACCGCTACCTGCGCCAGTGGCTGAGCCATGAAGTCATCCCGATGATGCGCGAAACTTATTCAAGCCCAATGGAAAACCACCCGAGCCTGAGTTCGATGCATTGGGCAGGCGTCACCGTGCCGCTGCTGCACTGGCAACAGAAGGCGTGGGTCAAATGGCGGGATGTGCCGGAGTTGATGCACGGCCAACGGCCGTATCCGGTTCTGGCCACTTGCAGCTAAAGCTCATAAACAAAAAACCTATGGCGAGGGAGCAAACTCCCTCGCCATAGGTTTAGCGTGCCCATCTCTAACGAGTTGAATTCAAATGAGTAGAACCGTACTCAAATTTCCTCAGATTGAGGAAGTCATTCCCTGTGATGAAAGCTTTGCGATCTCTTACCTGAAACCAAACGACGATACCGAGCTTCAGAAAGCCATTCACGTCGGCATCGCCGATGCCGACGCAGGCAAATTGATTGATCTGGCCAACGTAAAAGCCAAATGGCTTTCACGGTGCCCACCCCAGCGTTAAAACCGTGAAACACTCCGCATCGCATCCACCAGATACCGCATCGCGATCCGGTCACTTTCCGACAGCTCGCGATAACGCTCCACCAGCTTCAGCTCCTCCGAGTTCAGCCGACGCCTTCTGCGCCCGCTGCCCAAGCAAGGAAAGATGCCCAACATGTCGGTAATGCCTTGTATTTTTGCCATGGACGATGTCCTTCTCTAGTACCGCAAAGAATTGCTTAAACACCACATCGCCCTGCCCCTTACAGCAGCGCCTTGTGCCCTGCCGGCCAAATGGGTCGCGCCGGTCATGCCCATAGAATAGAAATTTATTCGGCGCTGAAAAGCAGTTTTTAGAGTAATTAGTCGAAAAAAGCAGATATGCCATGTAAATCAGACAGGCCTGTCAGATTTTTAACCGACATGTCTTGTTTCATTGACACCCTGTCGTACTGAATCAACGAATTTTGCATTGCGAGCGAACGGTTTAAGCTAGCGGGCATCTGTTTATAGTCCGTTGCGTTTGGCCGAAGGCTTGTCCGAACCGTAATTTCTGATCCAGCACGCGCCAGGAACGGCGCGGGATTGCACACGACAGGTTGTATCTATGCACCGCAGGAATTTGCTCAAAGCGTCCATGGCCATTGCGGCTTACACCGGTCTTTCGGCCACCGGCCTGCTGGCGACCCGCGCATGGGCGGCCAGTGGCGGCGCCGCTGATGGCGAGGCGCAGGCCTTCGATTTCGAAGCGCTCAAGCGCCAGGCCAAGCAGCTCGCTGGCAGTGCCTATCAGGACACTAAACAGGTGCTGCCGCCGACGCTGGCGACGATGACGCCGCAGAATTTCAACGCGATCCGCTACGACGGTAATCATTCGTTGTGGAAGGAAAACAAGGGCCAGCTCGACGTGCAGTTTTTCCACGTCGGCATGGGTTTCCGCCAGCCGGTGCGCATGTACAGCGTCGACCCGAAGACCCGTACCGCGCGCGAGGTGCATTTCCGCCCGGCGCTGTTCAACTACGAGAACACCTCGGTCGACACCCAGCAGCTCAAGGGCGATCTCGGTTTTGCCGGTTTCAAACTGTTCAAGGCGCCGGAACTCGATCGCCATGACGTGGTGTCGTTCCTCGGCGCAAGTTATTTCCGTGCGGTGGATGCGACTGGCCAATATGGCCTCTCCGCGCGCGGTCTGGCGATCGACACTTACGCCAAGAAACGCGAAGAATTCCCTGACTTCACCAAGTTCTGGTTCGAGACCCCGGATCAGAACGCCACGCGTTTTGTGGTCTATGCCCTGCTCGACTCGCCGAGTGCGACCGGCGCGTATCGCTTCGATATCGATTGCCAGGCCGAGCGTGTGGTGATGGAGATCGACGCGCACATCAATGCACGCACCGCCATCGAGCAACTGGGCATCTCGCCGATGACCAGCATGTTCAGCTGCGGCAACCACGAACGGCGCATGTGCGACACCATCCACCCGCAAATCCATGACTCGGATCGCCTGGCGATGTGGCGCGGCAACGGCGAGTGGATCTGCCGTCCGCTGAACAACCCGGCGACTCTGCAATTCAACGCGTTTGCCGATACCGATCCGAAAGGTTTCGGCCTGGTGCAGACCGACCATGAGTTCGCCAACTATCAGGACACCGTCGACTGGTACAGCAAGCGTCCGAGCCTGTGGGTAGAACCGACCACTGCGTGGGGCGAGGGCTCTATCGATCTGCTGGAAATTCCTACGACTGGCGAGACGCTCGATAACATCGTCGCGTTCTGGACACCGAAAAAACCGGTGGCTGCCGGGGATTCGCTGAACTACGGCTACAAGCTTTACTGGAGCGCTTTGCCGCCGGTGAGCACGCCGTTGGCGCGGGTGCAGGCGACTCGTTCCGGGATGGGCGGTTTCGTTGAGGGTTGGGCACCGGGCGAGCATTACCCGCCGGTGTGGGCGCGTCGTTTTGCTGTGGACTTCACTGGCGGCGGTCTGGATCGTTTGCCGCAGGGCACCGGGATTGAGCCGGTGGTGACGTGCTCGAACGGCAAGGTGCAGGATTTCAGCGTGCTGGTGCTGGATGACATCAAGGGTTACCGGATTCTGTTTGACTGGTACCCGACCAGTGACAGCGTTGAGCCGGTGGAGCTGCGGTTGTTTATTCGCACCAACGATCGGACGTTGAGCGAGACGTGGTTGTACCAGTACTTCCCGCCGGCGCCGGATAAGCGCAAATACCCTTGATGTTTCTTTAGCGTCTGATTGGGCCTCATCGCGAGCAGGCTCACTCCTACATTTAATCTGCGTCGAACACACATTCTGTGTACGGCAGAATACCTGTAGGAGTGAGCCTGCTCGCGAAAGCGTCCGCCCAGGCAGTACAAAAACACCCATCAAAAACAAAGCCCCGGCCATCACTGACCGGGGCTTTTTGCTTTATCGCTAATTAATCAATCGCGCAAATCAGACTCATGAATCGGCTGATCACGATGCGTCGCGCGCTGATACTGCGCCGGCCACACCGCTTTGCGCCCCCCGAGATCATCGTCGGCGTGCAGCGGCCAGTACGGATCACGCAGCAGCTCGCGGGCGAGGAAGATGATGTCGGCCTGACAGGTGCGCAGAATGTGCTCGGCCTGCGCCGGCTCGGTAATCATTCCCACGGTGCCGGTGGCGATGCCTGACTCCTTCCGGACACGCTCGGCGAAGCGCGTCTGATAACCCGGCCCGACGGGGATTTCGGCATTCGCTGCGGTGCCACCCGAAGACACATCGATCAGATCGGCGCCAAGGGTGTGCAGGCGTCGCGCCAGCTCCACGGTTTCATCCGGATTCCAGCCGTCCTCTACCCAGTCGGTAGCCGATACGCGGACAAACAACGGCAACTCTTCCGGCCAAACCGCCCTCACCGCTTCAGTCACTTGCAGCACCAGACGAATACGATTTTCAAACGAACCACCGTACTGATCGCGGCGCTGGTTGCTCAGCGGCGAGAGAAATTGATGCAGCAGATAACCATGCGCCGCGTGCACCTCAACCACACTGAAACCGGCCTTGAGCGCGCGTTTGGCAGCATCGACAAAGGCCTGGATGACGTCGGCAATCTGCCCTTCATCCAGCTGTTTCGGTTGCGTGTGTTGCGGGTCAAAGGCAATCGGCGACGGTCCGACCGGAGTCCAGCCGCCGTCATCGGGTTTAACGCTGCCATGCTTGCCGAGCCAAGGCCGATGGGTGCTGGCCTTGCGCCCGGCGTGGGCCAGTTGAATGCCGGCGACCGCGCCTTGGGAGGTAATGAAGCGAGTGATGCGTTGCAGTGGTTCGATCTGTTCGTCGTTCCATAGGCCAAGGTCTTCGGCGGTGATCCGCCCGTCGGCAGTGACCGCCGTGGCTTCGGTAAATACCAGACCGGCACCGCCCACCGCGCGGCTGCCGAGGTGTACCAGGTGCCAGTCGTTGGCCAGGCCGTCGACGCTGGAGTACTGGCACATCGGCGAGACGGCGATGCGGTTTGGAAGGGTCAGTTGGCGAAGGGTGAAGGGTTCAAGCAGCAGACTCATGGGGCACCTCTCAAATCAGTGGGCAGGCTCCAGGGTTCTGTTTGAATAGTCGACGAGTGACAGGAAAAGGTGCAGCACCCGCCCCCGCGGGCAAAAAATTCGACAAGACGTCACAAGGCCAATCAAGCAGTGCTTAGAGCCTAGTCGACAACGGGGGATCGGGGGAAATTCAAGAAAAGATCGCAGCCTTCGGCAGCTCCTACAGAAAAGCGCATTCCCATGTAGGAGCTGCCGAAGGCTGCGATCTTTTGATCTTCAGCGCGGTTCGATATGAGCAATCATCAACTGAACGGTCTCATTACCCCGAAACTCGTTAACATCGAGCTTATAGGCGAGCTCAACCCACTTGATCGTCGGATTCGGCCAGATATCCCGGTCAATCCCAAACGCGATGCCATCCAGCTTTACCGAGCCACACTCGCTCTTCAGCACCACTTTCAAATGCCGCTCACCGACCACCCGCTGTTCAACCAACTGAAACACCCCGTGAAACAGCGGCTCCGGGAAGTGCTGCCCCCAAGGCCCAGCGTGGCGCAGAGCGCGAGCCAGTTCGAGGTGGAATTCTTCCACCGCCAGCGTGCCGTCCGAGAGCATGCGCCCGGTCAGATCTTCCTCGCGAAGTTGCCTACGCACCTCAGCGTCAAAGGCCTCGGCGAACAGCGGAAAATTCTCCTGCGGCAAGGTCAGACCGGCGGCCATCGCGTGACCACCGTACTTGGCGATCAGGGTCGGATGCTGCGCTGCAACAACGCTCAGCGCGTCACGAATATGGAAGCCCTGCACCGAGCGCCCCGAGCCCTTGAGCAAGCCATCACCCGCATCAGCAAAGGCAATGGTCGGACGGAAATAACGTTCTTTCATCCGTGATGCGAGGATACCGATCACGCCTTGGTGCCACTCCGGATCAAACAGGCACAGACCAAACGGCATCGACTCCACCGGCAAGTCCTTGAGCTGCGCCAGCGCTTCACGCTGCATACCCTGCTCGATGGATTTGCGATCCTGGTTCATACCGTCCAGTTGCGCGGCCATTTCCCGGGCAACGTTGGCGTCGGCAGTGAGCAGGCATTCGATGCCCAGGCTCATGTCATCCAGACGCCCGGCAGCGTTCAGGCGCGGGCCGACGATAAAACCGAGATCGGTGGAGGTGATGCGAGTGGCGTCACGCTTGGCCACTTCAAGGATCGCTTTGATCCCCGGCCGTGCGCGACCGGCGCGAATTCGCTCCAGGCCTTGGTGCACCAGAATCCGGTTGTTGGCGTCCAGCGGCACCACGTCGGCAACGCTACCCAGCGCGACCAGATCAAGCAACTCGCCGATGTTCGGCTGCGGCTTGTTCTCGTACCAGCCGAGGCTGCGCAAACGCGCGCGCAACGCCATCAACACATAAAAAATTACGCCGACGCCGGCCAGTGCCTTGCTCGGAAACTCGCAGCCAGGCTGGTTCGGATTGACCAGCGCATCGGCCTGCGGCAGCTCTTCGCCGGGCAAGTGGTGGTCGGTGATCAAGACCTTGAGGCCAGCCTTCTTCGCCGCCGCAACACCTTCGACGCTGGAAATACCGTTGTCGACAGTGACCAGCAAATGCGGCTCGCGAGTCAAAGCGACTTCGACGATTTCCGGGGTCAGGCCGTAGCCATATTCAAAGCGGTTCGGCACCAGATAATCGACGTGCGCCGCACCGAGCAAACGCAAGCCAAGCATGCCGACCGTGCTGGCCGTCGCACCGTCCGCATCGAAGTCGCCGACGATGAGGATGCGCTGGCGTTGCTCCAGCGCCGTCACCAGCAAGTCCACCGCCGCATCAATGCCCTTGAGCTGCTGGAACGGGATCAACCGCGCCAGGCTCTTGTCCAGCTCTGCCTCGGACTGCACGCCCCGCGCCGCGTAGAGGCGGGTCAGCAGTGGCGGAATATCACCGAGAAAAGGCAGAGTTTCGGGCAGTAGGCGAGGTTCGATGCGCATGGGGTGACGGAGACTTCTCTTTAATACGTGGGATTAATCAGCTACAGGCGCGGGATCAGCCGCGCTCACCTTGCAGCCATTGCAACTGGACTTCGTGCTGACCACGGTCGTCGGTGACAAAGATCGTCCCTTCACTGATCATCACGTCCCACTTGATAACGCGGGGCATGTCCTTGGCCAAGGTCTCCAGCACTTCCTGCGGGACGGCGGCGATGTTGACGTTTTTCAGGTTCTTGATCGCCGGGATCACTTTGGTTTCCCAAACGCGCAGGCTGCCGTAGGCCAGCAAGCTGGTGCGCTCGGTGCGACGCGAGCACCAGGTCAGGCGATCGGCGTCTGGCTGGCCGACTTCGATCCAGTGCAGAACGCGGTCGTCCAGGCTCTTTTCCCACAGCGCAGGTTCATCCACGTCTGACAGACCGCGACCAAACGACAACTGCTCGTTGTACCAGAGGGCGTAGGCCAGCAGCCGCACGGTCATGCGTTCTTCGGTTTCCGAAGGGTGACGGGCGATGGTCTGCTTGACGCTCTCGTAGACGCTGCGGTCGAGGTCGGTGAGGTTCAGTTCAAATTTGTAGGTAGTGGACGGCTGGGCCATGAACGGGCTTCTTGATACGAGGAAAGGCGGCAAGTCTAACCGATGCGGTAGGCAATCATCGAATTGATGGCGATCAACCTGCGGCGTCTGACAGCCGGCTATGTTAAAACGCTGTATCCGCACAGCCTTGTCCTACAGGATTCAGCATGCCGTTTTCCAACAAGCCGCTCAGCGGCGTGAAAGTCATTGAATTGGGTACGTTGATCGCCGGGCCGTTTGCCTCGCGTATTTGCGGCGAGTTCGGCGCTGAAGTGATCAAGATCGAATCGCCGGATGGCGGTGATCCATTGCGCAAATGGCGAAAAATGTATGAAGGCACGTCCTTGTGGTGGTTCGTGCAGGCGCGCAACAAGAAATCGCTGACGCTGAACCTCAAGCATCCTGATGGCCTGACGATTCTGAAAAAGCTGCTCAGTGAAGCCGACATCCTCATCGAAAACTTCCGCCCCGGCGTGCTGGAAAAACTCGGCCTGAGTTGGGAAACCCTGCACGCGCTGAACCCGAAACTGGTGATGGTGCGTCTGTCCGGTTTCGGCCAGACCGGGCCGATGAAAGATCAGCCAGGCTTCGGCGCGGTTGGCGAATCCATGGGCGGTTTGCGCTACATCACCGGTTTTGAAGACCGCCCGCCCGTGCGCACCGGGATTTCCATCGGCGACTCGATTGCCGCGCTGTGGGGCGTGATCGGCGCACTGATGGCGCTGCGTCATCGCGAAGTCAATGGCGGGCTCGGCCAAGTGGTCGATGTGGCTTTGTACGAAGCGATTTTCGCGATGATGGAAAGCATGGTGCCGGAGTTCGATGTGTTCGGGTTTATCCGCGAGCGCACCGGCAACATCATGCCCGGCATCACACCTTCCTCGATCCACACCAGCGCCGACGGCAAGCACGTGCAGATCGGCGCCAACGGCGATGCGATCTTCAAGCGCTTCATGCTGATCATCGGTCGCGAAGATCTGGCTAATGACCCGATGCTGGCCAGCAACGACGGGCGCGACAGTCGCCGCGACGAGTTGTATGGCGTGATCGATCGCTGGGTCAATTCGCAGCCACTGCAAACGGTGCTCGATCTGCTCAATCAGGCCGAAGTACCGGTCAGCCGTATTTTCAGCGCCGAAGACATGTTCAGCGACCCGCAATACCTCGCCCGGGAGATGTTCCTGTCCGCCAAGTTGCCGGACGGCAAGGACTTCAAGATGCCGGGCATCGTGCCGAAACTTTCCGAGACACCGGGCAGTTCCGAATGGGTCGGGCCGACGCTGGGTGAACACAATGCGCAAGTGCTCAACGACCTCGGTTACGACGCGCAGCAGATCGCCCGATTGCGCGAAGACGGAGCCATTTAAGCTGAAAAACCTGCATCCCTCAGACGCCAACCGCGCTCACCAATGGTGGACGTGGCGTCTGTTCGGCCTGTTGTTTTTGCTGGCCTCGCCAACGTGGGCGCAGGCGAAGCCAACGTTGATCTGGTTGCTGCGCGATTTACCGCCGATGACGATTTTCGAAGGCCCGAAAAAGGGTCAGGGGGTGATCGATCATTTGATGCCGCAACTGATTGCCGGCATGCCGCAGTACGAACACAAGATCATGCGCGTCAACCGTGCGCGTGGTTTGCAGATGCTGCACGAAAACCCTTTCGCTTGTGACCCTGCGCTGCTGTGGAACAAAGAGCGCGCGCAGTGGGTGGCGTATTCGATTCCGGCGATTCGCGCTGTAGCCAATGGCTTGGTGGTGCGTCAGAAAGATCGCGCGGTACTTGAACCGTATTTGGTGGACGGTGCGGTGGATTTTTCTGCGCTGCTGGCCAGTGGTGAGCGAAAAGTCGGCGTAGTTGCCGAACGCAGTTACGGCGAATACATCGACGGACTGTTGCGCCACGCCCCCAGCGGCGCATTGACCCCGCACTACGGCAATGATGCACTGAGCAATTTGCTGTCGATGCAGCGGCTGAACCGATTACAGGTGGTGCTCGGCTATTGGCCAGAGATCCGCTATCAGGCGAAACAGGCACAAATTCCGGAAGATGAGCTGGAGTTCTATTCGATTCGCGGCACCGAGAAATATCTCTCAGGCTATGTCGCTTGTTCCGACACCACGCAGGGCCGTCAGGCCATCAGCGAAATCAACCAACTGCTGCGCACCCTGCCCCACGAGCATTTGAATCAACTCTACGCGGCGTGGCTGGATCCCGAACGACAAGCGGATTATCTGCAGCAGGCGCGGACGTTTTTCGAGCAGCAAGCCGCGCAATAGACAAACGCCAGACAAAAGAAACCCCGAGAAGTGGGGAGACGACTCGGGGTTAAACGTGGCCTACATAAAGACCAGTAGCAGCAAGCGACAAGCACCGGAGCACAATGCTTGATCCTGCTGTTACTGGGTCTGACTGACAGGGATGCAGGAAGGTTCCCACAAAAAATATTTCATCTTTACAGCGTCGGACGTTTATCCAGCGCTGCGTTGCGCAATGCCGCGATCACACAGGGTTCCAGCCGTCCTTCGGCAATCAGCACGTCACGGTGCAGGCCGTCGACGACATCGGTCAGCAAGCGTTTGTCGCTCAACTGCGCCTGATTGAATTCGCGTTCCACCACAATGGCGCCGTTGCTGTTCTTCAGGGTCACCAGGCATTCGCCATGGCTGCCGCGAGGGGTCAACGTCACTTGATACGGGCTCAGAGCCTCACCGAGCAATAGACTGATACTTTCCATCTCGATCTCCACTCAATAGTCCGAAAACACAGTGCCTGGGGCGTGTTCACAATAAATGACCACCGGCCCGAGAAGAAAGTTCTGCCTGCGATTGCTCCATCCCTGGAGCCTTACCGGTCTATGGAGCATGCACGGCGAAGATGACAGTAAAAATACCCGGCGTTTCAAGCCCCGACAGGTTGATGCAACGCGCTGAGGTATTGATCAAGCAAACCGCGCATCAACACCGCCGAAACCGGCGTTTGCAGGCGTCCGAGCAGTTGCAGCTCATGCGCGTGCAGCAGCGTTTCAAGGTCGGTCAGCAGGCTCGGCGCCACGTTGCCCAGCAGAATCAATGCGCGTGACTGCTCCTGCCGGGTCAGATGATGGATCAACGCCAGGCCATCGCCGCCCTTGAGTTGCGGATCGCAGATGGCGATATCGATGACGCCGCTTTGCTCCAGCGACCCCAAGGCCGAACTCAGCGACGGCGCGGTCAGTACGTTGTAGATGCCGATGGCGTTGAGCATCTGGTGCAACGCCATCAGCTGGAACGGATTGGGTTCAAGGATCAGGACTTTGAGCGAACGCATAGGCGACCTCTGCAACGGCGGGTGCGGACTCTCACCGCAGACACCGTTCACTCTAGGGCAGCCGTCCTCAGCCTCCCATCGGAAAAGGCCTCAGGGGTTATAGGACTTTTCCCAAACTCAGTGCAGACGTCCGCTCATGTCTGTCCAGCCACCGAGCAGTCCGCGCAGTTTTCCGTCGGCGCTGTAAAACGGCACCGTCCATTGGTAGATCTCCCGCGAGCCGTTTTTGAATTGCAGTTGGCGCCGGCAGAATCGCGTCTTGCGCGTCTGCAACTGCGCCATGAATTCGTCGTGAAGCATGCGCGACGTGATCTGTGGCAGGGCATCAACCTCCATCAGCGAGCGTCCCTGAACTTGATCGAAACGAATGTCGAGCGCCTCCTCATAACTGCGATTGCACATGATCAAGCGACCCAGCAGGTCGCGGACGAACACCGGATCGGGCATTGAATTGATCAACGCATGCTGAAACGCCAACTGGTCGCCGAGATCTTTTTCAGCTTCAGTGCGTTGCCTGATTGCCGCGCGCAATCGGCGATTCCAGACCAGCGACAACAGACCGAACGTGCCAATCACGGCCATCGCCCAACAGCCCCAACTGGCGATGCGCTGCCACACAGAGGGCACCCGCAACGGGGAAACACCGTCGAGCCATTTGAGCCGAATCGCGCGCAACTCCTCCGGCGGAAAAGCCTCAAGCGCCTTGTTGAGGATGCTCAACAACTCCGGCTGGCCCTTGCGCACCGCCAAGTGATCTGCCTCCCATTTTCCTTCGAGCAAATCGCCGACCCTGAGCAATCCGGAAGGAAACAGCTGCGCGCCAATCTCGTTTTCAATCGTGGCATAAGCCTCACCGCTTTCGACCAACGCCCGTGCTTCGGCATAGGTTTTCACCGAGCGGATCTCAATGGCCGGATAGTCGCGGCGAATGATGCCTTCCAGCGCGTGCCGGGCCGGCAGCACCAGCACACGTTTGGCCAACTGCTCCAGCGACTGAACCTGTGGTTCGCCAACACGCCCGACAAACACCCAGCCGGCACCGCCAAAGGCATGACTGAAATCGAGGAACGCCTTGCGCTCATCGCTCATCGCCAGCGTGGTGCTGATGTCCGCTTCACCGCGCTCCAGCCGTTCGAGCAGGTGGTCGGTGGAAAAAGACTCTTGATGCACAAACTGCAGGCCAGTCATCGCGCTGATGCGCCTGAGCACATCACTGTTCAGGCCGTTCCAGTGCGCATGTTCATCCTGGAACAGGTACAGCGGATACTGCACGGACGCGACGATGACCCGCGGATTGTCGCGGATCCATTGCTGCTCTTCTGCGCTGAGCTCGATGGGCTGAAACTTGCTGACTTCGCCGTCATGCTGCATCAGTTGCGCCGCTACCCCCCAGCGCATGAACCCCAGCATTGCCAATAAAAACAGCCAGCACAGGGCTGGCTTCAAATCTCTGGAAAACCACATTGCCACTTCCTTCGTGATCAACTCACCCGTCCTTCGTGGGTGAAAACCCGAGCAGTGTGGCAGCAGAAACAAAAAAGCCCGTCAGGAGACGGGCTTCAAAATGTGACAGCTTTTGCGGCTTACAGCGGCTTGCCGCGGTTGCCATGCTGGCTGACAAAGGCTTGCACGGCTTTCAGCTCGTTTGGCAGAACGGTGCAGCGCTCATTTCGCTCAAACAAATCAGAAAGATGTGCAGGTAGTTCGAGCGCTTTTCCTACACCGGCTTTCTCTACGGCTTCAGGGAATTTCACCGGGTGAGCGGTGCCCAGGATGACCATCGGGATATCCAGGCTGCGACGGCATTCACGCGCAGCTTTAACACCGATGGCGGTGTGCGGATCCAGCACTTCGCCAGTCTGCTCGTAGACTTCAGCGATGGTTTCGCAAGTCTGCGCGTCATCCACGGCCAGCGAATCGAACAGCTTGCGCGCTTCGGTCCAGCGTTCTTGCTCGACGCTGAAACCGCCGCCCTGCTTGAACGAATCCATCAGACCGGCGATTGCTGCGCCGTTGCGACCGTGCAGGTCGAACAGCAGGCGTTCGAAGTTCGACGAGACCATGATGTCCATCGACGGCGATAGCGTGGCGTGCAGGGTGTCCTTGACGTACTGATTGCCGCTCATGAAGCGGTGCAGGATGTCGTTGCGGTTGGTGGCGACGATCAACTGGTTGATCGGCAGGCCCATGTTGCGCGCCAGGTAACCGGCAAAGATGTCGCCGAAGTTGCCGGTTGGCACCGAGAACGACACCGAGCGCGCCGGGCCGCCCAACTGCAGGGCGGCGTGGAAGTAGTAAACGATCTGGGCCATGATCCGCGCCCAGTTGATCGAGTTCACCGCGACCAGACGCGTGCCTTTGAGGAAGCTCTGGTCGGCGAAGCTCGCCTTGACCATTTCCTGGCAGTCATCGAAGTTGCCTTCAATGGCGATGTTGTGGATGTTCTCGCCGAAGATCGTGGTCATCTGGCGACGCTGCACTTCCGACACGCGCTTGTGCGGGTGCAGGATGAAGATGTCGACGTTTTCGCAGTGCTTACAGCCTTCGATGGCGGCCGAACCGGTATCACCGGAGGTGGCGCCGACGATCACTACGCGCTCGCCGCGTTTTTCCAGCACATAGTCGAGCAAACGACCGAGCAGTTGCAGGGCGAAGTCCTTGAACGCCAGGGTCGGGCCGTGGAACAGCTCCAGCACCCATTCGTTGCCGTTCAGCTGACGCAGCGGCGCCACGGCGCTGTGGGCGAACACGCCGTAGGTTTCTTCAAGAATCTTTTTGAAATCGGCATCCGGAATGCTGCCGGTGACGAACGGGCGCATCACCCGGAAGGCCAGCTCGTGATACGGCAGGCCGGTCCAGGAAGCGATTTCTTCCTGGGTGAAACGTGGCAGGTTTTCCGGAACGTACAGACCGCCGTCGGTCGCCAGACCAGCCAGCAGGACGTCTTCGAAATTCAGGGCCGGTGCCTGGCCGCGGGTACTGATGTAACGCATAAGGGCAAACCTTCGGTTTGGGCTTCAAGCTACGAGCTACAAGCTGCAAGTAAAAGCCAGACCGCTTTTCTTTTGCCGCTTGCAGCTCGAAGCTTGCAGCTGCTTCTATTTAGTTCAAGTGCTCGACGCGGATCCGTACGACCGGACCATTCACGCCAGCCAGCGCTTCGAGGGCGGCGATGGCATCGTTGATGCGCTGCTCGACCACACGGTGGGTCAGCAGGATCATCGGCACCAGACCGTCGTGTTCCTCAACTTCCTTCTGCATGATCGACTCGATGTTGATGCCGCGCTCCGAGAGGATGCTCGCCACCTGAGCCAACACACCCGGATGATCCTTGGCCTGAATGCGCAGGTAGTAAGCGCTTTCGCAGGCTTCGATCGGCAGAATCGGGTGGGCCGACAGAGAGTCCGGCTGGAAGGCCAGGTGCGGCACACGGTTTTCCGGATCGGAGGTCATGGCGCGAACCACGTCGACCAGATCGGCGATCACCGACGAAGCGGTTGGCTCCATGCCGGCGCCGGCACCGTAGAACAGCGTCGAACCGGCGGCGTCACCGTTGACCATCACCGCGTTCATCACGCCGTTGACGTTGGCGATCAGACGATCGGCCGGGATCAGCGTCGGGTGCACGCGCAACTCGATGCCGGCAGCGGTGCTGCGCGCCACACCGAGGTGCTTGATGCGATAGCCCAGCGCTTCAGCGTAATTAACGTCAGCGGTGGTCAGCTTGGTGATGCCTTCGGTGTAAGCCTTGTCGAATTGCAGCGGAATGCCGAACGCGATCGAAGCCAGAATCGTCAGCTTGTGCGCGGCGTCGATGCCTTCAACGTCGAAGGTCGGATCGGCTTCGGCGTAACCCAGTGCCTGCGCTTCGGCCAACACGTCTTCGAAGGTACGACCCTTCTCGCGCATTTCGGTGAGGATGAAGTTACCAGTGCCGTTGATGATCCCGGCGACCCAGTTGATGCGGTTGGCGGACAGGCCTTCACGGATCGCCTTGATCACCGGAATGCCACCGGCCACGGCCGCTTCGAACGCCACGATCACGCCTTTCTCGCGAGCCTTGGCGAAAATTTCATTACCGTGAACGGCAATCAGAGCCTTGTTCGCGGTGACCACATGCTTGCCATTCTCGATGGCCTTGAGTACCAGCTCGCGGGCAACGGTGTAGCCGCCCATCAGCTCTATAACGATGTCGATCTCAGGGTTTGTGGCCACTTCGAAGACATCGTTGGTAATCGCAATACCGGTCGTCTGGAACTGAGGCTTTGGCGTGCGCATGGCAATTTGTGCCACTTCGATTCCACGCCCGGCACGACGAGCAATTTCCTCGGCGTTGCGCTGAAGTACGTTGAAGGTACCGCCACCGACGGTGCCTAACCCACAGATGCCTACTTTGACCGGATTCACTGTGAACTCCCCATAAAACGGCCGACGCTGGGTCGGCCGGAAAACAACCGCGTACTCGCGGCTCTCTATTGATGGCCCGGCAATGTTGCTGCCGGACCATGATCGTCAGCGGATGACCGTGACGATGCGAATTACTTCGCGCCCAGCGCCAGTTTGGCGACTTGTGGCGCAGGCTGGTAGCCCGGAATGACTTGTCCGTCGGCCAAAACGATGGCCGGTGTACCGTTCACGCCAATCGACTGACCCAGAGCGAACTGTTTGGAAACCGGGTTCTCGCACTTGGCGGCCTTGATTTCCTTGCCATCGACCATTTTGTCCATGGCAGCTTTCTTGTCTTTCGAGCACCACACGGCTTGCAGTTGCTCGTCACCCGGCGAACCGAGGCCCTGACGCGGGAACGCAACATAGCGCACTTCGATGCCGCGCTTGTTCAGCTCAGGCACTTCGGCGTGCAGCTTGTGGCAGTACGGGCAGGTGGTGTCGGTGAACACGGTGATGTGCGATTTGGTTTCGCCAATGGCCGGGTAAACCACGGTTTCGGCAACCGGAATGGCGTTGACCAGTTTGGAGACGCCCAGGCGTTCGGTTTTCTCGGTCAGGTTGACTGGTTTGCCGTCCTTGAGCTGGAACAGGTAACCCTGAACGATGTACTGGCCATCGGCGCTGGCGTAGAGCACGCGGCTGCCTTTGAGTTTGACTTCGTACATGCCTGGCAACGGGCTGGCATTGATGCTTTCTACCGGAACCTCGAGTTCGAGTTTTTCCAGGCTTTGACGAATCGCTTTGTCGGCCGCGTCATCGGCGACGGCAAAGGTGCTGACCAACGCAATGGCTGCGGCGGCGAAAATCTGGGTCAGACGCATGAGAACTCCTGAAGGCGGACAAATGGAACGATCAGAACGCCCGTGCCGGAACACCGGGTCATAACCGTCCATCGTGCAAACCGGCAAAGCCTAACACATAAGGCCACGGTGGCCGAATGCGCCTGTCGCCATACATCCATGTGTAACTGACACACCTTCATGCTTGTACAACTGACCCACAACGACATTCATCTGACACTCATTATTGTGGCGAGGGGATTTATCCCCGATGGGTTGCGAAGCAGCCCCAAAACCATCCAACCCGATCTATCAGACAAACCGAGCAAGCCAGGTTTGGGGCCGCTGCGCAGCCCGTCGGGGATAAATCCCCTCACCACAGATAAGTATTTCAAACAAAGGGGATGTGTCAGCCGCGCGGGTGGTGTTTGGCGTGCAGCTCTTGCAGACGGGCGCGGGCGACGTGGGTGTAGATTTGCGTGGTTGAAAGGTCGCTGTGGCCCAACAACGTCTGCACTACGCGCAACGCATTGCCTCTGCAACTGCTACCCCATATGTGACTGACACACATTATTGTGGTGAGGGGATTTATCCCCGCTGGGTTGCGAAGCAGCCCCAAAACCATCCAACCCGATCTATCAGACAAACCGAGCAAGCCCGGTTTGGGGCCGCTGCGCAGCCCGTCGGGGATAAATCCCCTCACCACAGATAAGTATTTCAAACTTTGCGTGGTGGAGAGGTCGCTGTGGCCCAACAACGTCTGCACCACGCGCAACGCATTGCCTCTGCAACTGCTACACCCACATGTAACTGACACACATTATTGTGGTGAGGGGATTTATCCCCGCTGGGTTGCGAAGCAGCCCCAAAACCATCCAACCCGATCTATCAGACAAACCGAGCAAGCCAGGTTTGGGGCCGCTGCGCAGCCCGTCGGGGATAAATCCCCTCACCACAGATAAGTATTTCAAACAAAGGGGATGTGTCAGCCGCGCGGGTGGTGTTTGGCGTGCAGCTCTTGCAGACGGGCGCGGGCGACATGGGTGTAGATTTGCGTGGTGGAGAGGTCGCTGTGGCCCAGCAGCATCTGCACCACGCGCAAATCCGCGCCATGGTTGAGCAGGTGCGTGGCGAACGCATGGCGCAACGTATGCGGCGACAACGACTTGCCAATCCCCGCGACCTTGGCCTGATGCTTGATGCGGTGCCAGAATGTCTGCCGGGTCATCTGCTCGCCGCGCTGACTGGGGAACAGCACATCGCTGGGCCGCCCGCCGAGCAGTTCACCGCGCCCATCGCGCATGTAGCGCTCGACCCAGACAATCGCTTCCTCGCCCATCGGCACCAGCCGCTCCTTACTGCCCTTGCCCATCACCCGCAACACACCCTGACGCAAGTTGACCTGTTCCAGCGTGAGGCTGATCAATTCGGTCACCCGCAGGCCGCAGGCATACAACACTTCAAGCATGGCGCGATCACGCTGACCGATCGCTTCGCTGAGATCCGGCGCCTTCAGCAGCGCTTCCACGTCAGCTTCCGACAACGACTTGGGCAACGGCCGACCCAGCTGCGGCATTTCGACACGTAACGTCGGGTCGACGGAAATCATCTTCTCGCGCAGCAAGTAGCGATAGAAGCCACGCACCCCGGAGAGAAATCTCGCCGTCGAGCGCGGTTTGTAGTTTTGCTCAAGCCGCCAGGCCAGATGATCGAGGATCAATTCGCGACCGGCATTGATCAGCTCGAGATTTTTCTCCTGCACCCAGCCGTTGAACAACGCCAGGTCACTGCGATAGGCGTCACGGGTGTTGTCGGACAGGCCTTTCTCCAGCCATAAAGCGTCGAGGAATTGATCAATCAGCGGGTGGTCAATGGCAGCCATGGGCACTCTGCACGCACACGCAAAAGCGCTGTACGCAAATAGAAAATGAACAGTAATAATGCGCGCTAGTCTTTCACAGCGCGCCATTTCAAGGAACAGGGAGCTTCAATGAACGAGCAGCAAATCCTATTGGCATTCGGTGGCATCGGTGTCGCCGCATTGGGCTGCCAATGGCTGGCATGGCGCCTGAAGCTGCCGGCGATTCTGTTTCTGCTGGTGACGGGGATTTTGGTCGGGCCGGTGTTGGGCCTGCTCGATCCACAGGAAATGTTCGGCCCTTTGCTGATGCCGCTGGTATCGCTGGCGGTGGCGCTGATTCTGTTCGAGGGCAGCCTGACGCTGCACCTGTCGGAATGGAAGGAAATCGGCAGCGTCGTGCATCGTCTGGTGACCATCGGTGCGCTGTCGACCTGGGTCGTCATCGCCGTCGCCACGCACTATCTGCTGGGTTTCGACTGGATGCTGGCCATCCTCTTCGGCAGCCTGACGCTGGTCACCGGCCCGACGGTGATTGTGCCGATGCTGCGCGTAGTGCGGCCGAAATCTTCCATCGCCAACATTCTGCGCTGGGAAGGCATCGTCATCGACCCGATCGGCGCCCTCCTCGCCGTTGTGGTTTACAGCTTCATTATTGCCAGCGCTGAAGGGCATGGGCTCAAACAGAGTCTGTTTACGTTTGGCGGGGTGATTCTGTGTGGCGCGGTGTTCGGCGTTGTCGGTGGCTGGCTGCTGGGGACGGTGATCCGCCGGCAATGGCTGCCGGAGTATCTGCATAACCTCGCGTCGCTGGCGGCGGTGCTGGGGATTTTCATTGCCTCCAACGAGGTGATGCACGAGTCCGGTCTGCTGGCGGTGACGCTGATGGGCATGTGGCTGGCGAATATGAAAGGCGTGGACGTGCGGCACATTCTGCACTTCAAGGAAAACCTCAGCGTGCTGCTGATTTCCGGGTTGTTCATTTTGCTCGCGGCGCGTCTGGATTTGTACGCGTTGATGGGCCTTGGGCCGTTGGTACTGATTTTGTTGGTGGTGATTCAGTTCATCGCCCGACCGCTGAACGTGCTGCTCAGTACGGCCGGTTCGAGCCTGAGCTGGCGCGAGCGTGCGCTGCTGTGCTGGATCGCGCCGCGCGGAATTGTCGCGGCGGCGGTGTCGGCGATTTTTGCGATTCGTCTGCACGAGGCCGGACATGAAGGTGCGCTGCTGCTGGTGCCGCTGACCTTTGCGGTGATCATCGGCACGGTAGTGCTGCAAAGCGCGACGGCGCGCCCGTTGGCACGTTTGCTTAAGGTGGCCGAACCGGCGCCGAGCGGCTTCCTGATCGTCGGTGCCAATGGCCCGGCACGCGAACTGGCCAAGTCACTGCAGCAATTGGGCAGCCGGGTATTGCTGACCGATTCAAGCTGGGAAAACATTCGTGCGGCGCGCATGGAAGGTTTGCCGACGTACTTCGGCAATCCGGCCTCGCAGCATGCCGATGCGCATCTGGATCTGGTCGGGCTGGGGCATTTGCTGGCGCTGTCGCCGTCGGGTGAGCTGAATACCTTGGCGGCGATGCGTTTCCGTCATGACTTCGGGCATCAGCGCTTGTTTGGCTTGGCGAGTGGTCAGGAAAGCCGTCGCAGTGACAAGCACCGGGCGAGTCTTGAGCATCGTGGCAATCAGCTGGGCAGCGAGGCGTTTACCTACGCGAAGCTGGCCAGTCAGATCGGCCAAGGGGCGGAGTTGTACAGCACGACGTTGACGGATGGCTTCAGTTGGGATGATTACCGGGCGCTGCATGGTAATCGCGCGACGTTGCTGTTTATGCGCGATGACAGCGGCTGGGTGCATGTGGTGACGCCGGAGACTGTCGTGAAGCCGGGGTCGGGGTGGACGTTGTTGGCGTTGATTCAGCCTGAGGCACAGCAGGCTTAAAAGCAAAAGATCGCAGCCTTCGGCAGCTCCTACAGGGAAAACGCATCACATGTAGGAGCTGCCGAAGGCTGCGATCTTTTAAAGATTCAAGCTGCAAAACCCGGCAGCACCGGCACCGGCCGCTTATCGTCATCAATCGCGACAAAGCTGAACTGTCCATGAATCGCTTTCTCACGACCATCACAGCTCATGCTTTCAACAAACACTTCCACCTCAACCTTGAGGCTGGTGTTGCCGACCTTGATCACCTTGCCCACTAACTCAACGATCGAACCCGCCGGGATCGCGTGGTTGAAGTCGATGCGGTCGGTGGACACGGTCACCAGTGGCAAGCGGCAGAAACGCGTGGCGGTGATGAACGAGACTTCGTCCATCCACGCCAGCGCCGTGCCGCCGAACAGGGTGTTGTGGTGGTTGGTGGTCGGCGGGAAGACGGCTTTGGTGACGCGGGTCACCGAGAGTTCGGTGCGGCGTTCGATTTCCTGGTCGCGGGTGGTCATGTCGGGCAGCTCGTAAACAGTGGATTGCCGATCGAAAGCAAGATCAAAAGATCGCAGCCTTCGGCAGCTCCTACAGAGGATCGGTGAAATTCGGGCAACAAAAAAGCAGCCCGTAGGCTGCTTTTTTCTGCATCGGAAGCTGGACTTAAGCCAGTTTTTCCTTGATGCGAGCTGCTTTACCCGACAGGTCGCGCAGGTAGTACAGCTTGGCTTTACGTACGTCACCGCGACGTTTAACAGCCATGCTGTCGATCTGCGGGGAGTAGGTCTGGAAAGTACGTTCTACGCCAACACCGTTGGAGATTTTACGAACGGTGAACGCACTGTTCACGCCGCGGTTACGCTTGGCGATTACAACGCCTTCGAACGCTTGCAGACGGGAACGATCGCCTTCCTTCACTTTCACCTGAACGACAATAGTGTCGCCTGGGGCGAAGGTAGGGATTTCTTTGGTCATCTGCTCTGCTTCGAGTGCAAGGATGATTTTGTTGGTCATGCTGTGCTCCTAAGGTAAATCGTTCGATCTACCATCGATACGTTGTTAACTATCGTCCCGCTCGCGGATGTATTCCTCGAGCAGCTTCTTCTCTTCTCCAGAAAGCGAGCGGCTTTCCAGAAGATCGACGCGTCGTTCATAGGTCCTACCAAGGGACTGCTGTAAACGCCAACGCCGGATATGCGCGTGATTGCCACTTAGCAACACGTCGGGAACACGCTGATCCGCATACACCTCAGGTCGGGTGTAGTGCGGGCAATCCAGCAGACCATCCGTAAAGGAATCTTCCTCGGCGGAGTCCGCATGCCCTAAAGCTCCAGGCAGCAGTCGTGTAACCGCATCGATCATGACCATTGCCGGCAGCTCGCCGCCAGACAATACATAGTCACCAATCGACCACTCTTCATCGACATGAGCTTCAATAAAACGCTCGTCAATGCCTTCATAGCGGCCGGCAATCAGGATCAATGCATCCGATTGTGCCAACTCGCGCACCGCCGACTGAGTCAGTTGACGGCCTTGGGGGGACAGGTAAATCACCTTCGCCGCCTCCCCGGCTGCTGCCTTGGCCTGAACCAGAGCATCTTCCAGGGGCTTGATCTTCATCACCATGCCCGGACCACCGCCAAACGGGCGATCGTCCACAGTGTGATGCCGATCCGTCGTGTAATCCCGCGGGTTCCAACAGGTCAGCTGCAAGAGCCCCTGTTTGACCGCTCGACTGGTGATGCCGTAGTCGCCGATGGCGGAAAACATCTCGGGAAACAAACTGATCACTTCTACGCGCAATTTAGCCACGCTTAGAAGTCCGCATCCCAATCCACCTTCATCTCGCCCGCTGCCAGATCAACTGCCAACACACACTGCGCCGTATAGGGCAGCAAGCGTTCGCGATCATCCAGGCTGCCAGCACAAGGCTTGACTACCATTACATCATTGGCGCCGGTTTCCAGAAGATGATCGACTTTCCCGAGCATTTGCCCCAGTTGATCGATAACCTTCAGACCTTCCAGCTGGTACCAGTAGTACTCGCCGTCGGTCAATTCAGGGAACAGGTTGCGCGGCACGCAGATCTCATAACCGGCCAGAAGACGAGCTTCTTCACGATCATCAAGACCCTTGAGCTTTGCGACCAGGAACTTATCGCTCCCGCGTCCACTGACCAGCTCGACCTGTTTGACATTGCCTTCGCGCTTGAGCGTCCAGGTTTTGTACTGCAACAGGTTTTCAGTCGGATCAGTAAAGGAATAAACCTTCACTTCGCCGCGAACGCCATGAACAGAATAAATTTTGCCGATAACGATCAAATCATCAGCAACAGCTGGCGTCGCGTTCATATTGCTCAGGCCGCAGCCTTTGCAGAGTCCTTCAGCAACTGAGCAACACGCTCAGAAGGCTGTGCACCAACGCTCAGCCAGTAGGCAACGCGCTCTTGGTTCACGGACAGACGAACTTCCTGACCACGGGCAACAGGGTTGAAGAAACCAACCTGTTCTTTGTGGGAGCCGTCACGCGGGTTACGCGAGTCGGTTACGGTCAGGTGGTAAAACGGGCGCTTTTTGGAGCCGCCAAGGGCAAGACGGATTGTTAGCATGTGAACATCGTTCCTGTAGTCGGTGCTGCAAATCTAAATGCACAGCGGGCATGGGTGCCCGAAAGGCCGCATATTCTAAGTAATATCCGGACTTTTGCAAATGACTTTTTCCGGCGCCTATGGCATGCCGTGCAGATCTGCATATAGAGCCGTCGATAAAAACGGCCGGTCAGCTCCCGCCGTGTGCGGGTTTGCTGTTGATCCTGCGTCCTTGCAGGGTCTGCGCCGGTGCGACGACCGGCGCGGATTCTTTACATTTTCGGCATGCCGCCGCCGGGCAACATTCCGCCCATGCCGCGCATCATTTTCGCCATCCCGCCTTTCGCGGTGAATTTCTTCATCATCTTCTGCATCTGCTTGTGTTGCTTGATCAAGCGACCGATGTCCTGCACCTGAGTACCGGAACCCATGGCGATACGGCGTTTGCGCGAACCGCTGATCAGCTCAGGGTCGCGGCGCTCGGCCGGGGTCATGGAGTTGATGATGGCTTCCATCTGTTTGAATTGTTTCTCTGCGGCGTTCTGGGCATTGCCCATTTGCGACAGGTTGACGCCGCCGATGCTCGGCAGTTTGTCCATGAGGCCGCCGAGGCCGCCCATGTTCTTCATCTGTTGCAGCTGATCGCGGAAGTCTTCGAGGTCGAAGCCCTTGCCCTTCTTCAGCTTCTTGGCCAGTTTGTCGGCCTTGTCTTTGTCGAGGGTCGCTTCGGCCTGTTCGATCAGGCTGAGCACGTCGCCCATGCCGAGAATGCGCGAGGCGATACGCTCAGGGTGGAACGGATCGAGCGCTTCGCTCTTCTCGCCCATACCGATGAACTTGATCGGCTTACCGGTGATGGCGCGAACCGACAGCGCAGCACCGCCACGGGCGTCACCGTCGACCTTGGTCAGGATCACACCGGTCAGCGGCAGCGCATCACCGAAGGCCTTGGCCGTGTTGGCCGCATCCTGACCGGTCATGGCGTCAACCACGAACAGGGTTTCGACCGGGTTGATCGCAGCGTGCAGCGCCTTGATCTCGCCCATCATCTCTTCATCGATGTGCAAACGACCGGCGGTATCGACGATGACCACGTCGATGAATTTCAGTTTTGCTTCTTTAATAGCAGCTTGCGCGATGTCGACCGGCTTCTGGCTCAGGTCGGACGGGAAGAAGGTCACGCCCACTTCACCGGCGAGCATTTCCAGCTGCTTGATCGCTGCAGGACGATAAACGTCCGCCGACACGACCATGACCGACTTCTTCTTGCGCTCTTTCAGGAAGCGCGCCAGTTTGCCGGCGGTGGTGGTTTTACCGGCACCCTGCAAACCGGCCATCAGAATGACGGCGGGCGGCACGGCGCTCAGGTTCAAGTCTTCGTTGGCCGCGCCCATCAGGCTTTCGAGTTCGGCCTGGACGATCTTCACGAACGCCTGGCCCGGCGTCAGGCTGCGCGACACCTCGGTGCCGACAGCGCGCTCCTTGACCGAATTGACGAAGTCCTTGACCACCGGCAGGGCGACGTCGGCTTCGAGCAACGCCATGCGCACTTCACGCAGGGTGTCTTTGATATTGTCTTCGGTCAGCTTGGCCTTGCCGGTGACATGGCGCAGCGTCTGCGAGAGACGGTCGGTTAAGTTTTCAAACATTGCGCGATCCTTTCAGGCCCTGTGTAGACCGGGATAATGGCGGCCCAGACCGGAATCAACATGTGCTCGGCGAGCCTGCGGCGTGGGCAGGTCGCGGATTATAGCGAAGACTGCGGCTGGCGGACACCTCGCCGTCAGCTTCCTGAGTCTTTCGTGCCATGGCGGTTCTATGCCAAACTCAGCCCCTTTCGGGCTTGCCTAACAGGATTTATGCTCCCCTTGTCACCCAGTTTGCTGACCACCCTCGCCGCCGCCCTTCTATATGCCGCTGCGACTCTCTATCAAGGCACGCGTCTGGCCGCCGGTGCCAAGGCGAACAAGCGCCTGCTGGTTACGCTCGGCGTGCTCGCCGTGGTGGCCCAGTTCGCCAGCCTGTTCACGCATTTGCTGACGCCGATTGGCCTGGGCCTGGATTTTTTCAGCGCCTCCAGCCTGATCTCGGCGGCGGTGATCGCCCTGACCTTGATCGCCTGCTCACGGATTCCGGTGGAGAACCTGCTGGTGCTGCTGTTCCCGCTCGGCGCGGTCACGGTGTTGCTGGCGCAGTTCGCGCCGACCGGCACTGTGCAGATCATCGACGAGGAGCCGGGCATTCTCGCGCACATTCTATTGTCGCTGCTGGCCTACGGCATGTTCACCATCGCGGTGTTCCAGGCCTTGCTGGTGCTGGTGCAAGATCACCAGCTCAAGCACAAACACCCGTCCGGACTGATCAAGAACTTCCCGCCGCTGCAAACCATGGAAAGCCTGTTGTTCGGCTTCCTCTGGGCCGGCTGGACGCTGTTGTCACTGTCGCTGATCTCCGGCTGGCTGTTCGTCGAGAACCTGTTTGCCCAGCATCTGGTACACAAAACCTTGCTGGCGTGTCTGGCCTGGATCGTGTTCAGCGTGCTGCTGTGGGGCCGCAACCGTCTCGGCTGGCGCGGTCACAAGGCGATTCGCTGGACTCTCGCCGGTTTCTGCCTGCTGATGTTGGCGTATTTCGGCAGCAAACTGGTTCGTGAATACATCCTGCACATCTGACGGGCGGCATAAATGGACGGTTTGCCCATAGGGCCGATGCTCGCGGTATTTGTCCTGCTGATTTTATGGTCAGGGCTGTTTACCGCCGTCGAAATCGCGCAGCAGCATCTGCTCGCGCAACGCACCGCCTCGCGCGCCAGCGATAAACCGCTGGCGAAGCTGAGCTTCCCGCTCGACAGCCTGATTCTCTGCAACACCTTGTGCCGAGCACTCGCGGTGGTCATCGCGACGTTGCTGGCGATTTTCCTCTGCGAGGAAAACGGCCCGTGGGCAGCGTGCCTGGGTGCCGGTGCGGTGTTGCTGGTGTTCGCCGATTACTTCCCGCGCACCCTCGCCCAACGTTATCCGGATGCCGTGCTGGCCTTCGGCAATTCGTTGTTGGCGGTTCCGCTGAAGATTGTTTACCCACTGGCCTGGCTGTTCAGCCGTGTCAGCGTTTTGCTGATCCGCCCGTTCGCGCGCAAGCCGCAAGTGGTGCAGCAGAGCGACGACGACGCGCCCGGCGATCGTCGTGATGACCCCGAGCATCCTGTTCACGCACACCCGGTTTCGGGAATTCATGCGCTGGACAACATCACCGTCAACGACATTCTGGTGCCGCGCAGTGACGTCGACGGCATCAACCTCGACGATTCGATTGAAGCGATCATTGAGCAACTGCGCCAGAACAAGCGCACGCGCCTGCCGATGTTCCACAGCGACATCAATCAGGTTGAAGCGGTGCTCAATACCCGCCAGATCCGTCATTTACTGAACAACGGCGATCTGACGCTAGAGGCGTTGTTGGCGGCGAGTTACGAGCCGTATTTCGTCCCGGAAAGTACGCCGCTGCAACTGCAACTACTGAACTTCCACAAGCAGCAGCGGCGCCTGGGCATGGTCGTCGATGAGTACGGCGAAGTGCTCGGCATCGTTACGCTGGAAGATATTCTTGAAGAGATCGTCGGCGAGTTTGAGAGCGAGCACAGCCTGGAGAACCCGCACATTCATCCGCAGGCTGACGGGCGGATGGTGATTGATGGCACCGCTTCGATTCGCGAATTGAACAAGTGCCTGGGCTGGCATTTGCCGAGTGATGGGCCGAAAACGCTGAACGGGTTGGTGACTGAGGCGCTGGAGACGATTCCCGAGAGTGCGGTTTGCTTGAAGATCGGGCGCTATCGACTGGAGATTCTTGAGACTGAGGAGAACCGGGTGAGCAAGGTGTTGATCTGGCATACCTCGTCTGTGCCTGCTTTGGTGCCGGCCCGATAGAAGATCAAAAGATCAAAAGATCAAAAGATCGCAGCCTTCGG
This sequence comes from Pseudomonas sp. P1.31, assembly GCF_001269815.1. Lineage (NCBI taxonomy): Bacteria > Pseudomonadati > Pseudomonadota > Gammaproteobacteria > Pseudomonadales > Pseudomonadaceae > Pseudomonas > Pseudomonas sp. P1.31. The sequence goes on along the minus strand of NZ_LHVN01000007.1, from coordinate 398,288 downwards.
CAGCTCCTACATTGGAATGCGTTCCAAATGTTCCAAATGTTCCAAATGCCCCAAATGCCCCAAATGTCCCAAATGTCCCAAATGTCCCAAATGCCCCAAATGCCCCAAATGTTCCCAATGTCCCATATGTCCCAAATGTAGGAGCTGCCGAAGGCTGCGATCTTTTGCTCTTGTTTGATTGTTAGCCCCCTTCCTATAATCAAATCCGCTTACCCAAGCGTTGCCAAACCGCGTGCTTACCCCGCACCAGACCGGTTTCGGCCATTTCCGCTGTACTCCGGCGACTGTTCCTACCTGAAACAGCGACCGCGCCTCATCCCACATCCCTGGGTGTTCGACCATAATAATTCGCTCCAACGGAGCTCATGACTGTCAGGGATCACCGCATGACGACCAGTACCGCTTTCAGCGACACCGCGCCTGCCCAACCGACCAACTCCGCCACCCGCGTGGCGACGGCGAGTTTTATCGGCACCGCGATCGAGTTCTACGACTTCTATGTTTACGCCACGGCGGCTGCGCTGGTGATCGGGCCGGTGTTCTTTCCGCAGACGTCCGGCACGGCGCAGATGCTTTCGGCGTTTCTTACTTTTGGCATCGCTTTTCTGGCCCGACCGTTGGGCTCGGCGCTGTTCGGCCATTTCGGTGACCGTATCGGGCGTAAATCGACGCTGGTCGCATCTCTGCTATTGATGGGCGTGTGTACGACGCTGATCGGCGTGCTGCCGGGTTACGCCACGATTGGCGCGTGGGCGCCGATTCTGTTGTGTGTGCTGCGCTTTGGTCAGGGCCTGGGATTGGGCGGTGAATGGGGCGGTGCTGCACTGCTCGCCACGGAAAACGCGCCGAAAGGCAAACGCGCGTGGTTCGGTATGTTTCCGCAACTCGGCCCTTCGATTGGTTTTCTTGCGGCCAATGGCTTGTTCTTGACCCTGGCCATGACTCTCGATGACGAGCAGTTCCGCAGTTGGGGCTGGCGCATTCCGTTCCTGCTTAGCGCGGTACTGGTGATGGTTGGCCTGTATGTGCGCCTGAAACTTCACGAAACGCCAGTCTTCGCCAATGCCATCGCGCGTCAGGAACGAGTGAAAGTGCCGCTGGTTGAACTGTTCAGCCAGTATTGGGCACCGACCTTGTTGGGCGCGGCGGCGATGGTCGTGTGCTATGCGCTGTTCTATATCTCGACGGTTTTTTCCCTGAGTTACGGGGTTTCCACGTTGGGTTATAGCCGCGAGACATTCTTGGGGTTGCTGTGCTTTGCCGTACTGTTCATGGCGGCTGCGACGCCATTGTCGGCTTGGGCCAGCGATCGTTATGGGCGTAAACCGGTGTTGATCATCGGTGGCGTGCTGGCGATTCTGTCCGGGTTCTTGATGGAACCATTGCTGACGCAAGGCTCGACCTGGGGCGTGGCGCTGTTTCTGTGCATCGAGCTGTTTTTGATGGGCGTGACGTTTGCACCGATGGGCGCACTGTTGCCGGAGCTGTTTCCGACCCACGTGCGTTATACCGGTGCTTCGGCGGCGTATAACCTGGGTGGGATTGTCGGGGCCTCGGCGGCGCCGTTCTTTGCGCAAAAACTGGTGGCGATGGGTGGTTTGAGCTATGTCGGCGGGTATGTGTCGGGGGCGGCGGTGCTGAGTTTGATTGCGGTGCTGTGTCTGAAAGAGACGCGGGATAACGATCTGAATCGGGTGGCCTGACAGACCGCCATCGCGGGCAAGCCTTGCTCCTACAGATCAGCGTCGCAACGCGACCTTATGCAGGAGCAAAGCTTGCTCGTGAATGCCGCGACCCGGTTTAGAGTTCTACGACAACAGCCTGAGCAGCACGGGTCGCCTTGGCACGCGCAGCCTCGATCGACTCATCCCGCGCCAGCGCCACGCCCATACGGCGCTGGCCATTCACTTCTGGCTTGCCGAACAAACGCAACGCCGTGTCCGGCTCGCTCAACGCCGCACCCAGATTGGCGAACGCTGTCTGGGTCGACTGCCCTTCCACCAGAATCACCGCCGAAGCCGAAGGCCCGAACTGACGGATCAACGGCACCGGCAGTCCCAGAATCGCGCGAGCGTGCAACGCGAACTGCGACAGATCCTGGGAAATCAACGTGACCAGACCGGTGTCGTGCGGGCGTGGCGAGACTTCGCTGAACCATACCTGATCACCTTTGATGAACAGCTCAACGCCGAACAGACCACGGCCACCCAGCGCCTCAGTCACGGCTTTGGCAACACGCTCGGATTCAGCCAGGGCAATCGGGCTCATGGCTTGTGGCTGCCACGATTCCTGGTAGTCGCCCTTCTCCTGACGGTGGCCAACTGGCGCACAGAACGTGGTGCCGCCGATGTGGCGCACGGTCAGCAGGGTGATTTCGTAGTCGAAATCGATAAAGCCTTCAATGATCACCCGACCTTTGCCGGCGCGACCGCCCTCTTGCGCGTAATCCCAGGCTTTCTGCACGTCATCGGTGCTGCGCAGCAGGCTCTGGCCTTTGCCCGACGAGCTCATCACCGGTTTGACCACGCATGGGAAACCGAGGTCTTCAACGGCTTTGCTGTAGTCCTCGAAGGTGTCGGCAAAATGGTAAGGCGAGGTCGGCAGATCCAGCTCTTCAGCGGCCAGACGACGGATACCTTCGCGGTTCATGGTCAGTTGTGCAGCGCGCGCGGTCGGGATCACGGTGAAGCCTTCGGCTTCCAGTTCAACCAGGGTGGCGGTGGCGATGGCTTCGATTTCCGGCACGATGAAGTGCGGCTTCTCGGCTTCGATCACCGCGCGCAGGGCGGCGCCGTCGAGCATGTTGATCACGTGGCTGCGATGGGCGACTTGCATGGCCGGCGCGTTGGCGTAGCGGTCAACGGCGATCACTTCAACGCCCAGGCGCTGCAGCTCGATCACCACTTCCTTGCCCAACTCACCACAGCCACACAGCAATACGCGGGTCGCGGTTGGCGACAACGGAGTTCCGATACGGGTCATCTCAGGTCCTCAAAGCAGCGGATCATCGAGGAAAGCGACGCCAGACGCGCTTTCCATGGGGAGAAAGCGCGGCATTTTACATGAACCCGAGGCTTTGGCTTCAGCTGGCGACGGCCTGTTTGCGATCGCGCCAGGCCATGATCAGCCAGACGACGGTTACACCGGCGAATTTCGACAGCAGTGCGGTGATGATCACCGGTGGCGTCATGGCGTCGATCATGCCGAAAAAGATGAAGGTATCGAGAGGAATGCTCAGCGCCGAGCTGATCCACAAGCGGTCGCGCAACGGACGTTTGGTGATGCTGAACACCAGCCAGTCGATGATTTCGGAGACCGCGAACGCCGTGGCGCTGGCCAATGCGATGGAGGGGTCGGAGGTGACGTAAGACAGCACCAGCGCCGCCAGCATCGCCGCGATTGCACCGTGACCGAAACGGATTTGCACCATGTCGCGCAGCACGAACACCAGACCGCCCCAGGCCGACCAGATGATGTCCAGGTGCGGCGCGGTGGAGAAGGCGAAGTTGATCAGCACGACACTGCTGATGTAGGCGATGAGGAAAATCATGGGGGCGACCTGGCAGATTGGCGCACAGATTACTTCAGCCAAAGCAGAATCAAAAGATCGCAGCCTGCGGCAGCTCCTACAAGGGAACGCATTTCAAATGTAGGAGCTGCCGAAGGCTGCGATCTTTTGATCTTAATGCCCGGGTGTCTTACCAATCATCCACACCAACCCACTCGCCTTTGCCCGTTCATGACACAACCCCAGCACCACCCGGCGCTCGTCATTGTTCATGCGGCCCCAGCGCGTAATCTCTTCCACCGTACGCTGGCACCCGGTGCAAATATCATCCTCATCCAGCGCACAAATATTCACGCACGGCGAGGCAACCGGTCTTTCTGGCGTGTTCATTCTTCCTGCTCAACCAGATCACGCGCATAACGCTGGGAGTTATGCACATAGTGCGCGGCGCTGGCTTCAAGCATCTTCTTCTGCGGCTCGGTCAGCTCACGCACAACCTTGCCCGGCGAGCCCATCACCAGCGAACCATCCGGAATTTCCTTGCCCTCACCAATCAGCGAGTTGGCGCCAATGATGCAGTTCTTGCCGATCTTCGCGCCGTTGAGAATCACCGCGTTGATACCGATCAGGCTGTAATCGCCAACGGTGCAGCCATGCAGCATGGCGTTGTGGCCGATGGTCACGCCGGTACCGATGGTCAGCGGATAGCCCATGTCGGTGTGCATCACGGTGCCGTCCTGCACATTACTGTTCTTGCCGATCAGGATCAGTTCGTTGTCGCCACGCAGCACAGCGTTGAACCAGACGTTGGCGCCCTCTTCCAGTTTGACCTTGCCCACCAGCACGGCATTGGGGGCGACCCAGCTCTGCGGGTGGGTCTCGACACGGGCGTCGCCCAGGCGGTATTTCATCTTGTTTTCCTCAGGGCTCACGGTGATGGCCATTCGAACGATGGCTTAGGTGTTAATAAAGCTTTTAGGCGGAGTATGCAGACTGATCTTGGCGTCATAGAGCAGATTGATCAACTCGACGATCATGATGGCGGTCAGGCCCCAGATCTTGAAATCGCCGTAGCGATAGCTCGGCACGTACCAACTGCGACCTTGATAGTCGATGCGATGGGTGTGTTCGCGGGGGTCTTTGCGGAAGAATTCCAGCGGCACGCTGAACACCGCAGCGATCTCGGCATCATTAGGCTGATACTCGACAAAATCGGGGATTACGCCGACATAAGGCGTGACCTTGATGCCGTGCAGGGAAATCAGCGGGCTGAGCGGGCCGATGACTTCGACCAGTCCCGGCGGCAGGCCGATCTCTTCTTCGGCTTCGCGCAGGGCGGTGAAGATCAGATCCGGGTCTTCGGGATCGCGGCGTCCACCGGGGAAAGCCACTTCGCCGCCATGGGTCGAGAGCCCGCTGGCGCGCAGGGTCAGAACCAGTTCCGGTTGGTCACTGCGGGTGATCGGCACCAGAACGGCGGCCTCGGGGAAACGTTTGTCGGTCTCCAGCGTGCGCGGTGTGTGGTTGCTTACCCTATGCAGTAGCTCGTCCAGCATGAGTGTTCTCGATCGGTGCCTTACCCTGCATCATGCACCAATCATTGCAGCCGCCCAAGCCCCCGAATCTCGCCATGTCGCGAAACGACAACTTGCCGACCGACACCGCTGCACGCCAAGATAGGCGCAGCATTCAGGAAGCCCAGCATGAAATTTTGCAGCCACTGCGGTAACCCGGTCACCCAGCGCATTCCCGAAGGCGATTCGCGGCGGCGATTTGTCTGTGACAGCTGTCAGACCATTCACTACCAAAACCCCAATATCGTCGCCGGTTGCGTGCCGACCTGGGGCACAAAAGTGCTCTTGTGCCGCCGTGCCATCGAGCCGCGCCTCGGTTACTGGACGTTGCCTGCCGGGTTCATGGAGAACGGAGAGACCATCGAACAGGCCGCTATCCGCGAAACTGCCGAAGAAGCCTGCGCCCGCGTGCGTAACCTGAGCATCTATACGCTGATCGACGTGCCACACATCAGTCAGGTGCATGTGTTCTTCCGCGCGGAGCTGGTTGATCTGGACTTTGCCGCCGGCCCCGAGAGCCTCGAAGTGCAACTATTCGACGAAGCCGACATTCCATGGGACGAGCTGGCTTTCAGGACGGTGGGGCGTACCTTAGAATGCTTCTTCGCTGATCGGCGGGTTGAGGTGTATCCGGTGCGTTCGGAATCGATTCCGCCGTTGGTGCAGCCGGTGATTGTCGGTTAGAAGATCAAAAGATCGCAGCCTGCGGCAGCTCCTACACAACACTTATCTGCGTCACTCCTTGGGGAATCGTTTCAATGCGCTGGTTGCTTGCCCTGTTCTGCCTGTCGTTCGTTAGCGTTTCCCAAGCGTCCTTCGTGACCACCGTGACGCCGGCGAATACCCCGCTTATCGAAAAAGTCCTGGTGCTCAAATCGGCGCATCAGCTGCAGTTGATCGCCGACGGCAAGCCGCTGAAGACCTATCGCATCTCCCTGGGCAAGGGCGCGAAAAAAGGTCCGAAACTGATTGAAGGCGACAAGCGCACACCGGAAGGTTTTTATTGGATCGACTGGCGCAAGACCAGCGACAAATTCAACCTGTCGATGCACATTTCCTACCCGAACATCAGCGACTCGGCCCGCGCCCGGCGCGAAGGCGTTGAGCCTGGCGGGATGATCATGATCCACGGCACGCCGGATTCCGAAGAAACCCCGGAAGACCTGTTCCACACCCTCGACTGGACCGACGGCTGCGTCGCCATGCGCAATGTGGATATGCGCGAAGTGTGGAGCCTGGTGCCGGACGGCACGATGGTTGAAATCCGCCCTTAACGATTGACCGCTGGTCACCCGCAAAAAAATAAATCAAAAGATCGCAGCCTTCGGCAGCTCCTACAGAGGTGATACCACTTCAACGTGTAGGAGCTGCCGCAGGCTGCGATCTTTTGCGTTTACACCCCCACCCCTAATACCACTTAGAACCACCCTACTCCAAAGCCTCGATCCATAAGGGTTTCCGGCCCTGTCACCACGTTGACATGGTATTCAAGTGGTATTAATTTTCGCTGCATTCACGGGCGACAACCACTCCAATACCCGCACCGGACACCGACATGAACGACCTCCAGGCCTTGCGCCCTGACGACCAACAAGCGACGCCGTTGTACCTGCAACTGGCGCGCAATCTGGAATCGGCGATTCATGCCGGCCAGTGGAAAGCCGAACAGGCGATGCCGTCCGAGCGCAATCTCAGCGAGTTGCTCGGCATCTCCCGCGTCACCGCGCGCAAAGCCCTCGAAGTCCTCCTCGATCAAGGCCTGATCCGCCGCCTGCAAGGCTCCGGCACCTTCATCACCCCACGCCTCGAACAACCGCTGTCGCGCCTGTCCGGTTTCAGCGAGATGCTGCGCTTGAAGGGTTTCGTACCCAGTTCGAAATGGCTGGAGCGCGAAATAACCCTGCCGACCCACGAAGAATTGATCCGCCTCAGCCTGTCGCCGAACGACAAGGTCGCGCGCATGAAGCGTCTGCGCAAAGCCGATGACACGGTAATGGCCATCGAGATGAGCACCCTGCCCGCCTCGATCATGCCCAAGCCGCAACTGGTCGGCGATTCCCTCTACGAATACCTCGACGGCATCGGCAAACCGATTGTCCGCGCCCTGCAGCACATTCAGGCAATCAACGCCTCGGACGAGTTCGCCGCGCTGGTCGGCATCGCCCCCGGCACCGCGATGCTGCTGATGACCCGGGTCGGTTACCTCGAAGACAACACACCGATCGAAGTCACCGACACCTATTGCCGCAACGACTACTACGACTTTGTTGCAGAGCTTCGCCGTTAAGCGCAGCCATAAGCGAGAACCGAAATGTCCGAAGACAACATCCTCACCGCCAGCGGCTGGATTCGCGGCCGGCTGATCCACGAACACGGCAAAGTCGTGTCGATCGAAGGCGTGCCTTGCGATCCGGCAACCAATGATCTGCCGTATCTGCTGCCCGGTTTCATCGACCTGCACGTGCATGGCGGTGGCGGCAAAGACATCATGGAGGGCGCCAGCGCTTTCGAAACCATCACCAAAACCCACGTGCGTTTCGGCACCACCTCGCTGCTGGCCACCACCATGACTGCGCCGAGTGCCGAGATCTCCAGCGTGTTGAAGGACGTCGGAGAGTTCTGCGAACAGCGTCCGAAAGGTGCCGCGCGCGTTCTCGGCGTCCACCTCGAAGGCCCGTACATCAATCCCGGCAAACTTGGTGCGCAACCGAACTTCGCCCACACCGCGTTGATGGCCGAAGTCGAAGAATATCTGGCACTGGCGCCGATCCGCGTGATCACCATCGCCCCGGAAATCGCCGGTCACGACGGCTTGATCCGCGAACTGAGCAGCCGTGGCGTGCGCATGCAAATCGGCCACACCCTCGGCAGTTACGAGGAAGGCGTTGCTGCAATGGAGGCTGGCGCGACCAGTTTCACTCACCTTTACAACGCCATGAGCCCGCTGCATCACCGCGAGCCGGGCATCGTTGGCGCGGCATTGGCCCACGCCAAATTCGCCGAGCTGATTCCGGATTTGCTGCACGTGCATCCCGGCGCCATTCGGGTGGCCCTGCGCTCGATCCCGTGCCTGTATTGCGTCACCGATTCGACCGCTGCCGCCGGCATGCCCGACGGTGAATACAAGCTCGGCAGCCACATCGTGACCAAATGCCTGGGCGGCGTGCGCCTGCCCGATGGCACGTTGGCCGGCAGCACGCTGACCATGGATCAGGCCCTGCGCAACCTGGTGAAGATCGGTTTGCCGATCGCCGAGGCTTCGCAGCGTCTGTCGCAATTCCCCGCCGACTACCTCGGCATCACCGAACGCGGGCGCCTTGCACCAGGTGCCTGGGCCGACTGCGTGCGTCTCGATCGCTCACTCACACTGACCGCCGTCATGGTCGAAGGAGAAGACATTGACTTCAAAAATGCTTGAGGAGGCGCTGTCCTCCTTCGAGGCCGTGCAAGCCCAACTGCAACAGCTCGACCCGCAAATGATCGAGATCGCCGGGCGCCTGCGCCGTCAGCCGCCGCAAGTGGCGATGACCGTTGCGCGCGGCAGCTCCGACCACGCGGCGAGCTACTTCGCTTACCTGACCATGCAGCAACTGGGCGTGCCGGTAGCGTCGTTGCCGATGTCGGTGGTGACCATGCAGCAAGCGCCGTTGAAGGTCAGCGGTCAGGTCGCGTTCGCCTTTTCGCAATCGGGGCAGAGTCCGGATCTGGTCAACAGCTTGCGTCTGCTGCGCAAACGTGGCGCGCTGAGCGTGTCGATGGTCAACGCCGCCGATTCGCCACTGGAAGCGGCGTGTGAATTCAGCGTGCCGCTGCTCGCCGGGACTGAAAGCAGTGTCGCCGCGACCAAGAGTTTTATCGCCACCCTCAGCGCCAGCGCCCGGTTGATCGCGCACTGGAAAGAGGACAGCGAATTGCTCGAGGCCGGTAACGCCCTGCCTGAAGGCCTGCGCGAAGCGGCAAAACAGGACTGGAGCGTGGCCATCGAAGCGTTGCGCGATTGCGAGCGTTTGATGGTGATTGGCCGTGGTGCCGGTTTCGCCATCGCCCAGGAAGCGGCGCTGAAATTCAAGGAAACCTCGGCGATTCAGGCCGAAGCGTTCAGCAGCGCCGAAGTGCGTCACGGCCCGATGGCGCTGATCGACGAACACTATCCGTTGCTGGTTTTCGCACCGCGCGGTGCTGAACAGGCTGGCTTGTTGAGCCTGGCGGCAGAAATGCGTCAACGCGGCGCTCGTGTGTTGCTGGCCGCGCCGGATGACGTGAGCGAACGCGACCTGACACTGACCCGCGCCGAGCACCCGGCGCTCGATCCGATTCTGGCGATCCAGAGTTTCTACGTGATGGCGGCAGGTTTGGCCGTGGCCCGTGGCATGGATCCGGATCAGCCGCGCCACCTGAGCAAAGTGACCCGCACGCACTGACACCATCTGATCGACGCATGACCCAATCGGCGGACGCAAAACAGCCGATTGATGCACAACCCTGTCGGCGGACGCGAAAACCGCTGATGGGTGCACAACCTCTGTAGGAGCTGCCGAAGGCTGCGATCTTTTGATTTTGATTTACAAAAAACAAGATCAAAAGATCGCAGCCTTCGGCAGCTCCTACAAGGGCCAGCGAAATTACTGATGAGACCGAGCCATGCACAACAACAATAAAGAGCTGACCCTCAGCGCCCCGCTCAGCGGCCCGGTGCTCACGCTCGCCAAAGTCCCGGACGCGGTGTTCGCCAGCGGCGCAATGGGTGACGGCATCGCCATCGACCCAATCAACGACACGCTGTACTCGCCGTGCGCCGGGGTGATCATCCACGTCGCCCGCACCGGCCACGCACTCACCGTGCGTGCCGACAACGGCGCGGAAATTCTCCTGCATCTGGGCCTCGACACCGTTGAACTGAACGGCGAAGGTTTCTCGATGCTGGTCAAGGAAGGTGGTCGCGTGACTCAGGGCCAGCCGTTGTTGCGCTACGACCTGGACAAGGTCGGCCAGCAGTGCAAAAGCTTGGTCAGCCTGTTGATTCTGACCAACAGTCAGGATTTTCAGGTACGTCCGATTACGCTGAAGGCGGTGAAAGTCGGCGAACCGTTGCTGCACATTGTTGCGCGCAACGCTTCGACAGCGAGCGCCGAAGTCGTCGGCGGCCCAGAGGTTCATGGTCATGTGTTGGTGGCGCATCGTGGCGGTTTGCATGCTCGCCCGGCGGCGTTGATTCGGCAGACCGCGCAAGGTTTCAAGAGCCAGTCGCAACTGCACTTCGCCGGCAAATCGGCGCCGTGCAACAGCCTGATCGGTTTGATGGGATTGGCGGTTGGCGAACAGGATGAAGTGCAGGTCAGCTGTCAGGGGCCGGATGCTGAAGCGGCGCTGCAAGCGTTGCTCACGGCGCTGGCGACTGCCCTGCCGGATGATCATCACGCGGCGGCACCGGTCAGTATTGCCCCTCTTAAGCGCCCGGCCGAGGCAGGTGTGTTGCACGGTGTCTGCGCCGCGCCGGGACTGGTCGGTGGACCGCTATTCCGTTTGAATGCGATCAGTTTGCCGGCGGATACGGGCAATCATGACCCGCTGCAACAGCAGCAGATTTTTGAATCCGCGCTGACGCAAGTGCGCGACGAAATCGAAGGCACCCTCGCCCAAGCGAAGAAGCACAAGAATGCCGATGAAGAAGCAATCTTCGCCGCGCATTTGGCGTTGCTGGAAGACCCGGCGCTGCTCGACGCGGCACAGCAATCCATCGAACAAGGCACTGCGGCGACTCACGCCTGGAGCCAGTCGATCGATGTGCAGTGCGAAGTCCTGCAGCACACCGGCAGCGCGCTGCTGGCTGAGCGCGCCAACGATCTCCGCGATCTCAAACAACGCGTGCTGCGTGCGTTGCTCGGCGAAGCATGGAATTACGATGTACCCGCCGGTGCCATTGTTGCGGCACATGAACTGACGCCTTCGGATCTGCTGCAACTCAGCGCCCAAGGTGTCGCCGGGTTGTGCATGGCCGAGGGTGGCGCGACATCGCACGTGGCGATTCTCGCTCGCGGCAAAGGTTTGCCATGCATGGTGGCGCTGGGTTCGGCATTGCTTGATCAGCCGCAAGGTCAATCGGTGGTGCTCGATGCCGATGGCGGTCGTCTGGAACTGACGCCAAACGCTGAGCGCTTGGCTGAAGTTCAGCAGGCGCAAATCGATCGCCAGCAACGTCGCGATGCTCAACAGGCCAAAGCTCATCTGCCGGCCGAAACCCGTAATGGCGTGCACATCGAAGTCGTCGCCAACGTCGCCTCCAGCGGTGAAGCGGCAGATGCCTTTGCCAACGGCGCCGATGGCGTCGGACTGCTGCGCACCGAGTTTTTGTTCGTCGACCGGCAGACTGCTCCGGACGTGGAAGAGCAACGCAGCGCCTACCAAGCTGTGATCGATGCGATGGGCGATAAGTCAGTAATCATCCGCACCATCGACGTCGGAGGCGACAAGCAACTCGATTACCTGCCGCTGCCGATCGAAGCCAACCCGGTGCTCGGTCTGCGCGGCATTCGTCTGGCTCAGGCCCGCCCGGAAATCCTCGATCAGCAACTGCGCGCGCTGCTGCAAGTCAGCCCGCTGCGTCGCTGCCGAATCCTGTTGCCGATGGTTACCGAAGTCGACGAACTGCTGCACATCCGCCAACGCGTCGATGCGTTGTGCCTGGAGATGAACATCTCTCAGCGTCCAGAAATCGGCGTAATGATCGAAGTCCCCGCCGCCGCGCTGCAAGCCGAACAACTCGCTGAACACGCCGACTTCCTCTCCATCGGCACCAACGATTTGTCGCAATACACCCTGGCCATGGATCGCGATCACGCCGGTCTGGCTGCCCGCGTCGACGCCCTGCACCCGGCGCTGCTGCGCCTGATCGCCATGACCTGCGAAGGCGCGGCGGTGCACAAGCGTTGGGTCGGCGTCTGCGGCGCCCTCGCCTCTGATCCGCTGGCCACGCCGGTGCTGATTGGTCTGGGCGTTACCGAATTGTCGGTCAGCCCGGTGCAGATCGGTGAAATCAAGGATCGCGTGCGCCAGGTGCACGAAGCCGAATGCCAGCGCCTCAGTCGCGACCTGCTCAAGTTGAGCAGCGCCGCCGCCGTGCGCCACGCCTGTCATCAACATTGGCCACTGCGCTAACAAAAACAACAAGGACAAACGCCATGTATCAACTCTTCATCGAAGGCCTGCAACGCCTCGGCCGCGCGCTGATGCTGCCGATCGCGATCCTGCCGATTGCCGGCCTGCTCCTGCGTCTGGGTGACACTGACCTGCTGAACATCGCGATCATCCACGACGCCGGCCAAGTGATCTTCGCCAACCTGGCCATGATCTTCGCCATCGGCATCGCCGTCGGTTTCGCCAAGGACAACAACGGCACCGCCGGCCTCGCCGGGGTGATCGGTTACCTGGTGATGATCTCCACGCTGAAGGTGCTCGATGCGACCATCAACATGGGCATGCTCGCCGGCATCGTCGCCGGCCTGATGGCCGGCGCGCTGTACAACCGCTTCAAGGACATCAAGCTGCCGGAGTATCTCGCGTTCTTCGGTGGCCGGCGGTTTGTGCCGATTGTTACCGGGTTTGCAGCGGTCGGTCTGGGCGTGGTGTTCGGCTACATCTGGCCGCCGATCCAGCACGGCATCAACGCTTTCGGCGCCCTGATGATGGAAAGCGGCAGCATCGGCGCGTTCGTCTTCGGCGTGTTCAATCGCCTGCTGATCGTCACCGGCCTGCACCACATCCTCAACAACATGGCGTGGTTTGTATTCGGCAACTTCACCGACCCGACTACCGGCGCATTGGTAACCGGCGACCTGTCGCGCTACTTCGCCGGCGATCCGAAGGGCGGCCAGTTCATGACCGGCATGTTCCCGATGATGATCTTCGGCCTGCCGGCGGCGTGCCTGGCGATGTACCGCAACGCCCTGCCGGAACGCCGCAAAGTCATGGGCGGGATTTTCCTGTCGATGGCGCTGACCTCGTTTTTGACCGGGGTGACTGAGCCGATTGAATTCGCCTTTATGTTTCTGGCACCGCTGTTGTATCTGCTGCATGCGTTGCTGACCGGGTTGTCGATGGCGATTACCAATGCGTTGAACATCCACTTGGGCTTCACCTTCTCCGGCGGCTTTATCGACATGATTCTCGGCTGGGGCAAATCCACCAATGGTTGGCTGGTGTTCCCGGTTGGGTTGGCTTACGCGGTGATCTACTACTTCGTCTTCGACTTCTGCATTCGTCGCTTCAATCTGAAAACGCCGGGGCGTGAGGATGTCGCTGTCAGTGAAAAAGCCGTACTGACTGAGAACGAGCGCGCCAGTGCATACATCAAGGCATTGGGCGGCGCTGAAAATCTGCTGACGGTTGGCGCCTGCACCACGCGGCTGCGGCTGGAGATGGTTGATCGCAACAAGGCTTCGGATGCTGATCTGAAAGCGCTGGGTGCGATGGCGGTTGTGCGACCGGGTAAAGGTGGCAGTTTGCAGGTTGTGGTCGGGCCGATGGCGGACAGCATTGCCGATGAGATTCGTCTGGCGATGCCGGCGTTGGGGCGTGCTGTTTTGGTTGAAACCGCTGTTGTTGATGAGCCTAAAGTTGTGGCCGTTGCCGGTTCCGAGGCGCAGCAATGGCTGAACGCGTTGGGCGGCGGCGACAATGTGCTGCAACTGGATTGCATTGCGATGACACGGATTCGCCTGCAATTGGCGGATGGCAAGGCGTTGTCCGAGGCGCAGTTGAAGGATCTGGGGTGTCACGGTGTCAGCCAGTTGGATGGCGGGGTCTGGCATTTGCTGGTGGGGGATAAGGCGGCGAGTTTGAGTGGGGCGCTGGAAAGCCTGGTCAACCGCAGCGAAGTCAGCGCCAAAGTCTGACCCCACACATCACCCCTGTAGGAGCTGCCGCAGGCTGCGATCTTTTGATTTTGCTTTTTTACAATCATAAGCAAGAGCAAAAGATCGCAGCCTCGTTTCACTCGACAGCTCCTACAGGGAAGCTATCAATCCGAAGAATCAGGTCGGCCATCAGGCCGTCATCGCTGGCAAGCCAGACTCCCACAGGTTCTTCACTGTTCTCAAAATTGTGCACGACCTTGTGGGAGCCAGCCTGCTGGCGATGAACGATGACGCGGTCGTCAGGTTTGTGGATCGACTCGATCCAGTGCGCGGTTTACTGCGAGTTCGGCGAGCATGATGATTTGCTGGATGGCCAGTGCCGTGCTGCGTTGCAAGCCGCCTAGCTCGGTTGCGAAGTTGCTGGCCATGGCGTTCGCTGAGGCCAACGATTCACAAGCGTGGGCGAGCAGGCTTTCGGTGTCGACGCTGGGGTGGACGAGGAACATCGTGCTCGGTTGTCGGGGTTTGGCGGGTTCAGGGCTGAGGTAGAAATCGAGGGCGCGTTTGATGGCTTCGCGGTTTTTTGCCAAGTCTTCGGCGCGGATGGCGGCTTCGAGTGGGGTGGTGGTTTCGGGGGGTGGATCTGGGATTAGTTTGTCCATCGAACAAGTCCTTTAAGTTTGCAGCCACTTGCTCCCGATCTCACTCGAAGAAGAGGTGGCAGCCATGTACGGAGTGAGATCACCGATAGAACCCCAAAACCGGCCGGACCGAAGTCCGCCCGCACATAGCCGCCATAAGGAATTGCTGACAGCGTTAGCTGGCCGCAATTATGGGGGCACTTGTCTGGGGATCCAAATCGGGTATCTCACCTCCCGGTCGCTGAATTGGCAGCGACAGGCAAAGACTAGAGAGCGCGCGTCCGACGGACAACCTGAAAACCTTGTGGGAAGGTTCTGCTATTTCTACACAAACCTAAACAGACTCTGATTCTTTGGTGATTGGACTGACCCCATCGCCAGCAGGCTGGCTCCCACAGTTTTGACCTGATGTATTCAGACAGAAATTGGTTGGGTGTCAGGCCGCCATCGCTGGCAAGCCAGGCTCCCACAGGGATTGAGTACATCTGCGGGTGATTGGTTGCTGTGAGGTTGTTATCGCGAGCAGGCTCACTCCTACAGTTGGATTGGGTACACCTGAAAGAAACAGGTCGGCTGGCAGTACGCCTTCGCGAGCAAGCTCAGCTCCTACGACAGCAAGATCAAAAGATCGCAGCCTGCGGCAGCTCCTACAAGGACAGAAGCCGAACGCGCCGCGCTCCTCACCACTCAATAGGCCGAGTGTCAGCTCGCCTGCTCTTGATCTTGATCCACAGGCCCCGTCGGCAGGCTGAGTGGAGGGATTTATCCGGGGGTGGGAGCGCAGCGACCGTTTGGCGCAGCCAAATGCATCGAGAGGAGGTGCAGCGAAGCAAACCGTAGGCGATGCGCCCGGATGGATCCCGGAGCGAAGGAACCCCGAGCCTTAGCGAGCGGGCCGAACGTTGGGGCAAAGCCTTTTGGGTTACCTTTTCGGCGTTTGGAAAAGGTGACCCGCCGTAAGGGCGGAACCCTAAGAAGCCGTTACCACAGCAACGGATATGTACCCGGTCAGCCAGAACATCGTTGCCTGATCCGGCGCCTTCGCGAGCAAGCTCGCTCCCACATTGGAACCCCATCACCCGGAAAATCGTAAGCAACAAAAAACCCGCAGACGATCTCTCATCTGCGGGTTTCTTGTAATAAGCGGCTATTAGAAATCTTCCAGCCGCCACACTTCATAAGCCGGTGTCTCGTAGGGATGACTAAGCTTCAAAGCCGCCACAACAGCAACAATCAACTCATCCACCACCACCAGCTCAACCTTCCATTCCTCAACCCGCCCAACCTGCCCCGCCTCACCAATGAACGGCTGACTCCCGTCCAAAGGTCGAAACTGGCCCAGACCAAGCACCTGCCAGGCACAGTGGTCATGGTCACCGATCCGCCCACCACCGGCAGCGAACACAGCCCCTTTGACCACCTCGACATGACTGTCAGGAACAAAAAACGCCAGCTTATACACAGGCCTTAGTTAACCCAGACGCGTGCATTACGGAACATACGCATCCAAGGTGCGTCCTCGTTCCAGTCCTCCGAACGCCACGAGTTCTGCACGGCACGGAACACTCGCTCCGGGTGCGGCATCATGATCGTCACACGGCCATCACGGCTGGTGAGACCGGTAATCCCGCGCGGCGAACCGTTCGGGTTAGCCGGATACTTCTCGGTGACCTTGCCATGGTTGTCGACGAAACGCATCGCCACGCAACCCGACAGATCGGCTTCCAGCAGTGCTTCTTCGCTGGAGAATTCAGCGTGACCTTCACCGTGAGCAATGGCGATCGGCATACGCGAACCGGCCATGCCCTGCAGGAAGATCGAGTTCGATTCCTGAATCTGCACCATCGCCACGCGCGCTTCGAACTGCTCGGAGCGGTTGCGCACGAAGTGCGGCCAGAACTCGCTCCCCGGAATCAGCTCGTGCAGGTTGGACATCATCTGGCAACCGTTGCACACGCCGAGGGTGAAGCTGTCGTTACGCTCGAAGAAACCCTGGAACGCATCGCGGGCACGGCTGTTGAACAGCGCCGACTTGGCCCAGCCTTCACCGGCGCCGAGCACGTCGCCGTAGGAGAAACCACCGCACGCCACCAGACCTTTGAACTCGTTCAGGTCGACACGGCCGGCGAGAATGTCGCTCATGTGCACGTCGATCGCGTTGAAACCAGCGCGGTCGAACGCTGCGGCCATTTCCACCTGACCGTTGACGCCCTGCTCACGCAGCACGGCAACCTGTGGGCGAATGCCTTTCTTGATGTAAGGCGCGGCGATGTCCTGGTTGACGTCGTAGCTGAGCTTGACGCTCAGGCCCGGGTTGTCCTCTTCAAGCAGCACGTCGAACTCTTGCTCGGCGCAGTCGGCGTTATCACGCAGACGCTGGATCTGGTAGCTGGTTTCAGCCCAGGTACGTTGCAGCAGACGACGCTGGCCTTCGAACACGGTGTCACCGTTGAAGGTGATGTTGATCTGGCCATTGTTGATCGGCTGACCGATCACCGACACGCAGTCGCCCAGACCGGCCGCGCTGAATTGCGCGAGGATGTCTGGCGTGGCGTCCTGACGAACCTGAATCACTGCACCCAGTTCTTCGTTGAACAGGATGGCGGCGATGTCGGCGGTGGTTTCTGCCAGACCGTCGAGGTTCAGGCTCAGACCGCAGTGGCCGGCGAAAGCCATTTCCACCACGGAGGTCAGCAGACCACCGTCGGAACGGTCGTGGTACGCCAGCAAGTGACCGTCGGCGTTGAGGCCCTGGATCACCGCGAAGAAGGCTTTCAGGTCTTCGGCGTCATCAACGTCCGGCGCGTGTTTGCCGAGCTTGCCGTGTGTCTGAGCAAGGATCGAAGCACCCATACGGTTCTGACCGCGACCGAGGTCGATCAGGATCAGGTCGGTGGTGCCCTTGTCCATGCGCAGTTCCGGGGTCAGGGTCTGACGGATGTCAGCCACTGGCGCGAAACCGGTCACGATCAGCGACATCGGCGAGGTCACGGTTT
This sequence comes from Pseudomonas sp. P1.31, assembly GCF_001269815.1. Classification (NCBI taxonomy): domain Bacteria; kingdom Pseudomonadati; phylum Pseudomonadota; class Gammaproteobacteria; order Pseudomonadales; family Pseudomonadaceae; genus Pseudomonas; species Pseudomonas sp. P1.31. The sequence continues at coordinate 380,717 of NZ_LHVN01000007.1, read as the reverse complement.
TTTCTTCGCCGTTATCGCTCCAACGGGTGGCCATGGACATCGAGTCCTTGCCCACCGGAATGGTGATGCCCAGCTCAGGGCACAGTTCCATACCGACCGCTTTCACGGTGTCGTACAGACGCGCGTCTTCGCCCGGGTGGCCGGCAGCGGACATCCAGTTCGCCGACAGTTTGATGTCGGAGATCTTGTTGATGCGCGACGCGGCAATGTTGGTCAGGGTTTCGCCGATGGCCATGCGGCCCGACGCCGGAGCGTCCAGCAGAGCCAGCGGAGTGCGCTCGCCCATTGCCATCGCTTCACCGGTGTAAACGTCGAAGCTGGTGGCGGTGACGGCAACGTCGGCCACCGGAACCTGCCACGGGCCGACCATTTGGTCACGGGCCACGAGGCCGGTGATGGTGCGGTCGCCGATGGTAATCAGGAAGCTCTTGCTCGCCACGGCCGGGTGATGCAGAACGCGTTCGATGGACTCGCTGATGTCGAGGTTCGACGGATCGAAGTCATCGCCCATTTCAGCTTCGCGAACCACCGAGCGGTGCATGCGCGGGGCCTTGCCCAGCAACACTTCCAGTGGCATGTCCACCGGGTTGTTGCCGAAGTGGCTGTCGGTCACGGTCAGTTGCGGTTCAGCAGTGGCTTCACCGACGACGGCAAACGGGCAGCGCTCGCGCTCGCAGATCGCCTGGAAGCGCGCGAAGTCTTCAGGGCCGACGGCCAGTACGTAACGTTCCTGGGATTCGTTGGACCAGATTTCGTGCGGGGCCATGCCCGGCTCGTCGTTGGGAATGTTGCGCAGTTCGAAACGGCCACCGCGGTCGCCGTCGTTGACCAGTTCCGGGAAGGCGTTGGACAGACCGCCCGCGCCGACGTCGTGGATGAAGCTGATCGGGTTCTTGTCACCCAGTTGCCAGCAACGGTCGATGACTTCCTGGCAGCGACGCTCCATTTCAGGGTTTTCACGCTGCACGGAAGCGAAGTCGAGATCCGCCGAGCTGGTGCCAGTGGCCATCGAGGAAGCCGCGCCGCCACCCAGACCGATCAACATCGCCGGGCCGCCGAGCACGATCAGCTTGGAGCCAACGACGATCTCGCCTTTCTTGACGTGTTCTTCGCGGATGTTGCCCATGCCGCCGGCCAACATGATCGGCTTGTGGTAACCACGAACTTCGTCACCATGCGGGGTGGTGATCGACTGTTCAAAGGTACGGAAGTAGCCAGTCAGGGCCGGACGACCGAATTCGTTGTTGAACGCGGCGCCGCCGAGCGGGCCTTCGATCATGATGTCCAGGGCGGTAACGATGCGCTCAGGCTTGCCGTACGGCACTTCCCACGGCTGTTCGAAGCCCGGGATTTGCAGGTTCGATACGGTGAAACCGGTCAGGCCAGCCTTTGGCTTGGCGCCACGGCCGGTTGCACCTTCGTCACGGATTTCGCCGCCGGAACCGGTCGATGCACCCGGGAACGGAGCAATCGCGGTCGGGTGGTTGTGGGTTTCAACCTTCATCAGGATGTGCACCGGCTCCTGCACCGCGCCGTACTGGCGGGTCTCAGGGTTCGGGAAGAAACGGCCGGCGACGTTGCCGACGATCACCGAGGCGTTGTCCTTATAAGCCGACAGAACGCCTTCGCTGTGCATCACGTAGGTGTTCTTGATCATGCCGAACAGGCTTTTTTCCTGGTTCTCACCATCGATATCCCAACTGGCGTTGAAGATCTTGTGACGGCAGTGTTCGGAGTTGGCCTGAGCGAACATCATCAATTCGATGTCGTGCGGGTTGCGCTTCAAGCCGTTGAAGGCGTCGACCAGATAGTCGATTTCGTCTTCAGCCAGGGCCAGGCCCAGCTCGGTGTTGGCTTTTTCCAGAGCAGCGCGACCGCCACCGAGGATGTCGATCGCGGTCAGCGGCTTCGGTTCGGCGTGGCTGAACAGACCGGCGGCCTGTTCGAGGTTGGCCAGCACGATTTGCGTCATGCGGTCATGCAACACGTCGGCAATCTGCTGGGCTTCGGCGTCGCTGAACTGACCGGCAACGTAGAAGGCGATACCGCGCTCCAGACGCTGGATCTTGCTCAGGCCGCAGTTGCGGGCGATGTCGCTGGCCTTGCTCGACCATGGCGAGATGGTGCCGAAACGCGGCAACACCAGAAACAGACGACCGGTCGGCTCTTGTACCGGAACGCTTGGGCCGTACTTCAGAAGGCGCGCTAGCACCTGCTGTTCGTCGCCGGTCAGGACGCCGGTGACTTCGGCGAAGTGAGCGAATTCAGCATACAGGCCACTGACAGCTGGAACCTTCTGGCTCAGTTGCTCAAGGAGTTTGCTGTGGCGAAAGGCAGAAAGGGCAGGAGCGCCGCGCAGGATCAACATCTTCGGGACAGCCTCGGGAAGGGGTGTGCTTTGAGGCCGTGCATTCTAGCCTAAACCGCCCTCAACATCACCCGAAACGCTACGCACGGTTGCACTCGGGTATCAATCTGTGTTTCCGACTCCGGAGTCAGGTAAATCAGCGATTTGAGACCTGCTTATTTTTACTGTAACAAAAACCCGCGAAGCCCCGTGCCTGCTGGGTTTCGTGCGGTTTTGTGACGGCCAACAGAGTCATCCTGCACTGTCGAGATATGGCGCCAGTGGCCGTTTGCGTATACTGCGCACATGTTTTTCCCAACGGCTTTGCGTCCGCGGTACGCCAAATGGCTGATCGCAACCGGACTCTTCCTGATGCTCAGTGGCTGTGTTGATAAACCCAACACGCTGGAGCGCATAAAGGAGGATGGTGTGCTGCGCGTGATTACACGCAACAGCCCCGCCACCTACTTTCAGGATCGCAGCGGTGAAACCGGCTTCGAATACGAGCTGGTGAAGCGTTTCGCCGACGATTTGGGGGTCGAGCTGAAGATCGAGACCGCTGACAACCTCGACGACCTTTTCAATCAGATCGGCAAACCCAACGGCCCGGTACTCGCCGCCGCCGGTCTGGTCAGCAGCGAGCATCGCAAGCAACAGGTGCGTTTCTCCCACTCTTATTTAGAAGTCACCCCGCAGATCATTTATCGCAACGGCCAGTCGCGCCCTACCGACGCCGGCGATCTGGTCGGCAAGAAGATCATGGTGCTCAAGGGCAGCACCCACGCCGAGCAACTGGCGGAGCTGAAAAAGAAATTCCCCGGCATTGAATACGAAGAATCCGACGCGGTTGAAGTGGTCGATCTGCTGCGCATGGTCGATGAAGGCCAGATCGACCTGACCCTCGTCGATTCCAACGAAGTGGCGATGAACCAGGTGTACTTCACCAACATCCGCGTCGCCTTCGACCTTGGCGATGCCAGCAACCAGAGCTGGGCCGTGGCGCCAGGCGAAGACAACAGCCTGCTCAACGAGATCAACGCGTATCTGGACAAGGTGCAAAAGAATGGCACCCTGCAACGCTTGAAAGATCGCTACTACGGCCACGTTGACGTACTCGGTTACATGGGCGCGACCACCTTCGCCCAGCACTTGCAGCAACGCCTGCCGAAGTACGAACAGCACTTCAAGAATTACGCGAAGAAAGAGAAAGTCGACTGGCGCCTGCTGGCGGCGATCGGTTATCAGGAATCGCTGTGGCAGCCGACCGTCACCTCGAAAACCGGTGTGCGCGGGCTGATGATGCTGACGCAGAACACCGCGCAGGCGATGGGCGTGTCGAACCGACTTGATCCGAAGCAGAGCATCATGGGCGGCGCCAAGTACCTGGCTTATATGAAGGATCAGCTCGACGATTCGATCAAGGAACCGGATCGCACTTGGTTCGCCCTCGCGGCGTACAACGTCGGCAGCGGCCACCTCGATGACGCGCGCAAACTGACCGCCAAAGAAGGTTTGAATCCGGACAAGTGGCTGGACGTGAAGAAGATCCTGCCGCGTCTGGCGCAGAAACAGTGGTACAGCAAAACCCGTTACGGCTATGCCCGGGGCGGCGAACCGGTGCATTTTGTGGCGAACATTCGTCGTTATTACGACATTCTGACCTGGGTGACGCAGCCGCAGCTTGAGGGTGATCAAGTGGCTGAGGGCAATCTGCATGTGCCTGGCATCGACAAGTCAAAACCCGCTCAAGAACCTGCCCCGCTTTAAAAGCAAAAGATCGCAGCCTTCGGCAGCTCCTACAGAGTTATGTGTACACCTGTAGGAGCTGCCGAAGGCTGCGATCTTTTGATCTTAGCCCTTGAGAGCAGCAGCCAGAATCAGCGCTTTCATCTCGGACACAGCGGACTTGAAGCCCACGAACAACGCATGCGCCACCAGCGCATGGCCGATGTTCAGCTCGTTAATCCCTTTGATCGCCGCCACCGCCTCAACGTTGTGGTAATGCAGGCCATGGCCGGCATTGACGATTAAACCCTGCGCCAAACCAAACGCCACGCCATCCGCAACGCGCTTCAGTTCTTCAGCCACTTCCGTCGGGGTTTCAGCATCGGCATAACGCCCGGTGTGCAGCTCGATCGCCGGTGCGCCAACGCGCTTCGACGCCGCAATCTGCCGCTCATCAGCATCGATGAACAGCGACACTTCGCTGCCAATCTTCGACAGACGCTCAACCGCAGCCTTGATCCGTTCTTCCTGCCCCGCCACATCCAGACCACCTTCAGTGGTCAACTCCTGACGGGTTTCCGGCACCAGGCAGATGTGCGCCGGACGAATGCGCTCAGCGAACGCCATCATTTCTTCGGTGATGCCCATTTCGAAGTTCATGCGGGTTTGCAGCACATCCTTGAGCAGCAGTACGTCGCGCTCCTGAATGTGCCGGCGGTCTTCACGCAGGTGAACAGTGATGCCATCAGCGCCCGCCTCTTCCGCGTCCAGCGCAGCCTTGACCGGATCCGGGTAGCGCGTACCACGGGCCTGACGCAGGGTGGCGACGTGGTCGATGTTCACGCCAAGAAGAATGCGATTGCTGGTGGTCACGGGTGCGCGCTCCTGAAGAAAAAGATTCGGCGCACAGCATACACGGGGCTAGGGTTTGCGAAACAGCTCGCGACTGACGAGAGGACGGCCGCCCAAGTGGACGGCGAGGGCTTGGCGCATCAGGCGCTTGGCTGCGGAGAGTGCGCCCGGTGCAGTCCAGTCGGCTTCGGCCATGGCCAGTAATTCGACGCCGTTGAACAATCCCGGTTGCAGCAGGAAGACCCGCTCCAGGCCGGCATCGACTTGCAGGCGATAGAGACCGTCCTCGGCAATCGGCTCGCCGTGGATATCGGTGTTCAGCGAGAAACCGTAGCCAAGATCGTCGAGCAAGCGCCATTCGAATGAGCGCAGCAGCGGCTCCAGCGGACGGCCCTCAGCCAATGCCAGCAAGGTCGCGGCGTAGTGATCGAATACACCGGGGTGTGGATCCTCAGCAGGGAGCAAACGGATCAGCAGTTCATTGAGATAGAGACCGCTGAACAGCGCCTCACCGTTGAGCCACGCCGAAGTGCCGGCACTTTCCATGCGCCCGACATTCTTCAACTCACCCTTGCCGCGAAACTCGACTTCCAGCGACACGAACGGCCGGGCCAACGTCCCGGCCTTGCCCCGCGCACTGCGCAACACCGCCCGCAGCCGACCTTGCGGCGTGAGGAAATCCACCAAGGCACTGGTTTCGCGATAGGCGCGAGAGTGCAGGACGTAGGCGGGTTGGGCGGGAGGTGGGTTTGAGGACATGGAACTCTCATGGGAAAAGCGCGATTTTATATTCACCCCAAAACCACTGTGGGAGCGAGCTTGCTCGCGAATTCGGTGTGACAGTCAACATCGATGCTGAATGTTACATCCTCTTCGCGAGCAAGCTCGCTCCCACAGGTTTCTTCGGTGTTGCGACAACCGCGTGTTTACAGGTCGCCGTAACCCAGCGAACGCAGTGCACGCTCGTCGTCGGACCAGCCGCCCTTCACCTTCACCCACAGGTTGAGCATGATCTTGGAGTCGAACAGCAGCTCCATGTCCTTGCGCGCTTCGGTGCCGATGCGTTTGATGCGCTCGCCCTTGTCGCCAATGATGATCTTCTTCTGACCGTCACGCTCAACGAGGATCAAGGCGTGGATATGCAGGGTTTTGCCCTGCTGCTTGAACTCTTCGATCTCGACGGTGATCTGGTAAGGCAGCTCGGCGCCCATCTGGCGCATGATTTTCTCGCGCACCAGTTCGGCTGCGAGGAAACGGCTGCTGCGGTCGGTGATCTGGTCTTCCGGGAAGAAGTGATCGTTCTCCGGCAGGTGATCGGCGATGACTTTTTCCAGCGCGTCGAGGTTGTGCCCGTGCTGTGCGGAAATCGGAATGATCTGCGCGTTCGGCAGTTGTTCCTGCAACCAGCTCAGGTGCGGCATCAGCTCGGCTTTGTCTTCGATGCGATCGGTCTTGTTCAGCGCGACGATCAGCGGGCCGGTCACGTACTGCACGCGCTCCAGCACCATCTGGTCTTCATCGGTCCACTTGGTGCGGTCAACGACGAAGATCACCACGTCGACGTCTTTCAACGCGGCCGAAGCGGTTTTGTTCATGTAACGGTTCAGGGCCTTTTCGCCACCCTTGTGCATGCCCGGGGTGTCGACGTAGATCGCTTGCACGTCACCCTCGGTTTTGATCCCGAGCATGTTGTGGCGAGTGGTCTGCGGCTTGCGCGAAGTGATCGCGAGCTTCTGGCCGAGGATGTGGTTGAGCAGCGTCGACTTACCGACGTTGGGACGGCCGACGATGGCAACATAGCCACAGCGAGTTGCGTTTGTATCAGTCATTGCCATTCTCCACGCCCAGGGCAATCAGTGCTGCAGCGGCCGCTACCTGTTCGGCAATACGACGGCTGACACCCTGACCTCGGCTTTTTTCGTTCAGTAAGACAACTTCGCACTCGACGAAGAAGGTTCGGCAGTGCGGCTCGCCCTGGATATCCACCACTTCATAGCGTGGCAGATCGCAACCGCGCGATTGCAAGTGTTCCTGCAGGCGGGTTTTCGGATCTTTGTTGGTGTCGACCAGGGTCAGACCTTCGAACTCGCCAGCGAGCCAGGCCAGGACGCGTTCGCGCGCCATGTCCATACCGGCATCGAGGTAGATCGCGCCGATCAAGGCTTCGAGGGCATCGGCCAGAATCGATTCGCGACGGAAACCGCCGCTCTTCAGTTCACCGGAACCCAGTCGCAAGTAGTCGCCAAGGTCGAAACCGCGCGCCAGTACGGCCAGCGTCTCACCTTTTACCAGACGTGCGCGCAAACGCGACAATTGGCCTTCGCGGGCCAGCGGGAAGCGATCGAACAGCGCCTCGCCAGCGACGAAGTTGAGGATGGCATCGCCGAGGAATTCCAGGCGTTCGTTGTTGCGCCCGGCAAAACTGCGGTGCGTGAGGGCCAGCAGCATCAGCTCCTGATCCTTGAAGGTGTAACCGAGCTGTCGCTCGAGACGGCTTAATGAGGCGCTCACGGTTTACCCACGCTGTGTTCAAAGCTGGATTCCACCGCCATCGCCGGGGTACGGCGCGGGCCTGGGACAATTAACGCTGTGTTCAAAAATTACATCCTGAATATCGTTGGCTTCATGCCCCGGAGCCGATTGTGTCGACGCCAGAAATGCATTCGGCGCTGTGTTCAACAGCGCCGTGTGTGATTACTTGATCAGGCCAACCCGCGAGAAATTCGGCAGGTGACTGAGTTTCGGTTCCGGCCAGCTCATCCAGACCGCGAAGGCCTTGCCGACGATATTCTGGTCGGGAACCATGCCCAGCAGATCCTTGGGAATCTTTGGATCATCCCAGTAGCGACTGTCGTTCGAGTTGTCGCGGTTGTCGCCCATCATGAAGTAGTGCCCGGCAGGCACTGTCCACGAACGATCCGGGGTGGCGCGGTAGCGGCTCATTTCCTTGCGGATCAGGTGCTCGGCAGCGCCGAGTTTTTCCTTATAGAGCTCGGCACTGCCCAGGGTGCCCGGCTCGGAGCCGATCATCTGCTCGGCAATCGACTCGCCGTTGACGAACAAATGCTTATCAGCGGTGTAGCGAATCGTGTCGCCCGGCAGACCAACTACACGCTTGATGTAGTTGACGTTCGGGTCGCTCGGGTAGCGGAACACCATGACATCGCCACGCTGTGGGTCACCGACTTCGATGATTTTCTTGTCGATCACCGGCAGGCGGATCCCGTAAGAAAACTTGTTCACCAGAATGAAGTCGCCGACGTCCAGGGTTGGCTTCATCGAACCGGACGGGATCTGGAACGGTTCCACGAGGAACGAACGCAGCACCAGCACGATGAACAACACCGGGAAGAACGACTTGCCATATTCAACCAGCAGCGGCTCTTTGTTGAGTTTCTCGACCACCACGACATCTGGCTGACCGACACTGCCCTGATAAGAGGCAATGGCGGCACGCCGACGCGGTGCAAGGATCAACAGATCAAGCAACGCCAACAGGCCGCAGACGAACACGGCGATGACCAGCAACAGCGGGAAATTTAGTGACATAGGACCTAACTATCCAACCTGAGCACTGCAAGGAAGGCTTCTTGTGGAATTTCCACGTTGCCGACCTGCTTCATGCGTTTTTTACCGGCCTTCTGCTTTTCAAGCAGTTTTTTCTTACGGCTAACGTCACCGCCGTAGCACTTGGCCAATACGTTCTTTCTGAGCGCCTTGACGGTTGTCCGTGCCACGATCTGACCGCCAATGGCGGCCTGGATCGCCACGTCGAACATCTGACGAGGAATCAGTTCTTTCATCTTCTCGGTCAACTGGCGACCTTTGTAGTGCGAGTTGTCACGGTGCACGATCAGCGCCAGAGCGTCGACCTTGTCGCCGTTGATCAGCACGTCCAGCTTCACCAGATTAGCCGATTGGTAACGATCGAAATGGTAATCCAGCGAAGCATAGCCGCGGCTGGTGGATTTGAGACGGTCGAAGAAGTCGAGTACCACTTCGTTCATCGGCAAGTCGTAAGTGACCTGCACCTGATTGCCGAGGAACAGCATGTCGACTTGAACGCCACGCTTCTCGATGCACAGGGTGATGACGTTACCCAAGTGCTCCTGCGGCACCAGGATATTGGCGCGCACGATTGGCTCACGCATGTCTTCGATCGACGACACATCCGGAAGCTTGGATGGGTTGTCGACGTAAATTGTTTCACCGGTCTTCAAAACCAGTTCGAAAATTACCGTCGGCGCGGTGGTGATCAGATCCAGGTCGTACTCGCGCTCGAGGCGCTCCTGGATGATTTCCATGTGCAGCATGCCGAGGAAACCGCAACGGAAGCCGAAGCCCAGTGCGTCGGAGCTTTCCGGGGTGTATTGCAGCGACGAGTCGTTGAGGGTCAGCTTCTGCAACGCTTCGCGGAAATCCTCGAAGTCGTCGGAGCTGACCGGGAACAGACCGGCGTAAACCTGCGGCTGGATGCGTTTGAAGCCAGGCAGCACTTCAACGTCCGGGGTCGAACTCAGGGTCAGGGTGTCACCGACCGGTGCACCGTGAATGTCTTTGATGCTGGCGATGATAAAGCCCACTTCGCCGGCCTTCAGGTCAGCAGTAGCGGTGTGCTTCGGGTTGAACACGCCAACGCTGTCGACCAGATGGATCTTGCCAGTGGACTTGACGAGGATCTTGTCGCCCTTCTTCACGCGGCCATGACGCACGCGCACCAGGGAAACAACGCCCAGGTAGTTGTCGAACCAGGAGTCGATGATCAACGCTTGCAGCGGATCTTCGATGTTGCCGGTCGGCGCAGGAATGGTGTGCACCAGACGCTCGAGCACTTCGTCGACACCCAGACCGGTTTTGGCGCTGCAGGTGACGGCGTCGGTGGCATCGATGCCGATGATCTTCTCGATTTCGTCTTTGACGCGATCAGGATCAGCCTGTGGCAGGTCGATCTTGTTCAATACCGGCATGACCTCAAGGCCCTGCTCGATGGCGGTGTAGCAGTTGGCCACGGACTGGGCTTCAACGCCTTGACCGGCGTCGACCACCAGCAGTGCACCTTCACACGCGGCCAGGGAACGGCTGACTTCGTAGGTGAAGTCGACGTGGCCCGGGGTGTCAATGAAGTTCAGCTGGTACTTGATACCGTCTTTGGCGGTGTAGTACAGGGTGACGCTGTGGGCCTTGATGGTGATCCCGCGTTCACGTTCCAGATCCATGGAATCCAGCACCTGGGCTTCCATTTCACGCTCGGCCAGGCCGCCGCACATCTGGATGAAGCGATCGGCCAGCGTCGACTTGCCATGGTCAATGTGGGCGATGATGGAGAAATTGCGGATATGACTCAAATCACTCACGGATCAACACTCAAAAAGGCTGCAGGCATAGCCCGCCGAAAAATAGCCGGGAATTGTACCTGATACACGGCGCAAGCGTCACGTTCACCTGTCACCCGGATTGCATGCAAAAACGCCCCGGTCTGTCGACCGAGGCGTTTTCGAGGTTAAAACACTGGCAAAACCGGCGGCATCAACCGGCCCGTCTCAGCAGCCAGACACCGAGCAGCGCACACACGCCGGCCGGCACCAGCACCGCAAACAGCGGCGAGAAACCGAACACCAGGCTCGAAGGGCCGAGCAAATCCTGGACGATGCGGAAGGTGAAGCCGACCAGCACACCGGTGAACACACGCTGACCAAGGGTCACGGAACGCAGCGGGCCGAAGATGAACGAGATCGCCATCAACACCAACGCAGCAGTCACCAGCGGCTGCAACACCTTGACCCAAAACGCTAGCCAATAACGGCCGTTGCTCAGGCCTTGTTCAGACAGATAGTGGATGTAACCCCACAGACCGCTGATCGACAGCGATTCCGGCGCCATCACCACCGTGCTGAGCAACTGCGGGCTCAGGGATACGTCCCAACGCTCGGCCGGCACATTGACCACTTCGGTTCTGCGCTCATGGAAAACCGTGGTGGTGACACCGCTAAGCTGCCAGTGATCTTTGTCGAATTCTGCTTTTTTGGCGAAGCTCGAACTCAGCAGATGACGCTCTTTGTCGAAGTGATAACGGGTCACGCCGTACAGCAAACCGTTGGGTTGAACGGCGTTGATGTGGATGAACTCTTCACCCTGACGGTGCCACATACCGTGCTTGGCACTTTGCGCATCGCCGCTGCCCTGAGCCAGCGAGCGATTGGCCTGAGCCATGCTTTCGGTGGCCGGCGCGACGTATTCGCCGATCAGCAAACCGGCCAGCATCAGCACCAGCATCGGTTTCATCACTGCCCAGACGATGCGTCCGATTGAGACGCCAGCGGCGCGCATCACGGTCAGTTCGCTGCTGCTGGCCAGACTGCCGAGACCGATCAGACAGCCAATCAGCGCGGCCATCGGCAGCATTTCGTAGAGACGGCGCGGCGCGGTGAGCATCACGAAGCTCAGCACATCCATCAGCGTGTAGGTGTCGCTGACGTCGCTCATTTCATCGATAAAAGCGAACAACGTCGCCAGACCCAGAATGATCGCCAGCACGGCGATGATCGCCATGAACACGCTGCTGCCGATGTAGCGGTCGAGTTTAACCACGAGCCACCTCCAGCGCAGCGCTGCGACGGCTGGCCATCTTCAAGCGTAGAGGCTCCCAATAGAGCAGGCCGAGACCGATAAACAGGAAGATCGCGTGCACCCACCACAACCCGAGGGTCGGCGGGATCTTGCCTTTTTCGAGGGCGCCACGGGCGGCAATCAGGATGGTCAGGTAAGCCATATAAAGAAGAATCGCCGGCAGCAGCTTGAGGAAACGCCCTTGACGCGGATTGACCCGCGACAGCGGCACCGCCATCAGGGTCACGATAAACACCAGCAGCGGCAGGGAAAGGCGCCATTGCAGTTCGGTTTTGGAGCGGATGTCATCACTTCCAAGCAAGGCTGAGGTCGGCATGGCGTCACGGTCGGTGACTTCTTCACTGACTTCCGGCTTGGGCAGCTGCACACCGTAGGTCTCGTAATGCACCGCACGATAATCCGCCTGACCCGGGCTGCCGTCATAGCGGTAACCGTTTTTGAGGATCAGGTAGCGGGTGCCGTCCTTGCGACTTTCCTGAAGACCTGACTCGGCCACCAGAATGGAAATCCCGCGATCCTTCTTGTCGGCACCGAGGTTTTTCTGCGAAATGAATACGCCGCCCAGATTGATCCGGTCGTCGGTCAGGGTTTCGGTGTACGTCACCCGCGTACCGTCGCGCAGCGCCTGGAAGCGACCCGGTTCGAGGGTGTCGAATTCGGTCAGCGCGTCCTGCTTGTTCAGCAGCAACTGAAACTGGTTGGCGCCTTGCGGGGCCAAGCCCAGGCTCAGCCATGCCACCACCAACGCCACCAGGGTCGCCGGAAACAGGGTCATGCGAAACAGCTTCTGCTGGCTCATGCCGGTGGCCGAGAGCACGGTCATTTCGCTTTCGAGGTACAGGCGACCGTAGGCCAGCAGGATCCCGAGGAACAGGCCCAGCGGCAGAATCAGTTGCAAGAACCCCGGCAGACGAAAGCCCATGATCAGGAACAACGAGCCCGGATCGAGCTGGCCGGCAGCGGCCTGAGCCAGATATTTGATGAAGCGACCGCTCATGATGATGACCAGCAGCACGGCACTCACGGCGCTGAGGGTCAGCAGGACTTCGCGGGACAGATAACGGAAGACGATCAAACCAGACACTCCAGGGTTGTCAGGCTAAGGCGGCCAAACAAGCAAACACACCGACCGGCCCGCAACGCAGAGCCGTCGGAAAAAGATGCGGCATTATCCTGTGATTGGGGGCGCCTGTCACTGCGCACACTCATCCATGTCTGTAATCCGTTGCAGATCGTACAACCGAGGGTTGTCAGGCGCGGGGAGCGAGGTTCAAACTGCGGCCCTTGTCGCAGGCTTTGGCCTGCGCCTCTTCTATTTATAAGCAGGCGACTGCGGACACCGTCGAACGCCTGCATGTTGACCATTCATTCAGGGATCCGGACATGGAACTGGTTGTAAAAAGCGTTAGCCCAGAAACGTTGAAAACCGCCACCCTGGTGGTTGCCGTCGGCGAAGGCCGCAAACTCGGCGTCGCCGCCAAACAGGTCGACGAGCTGAGCGGTGGCGCGATCAGCGCCGTCCTCAAGCGTGGCGATCTGGCCGGCAAAGTCGGTCAAAGCCTGCTGCTGCACAGCCTGCCGAACCTGAAAGCCGAGCGCGTGCTGCTGGTCGGCGTGGGCAAGGATGAAGAACTGGGCGACCGTCCGTTCCGCAAAATCGTTGCCGGTATCCTCAATACTCTGAAAGGCCTGAACGGCAGCGACGCCGTGCTGGCGCTGGATGAAGTTATTGTTAAAAACCGCGACAGCTACGGCAAAACCCGTTTGCTGGCGGAAACCCTGGTGGACGGCGAATACACTTTCGACCAGTTCAAGAGCCAGAAAGCCGAACCGCGCGCACTGAAAAAAATCACCCTGCTGACCATCAAGGCTGCCCAGGCTGAAGTGCAGCGCGCCGTGAATCACGCCACCGCGATCGCCAACGGCATGGCCTTCACCCGTGATCTGGGCAACCTGCCACCGAACATCTGCCACCCGACCTTCCTTGGCGAACAAGCCAAAAACCTGGGCAAAGAATTCAAGGATCTGAAAGTCGAAGTCCTCGACGAGAAGAAGATCAAATCTTTGGGCATGGGTTCGTTCTACGCCGTCGGCCAAGGCAGCGAGCAACCGCCACGTCTGATCGTCATGCAATACAACGGCGGCAAGAAATCCGAGAAGCCGTACGCACTGGTCGGCAAAGGCATCACTTTCGACACCGGCGGCATCAGCCTGAAGCCGGGCGCCGGCATGGACGAAATGAAGTACGACATGGGCGGCGCTGCCTCGGTGTTCGGTACCCTGCGCGCCGTGCTTGAGCTGAAACTGCCGATCAACCTGGTGTGCATCCTCGCTTGCGCGGAAAACATGCCGAGCGGCAATGCGACCCGTCCAGGCGACATCGTCACCACCATGAGCGGCCAGACCGTGGAAATCCTCAACACCGACGCCGAAGGCCGTCTGGTGCTGTGCGATGCGCTGACCTACTCCGAGCGCTTCAAGCCACAAGCAGTGATCGACATCGCCACCCTGACCGGTGCTTGCGTCGTCGCACTGGGGGCGCACACCTCGGGTCTGCTGGGCAACAACGACGAACTGATCGGCCAACTGCTCAGCGCCGGCCAGGCTGCTGACGACCGCGCCTGGCAACTGCCGCTGTTCGACGAGTACCAGGAGCAACTGGACAGCCCGTTCGCCGACATCGCCAACATTGGCGGCCCGAAAGCCGGCACCATCACCGCCGCGTGCTTCCTGTCGCGCTTCACCAAGAACCTCAACTGGGCGCACCTGGACATCGCGGGCACCGCATGGACCAGTGGCGGCAAGGACAAGGGCGCCACTGGCCGTCCGGTGCCATTGCTGACCCAGTACCTGCTGGATCGCGCCAAAGCCTGAACCCGCTGATGGGCGGCGGCGTCACTCTCGGGTGACGCCGCTTGCCGCTCTGGAACCGCAATGACCAAAGTCGATTTTTACATTCTGCCCAGCGCCGACCCTTCGGCTCGCCTGGACTTCGCTTGCAAGCTCACCGAGAAAGCCTGGCGCATGGGTCACCGCATCTATCTGCATTGCAGCGATGCCGCCCAGCGTGACGATCTCGATGCGCGCCTGTGGGCGTTCAAGGGCGAAAGCTTCGTGCCGCATGGCCCTGCCGACAGCGAACCGGACGGTTTGATCGTGCTGGGTGTGGGTGATGACTGCGGTCAGCATCAGGATTTGCTGGTCAACCTCGACCTGAAAGTCCCGGCCTTCGCCAACAAGTTCGCCCGGGTGGCGGAAGTGGTGGTCGAAGACCCGACGATTCGTGCCGCGGCGCGGGAGAGTTTTCGCTTCTACCGCGAACAGGGCTATCCTCTGCAAGATCACCGTTTACAGCGACTCTGAGCATTCCAATGGACACTCCGAAACCGCAGCAAAAGCCGACACACCTGCTGGACGATCTCGAATCGATCCGTCAGTTGCTCGGCGACGACAACCTGCAACCACCGCTGCTGACCGATACGGTCGATGAAGGTGAACAGGAACAGATTCCGATGTTGTTCGAGGCGGTCGGCCAAGAGCAGCCAGCCGTCGAACCGCAACCTGCGCCAACGCCGGCGCCGGCCGCGCAACCTGCGAAACCGGTGAATAAAGGCCCGGACGCCCTGCTCCACCTCGACAGCGAACTGCGCGCCGCCGCGCAATTGATCATGCAAGACGTGATCGACGACTTCGCGCCGCACATCGAAACCGAAATCAAACGGCGCCTTGATGCGCGGATGGAAAGGCTGCTCAGCCAATACGAATAACCCCCCCCTCCTTGTGGTGAGGGGATTTATCCCCGATCGGCTGCGCAGCAGTCGTTAACCCTGCAAACGCGCAGCGTGATTGAAATATTGGGGCTGCTGCGCAGCCCATCGGGGATAAATCCCCTCACCACAAAGGTTCCCCCCCAACATTAGTGTCCGCGCGACCTCCCCCCGCTCGCCCTCGGCCCCATGCCCCGCTATACTCGTCGGCTTTTCCTGAATTAATGCCAATAGGGTCCCGCCGCGCATGGATAAGACCTACCAGCCGCACGCCATTGAAACTTCCTGGTACAACACCTGGGAGTCCGAGAACTACTTCGCCCCGCAAGGCGCGGGCGACTCCTACACCATCATGATCCCGCCGCCGAACGTCACCGGCAGCCTGCACATGGGTCACGGTTTCAACAACGCGATCATGGACGCCTTGATCCGTTTCCGCCGCATGCAGGGTCGCAACACCCTGTGGCAGCCGGGCACCGACCACGCCGGTATCGCCACGCAGATGCTGGTGGAGCGTCAACTTGAAGCCCAGGGCCAGAATCGCCACGATCTGGGTCGCGGAAAATTCCTCGAGAAAGTCTGGGAATGGAAGGATCAGTCCGGCGGCAACATCAGCCGTCAGATCCGCCGTCTCGGCTCGTCCGTGGACTGGAGCCGCGAGCGCTTCACCATGGACGACGGTCTCTCGGAAGCGGTTAAAGAAGCGTTCGTGCGTCTGCACGAAGACGGTCTGATCTATCGCGGCAAGCGTCTGGTCAACTGGGACACCAAGCTGCACACGGCGATTTCCGACCTCGAAGTGGAAAACCACGACGAGAAAGGTTTCCTGTGGAACCTGAAGTATCCGCTGGCCGACGGCGCGAAAACCGCTGAAGGCAACGATTTCCTGATCGTCGCGACCACCCGTCCGGAAACCATGCTCGGCGACTCCGCCGTTGCGGTTAACCCGAACGATGAGCGCTACCAGGCCCTGATCGGCAAGTTTGTCGAGCTGCCACTGGTTGGCCGCCGCATCCCGATCATCGCCGACGATTACTGCGATCCTGAATTCGGCACCGGCTGCGTGAAAATCACCCCGGCCCACGATTTCAACGACTACGAAGTCGGCAAGCGCCACAATCTGCCGCTGCTGAACATCTTCGACAAGAACGCCAACGTGCTGCCGGCAGCCCAGGTGTTCAACCTCGACGGTACGTTGAACGACAGCATCGACGGCGCAATTCCAGCTGAATACGCCGGCCTCGAGCGTTTTGAAGCGCGCAAGCAAATCGTTGCCGCCTTCGACGCCGCCGGTCTGTTGGTCAGCGTCAACGACCACGCCCTGAAAGTACCGAAAGGCGATCGCTCCGGCACCATCATCGAGCCGTGGCTGACCGACCAGTGGTACGTGTCGACCAAGCCTTTGGCCGAGCCTGCGATTGCTGCCGTTGAAGACGGTCGCATCCAGTTCGTACCGAAGCAGTACGAAAACATGTACTTCTCGTGGATGCGCGACATTCAGGATTGGTGCATCAGCCGTCAGCTGTGGTGGGGCCACCGGATTCCGGCCTGGTACGACGAGTCGGGCAAAGTCTACGTCGGTCGCGACGAAGCCGAAGTGCGCGCCAAGCACAACCTCGGCCCGGACGTGGCGCTGCAACAGGACAACGACGTTCTCGACACCTGGTTCAGTTCCGGTCTGTGGACGTTCTCCACTCTGGGCTGGCCGGAAAAGACCGAATTCCTGAAGAATTTCCACTCCACCGACGTACTGGTGACGGGCTTCGACATCATTTTCTTCTGGGTTGCCCGGATGATCATGCTGACCATGCACCTGATCAAGAACGAGGACGGCACGCCGCAGGTACCGTTCAAGACCGTTTATGTACACGGTCTGGTGCGTGATGGTCAGGGCCAGAAGATGTCCAAGTCCAAGGGCAACGTCCTTGACCCGCTGGACATCATCGACGGTATCGAGCTGGAAGACCTGGTGCAGAAGCGCACCTCGGGTCTGATGCAGCCGAAACTGGCGAAGAAGATCGAGAAGCAGACCCGCGACGAGTTCGCCGACGGCATCGCCAGCTACGGCACCGACGCCCTGCGCTTCACCTTCTGCTCGCTGGCTTCGACCGGTCGCGACATCAAGTTCGACATGGGCCGCGTTGAAGGCTATCGCAACTTCTGCAACAAGATCTGGAACGCCGCGCGTTATGTTCTGGACAAGGGCGAAGATTGCGGCCAGAACGGCGAAGCCTACGAACTGTCGCTGGCGGATCGCTGGATCATCTCGCAACTGCAACGCACCGAAGCCGAAGTGACCCGTCAACTCGATCAGTTCCGTTTCGACCTGGCGGCGCAAGCGCTGTACGAGTTCATCTGGAACCAGTACTGCGACTGGTACCTGGAACTGTCCAAGCCAGTGCTGTGGGACGAGAACGCGCCGGTTGAACGTCAGCGCGGCACTCGCCGTACGCTGGTTCGTGTGCTGGAAGTGGCGCTGCGTCTGGCGCATCCGTTCATGCCGTTCATCACTGAAGAAATCTGGCAGCGCATCGCGCCGCTGGCCGGTATTCAGGGCAAGACGATCATGCTGCAACCTTGGCCAGTGGCCAACGAAGAGCGCATCGATCCGGCCGCCGAGAACGACATCGAATGGCTCAAGGAACTGATGCTCGGCACGCGCAACATCCGTGGCGAAATGAACATCGGCCCGGGCAAGCCACTGCCGATCTATCTGAAGAACGTCAGCGCTGAAGACCAGCGCCGTCTGACCGAGAACGAAGCGCTGCTGAAGAAGCTGGCGCGTCTGGAATCGATCACCGTTCTGGCGGCTGGCGAAGAAGCGCCGCTGTCCGCCACCGCGCTGGTTGGCGAGATGGAAGTGCTGGTGCCGATGGCCGGTCTGATCGACAAGGGCGCCGAGCTGGCGCGTCTGGACAAGGAAATCTTGCGTTTGCAGGGTGAAGTCCAGCGTGTTGGCGGCAAATTGTCCAACGCCGGATTCGTTGACAAGGCCCCGGCCGAAGTCATCGAGAAGGAACGCGCCAAACTGGCCGAGGCTGAACAAGCCCTGGCCAAACTGGCCGAGCAACACGCGCGGATTGCCAGTCTGTAACGGCAAATCGCACTAAAAAAAGGGAGGCCCAAGTGGCCTCCCTTTTTTATGCCCACCACATTTCCCCTGTAGGAGCTGCCGCAGGCTGCGATCTTTTGATCTTGCTTCTAAAAATCAACATCAAAAGATCGCAGCCTGCGGCAGCTCCTACATGGGATCGGCGCATAGCTCGTCAATGTGGGACAATACCCGCCACTTTCAGCCATACCCGAATCGACCACGCCCATGAACGCCCCCCGCACACCCAAACCTGCGCGCAAAAAGCCCGACTCCGCGACCCCGGCCAAGACCGTCGAGCCGCGTGAAAAGGCCAGCCTGCACCCGCGCAATCGCCATCAGGGTCGTTACGACTTCCCGGCGCTGATCAAGACCACGCCGGAACTGGCGAAGTTTGTGATCATCAACCCGTACGGTAAGGAAAGCATCGACTTCGCCAGCCCCGACGCGGTGCGCGTGTTCAACCGGGCGCTGCTCAAGTCGTTCTATGGCATCCAGCATTGGGACATCCCGGCAGACTACCTCTGCCCGCCAGTGCCGGGCCGTGCCGATTACGTGCACTTCCTCGCTGACCTGCTGGCGAGCATGAACGACGGTAAGGTGCCGCGCGGCGCAATCGTCAACGTGCTGGACATCGGCATGGGCGCCAACTGCGTGTATCCGTTGATCGGTAACAGCGAATACCGCTGGCACTTCCTCGGTTCTGAAATCGACCCGACGGCGGTGGCTGCCGCCAAAGCTATTGTTCAGTCCAACGACTTGAACAAGGTGATCCAGTTGCGCTTGCAGGAAAACCGCAAGCACATCCTGATTGGCTTGCTGGAGCCAGGTGAGCGTTTCGACCTGACCATGTGCAACCCGCCGTTCCACGCCTCGATGGACGAAGCGACCAAGGGCAGCGAGCGCAAATGGCGCGCCCTGGGCAAGGCCGATCCGAAACGTAAACTGCCGGTGCTGAACTTCGGTGGCCAGTCAGCCGAGCTGTGGTGTGAAGGCGGCGAAGCGCGTTTCGTGACGCAACTGATCGCCGAGAGCGCGAATTTCCAGCACAAAGTGCTGTGGTTCAGCACCTTGGTGTCGAAAGCCTCGAACCTGCCAGCGATCGAAACCGCACTGAAAAAGGCCGGCGTGCTGGAAAGCCAGGTCGTGGAGATGTCGCAGGGCCAGAAGCAGAGCCGCTTTGTGGCATGGACGTTCCAGACCAAGTCCGAGCAGCAGATCTGGCGCCGCGAGCGCTGGGTGCGCTAACCCTGGGCTGCCCCCTGTAGGAGCTGCGGCACGCTGCGATCTTTTGATCTTGATTGATTTTTAAACACAAGATCAAAAGATCGCAGCGTGCCGCAGCTCCTACAGGGGTAAAGCATCAAATCGCAGGCACAAAAAAACCGTGCCCGGATCACTCCGGAGCACGGTTTTTTATTGCTGCGTCTTACTTGTTCACAGCGTCGGTCAGGCCTTTGGCCACAACCAGCTTGATCACTTTCTTCGCAGGGATTTCGATGGCAGCGCCAGTCGAAGGGTTACGGCCAGTGCGGGCAGGACGCTCGGTCACTTTCAGCTTGCCGATACCTGGCAAGGTGATTTCGCCGCCGTTTTCCAGCTGATCGGCAACGATTTGGCCCAGTTGGTCCAGAGCGTTACGCGCGGTGGTTTTCGGCGCGTCGATAGCTTCAGCGATGTCGGCGATCAGTTGGTCTTTAGTAAGAGCCATGTAGTGTTCCTTCCCTATCAAATTCATATGGATTGCAGAGTGCAGTGTCAGCCATCGAGCCCGATCTTCTGGATCTGGCACCCTCGGCGATAACCACGACGAGTCGGGTTATAGATACCGAAATCAGGGTTTGGTTCGACCTGACAAATGCTGATTGCACGCTTAACGCAGTGACTTCGCGTAAGACCGGGCAAAACTAGCACAGAGACAAGGAAATATCCGCCTCTAGCTACCCATTTGGTCAGCTTTATTGCTCTAAACCGCGAAAAAACTGCATAAGCCCGGTCGCACGCCCCGGTTTTGCCCTACAACCCCACGTTTACGCTGCCGCTGACGCGGTTTCCCGCTTATGTAGGAGCTGCCGCAGGCTGCGATCTTTTGATCCTGTTTTATTAAAATGCCAGATCAAAAGATCGCAGCCTGCGGCAGCTCCTACAACTGGCCCGTGCCGAGAATCGGGTACACTTAGCGCTTTTTCGGGGGAGCCTGCCCTCCTCCCTTCCAACAGCCGAGAAGCCCATGCCGATCCGTCATTGCATCGTCCACCTGATCGACAAAAAACCCGACGGCACGCCCGCAGTTCTGCACGCCCGTGACACGGAACTGGCCGAGTCCGCGGCCATCGAGAACATGCTCGCCGACCTCAACGAAAGCTATAACGCCAAACAGGGCAAAGCCTGGGGCCTGTTTCACCCGGAATCCGGCGCGTTCCCGTTCAGCGGCTGGCTGAAGGAATACATGGAGGGCGGCAAGGACTTCACCGCATTCAGCAAAGTCGCGGTCGAGCACCTGCAGAAGCTGATGGAAGAGTCGAACCTGTCGGTCGGCGGCCACGTGCTGTTCGCGCATTATCAGCAAGGCATGACCGATTACCTCGCTATCGCCCTGCTGCACCACAGCGAAGGCGTGGCGGTGACCGATGAGCTGGACGTGACCCCGTCGCGCCACCTCGACCTCGGCCAGCTGCACTTGGCGGCGCGGATTAACGTCTCCGAGTGGCAGAACAACAAACAATCGAAGCAGTACATCTCATTCATCAAGGGCAAGAATGGCAAAAAGGTCTCGGAATACTTCCGCGACTTTATCGGCTGCCAGGAAGGCGTCGACGGCCCGGGCGAGACGCGCACGCTGCTCAAGGCCTTCAGCGATTTCGTTGAAAGCGAAGACCTGCCGGAAGAGTCCGCGCGCGAGAAGACCAAAACCCTGGTCGATTACGCCAGCAGCCAGGCCAAACTCGGCGAACCGATGGGCCTGGAAGAACTCTCCGAGTTGATCGACGAAGAGCGCCCGAAAGCCTTCTTCGATCACATCCGCAATAAGGACTACGGCCTGTCGCCAGAGATTCCAGCGGACAAACGCACTTTGAATCAATTCCGCCGCTTCACCGGCCGCGCCGAAGGCCTGTCGATCAGCTTTGAAGCGCACCTGCTGGGCTCGAAGATCGAGTACGACGAAGAGGCTGGCACGTTGGTGATCAAAGGTTTGCCGACGTCGCTGACCGATCAGCTGAAGCGGCGCAACTGATGCTCGCCAATGTGCTGAAAAAGGTTGCGCTGGTTCTGCTGGTGGTCGTGGTGTATCAGAATTGGGGCAAGATCGAGCGGGTATTCAATCCGTCGCAGATGGTTGCCGAGCAGACGCGGGCGCAAGCCAACGTCGTGCTCTACGCCACCGACTGGTGCGGTTACTGCAAGCAGACCAAGCGTTTTCTCGACAGCAAGGGGATTGCGTTCAAGGAGTTCGATATCGAGAAGGATGCCGATGCGCGCAAGGCGTATGAGGCATTGGGTGGACGCGGGATTCCGTTGATTGATGTCAACGGCACGTTGATTCGCGGGTTTGACCCGGACGAAATCCTCGCCGCCCTGAAATAAAACTCTGTAGGAGCAAGGCTTGCCCGCGAAGAACGATAATCCGGTTTATCAGAGACACCGCGTCATCGTTCTTCGCGAGCAAGCTTAGCTCCTACAGATTTAGCGGGCCTCGATGCGGAAACCGAAGCGTGGGAAGTGCACGTGCACCACGCCGCCGCGCTCGTCTTCGCGACGAATGATCAGCTCTTCGCTACCGGCAAACAGCAACTCACCGACCACCGGATCAACACCGTAATCCGTCGCCGAGATCGCCACTTGCTGGCCTGCCTTGAAACCATTCGGGTCGATGAACTGCTCTTTCGGCAGATCCGCTGGCGTCGCACTGCGTGCAACTTCCAGCGCCTCCTCAGAGGTCATCGCACTCGCCGCGCCATGACCAAAGCCCAACACTCGACCCAACCAGGCAGAAACAGCCGGATACTCATCCACCAACGGCGCGGTGACGTGAGTAGCTTTGAGGAACCACAGCGGATGCGCCAGCGCGAAGTCGGCAATCGACGGCTCGCCGAACAGGAAGTCGCCCTGCTCGCGCTGCAGTTGTTGCTCCAGACGCAGCATGATCGTCGGCCATTGATGCTTGGCCTGCTCAGCGGACAAACGTGTGGCGCTGCCGCCACTGAACAAACCGGCGCGGTCAGCCATAAACGCTTTGATCGCTTCCGGCGGCAGCTTGCCGAAACGCACGGCAACCGATTCCGGCTGAAACACCAGGCTCACCGCATGTTGAAACACCACCGAATCAACCCAGGTGGCGAAACTCGCGGTGGTCATTTCCTGGCCTTCAGGGAAGAAGCTCGGCAGGGCTTTTTCCTGCTCAAGGCGACGGGCGATCAGCGAAGTGTCGCAATAGATGTCGGCGCCGATTTGCAGCACCGGGGTTTTGCGATAGCCGCCAGTCAGTGCGGTCAGATCCGGCTTGGGCATCACTGGCGAAATGTGCACCGAGCGCCACGACAGGCCTTTGAAACCCAGCAGCAGGCGGGCCTTCTCGGCAAATGGAGAAGTCGGGTAATGATGCAGAATCAACTCGGACATGCTCGGCTCCGCCGCTCAGAAAGTGAGCCGGCAGCTTAGCGTGCATTTGCTTAGCAGCCTACAGATCTGGCTGATGGGAACCGATCAGTCAGATTGATAAGACGCGACCAGGCATTCCTTGGCGCTCTTGCGCAGTTTTTTGATCAGCCGCTCCTGACGCAATGCATCGCTTTTATCGCCACAAAGCTCGGTGTACACCAACGCCATCGCCGGGCTGGAAAGGAAGAACCGCGCGCCTTTGCCGCTTTGATGCTTGGCGAAGCGACGCGCCGGGTCATCGCTGATGCCGCAGTACAGCGAACCGTTGGCCGCTCGAACCAGGTAGACGAACCAGGACTTGCTCACCGGTTCGGCCACATCGACAGATTTTTCGCTAAGGCTGGTCACTTCGGGATCAAGACGTGTAGGAAACAGGCCGCGATCTTATCAGCGACCGGCCTGAAATGCCTTCAGTCCCTTCAACGCCTGCGCACGCACGGCGTTGCGTACCAGAGGCGTCCAGCCCAGCAGCAGACCTTTAAAACCCAGAGCCTGACGCGACCAGCGCCACAGATCGAAATGGTCGTGGTGCTCGCAGATCTTGCCGTCACGGAAGACGAAACGGGCCTGGATATCGTTGATCACAACGTTGCCGGTCTGGCTGAACAGGTAGGTCGCAACCCAGTGCGCGCCGCCGCTGCGCTCATCGGCGCGGACGTTGTCGAAGGTCAGGGAGAAGTCTTTGGCGCGGGTGGTGAGCATGCGCCACATGTCGCCGGCATCGCGCCCGCGCAGTTCGCCGAAGGCCGGATCGCTGAACACCACGTCATCGGTGTAGCACGCGGCCATGGCCTCGGCGTCCAGACGTTTGAAGGCTTCGTAGAAGCGGGTGATCAACGCGCTGTGGGCTTCGCTCATGGGCAATCTCCAAAATAGGTACAGATTGCCAGCACGATAATCCGCAATACGAAGAAACACTATCGGCATTCGCACATCGAATACCATGCAAGATCTTAAAGGCGCCCCAAAAACTGTGGGAGCGAGCTTGCTCGCGAAGAGGCCGGCACATTCAACATGATCTGTGCCTGAACCACCGTCTTCGCGAGCAGGCTCGCTCCCACATTTGAAATGTGTGGATTCAGATTCTTTCGCTTTGTACTTGCACGTACAGCGCACGCCCGGCGCCGAGGCCGGCGATGATCGCGCCGGTGCCGATGATGCCGAAGATCCAGCCCACCGCATTCCAGCCGCCCGTCCAGTCATGCACCACGCCGACCGCAAACGGCCCCATCGACGCCAGCGTGTAACCGAAGCCTTGGGACATGCTCGACAGGTTCGCCGCGACGTGCGAATCGCGCGAACGCAAGACGATCAACGTCAACGCCAGACTGAACGTGCCGCCCTGCCCCAGGCCCAGCAGAATCGCCCAGCCCCACAGGCCTTCGATCGGCGCATACAGGCAACCGAACAGGCCACCCAGGGTCAACGCCATCACCACGACAATTGCCAGTCGCTGATCCTTGCCGCGAGTGGCCAGCCAAGGCGCGGCCAGCGAACTGGCGAGCTGGATGATCACCGAGCCGGACAACACCAGCCCCGCTTGCGTCGGCGTCAGCCCGCGACCAATCAGGATCGACGGCAACCAGCCGAACACGATGTACGCCAGCGACGATTGCAGGCCCATATACAACGTCACTTGCCACGCCAGCGGATCACGCAGCAAACCGCGCACGCGATAGGCGACGTTGTGTGCACCGTGTTTCTGCCCGACCTGTGGCAGCCAGAACAACGCCGCCACCAGCGCCGGGATGACCCAGAAGCCCAGGCCAATTGTCCAGTCTCCGCCAAAATGCTCGCTCAACGGCACACTGGTGCCCGCCGCCATCGCCGCACCGAGGCACAGCGCCATGGTGTAGACGCCGGTCATGGTGCCAGCGTGTTTGGCGAAGTCACGTTTGACGATACCCGGCAGCAATACGCCGACAATGCCGATGCTTGCGCCGCCCAATACGCTGCCCGCAAACAGGCCGATTTCACCAAAGCTGCTACGCAAAATGATGCCGCAGGCCAGTGTCAGCAGGATGCCCAGCACCACGCGTTCGGCGCCAAAACGTCGCGCCAGAATCGGTGCCAGCGGCGCGAACAAGCCGAGGCACAGCACCGGCAGTGTGGTCAGCAAACCGGCCTGCGCCGCCGACAAGCCGAGGCTTTTGGAAACGTCGCTGAGCAGCGGCGCCATGCTCGACAGCGCCGGACGCAAGTTCAACGCCACCAGAATCAGCCCCAGCAGCAACAGCCACGGCCGGCGCACCAGCGGATGGCTTTGTTGCACCTGCTCGTCATCGGCCTCGGCGTCGATCAACAGCTCTTCAAGCTCTGCCGTGCGTTTCGGGGTTGTGGATAGCTCACTGCGGGACATGGATTTCTCGGTTTCAAGGTTCATTGATCAACTGCCTCGACAAGGCTTTGGCCCGTTCCGGGTCGCGTTGTTCGACGGCATCGAGCAACTCGATGTGCAGGTCGAACACTTCCTGACGGCGCGGGACGATGTTCAGGGTCTGGCGCAATTGCGCGCCGACGATGCTGGAGAAATAGCGATACAGCTCGCTGAGGGTCGGGTTGTGCGCGGCGTCGACCAGTCGGCGGTGGAACACCAGATCGCAGGCGATGTAGGTGTCGAGGTCGCCATGGTAGTGACTGCCGCTGGTGCCGAGGGCTTCGCGCAATGCGGCGAGGTCTTCATCGGTGCGACGCAACGCCGCCAGACCGATCGCCTCGACTTCGAGGATGTGCCGGGTTTCCCGCGCCTGCTCCAGCGAGCAACGCGACAACGCTTTCAGCGTATCGAGCGGATCAACCAGCGCGCGCAAATAACTGCCGTCGCCCTGGCGAATCTCGATCAACCCGGAAAACGCTAACACACGCATGGCTTCGCGCACGGTATTGCGGCTAATGCCCAACTCAGCGCAGAGCTCGGGTTCGGTCGGCAAGCGCTCGCCGACCTGCCAGGCACCGCTGTTAATGCGCTGGCGGAGTTGATCCAGGGCCTGATCGACCAAGGATCGTTTGATGAGTGGAGAAATGTCTGACATAGGATTCGCCCTTTCATCCAATCATAGGATGAATTTTCCGACATGTTAGTCAGACCCATGTAGGACGGCAACCACCTAGGGTCAAAAGGCGACACATGGAGCGGCATTTTCGATTAGTCAAAATTACCCTTTAAGGGTAATTTCAGGGACAGGGTTTTGGTTTCTTATGGAAAAGAACACACCCCATTATGAGCTGGCGGTGATCAAGGCTGAGGTCAGGCGGTTAGGTCAAAAAGCTTTCACCAAAACTTCGGTCAAATCAGCTGAGAAGCTCGGCTTCAACCTCAGCGAAATGCTAGAGATCGTCTTCGAGCTGCAAACCAGGATGTTGTACAAATCGATGACTACTTATGACGATCATCGAATCTGGCAAGACGTGTATCACATCAATTCACGAGATCAGGAGATTTACATCAAGGTGACCTACCGCCCCGGCGGCGGCCCACCGGTAATCTCTTTCAAGGAGAAAAACCCATGAAAACCCAGCAATGTGTCAGCTGCGGTGCACGTGAGGGAATGAGGCATTTCCAGGGTCGCGGAGAAACCCTGAGTGTCAAAGGCATGGAGCGCCGGGTAGACGATCTGTCCGGTTGGGAGTGCCAGAAGTGCGGTGAAGTGGAATGGGATTTCGACAGCGATAGTGCACAGCGGTACTGCAACGCCGGTGACGAGTTGGTTCTCGCTGCCAGACAAATGATCGGCGCCGAGATGAAACGCATTCGACGCAAATTGCACCTGACGCAAAAAGAGACGGTGCAATTGCTCTCCGGTGGCGGGCATAACGCGTTCTCTCGTTACGAGCGTGGTGAGTTACTTCCACCCAAAGCATTGGTGCTGCTGATGCGTTTGCTGGATCGACATCCCTACATGCTCGTCGATATCCAGACCTTGGCTGAAGGCGCTGACCTGCGCGGTTTCAAGCACACCGTCCACAAAGAACACGAAACCCTCACCGTCTCCTGACCCCAAAAAAACAAACCCGGCACAAGGCCGGGTTTGATTTACGCAAAAACCATCAATGCAAAATCTGACTCAAGAACAACTTCGTCCGCTCATTCTGCGGGTTGTCGAAGAAGTCATTTGGCGCCGCCTGTTCAACGATCTCACCCTTGTCCATGAAGATCACACGGTTCGCCACAGTCCGCGCGAAGCCCATTTCGTGGGTCACGCAAAGCATGGTCATGCCGTCTTCCGCCAAACCGATCATGGTATCCAGCACCTCTTTCACCATCTCCGGATCGAGCGCTGAAGTCGGTTCATCGAACAGCATGATTTTCGGTTTCATGCACAGGGCGCGGGCGATCGCCACACGCTGTTGCTGACCACCGGACAGTTGCCCCGGGAATTTATGCGCCTGCTCCGGAATGCGTACGCGTTCCAGGTAATGCATGGCGATTTCCTCGGCCTTGCGCTTGGGCATCTTGCGCACCCACATCGGCGCCAGGGTGCAGTTCTGCAAAATGGTCAGGTGCGGGAACAGGTTGAAGTGCTGGAACACCATGCCGACTTCGCGGCGGATCGCTTCGATCTGCTTGAGGTCGTTGGTCAGTTCCACGCCGTCGACGACGATGCGGCCCTGCTGGTGTTCTTCCAGACGATTGAGACAACGAATCGTCGTCGATTTGCCGGAACCCGACGGGCCGCACAAAACGATACGTTCGCCCTGTTTTACGTTGAGGTTGATGTCTTTCAGCACGTGGAACTGGCCGTACCACTTGTTGACGCCCTGCATCTGAATAATGCCTTCAGGGCTCACAGGCTTTTTGATTACTTCACTCATCTCAAAACTCCTAACGCTTGTGGCCAGTGTCGAGCTTGCGTTCCAGATGCATGGAATAGCGCGACATACCAAAACAGAAAATCCAGAACACCAGGGCGGCGAATACGTAGCCTTCGGTGGCCATGCCCAGCCATTTCGGGTCGGCAGCGGCTTGCTTGACGCTGTTGAGCAGGTCAAACAGGCCGATGATGATCACCAGACTGGTGTCCTTGAACAGCGCAATGAAGGTGTTGACGATGCCGGGGATCACCAGCTTCAGGGCTTGCGGCAGAATCACCAGACCCATCGAACGCCAGTAACCGAGGCCCATCGCCGCAGCCGCTTCGTACTGACCTTTGGGAATCGCTTGCAGACCGCCGCGCACCACTTCGGCGACGTAGGCCGACTGGAACAGGATCACGCCGATCAGCGCCCGCAGCAGCTTGTCGAAGTTCATCCCTTCAGGCAGGAACAGCGGCAGCATCACCGAGGACATGAACAGCACGGTGATCAACGGCACGCCGCGCCAGAATTCGATGAAGGTCACGCAGACCACCCGAATCGCCGGCATGTTCGAGCGTCGACCCAATGCCAGCACGATCCCCAGCGGCAAGGCGCCGGCGATACCGACAGTGGCGATCACCAGGGTCAGCATCAGGCCGCCCCATTGGCTGGTCGCCACCTGTGGCAGGCCGAACACGCCGCCGTGCAGCAGGCACCAGGCAACAATCGGGTAGATCACCAGGAAGCTCAGCCCGTACACCGCTTTACGCGGGAAGCGCGAGATGAACAGAGGCGCCACGCCGATCACCGCCAGCCACACGGTCAGGTCGACGCGCCAGCGCCATTCAGCCGGGTAATAGCCGTACATGAACTGGCCGAAACGCTGCTGAATGAACACCCAGCAGGCGCCGTCCTTGGTGCAGTCGGCGCGGGTGGTGCCGACCCAGTTGGCATCAATGATTGCCCAACTGAGAATCGGTGGCACGACGAGGTAGATCAGGTAGAACGCAAACAGCGTCAGCAAGGTGTTGAGCCAGCTGGAGAACATGTTCGCGCGCATCCATGCGACCACGCCGATGCTGCTGTTCGGTGGGGGCATGTCGGGTTTGAAAGTATGAGTACTCATGCGCTTTTCCTTACCGCTCGATCAGCGCAATGCGCTTGTTGTACCAGTTCATCAGCAGGGAAATGCTGATACTGATCGCCAGGTACACGCTCATGGTGATGGCAATCACTTCGATCGCCTGACCGGTCTGGTTAAGCACGGTGCCGGCGAACAGCGAAACCATTTCCGGGTAACCGATACCGGCCGCCAGCGAAGAGTTTTTCGCCAGGTTGAGGTATTGGCTGGTCAGCGGCGGAATGATCACGCGCAGGGCTTGCGGGATGATCACCTTGCGCAGGGTCGGGCCGTTGCGCAGGCCGAGCGAACGCGCCGCTTCGGTCTGGCCGTGGCTGACCGACTTGATCCCCGAACGCACGATTTCAGCGATGAACGCCGCGGTGTACACGGTCAGGGCCAGGGTCAAGGCGAGCAGTTCCGGGATCAGCACCCAGCCGCCAACGAAGTTGAAGCCTTTGAGCTCGGGCATTTCCCAGTGCAGCGGCGCGCCGAAGATCAGTGCGCACAAGGTCGGGATCACCAGCAGAATCGCCAGCCCTACCCAGAACTTGTGGAACGGCACGCCGGTCGCTTCAAAGCGTTTGTTGGCCCAACGGCACATCAGCACGATGCCGACGATGGCCACCACGACGCTGATCACGAACGCCCAGAAACCATCAGCGGCCAGCGCGGCCGGCATGTTCAGGCCACGGCTGCTGACGAAGAAGGTGTCGCCGAAGTTATGGCTGTTGCGCGGCCCCGGCATGGTCAGGAATACCGCGAAGTACCAGAACAGGATTTGCAGCAGCGGCGGAATGTTGCGGAAAACTTCCACGTACACCGTCGCCAGTTTGCTGATGATCCAGTTCTGCGACAGCCGTGCCACACCGATGATGAAGCCGAGAATCGTCGCCAGAATCACGCCGATCACTGTCACCAACAAGGTGTTGAGCAAACCGATAACGAAGACGCGGGCATAACTGTCCGCTTCGGTGTAGTCGATCAGGTGTTGAGCGATGCCGAACCCGGCACTGCGCTCCAGAAAGCTGAAACCGGAAGTGATGCCCCGGTGCTGCAGGTTGGTTTGAGTGTTGTCGAACAGGAACCAGCCCAGCGAAACCACCGCGACAATCGTGATGATCTGGAATAGCCACGCACGCACTCGTGGATCGCTGAGGCTGAGCCTCTGCTTAGGTGCGCCGATTGAATTTTGCATGAAGTGCCCCGCAAAAAATGGAACAAGAACATCACCCGGCGGTTGGCCCGCCGGGCGATAGAACCATTAGCGCACTGGTGGTGCGTACTGAATGCCGCCGTTGTTCCACAGGGCGTTCAAGCCGCGGTCGATTTCCAGCGGAGTGCTCTTGCCGAGGTTTTTCTCGAAGATTTCGCCGTAGTTACCGACTTGTTTGACGATCTGTACTACCCAGTCTTTCGGCAGTTTCAGGTCTTTGCCGTATTCGCCGTCAGCACCGAGCATACGAGCGACGTCCGGGTTTTTGGTCGACTTGGCTTCGGCTTCGACGTTTTTCGAAGTGATGCCGGCTTCTTCGGTGTTGAGCAGCGCGTAGCCAACCCAACGCACGATGGCCAGCCACTCGTCGTCGCCATTACGTACGACCGGGCCCAGGGGTTCTTTGGAAATGGTTTCCGGCAGAACCACGTAGTCCTTCGGCGCTGCCAGCTTGCTGCGCTGGGCGAACAGCTGGGACTTGTCGGAGGTCAGCACGTCGCAACGACCGGATTCCAGCGACTTGGCGCTTTCATCGGAGGTGTCGAAAGTGATCGGGGTGTATTTCAGACCGTTGCCACGGAAGTAGTCGGAAACGTTCAGCTCGGTGGTGGTACCGGCCTGGATGCAGATGGTTGCACCGTCCAGCTCTTTGGCACTTTTCACGCCGAGCTTGTTGTTCACCAGGAAGCCGATGCCGTCATAGTAGGTAATGAAGCCCGGGAATTTCAGGCCCATGCCCGCGTCACGCGAACTGGTCATGGTGGTGTTGCGCGACAGGATGTCGATCTCGCCGGACTGCAGCGCGGTGAAGCGCTCCTTGGCGTTCAACTGACTGAACTTGACCTTGGTCGCGTCGCCGAAAACGGCAGCGGCCACAGCGCGGCAGACGTCAGCGTCGATCCCGAGGATCTTGCCGGTTGCATCCGGTACCGAGAAGCCCGGCAGACCATCGCTCACGCCACACTGCACGAAACCTTTCTTCTGCACTGCATCCAGGGTTGCACCCGCCTGAGCGAACCCGCTGACACCGAGTACTGTTGCTGCAGTCACGATGGCCAGGGTGGATTTCAACATCTTCATTCAAACCTCCAGTTTTGCTCTTGTTGTGTCGGAGCTTGAGTCCAGTCGCACCCTTTTGAGGCGGTGTTGACCCTTGTTGGCTTTTTATTGGGTCAACCGACGTAAGACCTTCGCTATGAGTCTAGTAGGAGAAGATCCACAAAATGGATCACTCACTTCTCACCAATCGGCCGAACGGGCGGTAGCCCTTTCACGTTCGCGAAGCCCGTAGCGGCCCTTGGCGAACATCCATCACCGGATTTTTTGCAATCCCGGCCCACGGGGTACACTGATAGTGTTACCGCCAGGCGCGAGATCGGTTGCACGCCTGAAGCCATAGCAAAGCCCGTACCACACCGTTCGCTGAAGCGCTTTAGCGACAGGTCAATAGCAAAACTTGTACCCTTGCGACATCTTCTTAACAGATCAATCGGGCGCGCCCTTCAATCACGCACTCAATGAGAGCGCCCGCACACAATTGGAGCAGCCATGACCGAGCCCTTGATTCTTCAGCCTGTTAAGCCCGCAGACGCCTGCGTGATCTGGCTGCACGGCCTCGGCGCCGACCGCTATGACTTCCTGCCGGTGGCCGAAGCGTTGCAGGAAAGTTTGCTGAGCACGCGTTTTGTGCTGCCGCAGGCGCCGACACGTCCCGTTACGATAAATGGCGGATATGCCATGCCGAGCTGGTACGACATCAAAGCCATGAGCCCGGCGCGTGCGATCGATCGCGATGAGCTGGAAGCGTCTGCCGATCGCATCATCGAATTGATCGAAAACGAGCGCGCCAGCGGAATAGACGCCTCGCGGATTTTCCTCGCCGGTTTTTCCCAGGGTGGCGCCGTGGTTTTGCACACCGCTTTCCTGAAATGGCAGGGGCCGTTGGGTGGCGTGCTGGCGTTGTCGACGTATGCACCGACGTTCAGTGATGAGCTGGAGTTATCGGCCAGCCAGCAGCGGATTCCGGTGCTGTGCCTGCACGGTCAGTTCGATAACGTGGTGCAGAACTCGATGGGCCGCAGTGCTTACGAGCACTTGGTGAAGCATGGTGTCACCGTGACATGGCAGGAATACCCAATGGAGCACGAAGTGTTACCCGAAGAAATTCGCGACATTGGCGTCTGGTTGAGCGAACGTCTGCGCTAATCGCGACAGCATTGCCTGCCCGTTGATCATCACACTACGCCGCGCCCGTTTCTTGCATTACACTGGCCGGCGTACATTCCTTAACCAATTGATGAGATGACCGTGCTCGAAGCACTCAAGAAAATGTTCGGTAAAAGCGAGGCTGAGCAGCTCGCGCCAGTTCCCAGTGCGCCGTCGCACGCCCCCGGTCATCGCCACGATGCGCCCCAGGCCGACCGCCCCGCTGCCGTAGCAGCACCGAAGCAAGACCCGCAACCCGCTCCGGCCGCGCCCATCGCCGCCGAGCCTGCGCGCAGTGAAGAGCCGAAACCGGCCAGACCGCGTCGCGAACCGAAGCCCAAGGCATCGGTCATTCCGTGGAAACTCGAAGATTTCGTTGTCGAGCCACAAGAAGGCAAAACCCGCTTTCACGATTTCAAACTAGCGCCAGAACTGATGCACGCCATTCAGGATCTGGGCTTCCCGTATTGCACGCCGATCCAGGCGCAGGTGTTGGGTTTCACTCTCGCCGGCAAAGACGCCATTGGTCGCGCGCAGACTGGTACCGGCAAAACCGCCGCGTTCCTGATCTCGATCATCACCCAGCTGCTGCAAACGCCGCCGCCGAAGGAACGCTACATGGGCGAACCCCGTGCGCTGATCATCGCGCCGACCCGTGAGCTGGTGGTGCAGATCGCTAAAGACGCCGCTGACCTGACCAAGTACACCGGCCTCAACGTGATGACCTTCGTTGGCGGCATGGACTTCGACAAGCAGCTCAAGCACCTCGAAGCGCGCCACTGCGACATTCTCGTCGCGACCCCGGGCCGCCTGCTCGACTTCAACCAGCGCGGCGATGTGCATCTGGACATGGTCGAAGTGATGGTGCTGGACGAAGCCGACCGCATGCTCGACATGGGTTTCATCCCGCAAGTCCGCCAGATCATTCGTCAGACCCCGCCGAAAAGCGAACGCCAGACCTTGCTGTTCTCCGCGACCTTCACCGAAGACGTGATGAACCTCGCCAAGCAGTGGACGACCGATCCGTCGATCGTCGAAATCGAAATCACCAACGTCGCCAACGAAAACGTCGAGCAACACATCTACGCCGTGGCCGGTGCCGACAAGTACAAACTGCTCTACAACCTGGTCAACGATAATGGTTGGGAGCGGGTGATGGTCTTCGCCAACCGCAAGGACGAAGTTCGCCGCATCGAAGAGCGCCTGGTGCGCGACGGTGTGAACGCTGCGCAGTTGTCCGGCGACGTGCCGCAACACAAACGCATCAAGACCCTGGAAGGTTTCCGCGAAGGCAAGATTCGTGTCTTGGTCGCCACCGATGTGGCCGGTCGCGGCATTCACATCGACGGCATCAGCCATGTGATCAACTTCACCCTGCCGGAAGTGCCGGACGACTACGTGCACCGCATCGGCCGTACCGGTCGCGCGGGCGCTGATGGCGTGTCGATCAGCTTCGCCGGGGAAGACGACTCTTATCAGTTGCCGTCCATCGAAGAGAAGCTCGGTCGCAAGATCAGTTGTGAAACGCCACCGACGCATCTGTTGCGTGCGGTCGAGCGTAAGCGTCCGCAGTAAGCGACGTTTAATAGAAAAGCGCAGCCGGCAACGGACTGCGCTTTTTTTTCGCCCGGGATTTGATCGGACGCTTGCGAGAGAATACTAAAAGTCCATAATGGACTAATAAGTTTAGATTCGGATTCCGGAGCCCTACATGTCCAGTACGCCCTACGTGATCGACCAGCATCAGGCCCGCGAGTTGTTGGCGCGTCTCGATGTGCCGCAGATCCTGCGCAAGCTGTTTCGCGACCTTGCGGCGGGTAGCGCCGTGCAACCGGCGCAGCAACTGGTGGAATTCCCGCAGGGTGCCGGTGACTTCATCAACTATCTGGGTGTACTGGCTGAAGACGGTGTGTACGGCATGAAGACTTCGCCCTACATCGTTCGCGAGCAAGGCCCATTGGTGACGGCGTGGACGCTGTTGATGTCGATGAAAACCGGTCAACCGCTGCTGCTCTGCGATGCCGGTGAATTGACCACCGCACGCACCGCCGCGACCACTGCCGTGGCAGTTGACGCCCTCGCGCCGTTGAATGCC
Organism: Pseudomonas sp. P1.31; assembly: GCF_001269815.1. NCBI lineage: Bacteria > Pseudomonadati > Pseudomonadota > Gammaproteobacteria > Pseudomonadales > Pseudomonadaceae > Pseudomonas > Pseudomonas sp. P1.31. The sequence goes on along the minus strand of NZ_LHVN01000007.1, from coordinate 346,219 downwards.
ACGCGACTGGCGATCATCGGCAGCGGCAAGGTTGCGCAGGCGCATCTGCATTACGTGAAGTCGCTGCGCGACTGGCAGAGCATCAGCCTGTATTCGCCAAGCCTGTCCGCCGACGCGCAGACCCAGGCCCTGTTGAAAGCCATCACGCCCAATCTGAAGATCGTCGACAGCCGGGAAGCCGCCCTCGCCGAGGCTGACGTGATCATGCTCTGCACCTCGTCAGCCGGGCCGGTGATTGATCCGGCTGAGCTGAGTAAACCGGCGCTGATTACCTCGATCAGCACCAACGCCCCGCGCGCCCACGAAGTACCACCGCAGCGCCTCAACGAGATGCAAGTGTTCTGCGACTATCGTCTGACCACGCCGGGTTCGGCGGGTGAAATGCTGATTGCTGCTGAACAACATGGCTGGAGCAAGGATTTGATCGTCGGCGACCTCGCCGACCTGCTCAGCGAGAAAGTGCAGCGCCCGGATTACGATCGTCACGTGTTTTTCCGCTCAATAGGCCTGGGCCTGGAAGACATCGCCCTCGCCAATGCGCTCTACCACCTCAACAACTGACCACTGTAGGAGCTGCCGAAGGCTGCGATCTTTTGATCTGTTTTTTTAAGATCAAGATCAAAAGATCGCAGCCTTCGGCAGCTCCTACAGGGATCGCATTCTGATTGGGGAGTTGCCAATGGCAGATCCCCAGAGAGCCACGATAGCTTTGGAGTTTTTCATGAGCCAGGCAGATTTCATCATCATCGGCGGCGGGATTGCCGGCGCTTCCACCGGGTTCTGGCTGTCGCCGCAGGCTAAGGTCATCGTGCTCGAACGTGAGTCGCACCCGGCCTATCACTCCACCGGACGCTCCGCCGCACTGTTCACCGCAGCCTACGGCACACCGCAAGTCCGCGCCCTGACCCAGGCCAGCCGTGAGTTTTTCGACCATCCGCCGGCCGGTTTCTGCGAACACCCACTGCTGACCCCACGTGGCGAAATGACCGTGGACTTCACCGGTGACAACGCCGAACTCAACAACCAATACCTCAGCGCCAAAGCCACGGTGCCGGAGATGCAACTGCTCACTGCCGACGAAGCCTGCGCGCGCCTGCCAATCCTGCGTCAGGAAAAAGTCCACGGCGCGATCTACGACCCGAGCGCCAGCGACATCGACACCGATGCCCTGCATCAGGGCTACCTGCGCGGCATCCGTCGCAACCACGGCGAAGTCCATACCGACTGCGAAGTGCTCGGCCTCAGTCGCGACGCCGACGGCCTCTGGCACGTACAAACCAACGGCCAGACCTTCAGCGCGCCAGTGATCATCAACGCCGCCGGCGCCTGGGCCGACAAGATCGGTGCACTGGCCGGCGCCAAACCGCTGGGTCTGCAACCGAAACGCCGCGCCGCCTTTATCTTTGCCGGCCCCGAAGGCGTCGACATTCATCACTGGCCGATGCTGGTCAGCCTCGACGAGTCCTTCTATATGAAGCCCGACGCCGGCATGTTCCTCGGTTCGCCGGCCAACGCCGATCCGGTCGAACCTCACGACGTGCAACCCGAAGAACTGGACATTGCCATGGGCATTTACCAGATCGAAGAAGCCACCACGCTGACCATCCGCCGCCCGACCCGCACCTGGGCCGGGCTGCGCAGTTTCGTCGCCGACGGTGATTTGCTCAGCGGTTTCGATCCGCAGGTGCCGGGGCTGTTCTGGGTCGCGGCGCAGGGTGGTTACGGCATTCAGACATCGCCGGCGATGGGCCAGGCCAGCGCGGCGCTGGTTCGCGGCGAACCTTTGCCTGAACACTTGCGCAACTTCGGCCTGAGCAGCGCCATGCTCTCCCCTGCCCGCCTCGCTTGAATGCCCGTCAGGATGACTCGCTCAACGGATTGCGGCACACTCGCAGCGCCTCCTGTTCACGGGGGCGCTGACGCTGCCTGGAGCTCCACTGTCATGACCGCCCCTGAATTCGATCCGGCGCTGGATAACTTCCGCGCCATCGCCGACGCCATCGCCACGCTGTTTTTTCCGCACGCCGAAGTGGTGCTGCACGACCTGCGCACGCAGAAGGTCGATTACATCGCCAACAACCTGTCGAAACGCGAAATCGGCGACGACTCGTCTCTAGAAGACATGCTCAGCGAGGATGTCAGCGACAGGAACATTGGCCCGTACGAAAAGCTCAATTGGGACGGTCAGAAGATTCGCAGCCTGAGCAGCGTCCTGCGCGACGGCGAAGGTCTGCCGTTGGCGGTGCTGTGCATCAATCTGAATATATCGCTGTTTGAGAATGCCAAGGCGGCGCTGGATCTGTTCCTGTCGCCGAGCAAACTGATCCCGCAGCCGGATTCACTGTTTCGCGATGACTGGCAGGAACGCATCAACACCTTCCTCCACGCCTGGCTGCGCGAGCGGCAGTTGAGCCTGAATGTGCTGACCCGCGATCACAAACGTGAACTGGTGCTGGCGCTGCACGCCGAGGGCGCGTTCAAGGGCAAGAGCGCTTCGAACTATGTGGCCAATGTGCTGAACATGGGGCGGGCGACGGTGTACAAGCATTTGAAAGAGCTGAAGGGCTGAAGATCAAGAGATCGCAGCCTGCGGCAGCTCCTACAGAAGAACGCATTCCCCTGTAGGAGCTGCCGAAGGCTGCGATCTTTTCAATCAGTCGCCGTAAATGTCGGACTTGAAATACTTCTCGGAAATCTTCTGATACTCGCCACTCGCGCGAATGCCATCAATCGCGCCATTCAACTGGCTGACCAGTTCCGCATTGCCCTTGCGCACCGCAATCCCCGCGCCCTCGCCGACGTACTTCGGATCCTTCAACTCAGGCCCGACAAACGCATAGCCCTTGCCGCGCGGCATCGTCAAAAAGTCATTCAGCGGAATGGTGTCAGCGAAAATCGCATCCAGCCGCCCCGCCGCCAGATCCATGTAGATCTCTTCGTTGTTGCTGTAGCGCTTGACGTTGATGCCATTGGGCTCGAACACCTCGGTGGCGTAACGATCGGTGGTGGTCGCACGCTGAACGCCGACGTTCTTGCCTTTGAGGCTGGCGTATTGATCGTCTACCGTGGCGCCTTCTTTCATCACCAGACGCGACGAGGTGAAGTAATACTTGTGGGTGAAATCCACTGACTTCTTGCGGTCTTCGTTGATGGTCATCGACGACAACGCCATGTCGATCTTCTTCACTTTCAGCGAAGGAATCAGACCGTCGAACTCACCTTCCACCCACACGCACTTGACCTTCATCTGCGCGCACAGGGCGTTGCCGATGTCGTAGTCGAAGCCGACGATTTCGCCCTTGTCGGTTTTCGAGGCGAATGGCGGGTAAGCGGCTTCGATGCCGATGCGCAGGGTTTGCTCGGCGGCGAACACGCTGGCGCAGGACAACAGGCTGAGGGCCAGACCGGTGATGAGGGGGAGTTTCTTCATGTTCGTTCTCTCGCGGGTTGTTGTTGGTTTGGCAAGAAAGAGCTAAATCGGAGGGAGATGTTTTTTGTACTTATAAATCCATATTGGACTTATATGTATAGCCAGTCAATCGGGCAGAGAGAGAGGTTTTTGGTGTTGCAGATGACGTCATCGCGAGCAGGCTCACTCCTACAGGGGGAACGCATTCCAACTGTAGGAGTGAGCCTGCTCGCGATAGCGGATTTAAAGGCGCTAGAGGACTTACTTCTTCCAGCGATCCGCCGCGGCATGATCACTGTCCCGCCCCTCAACCCAACGTGGCCCGTCGCTGGTGTTTTCTTTCTTCCAGAACGGTGCACGGGTTTTCAGGTAGTCCATGACGAAGGCGCAGGCATCGAAGGCGGCCTGGCGATGGGCACTGGCGGCGCCGACGAACACGATCGGCTCGCCCGGCTCGAGCGCGCCGATGCGATGCAGCACCTCCAGTTTCAGCAGCGGCCAGCGCTGCTCGGCTTCGACGGCGATTTTTCCGAGGGCTTTTTCGGTCATGCCCGGATAGTGTTCGAGGAACATCCCCGCCACATCCAGCCCGTCATTGAAGTCGCGCACGTAGCCGACAAAGCTCACCACCGCGCCGACGCCGACGTTGGCCGCGTGCATCGCGTTGACTTCAGCGCCCGGGTCGAACGGCGTGGCCTGCACACGAATCGCCATGGCTCAGCCTCCGGTCACGGTGGGGAAAAACGCCACTTCGTCGCCATCGACCACCGGCTCGTCGAGCTGACAGAGGTCTTCATTGCGCGCGCACATCAGGTTCTGTTCGCTCAATACTTCAGCGCCATCCCGTTGCGCCAGCAATGCACGCACGTCGTCGACAGTGGCGAAATCGCCTTCAACCTTCAGCGAATCCACGCCCAGCGCTTCACGGTAACGGGCAAAAAACCTCACGGTCAGGTTCATGGCTGCTCCGCTTGAAAGTGCCCGCTCTTGCCGCCGACCTTCTCCAGCAGACGCACGCTTTCAATGGTCATGCCGCGATCGACGGCTTTGCACATGTCGTAGATGGTCAGGGCGGCGACGCTGGCGGCGGTCAGTGCTTCCATCTCGACGCCGGTCTGCCCGGACAGTTTGCAGCGGGCGACGATGCGCACGGTGTCTTCGCCGTCAGCGCTGAGTTCGACTTTGACGCCGGTAAGCATCAGCGGGTGGCACAGGGGAATCAGATCGCTGGTTTTCTTCGCCGCCTGAATGCCGGCAATGCGCGCCACGGCGAACACATCACCCTTGGGATGGCCGCCGCTGACAATCATCTGCAGCGTTTCGGGGAGCATGCGCACCAGCGCTTGGGCCGTCGCTTCACGGAACGTCACGGCTTTTTCGGTGACGTCGACCATGTTGGCGCGACCTTGAGAATCGAGATGAGTCAGCACGGGATTACTCCTGATCAGGAGCGGGGATTGTAAACCTGCGGGTCAAATTTCTGCGAGTCGGATTATCACGCAACCTGTGTAGGAGCTGCCGAAGGCTGCGATCTTTTGACTTTGATCTTTAAAAACAAGATCAAAAGATCGCAGCCTTCGGCAGCTCCTACATTTGGTTTTGTGTTCAGGCATAAAAAAACCGGGCGGCTTTTGGGGCCGCCCGGTTTTGGTTGTGATGCAGTTACAGATGCGTTTCGGCGTATTCAGCCAGGATCGAGCGAGGCACCCCTTGCAGGGTGATGTGCACACCGTTCGGGAAATCCTTGAAGCGTTCGGTCAGGTAGGTCAGCCCGGAGCTGGTCGCGGACAGGTAAGGGGTGTCGATCTGTGCGAGGTTGCCCAGGCACACCACTTTCGAACCGGCGCCGGCACGGGTGATGATGGTTTTCATCTGGTGCGGTGTGAGGTTCTGACATTCGTCGATCAGGATCAGGCTCTGCTGGAAGCTGCGACCACGAATGTAGTTGAGCGATTTGAACTGCAGCGGCACTTTGCTGAGGATGTAGTCGACGCTGCCATGGGTGTTTTCGTCATCCATGTGCAAGGCTTCGAGGTTGTCGGTGATGGCGCCCAGCCACGGCTCCATTTTTTCCGCTTCGGTGCCGGGCAGGAAGCCGATTTCCTGATCCAGGCCCTGCACACTGCGAGTGGCGATGATGCGACGATAACGCTTGCTGACCATGGTCTGCTCGATCGCAGCGGCCAGCGCCAGAATGGTTTTACCAGAGCCTGCCGCACCCGACAGGTTGACCAGATGAATGTCCGGGTCGAGCAGCGCGTACAGCGCCAGACTTTGATAGATGTCGCGCGGTTTCAGCCCCCACGCTTCCTGGTGCAGCAACGGTTCCTGGTGCAGGTCGAGAATCAGCAGGCGGTCTTCTTCAATCTCCTTGATCCAGCCGACGAAGCCCTGTTCATCAATGATGAACTCGTTGATGTGCACGGCCGGCAGGTTGTCGATCAGTTGTACCTGGTGCCAGGTGCGGCCGTGATCCTGACGGGTTTCGACCTTGCTCACGCGGTCCCAGAAGGAGCCGGTCATGTTGTGATAGCCGTTCGGCAGCAAGGACACGTCGTCGACCAGTTGGTCGGTGCTGTAGTCCTCGGAGGCGATACCGCAGGCACGCGCCTTGAGGCGCATGTTGATGTCTTTGGTGACCAGCACCACCGGTTTTTTCGGGTCGCGAGTGTGCAGGTCGATCAGTTGGTTGATGATTTTGTTGTCGTTCAGATGCTCGGGCAGAATCAGGTTCGATTCGGCCTGCTTGCTCATCAGAATTGACAGCAAGCCCTTCGGCCCGCCCTTGCCGCGCTGGATCGGCACACCCAGTTCGACATCTTCCGGGGACGCATCGCCCAGGGTTTTGTCGATCAGCCGGATGGCCTGACGGCATTCAGCGGCCACGCTGTGATGCCCGCTCTTGAGCTTGTCCAGCTCCTCAAGCACGGTCATCGGGATCGCGACGTGGTGTTCTTCGAAATTCAGCAGGGCGTTTGGATCGTGAATCAATACGTTGGTATCGAGTACATACAGGATTGGCTGGTTGGAGGAAGGGCTACGTCCGTGATCATCCATACTCGGTCACCTATGTCAGAGCCAGTAGACGCAATACCTGAGCGGTGCTGCGCCTCGAAGTGACTGCCGAAATCTCACCTGCGGAGATTCAAGTGACTGCAAACAAACGGGTCTTGGAAGACGCCACCTGTGTTGCAGGTTTCGGCGGTCTGTCTTCGTAATACTCCAAAACCGATGACATAAAAAAGTACTTTGACGGTTTTTTTAAGTTTATTTTGCAAAGTGACGAAAAGCCCTTGGCGGACTCCGTCGACACCGTTAGAGTCGGAAGTCCACCTGCAGCAAATTCTCTGAAAAAATCACCCCAAGCCCAATGTTTCCGGGCTTTTAGCGTTTCTCAGCGAAACGCGTCCTGACAGTCTTCCCAACCAATGCCGCTCTGCGCGGTTTGCGTGATCAGCCACGGCAACGAGGTCTTCACCGCGTCCTGTTTCATATTGAAATTGATCACCCCGTGACGCCACAACAGCATCAGGGTCAGCACCCGTTGCGCGCTCGGCGCACCCTTGAGTTTGCCGGCACCGTCCTGGGCATCGATGTCCCACAGCGCCACTTGCAGGCCCTGAGTGTTGAAGAAACTCTGTGCATCGCTGCGGCGCTGGCCGTCCGGCGGACGGAACAGCGGCACGTAGTTTTCCGGCAGTTTGTTCTTCACCAGATCGGCGCTGCGCCGCACCGAATCCTGCCAGTCCTGCCAGTGGCTGTGGGAGCGGAACTCCCAGCCCTGCACGCCGACGCACTGTCTGGAGAACTCGGTTTGCAGGCTGCTCACCGAACGATCGCTCAGGCGTGCCTGAATATCCTTGCCCAACACAAAGAACGTGCCGCTCAGATTAGCCTTGCGCAGATAGCCGGTGAGCCAGTCGGTATTGTCCGGTTGCAGATTCGCGGCGCTGTCGAAAGTCAGCAGAAACAGCCGGTCGTGCATCTCGTCGCCGTTGCGCTCGTAGTCGCCGAAACGATCGACTTCGCTGCTGGTCTGCGGAAACAGCGCGGCCTTGCGCATCAGTTCATCGAGATACTGCACATGAAAGATCCGGCTCGGCTCGGCCCACTTGGTGTAATAGCTGTCATCGCTGACGACGAATTTGGCGGCTTGCTCGCGCAGGGTCGCTAGGTCTTCGACGAGGAAGCAGAACGAGGCGTCCTGATCGCAGCTTTGCTGGGCGTAGTTGTAGTTGGCCAACAGGCGCTGCCAGAGACGCTGACGCAGGCTGTTGACCGCGTCGATATTCACCGTGCGCAGGCCGAGGCGCTGGGCCAGCGCGGTTTCGTCCAGCGCTTCGGTGCCGAGCAGGCCCCGGGCGAACATGAGGATTTCGGCGCGCGAGGCGACGTCGAACAGCGTCGGGCTGCTGAGCTGCTCCGGCCAGGTGCTGCGATCCAGCGTCGCCACATCGCCCGGCGCCGCAGCGGCACCGAAGCTCAACAGCCACGCGGTGAATAAAAGAACAATGCGCAAAGGGGCGTCTCCATAACAAAACCCGCGCGGCACTATATCGCGGGTGGATCAAAAGAAAGATCAAAAGATCGCAGCCTTCGGCAGCTCCTACCTGTGCCTCCATTGAATCATTGCGATGATCGTTCCCACGCTCTGCGTGGTAACGCCTCCCCGGACGCTCCGCGTCCAGCTCGACGGTGACGCGGAGCGTCACAGGCGGCATTCCCACGCAGAGCGTGGGAACGATCATCGCCAAGCCGTCGATCACCTATGGGCTTGATAGCTGGAGTCAACACCGACAACCCCCTAGAATCGCCCCCACGATTAAAGGAGACGACTTCATGCTGATGGTGATTTCCCCCGCCAAGACCCTCGATTACGAAACACCGCCGGCGACCCAGCGCTTCACCCAGCCGCAGTACCTCGACCATTCTCAGGAACTGATCCAGCAATTGCGCGACCTGACCCCGGCGCAGATCAGTGAGCTGATGCACGTGTCCGACAAGATCGGCGGCCTCAACGCCGCGCGTTTCGGCAGCTGGACGCCCGCGTTCACCCCGGAGAACGCCAAGCAGGCGCTGCTCGCCTTCAAGGGCGACGTCTATACCGGCCTCGACGCACAATCTTTCAGCGAAGCCAACTTCGATTACGCGCAAAAGCACCTGCGCATGCTCTCCGGCCTCTATGGCCTGCTGCGCCCGCTCGACCTGATGCAACCGTATCGCCTGGAAATGGGCACCAAACTGGCCAACGCCCGGGGCAAAGACCTGTACGCCTTCTGGGGCACTCGCATCAGCGAATGGCTCAACGAAGCGCTGGCCGATCAGGGCGACGACGTGCTGCTCAACCTCGCATCCAACGAATACTTCTCGGCCGTTAAACGCACCGCCCTGAACGCGCGGATCATCAATACCGAGTTCAAGGATCAGAAGAACGGCCAGTACAAGATCATCAGTTTCTACGCGAAGAAAGCGCGTGGCCTGATGAGCCGTTTCGTGATTCAGGAAAAGATCAACGATCCGGCCCAGCTCAAGCAGTTCGATGTGCAGGGTTATCGCTACAGCGCCGAACAATCGAAACCTGACAACCTGGTATTTCTGCGCGACCACGCCCCCGAATAAAGCATGCCTAATGCACGACTCTTTTTATAAAGAGTCGTGCAGCTCGCACGACGTCAAAAATTCCTCGCTTGATTTCGCCATTTTTATGGCGCCAGAAAAAAATCCCTGTCCTTTCTAATTTTAGTTTCACTCGACACTGATCATTTTTTTCAGTAGTGGCACGTAACTTTTTTCACGGTAGTGGCACAAAACTATCTAGCGCAATGACGCCCCTATCAATAAAGGGCGAAACGGAAAGTGCTATCAAATTGAGACCAGTGCCATCTTTGTCAATATTTCAAAAAATTTCAGATGGCGCGATGAGCGGACTGGAACTATGTCCAAATGCGTAGTTCATACCACCGGTAACGATTCTCGCCGAGTTTGTACGAGATAACTTACGTAGGACAATTAGCCATGTAACCAAGTTGTCACAGCAACTTGCCTAGATGACTAACCGGTCGCAAAGCACACTGAAGGACAGGAGATACGCAGCATTAATATCCCCTACAAGGCCAAGGCCGCGCCCCCTATAAACGTGCTCGCCTGAGCACCAAACCGCTTGATCTACGGGCCTTCCCGCCCGCCATCAAGCGCGCAAGACGAATGCACCTGAGCCTTCCAAAGGAAGATCCGCTGCATAACAGGGCAAGTCATAACTATAAGGCCTGGTTGCGCACATCTTGAGTGCACTTATTTAGACACTCGGAACTTTGTATGCCTGCACACGGCATTGTGGCGCCTGTAAGCCGCACTTTCGAGTGCACTAGTGAACGCTGAACACCATTAACTCCGGCCTTCTAAGGCCTGATATATACAGAGGTAATTGCGATGCGCATCAGCATATTTGGTTTGGGTTACGTTGGCGCAGTATGTGCCGGTTGCCTGTCTGCACGGGGCCATGACGTGGTTGGCGTCGATGTTGCCAAAGGCAAGATCGACATGATCAACGCTGGCAAATCTCCCATTGTTGAACCGGGCCTGGGCGAACTTCTGCAACAGGGTATTCAAACCGGTCGTCTGCGTGGCACGACCAACTTCGCCGAAGCGATTCGTGACACTGACCTGTCGATGATCTGCGTCGGTACGCCGAGCAAAAAGAACGGCGACCTCGAACTGAACTACATCGAAGCCGTGTGCCGCGAGATCGGTTTTGTTCTGCGTGAAAAAACCACTCGCCACACCATCGTTGTACGCAGCACCGTATTGCCGGGCACAGTTGCCAACGTAGTAATCCCGATTCTTGAAGACTGCTCCGGCAAGAAAGCTGGCATCGACTTCGGTGTTGCGGTCAACCCGGAATTCCTGCGTGAATCCACCGCCATCGCCGACTACGACCTGCCACCGATGACCGTCATCGGCGAATTCGACAAGGCTTCGGGCGACGTTCTGCAATCGCTGTACGAAGAACTAGACGCGCCGATCATCCGCAAGGACATCGCCGTCGCCGAGATGATCAAGTACACCTGCAACGTCTGGCACGCGACCAAAGTGACCTTCGCCAACGAGATCGGCAACATCGCCAAAGCGGTCGGCGTCGATGGCCGTGAAGTGATGGAAGTGGTTTGCCAGGACAAGACCCTCAACCTGTCCCAGTACTACATGCGCCCAGGCTTCGCCTTCGGCGGCTCGTGCCTGCCAAAAGACGTGCGTGCCCTGACCTACCGCGCAGGTTCCCTGGACGTCGAAGCGCCGCTGCTCAACTCGCTGATGCGCAGTAACGAATCGCAAGTGCAGAACGCCTTCGACATCGTTGAAAGCCACGACAAACGCAAAGTCGCCCTCCTCGGCCTGAGCTTCAAGGCCGGCACCGACGACCTGCGCGAAAGCCCGCTGGTCGAGCTGGCCGAGATGCTGATCGGCAAGGGTTACGACCTGAGCATCTACGACAGCAACGTCGAGTACGCCCGTGTTCACGGCGCGAACAAAGACTACATCGAGTCGAAAATCCCGCACGTATCGTCCCTGCTCAACGCGGACTTCGATTCGGTGATCGACAACTCCGACGTGATCATCCTCGGCAACCGCGACGAGAAATTCCGCGCACTGGCCCAGCAAGCACCGCACGGCAAACAGGTCATCGACCTGGTCGGCTTCATGGCCAAAGCCACCGACGCCGGTACTCGCACCGAAGGTATCTGCTGGTAAGGCAGACGTTGCCCGGCGCCGCCCTCGCGACGCCGGGCAACAGAACCCAAATGTAGGAGCTGCCGAAGGCTGCGATCTTTACCGGCAACGCTTGAGTTCCGAGTGAACCGGCAAAGATCAAAAGATCGCAGCCTTCGGCAGCTCCTACAGGGATCACCCGAATTGCGCGTGACATCGCAGTTTTTTGTAAGCCTGCCTTAACCCCATCGGGCCCGGCCCGAGATAGAGACGGATGCAGATTATGCACAGGCTAAAACACGGCCTACTTCAGGCCGCCGGTTGGCTGTTTTACCTAAGTTTGCTGATGGGCCTGGCCTTGATGCTGCCCACGTCCACGTTCGACTCCGAGTCGAAGGACTTCATTTTCCTGATTGGCGCCGTGGGTATCTGGCGCTACTCGATGGGTGCAACGCACTTTGTGCGCGGCATGATTTTTCTCTACATCGTTTATCCGCACCTGCGCCGCAAAGTGCGCAAACTGGGTAAAGCGGCGGATCCGTCGCATGTGTTTCTGATGGTCACCAGTTTCCGTATCGACGCGCTGACCACAGCGCAGGTCTACAGCTCGGTGATCCGCGAAGCCATCGACTGCGAACTGCCGACCACCGTGGTTTGCTCGATCGTGGAAATGTCCGATGAGCTGCTGGTCAAGGCGCTGTGGGCGCGGATGAATCCGCCAGAGCGTGTGAAGCTCGACTTCGTGCGCATTCCCGGCACCGGTAAACGTGATGGCCTGGCCTACGGTTTCCGCGCGATCTCCCGCCACCTGCCGGACGACCGTGCCGTGGTTGCCGTGATCGATGGCGACACCGTGCTCGGCGAAGGCACCGTGCGCAAGACCGTGCCGTGGTTCCAGCTGTTCGGCAACGTCGGCGGCCTGACCACCAACGAATTCTGCGAAGTGCGCGGCGGCTACATCATGAGCGAATGGCACAAGCTGCGTTTCGCCCAGCGCCACATCAACATGTGCTCGATGGCTCTGTCCAAACGCGTACTGACCATGACCGGGCGTATGTCGGTATTCAAAGCGTCTGTGGTGACCAACCCGGAATTCATCGCCGACGTTGAGAGCGACTCGCTGCAACACTGGCGTCTGGGCCGTTTCAAGTTTTTGACCGGCGACGACAAGTCGAGCTGGTTCAGCCTGATGCGCCTTGGCTACGACACCTTCTACGTGCCTGACGCGGCGATCAACACCGTTGAACACCCGCCGGAAAAGAGCTTCATCAAGGCCAGCCGCAAACTGATGTTCCGCTGGTACGGCAACAACCTGCGCCAGAACTCGCGAGCACTGGGCCTGGGTGTGAAACGCCTCGGCGCCTTCACCTCGGTGGTGCTGTTCGACCAGCGCGTATCGATGTGGACGTCATTGCTCGGCCTGACCGTGGCGATCATTGCCAGCTTCAAATACGGCACGGCGTTCATCCTCGTTTATCTGCTGTGGATCGGCATCACCCGCCTGATTCTGACCCTGCTGCTGTCGTGCTCCGGTCACCGCATCGGCCCGGCTTATCCCGCGATTCTTTATTACAACCAGATCGTCGGCGCGCTGGTGAAGATCTACGTGTTCTTCCGCCTCGACCAACAATCCTGGACACGCCAACCCACATCCCTGACCCGTGATCTCGCCAGCTTTCAACGTTGGTTCAACACCTGGTCGTCTCGGACCATGACCTTCTCCGCCGGCAGCATTTTTGTCGCCGTGCTGCTGATGATGGTCTGACCCGCCCCTATTGAATTAACAAGGAAATCGCCCCTATGAATACCGCCGTCAACGCCAACGTAGTGCATGAATCCGAAGCCCAGCGCCAACACGCCCGCGTGAAAATCCCGGCCAAACTGCGCTTTTTCGGCCCCGACCGGACACCGGTTGAAGCGCGGGTCATCGACCTGTCGGCCGGTGGTCTGGCGTTCAACGCCGGGCAGTTGCCGCTCAAGGCTGGCGACGTGCACAAGGCGCGTCTGCAATTCGTCATCGACAACCTCGGGCTGGCGATGGACGTGGAACTGCAGATCCGTTCTTACGACCGCCAGACCGGCCGCGTCGGTTGCCAGTTTCAGAACCTCGAGCCGCAGGACATTTCCACCCTGCGCCACTTGATCACTTCGCACCTGGCCGGCGACATCGTCAGCATGGGTGAAGTGTTGGCAACGCTGCAGCGCGACAACTTCACCAAGGCGCGCAAAGTGAAGGACGGCGGCTCCGGCATGACCCCGTTCGGTCGACTGAAAGCAGTGACCTTCAGCGCCGGTGTGTTTGTCGTTGGCCTGGTCGCGGCGGGCTTCATTTTCAAATCGGTGTACGGCATGTACTTCGTCAGCCACGCGCAGGCTGGTCTGGTCAGCGTGCCGGGGATGAACATCACCATGCCCCGCGACGGCACCGTGCAGAGCCTGATCAAGTCCGACGGCGTTGCCGCCAAAGGCGCGCCACTGGCGACCTTCAGCACCAGCATGCTCGACGTGCTCAAGGGCCATCTGGAAGAAGATCAACTGTCCCCGGCCAAGGTTGAAGAACTGTTCGGCAAACAAATGACCGGCACCCTGACTTCGCCATGCGATTGCACCGTGGCCCAGCAACTGGTGGCTGACGGTCAGTACGCGAGCAAGGGCGACGTGATCTTCCAACTGGTGCCGCGCAACACCCAGGCCACCGTTGATGCGCGCTTCTCCTATCGCCAGTTCGGCGACGTGCGTCCGGGCACTCCGGTGAGCTTCCAGATCGCCGGCGAAGACAAGACCCGCACCGGCAAGATCGTCAGCAGCACCAGCCTGAAAAGCGCCGACCTGTCCTCTGACATCCGCGTACAGATCCAGCCAGACGAGCCGCTCGACAGCAACCTCGCCGGCCGCCCTGTGGAAGTCAACAGCGACCGTGGCCCGAACCTGAACTGGCTGATCGACAAAGCCATGGCTGCCGGTCTTTAAGTCGAGGACATGCCTGTGACTACTCCACCCATCTCAAGCACACCACAAACCCTGTGGGAGCGAGCTTGCTCGCGAATGCATTCTGACATTCAGCCTCAGTGCCGACTGACACACCGCTTTCGCGAGCAAGCTCGCTCCCACATGGGTTCAGTGTGCGCATTGGCTTTGGCAGTCAGTCTCGCCGGTTGCGCCGGCCTGCCCGATCAGCGTCTGGCCAACGAAGCGCTGAAGCGTGGCGACACTGCCACCGCTGCGCAGAATTATCAGCAACTGGCCGATCTGGGTTACAGCGAGGCGCAAGTCGGCCTCGCCGATATCCAGGTCGACAGCCGCGACCCTGAGCAAATGAAACAGGCCGAAGCGACTTACCGCGCCGCCGCCAGTGTTTCGCCGCGTGCTCAGGCGCGTCTGGGCCGCTTGCTGGTGGCCAAACCGGGTTACACCGAAGCCGAGCACCACGAAGCCGAAACCCTGCTGAAAAAAGCCGCCGCCAATGGCGAAGGCAACACGTTGATCCCGCTGGCGATGCTCTACCTGCAATACCCGCACAGCTTCCCCAACATCAACGCGCAGCAGCAGATCGATCAATGGCGCAAATCCGGTTATCCGGAAGCAGGTCTGGCGCAGGTGCTGCTGTATCGCACCCAAGGCACCTACGACCAGCACCTGGATGACGTGGAAAAAATCTGCAAAGCCGCGCTCAACACCACCGACATCTGCTACGTCGAACTGGCCACGGTCTATCAGAAACGTGCCCAGCCAGAACAGCAAGCCGAGCTGATCAAACAGATGCAGGCCGGTTATGCCCGAGGCACCGTCACCGCGCAGCGCGTCGATTCCGTGGCCCGTGTACTGGCCGATTCGACCCTCGGCAAGCCCGACGAAAAAACCGCGCAGTCGCTGCTCGAGCCGATCGCTCCAGGCTACCCGGCGTCGTGGGTGACCCTCGCGCAATTGCTGTACGACTACCCGGAACTGGGTGACGTCGACCAGATGATGAAGTACCTCGACAACGGCCGCGCCGCCGACCAGCCGCGCGCCGAGCTGTTGCTGGGCAAGCTCTACTACGAAGGCAAAATGGTCCCGGCTGACGCCAAAGTTGCTGAAGAACATTTCCAGAAAGCCGTTGGCCGTGAAGTCGCCGCCGACTACTACCTCGGCCAGATCTATCGCCGTGGCTACCTCGGCAAGGTCTATCCGCAGAAGGCGCTCGACCACTTGCTGACCGCTGCGCGCAACGGCCAAAACAGCGCCGACTTCGCCATCGCGCAACTGTTCTCCCAAGGCAAGGGCACCAAGCCCGATCCGCTCAACGCCTACGTCTTCAGCCAACTGGCCAAGGCGCAAAACACCCCGCAAGCCGATGAGCTGGCGACCACCCTCGCCGCGCAATTGCCGCCCGAGCGTCTGGCCGAAGCCCAACGTCTGCTGCAACAGGAGCAAGCCAGCCGTGGCGCTCTGAACCAGAACACGCTGCAACTGCACGCCCTGCAAGAAGAAGACGGCGAGGAAAAATTATGAAGTTGAATCCATTTGTGAAGGCCGGCATTGGCCTCACTTTCGCGCTGATCTGGTCTTGCCCGACACTGGCCGCGATGACTGAAACCAAGAACTTCGGCCTCGAAGTGAAAGTCACCGGCCAGTCCGAAGACGACCGCGACCTCGGCACCGCCAGCGGCGGCGACGTCAACGGCGTCGGCCTCGACCTGCGTCCGTGGATCTACGGCGAAAGCGGCGCGTGGAGCGCCTACGCCATGGGCCAGGCCGTGACCTCGACCGACATCATCGAAACCGACACCCTGCAACAATCCGACGGTGAACAAGCCACCGACAACGGCGATCGCAAAACCAAGAAAAACTACCTGGCGATGCGCGAGTTCTGGGTCGGCTACAGCGGCCTCACGCCATACCCGGGCGAGATGCTCAAGTTCGGTCGCCAGCGCCTGCGCAATGACGACGGCCAATGGCGCGACACCAACATCGAAGCGCTGAACTGGACCTTCGACACCACCCTGTTGCGCGCCAACGCCGGTGTCGCCGAACGCTTCAGCGAATACCGCACCGACTTGAAAGAGCTGGCGCCGAAAGACAAAGATCGCCTGCACGCCTACGCCGATGCCGCTTACCAGTGGACACCGGGCCAGTGGGTCGGCATTCGTGGTCACCATACCCACGACGACGGCAAACTCGATTACGCCGAGCCGGGTGTCCCGCGCGACTCGCTGGATAAAACCGAGAACGGCGACATCAGCTGGCTCGGCCTGACCGCCGACAGCGACGCCTACAACTGGCGCAACACCAACACCGTCAACTACTGGGGCAGCATCACCGGCATGAGCGGCGACCGCGACACGGTCAACGCGCTGAATGCCGACGGCTCGCGCCCGGCACAAGCCAAGCGCAGCGATGACGTCAACGGCTGGGCCACCGACATCGGTGTACGTCTGCGCCTCGATCCGCAATGGCAAGTCGGCGGTGCCTATGCCCGCGCCAGCGCCGATTACGAGCAGAACGGTCTGGAGAGCAACCGCTCCAACTACACCGGTACGCGTTCGCGGGTTCACCGTTTCGGCGAAGCCTTCCGTGGCGAAATGAACAACATGCAGACCGCCACACTGTTCGGTTCGTGGATGGTCAACGACGAGTACGACGCCAGCCTGATCTACCACAAATTCTGGCGTGTCGACGGCAACAAGCCGGTGGGCAGCAACGGCATCAACGCCGTGGAAAACAACACCGACGACGCCACCGGCGCCATTCTTTCCAGCACCTCGCTGCCGCTTGAAGACGGCAACAAGGATCTGGGTCAGGAGATGGATCTGGTCGTCACCAAGTACTTCAAGCAAGGCCTGTTGCCCGCGGCGTTGAGCCAGTCGATCGACGAGCCTTCGGCCCTCGTGCGTTTCCGTGGCGGTGTGTTCAAACCGGGCGATGCCTACGGCAAGCAGGTTGATTCGTACATGCACCGCGCGTTCATCGACGTGATCTGGCGCTTCTGATGCAAACCGCCAAGGGAGTGCCCGACATGATCAGCACCAGGATAGGCTCACTCAGCCTGCTGGCCGGCGCGATGCTGCTGGCCAGCGCCGGCGCCTTCGCCAATGTGGAGCCGACGGCGCCACAACCGGCCAAGCCGGCCACCGTGGCCAAAGAACTGCAACAGGCCAAGACCTACACCGTCAGCAGCGCGCCGACCGACGCGCTGAATCTGGCCGCGCCAAAACTGCCCGACCTCTCCGGCTTCACCGCCGAAGCCGCTGCGGCGAAAATCGTCCGCAGCAAACCGGGCAAGATCAGCGTGCGCCGGATGATGCAGGAAGACGCGCTGAAGGACTTCATCGGCGGCGACAACAAGATGGCCGAATGGGTGGTGCGTCAGCACGGCATCCCGCAGGCGATCTTCGTCGACGACGGCTATATGAACCTCAAGGATCTGGCGCAGAAACTGCCCAAGCAGTATTTCAGCGAAACCTCGCCGGGCGTGTATTTGTCGAAGCTGCCGATCGTGGTTGGCCGTAAAGGCATCCTCGAAATCGATGGCCAGACCCAGGAATTGCGCCTGTCGCAAGAGGCCGGTTCGTTCCTGGTCAACGACGGTCAGCTGTTCGTGCGTGACACCAAGATCACTGGCTGGCGCGAGAAGGAAAACGGCCCGGCGACCTTCCGTTCGCCGAAGGAATTCCGTCCGTTCCTGCTGGCCTGGGGCGGCACCGAGACCTACATCGTCAACAGCAAGATGGCTAGCTTCGGCTACGCCAACAGTAAGTCGTACGGCGTGAGTATTTCCCAGTACACGCCGAACATGGCCAAGGTGCTCAAGCGTCCCGAACCGACTGGCTGGATCGTCGGTTCCGAGTTCTCCGACATGTGGTACGGCTTCTACTGCTACGAGACCCGCGACTTCGTGGTCAAGGGCAACACCTACAAAGACAACATCGTTTACGGCATCGACCCGCACGACCGTTCCCACGGCCTGATCATTGCCGAGAACACTGTGCACGGCACGAAGAAGAAGCACGGGATCATTATTTCCCGTGAGGTCAACGACAGCTTCATCTTCAACAACAAGAGCTTCGACAACCACCTCTCGGGCTTGGTGATCGACCGTAACAGCGTCAACAACATCATTGCCTACAACGAGATCTACAAGAACCACACCGACGGCATCACGCTCTACGAGTCCGCCGACAACCTGCTGTGGGGCAACAAGGTCATCAGCAACAAACGCCACGGCATCCGTATTCGTAACAGCGTGAACATCCGCCTCTACGAAAACGTCGCCATGGCCAACGGCCTGACCGGCGTTTACGGCCACATCAAGGATCTGAGCGACACCGACCGTGACATCAAGCTCGACCCGTTCGATGCGCAGGTGTCGCTGATCGTCGTCGGCGGTGAGCTGGCGGCCAACGGCAGCGGCCCGCTGTCGATCGATTCGCCTTTGAGTGTCGAGCTGTATCGCGTGTCGATGCTGGCGCCGACCAAATCCAGCGGCATCAGCTTCAACGGCATCCTCGGCGAGCGCCAGGATGAAATTCTCGACCTGCTGGTGCGCCAGCAGAAAGCCGTGCTGATCGACCCTGTCGAACGCCAGACCGAAATGCAGGACTGAGGATAATTTTATGCACCCACACTTGATCAAATTACTCAGCCTGTCGGCCCTGACCGTGGGCATTCTCGCGGCCAGCAACGGCGCCCGCGCCGATGAAGGCGCCGCCGCTACGCCGCCGAAGTTCAGCGCCGAACCGTGCTGCAACCTGTGCCCGGCGGCGCATGACGCGAAGAACTACACCACGCGTTATCAGCAGAACTTCACCACGCTGGTGCAGGCGCAAGGCGACTGGCTGTTCCGGACTCAGGAAGATCTGCGCACCGAGTTCAACACCACCCCGGCCGGCTACAAACGCCTGCAACAGCTGCACGATGCGTTCAAGGCCAAAGGCGTCGAGCTGGTGATTGTTTATCAGCCAACCCGTGGCCTGGTGAACCGCAACAAGCTCAACCCGCAGGAAAAAGCCGCGTTCGATTACGAGAAAGCGCTGGGCAACTACAAGACCATGCTCGGCCGTTTCGCCAAGATGGGTTACGTCGTGCCAGACCTGTCGCCGCTGACCAACGAATCGCTGCCAGACACCCTGCCCGCCCACGACTTCTATTTCCGCGGCGACCAACACTGGACGCCATACGGTGCACAGCGCACGGCGAAAATCGTCGCCGAGAAGGTCAAGCAGATCCCGGCCTTCGCCGACGTACCCAAGCGTGAATTCGAAACCAAACGCTCCGGGCGCATGGGCAAGACCGGCACCCTGCACAACATGGCCGGGCAACTGTGCGGCACCAGTTACGCGATCCAGTACATGGATCAATTCACCACCGAGCCTAAGGGCGAGGCTGGCGACGGCGACCTGTTCGGTGATTCCGGCAACCCGCAAATCACCCTCGTCGGTACGTCGCACAGCGGCAAGAACTACAACTTCGCCGGCTTCCTCGAAGAAGCCATCGGCGCCGACATTCTCAACGTCGCGTTCCCCGGCGGTGGTCTGGAAGGTTCGATGCTGCAGTACCTCGGCAGCGACGAATTCCAGAAGACCCCGCCGAAAATTCTCATCTGGGAATTCTCGCCGCTGTATCGCCTCGACCAGGAGACCATCTATCGCCAAATGATGTCCCTGCTCGACAACGGCTGCGAAGGCAAAGACGCACAGATGTCCGCGAGCACCACGCTCAAGCCGGGCGGCAAACAAGAACTGCTGGTCAACAGCAAGAACCTGAACCTGCAAAACAGCAGCCATCAGGTCGACATCCGCTTCGCCGATCCTTCGGTGAAAACCCTGCAAGCCACCCTCTGGTACATGAACGGTCGCCACGAGGACATCAAGATCGAGAAACCGGAAACCTCCGACACCGACGGTCGTTTCGCCTTTGAGTTGCGCACGGACGAAGACTGGGCCACGCAGAACCTGCTGGCGGTCGAAGTTCAGGGCCCGGAAGCGGGCACCGCGCCGCAAAAAGTCGAAGCGAAAATCTGCAAACGCAACGTATTCCCGGGCGCTGGGCAACAAACCGCTCAGGTCGGGCAATGAGGTCTGCTATGCGAAATCCGAAACTCAAAAATCTGTTGGCACCGACGCTGCTGAGCCTGGCGATGTTCGCCGGGGCGACTCAGGCCGCCGCGCCACTGCGTCCACCGCAGGGCTACTTCGCGCCTGTGGATAAATTCAAGACCGGCGACAACAGCGAAGGCTGCGATGCCATGCCGACGCCGTACACCGGGCCGCTGCAATTTCGCAGCAAATACGAAGGCTCGGACAAGGCCCGTTCAACGCTGAACGTGCAGTCGGAAAAAGCTTTCCGCGACACCACCAAAGACATCACCACGCTGGAACGCGGCACCGCCAAACGGGTAATGCAGTTCATGCGCGACGGTCGTCCGGAACAGCTCGACTGCACGCTGAACTGGCTGACCGCGTGGGCCAAGGCCGACGCGTTGATGTCGAAAGACTTCAACCACACCGGCAAGTCGATGCGCAAATGGGCGTTGGGCAGCATGGCCTCTTCGTACATTCGCCTGAAGTTCTCCGACTCGCATCCGCTGGCGCAGCATCAGCAGGAAGCGCAGGTGATCGAGGCGTGGTTCAGCAAAATGGCCGACCAGGTGGTCAGCGACTGGGACAACCTGCCGCTGGAAAAAACCAACAATCACTCGTACTGGGCCGCATGGTCGGTGATGGCGACGTCGGTCGCGACCAACCGCCGCGACCTGTTTGACTGGGCGGTGAAGGAATACAAGGTCGGCGCCAATCAAGTCGATGCTGACGGTTACCTGCCGAACGAACTCAAGCGCCAGCAACGCGCCCTCGCCTATCACAACTACGCCCTGCCGCCGCTGGCGATGATCGCCAGTTTTGCTCAGGTCAACGGGGTCGATTTGCGTCAGGAGAACAACGGTGCGCTGAAGCGTCTGGGTGATCGGGTGTTGTCGGGGGTGAAAGACCCGGATGAATTCGAGAAGAAGAACGGCAAAGAGCAGGACATGACCGACTTGAAAGAGGACATGAAATTCGCCTGGCTCGAACCGTTCTGCACGCTCTACACCTGTGCGCCGGATGTCATCGAGAAGAAGCGCGGCATGCAGCCGTTCAAAACCTTCCGCCTCGGCGGCGACCTGACCAAGGTCTACGACCCGTCCCATGAAAAGGGCAACAAAGGTTCTTGAAAGGCGAAAAGCGAAAGCCCCTCACCCTAACCCTCTCCCGGAGGGAGAGGGGACTGACCGAGGTGGCTGTGCGAGTTACGCCGAAATGAAATACCGAGTCGATCTCCTTTTCTGAAAACCATGGAGATCAGGCTCCCTCTCCCTCCGGGAGAGGGCGGGGGGTGAGGGGCGCGGTCTGACGGCCAGCTCCGACCTCAAGCAAGCACTGTGTCACCCCTCCACTACCACGGGGGGTTTGGGGGGGCTTTGGCCCTTGACTGTTGGTTCAAACATGGAGAGATCGGGATGGTATTTTCATCCAACGTGTTCCTGTTTCTGTTCTTGCCGATCTTTCTCGGCTTGTACTACTTGAGCGGGCAACGCTATCGCAATTTGCTGCTGCTGATCGCCAGCTACGTGTTCTATGCCTGGTGGCGTGTGGACTTCCTCGCGCTGTTCGCTGCCGTCACATTGTGGAACTACTGGATCGGCCTCAAAGTCGGAGCCGCTGGCGTGCGGACCAAACCGGCGCAGCGCTGGCTGTTGCTCGGTGTCGCAGTCGATTTGTGCATCCTCGGCTACTTCAAGTACGCCAACTTCGGCGTCGATAGCATCAACGCGATGATGACGTCGGTCGGTCTGTCGCCGTTCATCCTCACCCACGTGCTGCTGCCGATCGGTATCTCGTTCTACATTTTCGAGTCGATCAGCTACATCATCGACGTGTATCGCGGCGACACCCCGGCCACGCGCAACCTGATCGACTTCGCCGCCTTCGTAGCGATCTTCCCGCACTTGATTGCCGGCCCGGTGCTGCGCTTCCGCGACCTCGCCGACCAGTTCAACAACCGCACGCACACCCTCGATAAATTCTCCGAGGGCTGCACGCGGTTCATGCAGGGTTTCATCAAGAAAGTCTTCATCGCCGACACCCTCGCGGTGGTCGCCGACCATTGTTTCGCCCTGCAAAACCCGACCACCGGCGATGCCTGGCTCGGCGCACTGGCCTACACCGCGCAGCTGTATTTCGACTTCTCCGGTTACAGCGACATGGCCATCGGTCTGGGCTTGATGATGGGTTTCCGCTTCATGGAAAACTTCAAACAGCCGTACATCAGCCAGTCGATCACCGAGTTCTGGCGCCGCTGGCACATCAGCCTGTCGACCTGGCTGCGTGACTATCTGTACATCACCCTCGGCGGTAACCGTAAAGGCACGCTGATGACCTATCGCAACCTGTTCCTGACCATGCTCCTCGGTGGTCTGTGGCACGGCGCGAACATCACCTACATCGTCTGGGGCGCCTGGCACGGCATGTGGCTGGCGATTGAAAAAGCGCTGGGCCTGAACACTTCGCCACGCAGCCTCAACCCGATCCGCTGGGCGCTGACCTTCCTGCTCGTGGTCATGGGCTGGGTGATCTTCCGCGCCGAGAACCTGCACGTTGCCGGTCGCATGTACGGCGCGATGTTCAGCTTCGGCGACTGGTCGTTGTCCGAACTCAATCAGGCCAGCCTCACCGGTCTGCAAGTGGCAACTCTGGTTGTGGCGTACGTGACGCTGGCGTTCTTCGGCCTGCGCGATCTGTACACCAACCAGCCACCGGCCAAGAGCAAACCTGAAGTCAACGTTGAGGCCAACGGCCCTGCCACGGCGACTCCGGGAATGATCAAAGCCGCACCCGGCGAAAACCCGGCGAGCATCCACGAGCCTGGCTACACCGTCGGCGTCGAAGCCCAGGTGCAACCGGCCTACTGGAGCGCGGACTGGTCGCGCTACGTGATGCGCGGCTTGATCCTGCTGCTGTTCATCGCCTCGATTCTCAAACTCTCGGCGCAAAGCTTCTCGCCGTTCCTTTACTTCCAGTTCTGAGGGATCTGACATGACCCGCTCATTACGCATCTTCTACATCGCCCTGTTCCTGGTGACCCTGTTGGTCTTGGGTCTGTGGTCGGTTCGCAGCTTCTTCGGCTTCAGCACCAATGCCGATGCGACGGTGCTCAACGGTCGCTGGACCAAGGCTGTGGAAACGCACTACGACGATGAATTCCCGATCAAGCGTCTGGGCACCAACCTCTGGGCCGCGCTGGATTTCAAACTGTTCAACGAAGGTCGTCCGGGCGTGGTGCTCGGTCGCGATCAGTGGTTGTACAGCGATGAAGAATTCAACCCGATCGTCAACGAAGAGCTGAACCTGCAAGGCAACTACGCGCTGGTCGAAGGCGTGCGCCAGACCCTCAAAGAGAAAGGCGTGAAACTGGTGATGGCGATCGTGCCGGCCAAGGTTCGTCTGTACCCGGAGCATCTGGGTGAAGTGAAACCGGCGAGCATCCACGAAAATCTCTATCAGGATTTCCATG
Organism: Pseudomonas sp. P1.31; assembly: GCF_001269815.1. Lineage (NCBI taxonomy): Bacteria > Pseudomonadati > Pseudomonadota > Gammaproteobacteria > Pseudomonadales > Pseudomonadaceae > Pseudomonas > Pseudomonas sp. P1.31. The sequence continues at coordinate 322,581 of NZ_LHVN01000007.1, read as the reverse complement.
CTCGTGTAGCCGCCGACAAGATCCTCGCCCCTGACCTGCTCAAGCCGTTCCAGCAGGCCAAGCAAAGTGGTCAGCAAGTGTTCCTGCGCACCGATACGCACTGGACGCCTGAGGGCGCCGAGGTTGCAGCAAACACTTTGGCGAAAACCATCGCCGACAAGTTCCCGCTCAGCGGCGAGCCGCAGCGCTTCGTTACCACGCCAGCGGAAAAGGTCACGCACAAGGGCGATCTGCGCTTGTTCCTGCCGCTCGATCCGCTGTTTGAAAACCTGATGCCGGCGCAAGAGCCGCTGCAAAAGCGCAACACCGTCGCGGCTGGTGATCAGCCTGCCGGTGACGACGCGCTGTTCGCCAGCAATGAAGTGCCGGTGGCACTGGTCGGCACCAGCTACAGCGCCAACCCCAACTGGAACTTCGTCGGTGCCCTGAAACAAGCGCTGCACAGCGACGTGGTGAGCTACGCCGAAGACGGCCACGGCCCGATCCTGCCGATGCTCAGCTACCTGAAAAGCGATGACTTCAAGAACAGCCCGCCACAGGTGCTGATCTGGGAGTTTCCTGAACGATATCTGCCTGTGAACAACGAAATCGGCGACGCCGACCCGCAGTGGGTCGCAGAGCTTAAACAAGCCGGCGCGCGCCAACAAAACGTAGCAATCAACACTAAATCCGAGACGCCCGATCGGGCGCAAAACTGAAAGAGAGGTACACCATGACTTTCACTACTACTCCTCGTCGTCTCGCAAAACGCATTGCACTGGTTGCAGGTCTGAGCGTGCTGTCGGTTCAGGCTTTCGCCGGTGGCGACGCTGCGCTCTACGGCCCGACCGCACCGAAAGGCTCGACCTTCGTGCGTGTCTACAACGCCAGCAACGCTGAAGTCAGCGCCACCGTCGGCAGCACCAACCTGAGCGACGTTGCGCCACTGGCCAGCAGCGACTTCAGCTTCATGCCTGGCGGTGATTACAGCGCCAAAGTCGGCAGCCAGACCCTGCCGGTGAAACTCGCCGGTGACCACTACTACACCCTGGTCAACAACGCTTCCGGCGCGCCGCAACTGATCGAAGAGCCGCCGTTCAAGAACAAGCAGAAATCCCTGGTGCGCGTGCAGAACCTCAGCGACAAACCGCTGACCCTGAAGACCGCCGACGGCAAGACCGACGTGGTGCCGAACGTGGCCGCCAAGGGCCGTGGCGAACGTGAAATCAACCCGGTGAAAGTCAGCTTGGCGCTGTACGAAGGTGACAAGAAAGTTGGCGACGTAAAACCGGTCGCCCTGGAGCGCGGTGAAGCGGCGGTGCTGTACGTCACCGGCAGCGGCAGCAGCCTGTCGCCAGTCTGGGTAAAACGCCCGGTATCGACTCGCTAACCCATTTCCCGAGGAGACGCTGATCCCTGTAGGAGCTGCGGCACGCTGCGATCTTTTGACTTTGTTTATGAAGATCAAGATCAACAGATCGCAGCCTTCGGCAGCTCCTACAAGGGAATGCGGCGGCCTCTCGGTACGAGACAAAAACAAGAGTGAAACGACACAGCGTTCGTGCCTCTAACCAATCGATTTTATGGAGTAAACAATATGATTCCGGTGATCTTGTCAGGTGGTAGCGGTTCACGTCTTTGGCCGCTTTCGCGTAAGCAGTTCCCTAAGCAATTCCTCGCCCTGACCGGCGAACACACGCTGTTCCAGCAGACCCTCGAACGCCTGGTGTTCGAAGGTATGGACACCCCGATCGTGGTCTGCAACAAGGATCACCGCTTCATCGTCAACGAGCAGTTGAGCAATCGTAATCTGGGATGCCAGCGCATCCTGATGGAACCGTTCGGCCGCAACACCGCGCCGGCCGTGGCGTTGACCGCGATGATGCTGGTCAATGAAGGTCGCGACGAACTGATGCTGGTGCTGCCGGCTGACCACGTCCTCGAAGACCAGAAAGCCCTGCAACGCGCCCTCGCCCTCGCCACCGTCGCCGCTGAAAACGGCGAAATGGTGCTGTTCGGCGTACCGGCGACCAAACCGGAAACCGGTTACGGCTACATCAAATCCACTGCGGATTCGCTGCTGCCCGAAGGCGTCAGCCGCGTCTCGCACTTCGTCGAAAAACCTGACGTCAAACGCGCTACCGAGTACGTGCAGTCCGGCGGTTACTACTGGAACAGCGGCATGTTCCTGTTCCGCGCCAGCCGCTTCCTCGAAGAGCTGAAAAAGCACGATCCGGACATCTACGACACCTGCCTGCTGACCCTTGAGCGCAGCGAGCAGGATGCCGACACCGTGACGCTGGACGAAGCCACCTTCGCCTGCTGCCCGGACAACTCCATCGACTACTCCGTGATGGAAAAAACCCAGCGCGCCTGCGTGGTGCCGCTGACCGCTGGCTGGAGCGATGTCGGTTGCTGGTCGTCGCTGTGGGAAGTCAACGAGAAAGACGCCAACGGCAACGTTACCAAAGGCGACGTGGTCATCCAGGACAGCAAGAACTGCATGATCCACGGCAACGGCAAACTGGTGTCGGTGATCGGTCTGGAAAACATCGTCGTGGTCGAAACCAAAGACGCCATGATGATTGCCCACAAAGACAAGGTTCAGGGCGTCAAGCAGATGGTCAACACGCTCAACGAGCAGGGCCGCAGCGAAACCCAGAATCACTGCGAAGTCTATCGTCCGTGGGGCTCGTACGACTCGGTGGACATGGGCGGGCGTTTCCAGGTCAAGCACATCTCGGTGAAACCGGGCGCATGCCTGTCGCTGCAGATGCACCACCACCGCGCCGAACACTGGATCGTGGTCAGCGGCACCGCCGAAGTGACCTGCGATGAAAACGTGTTCCTGCTCTGCGAAAACCAGTCGACCTACATCCCGATCGCCTCGGTGCATCGCCTGCGCAACCCGGGCAAGATCCCGCTGGAAATCATCGAAGTCCAGTCGGGCTCGTACCTGGGCGAAGACGACATCGAACGCTTCGAAGACATCTACGGCCGCTCCACCCCGATCGAGCGCGGCGTGTCGGTGAAGACCATCGCGCAGTAACTGATCGGCAAAACAAGAAGCCCTCGTCCAGCCCGTTGCGTTCCCTATCCGCAGCGGGTTGGGCGGGGGCTTTTTTATTTCCAGACAGCCACTCTATTCATGATGCGCCGCAGCAACCGTGGCGCGTTTGCCACGTTTGTTGCCCATCTTCAAAGGATCCTCGGCCATCAGCGCCATCGATATGTTCGGTGGCGTCGCCGAACCGAATCCGGCGGCGAACAACTGCATCGAGAGTGCACTCGGCGCTGCGCTGGACTGTGCGGCTGTTTCGCCAATCTGATGGTTAAAACCGGTGAAAGCGGCCATCTCCGGTAACTTGCTCAACAGTGATGAGGTGTTGCTGGCAACCGGCACACTCGTTGGCAACATGTGCTGGGTGCTGCGTTGGCGGCTCTGCATCTGTGCTTGCGCATCGTAGACTTCGAGCACGCGCCCGCCGGTTTCCAGCACACTGCCCACGGCGCCGATCAACGGATGCTTGGCGTAAGACAAGGTCTTGCCAATGACCTGTGCGCCCTGAGCAATCCTTTCTCGGGTTTCTGATGACACTTGTGGCAGACCTCGAGACGATTCCTGCATTCGCAATGCCGCACTGCCTGAGGCCTGAGTGGGCAATGAAACCAATCCATCCTGATCGCGATAGAACAGTGGATTGTTGCGCATGGCCCGGTAGCGATTGGGCCCATCGACCTCTTCGCCGGGATCGGGACTGACCCAGCGTTGCAGCCACGCGGCGTAGTAACGGAAGCCAAAATAATGCAGGCCGGTGGCATCCTCCTCCTTGCCTGAGTAGCCGAGGCTTTTGTCGCTGACATCGCCGTCCTGCCACGCCGTTGCACCGAAGGCATAAAACATTTCGCGGCTGATGATTTGCCCATCGCCATCCAGTTCAAGACCGATGGAACCGACGTGATCGGTGCAGCCATAGCGGTAGCGATCCGGTCCGCCGTCACGATGCAAAACGCGCACGCTGTTGAGTCCGATCGCCACGCTGATCACCTGCAAATGCTGGTTGTTACCGCTGTGGCTGCGCAGTTCCAGCCCGGGCAGATAGCGCGTCTCGGCAATCACTGTAAGTGCCTGGGTCTGCCATTCAGTGATTTTGCGCACGCGCAAACCGGCGCCGTCATACAGGTAAGATTCGCGATCATCGAGCCCACTCTCGCGGGTAATTGGCGTGACGCGACTGAGCTGATTGCGCAGGTTCCAGTGCAGATTTCGCCCGGGCTCCAGCGCCAGCAAGTTGCCGTTGCTATCAAACGCGGCAGCGATGTCGGCTTCCGTGGGGGCCGTACCGTTGCGCCAGGACAGGCAACGATTGCTGTAGCGAGCGGCGCTGAGTTGATGACCCTGAGCTTGTCCGCCGACATGGCTCAATTGCAGGAGATTACCGCTGGCGTCGTAACGGAAGGTCTGCCGATAGTTGCCGATCGCTGCCGGATCCGCCTGGCCGCTCGCGCCGGGGCCCCGCTGAGTAACGAGCGACTCCCAGCCAGTGGCTTCGATTAACTGGTAAAGACTGTCGTAGCGAAAGTGCCTGATCGGCTCGATGCGCTGGTTGGCGAAATAGCGCACGGGGAGTGCCTTGTCTTCAATGCTCAGTACATTGCCCATCGGGTCGTACTGATAAAGCCAATGCTGCAACACCACACCAACCGCGCTCTTGGTCAGACGTTCGAGCAGTCGACCGTCCTGTGGCCGATAAAGCAACGTCGTGCTGACACCGTTGCCCGCCATTTCATATACAACCTGGCCTTCAGCGTTGTAGCGGATATCGCTGACCAACAGCTGCGCGCTGGATTGATGCTTCAACTGCAAAGCAGCGCCACGCAAACGGCCATCCACGGCCATCTCGAACGTTTGTCGATGCCCCTTGGCATCAATGAGTTCGTGCAGCGTCTCCTGTGGGGTAAAGCGCCATTGCGTGGTCGCACCAGGCCCCGGTTCGAGCAATCGCAGACAATCATCCAGCAAGGGTGGCCAGTTCGGCGCAACCGAATCCTGGGTGAAGTGGCGAGTGTTTTCAGTGCTTTGACCGTTGATCGCGAACTGTGTGAACAGCACGCAACCAGCGGGATCGAAGTGCTGGATCAGCTCGCCGAACTGATTACATTGCGCATCGCCCTCCCCCGGCCGGCCGTACACCAAGCGCTCGACACAGCGTCGGGGCTCGGCCACCGCCTCTTCGAACGTCGCCGTCGGGCGCAGACGCTGATCGTACTCATCCTCGTGCCGCGTGCCACGACTGTCCCAAGTGGACAACACATGATTGCCCAGACCACGCAGCTTGATTTGCACACCGGCATCGGTGCTGTCCGAACGCAGCACTTCACCGTTCAATGCATACACCGAAGTCAGGTTGGCCGGCGTCAGCGGATCCGTTGCTTGCAGCGCCCACAGTCGCGGATCCCATTGTTTGACGGCATGCCCGGCGACGTCGAGGGCCGTACGGTGGATACGCGTTTCAGCAGGCCGGTTTTCATCGTCGCGCCAGTAATCCACGTTGCGAATCTGCAGTCCGCGTGGATCATTCACCTCAAGCATCGATGTATGACTGTGGATGCCCATGGGTTTCGACCACGTCCTTGGTGCGTGCGGTTATCACAGCAGGCATAGTGCCGCGTGCCTACTGTCAGAAATTACAGTCCCGACCAACGGCGCAATCGACTGTTCTACGAATATCCATTGCGCCGGCCCTTCGGTAGGATGGTGCTCACGAACTCAAGGAGCGCTCCCCCATGTTCATCGGCATTTTGCTGGTCATCACCTGGCTGATCCTGTTGCTGCGCTATCCGGCCAAAGCCTTGCCGGTGTCAGTGGCAGCCGCTATCGGCCTCGGTCTGGTAGCGATGTGGGTGGTGTGGCTGGACAACCGCGAGATCAAGCAACTGGCGCGCCTCGAGTTGCGCATCAGCTACGCGCCGGAGCAATGCCCGGCCGATCGCCCGCTGCAACTGAAGATGAACAACGGCAACAGCGTGCCGCTGACCGAACTGCGCTGGCGCATTGCAGCCTACGCGCCGGGTGACACGGTCAACCTGGCCGACAACCAATACACCGCGCCGCGCTACCGTGGCCCCGGCGAATTGCAGGCCGGTTCGACATGGGAAGACTGTTTGCCATTGCCGCCACTGCGTCCCGGTTATCGCCCGCAAACACTGGAGTTCCGCGCCGAGCATTTGCAGGGTAGTTTCTCCGACTGATCCCCCTTCCCAACTTTTTTGCACAAGGAATGCGCCATGCCCGTTGCGTTGATTACCGGTTGTTCCAGCGGCATCGGCCGCGCGCTTGCCGATGCGTTTAAAACGGCGGGCTACGAAGTCTGGGCCAGTGCGCGCAAGGCTGACGATGTCGCTGCATTGAATGCGGCCGGTTTTACCGCCGTGCAACTGGATGTCAACGACGGCGCGGCGCTGGCGCAACTCGGCGAGCGAATCAATCAGCAACATGGCGGCCTCGATGTGCTGATCAACAACGCCGGTTATGGCGCGATGGGGCCGTTGCTCGACGGCGGTGTGCCGGCGATGCAACGGCAGTTCGAAACCAATGTGTTTTCCATAGTCGGCGTTACCCGCGCGTTGTTTCCGGTGCTGCGGCGGGGCAAGGGACTGGTGGTGAATATGGGCAGCGTGTCAGGGGTTTTGGTCACGCCGTTTGCCGGTGCTTACTGCGCCTCGAAAGCGGCGGTGCACGCATTGACCGATGCATTGCGCATGGAGTTGGCACCGTTCGGCATTCGTGTGATGGAAGTGCAGCCGGGGGCGATTCAGTCGAGCTTCGCCAAGAATGCCGGGCATGAGGCCGAGCAATTGATCAATGAACAATCGCCGTGGTTTCCGTTGCGTGAAGGGATCCGGGCGCGGGCCAAGGCTTCGCAGGACAAGCCGACGCCGGCTGCTGAGTTTGCCGCTGATTTGCTCAAGGCCGTGCGGCAGAGCAACCCGCCGCGCTTGATCCGCATTGGTAATGGGAGCCGGGCGTTGCCGCTGTTGGCGGCGTTGTTGCCGAAGGCGTTGCTGGAGTCGGTGTTGATGAAGCGGTTCGGGTTGGGTGGGGATCTGTAGGAGCTGCGGCACGCTGCGATCTGTTGATTTTGATGTTGATTTGAAGATAAAAAGATCGCAGCCTCGTTTCACTCGACAGCTCCTACAGGGAGTCGTTAGTTCCAGGTTTTCATGAAATCAATAAACGCCCGCACCTTCAGCGGCAAATGCCGTGTGTCCGGATACAACGCATACACCCCTTGCTGAGCAAACTGGTAATCCGCCAACAAGCGCTGCAAGCGTCCGGCGTCCAGGTCTTTCTGAATCAACCATTGCGGCAAAATCGCCACACCCTGCCCGGTCAACGCAAAGGCCCTGAGCGTCGCCGAGTTGTCCGCAACAATCGCAGTGGTTCCCGGTTTCGGCTGGTAGAAATGTTCAGCACCGTGCGGATCAGTCACCCTCATCTCCGGCACCCGCCCGTGCCCCAATGTCGGCATCGACTCCAGCACCGCCAGCATATCAACCGGCGCAAAACGCTCGACCAACCCCGGCGCCGCCACCGCAAACACTTCGAATGTCGACAACTGCACCGCTCGCAGATTGGAGTCGTGCATGCGCCCCAAACGGATCGCCATATCAAACCGTTCAGAGATCAGATCGGCATGCGTCGAAGACGTCGACAGGTGAATATTCAACTGCGGTTGCTGCTGCCGAAACACCTCCAGCGCCGGCACCACTTGCGCCAGCGCGAACTCCACCGTCGTGGTAATCCGCAACGTGCCCTTGAGCTGTGAATGTTCCGAACGCGCTTCCTCAATGGCCAGTCGCGCTTCATCCAGCGTGCGCAAACAGCGTCGATAGAAGCGTTCGCCGGCGTCGGTGAGCGCCAGTTGCCGGGTGTTGCGCGTGAGCAAGGTCACGCCCAATTCCTCTTCCAGCCGCTTGAGATTGAAGCTCACCACCGCGCGAGTCTGGCCCAATGTGTCAGCGGCAGCGGTCAACGAACCGGCCTCGACCACGGCTTTGAAGGTGTCGAATCGATCCAGACTGACCATGGCCACTGCGCTCCTTGTCAAAATAATTTTGACAAACTAGCAGCCAAACCAGCGTTTTCCTATCACCAGAAGCGCCCTACCCTGCACGTATCATCACAGGGAAGCTGCCATGGCTTATCGCTCGAAAGTCGCGCTGGTGTATCTGTTGGGGTTCGCCCTCGACTTGCTGAACATGTTCGTCGCCAGCATTGCCTACCCCGACATCGCCCAACAATTGCACGCCTCGGTGACGCAACTGGCGTGGATCACCAACGCCTACATGCTCGGGCTGACGCTGATCATTCCGCTAAGCGTGTGGCTGGCGGCACGGGTCGGCGAGCGACGGCTGATTCTCGCCTCGCTGCTGCTGTTCGGGATTGGCTCGGCGCTGGTGGCGCAAGCGGCATCGATCGAAAGCTTGATTGGCTGGCGCCTGCTGCAAGGGCTCGGTGGCGGGTTGTTGCTGCCGGTCGGTCAGGCGTTGGCGTATCGACAGTTTCCGCCGTCGCAGCGTGCGCACTTTACCGGGGTGGTTTTGTTGGTGGCGTTGATGGTGCCGGCACTGTCGCCGGCGGCGGGCGGATTGATTGTTCAGGCGTTGTCGTGGCGGTGGATTTTCTACCTCAATTTGCCGGTGGCGCTGCTCGCTATTGGCCTTGGACTGTTCTGGCTGAAAGCCGATCAGCCTTCGAGTGAACGGCCGACGCTGGATGCGCGCGGCTTGCTATTGGCGGCGACTGCGCTGAGTTTGTTGTTGATCGCCGTCAGCATGCTGAGCGAAGCCGACACCCGCATCCTCGGTCTCCTTGTCCTCGTGCTCAGCGTCCTGACCCTGTGCATTTATCTGCGTGACGGTTGGCGTAAACCCAACGCCATTCTCGACCTGCAACTGATCAAGAATCCGTCGCTGCGCCTGGCGATGCTGATCTACCTGTGCGTGCCCGGCGTGTTCACCGGCACCCACATGATCGCCGTGTTGTACCTGCACAACCTCGGCTTGGGCGCAGCGCAAATCGGGGCGTTGATGCTGCCATGGGCAGTGGGTTCGGGCGTGTCGATCATGCTCGGCAAACGCAGTTTCAATCGCCTGGGGCCGAAGCCGCTGTTGAGCGCTGGCATGCTCCTGCAATGCCTCGGTATCGTCTTGCTGATGCGCATCGAACAACCCGCCAGCACGCCGCTGATCATCGCCTACGGCCTGATGGGCCTCGGCGGCAGCCTGTGCAGCGTCACTGCGCAGACCTTGGCATTTGTCGGCATCACGCCAGAAAAAATGGGCCATTCCAGTGCGCTATGGAATATCAATCGTCAACTTGGTTTTTGCCTCGGCGCGGCGTTGCTCAGCTCCTTGTTGGGGGCTTTGGGTGGTGAGGGTTTTCGTTACTGCTTCCTCGCTGCCGCGTTGCTGACGATGCTGCCGATGGTCAGTGTTTTGCGGTTCGATTCGACGGCAGTGCTCGCGCTGCTGACTCAAACTCCCCTCAAGGAAAAATCCATATGACCGACTACAGCGAATACTTTGATGAAGTGATTCAGGCACACGAAGCCATCGAGCGATGGTTTGCCTTGGAGGAAGAAGACGCAGCGCTGGAGAGATTACTGAACAGGTTTTCAGCCGAATTCTCCATGGTTTCGCCGTTGGGCCGGGTGTTGAATTTCGAGGCCTTGAGCGCGTTGTTTCGGATGGCTGGAGGGAAGAAACCCGGGTTCAGGATTGAGCTCAGTGAACTGCGCACGATTGCGCTGCACGAACGCGGGGCGACGGTGAGTTACCGAGAGCAGCAAACCGATGCAAGCGGGTCGTATACAGATCGGCGCTCGACGGTGGTTTTTGAAAAACACCCATCCGGGCGAGTGATCTGGCGACACTTGCAGGAGACGCTCTGCCAGGGCTGAAGCCGTCGGTCGCTACCTGTTACTTCTGACAGTAGACGTATCGAGAACATCAGCCGTAGTCTTTCAGAACAAGCACCCACAGTTTCCTGCGCAGTATCGAATGAATGGTGTCGTGAATGCCTTGTACCCCACTTTGAAAACACCACATCAATCGACAACGGCGGACAACTGATGACGCTTTCACATCCCAAGGCGAACCGGTCACCCGGCACGCCAGATCCAGCATTCGGCGACGAAGACAGCATTGCCTACCTGAGTAAATTACTGGATGACGATCCAGCATTCCAAGTGCTAGCCCTGTTCATGGGACTCAGTAGTGATCTAAAAGGCAAGACGATCTTCAGTGCCTACGTGCATCACGAAGAACAGTACAAATATGTCATTGGACGCACCGACAGCGACGGCACTCTCGATCGGACGTTCGCCAACAATGGCATTTTATTGGGAAGCTTCAATTCCGGGGCGGCGTGTTCCGGCGGCAAGTTGGTGGTGCAGCAAAGCGAACCTGGACTTATCTACATGCAAGGCTGGACGGAAGGCCCTTCAGGTTGGGCTGATCTGGCGATTACGTGCGTCGATAAGCACGGTCAACCCAACCCCTCCTTTGGCAACAACGGCAGCGTTGTCATTGCAACGCCCGTGTACGAGGAACTGCTGACAAACTCCTGTACCTTGCAGATTCAGCCAGATGGCAAGCTGTTGGTCACCGCCAACTACTTACTGCGCCACAATGAGTTGCAGCTGACAACGGGCGTGGTTTTTCGTCTTCTATCAAATGGAGAACCTGACACGGGGTTCAATGGCAATGGTCGCTGGGAACTGAAAATACCTGATCCCCATGCCGCGACGGCCATCAATGGCTGCCTTTCTCAGGGTGGCAATGTGGTCATTGCAGGCCATGTCCGAACCCAGCCTGCGCACAACGTCGCGACGCTGGTACGGCTGGACAACAAAGGCGAGGTTGACAAGAGTTTTGGCGATTCGTCAGGCTTTTATTTCGTATATCTGTCCGATCACGGCTCAGTGTTCAATACCGTAATCGAAAGAGCCGACCATAGCTTGATCGCTGCGGGCGAAGCCTTTACCCGAGGTGCTCCTCACCAGTTGGGCCTGCTGGTTGCGCTGACGCCCAATGGCAGCCCCCATCTCATGTTCAACCAGGGCAAACCGCTGCTGACCCAGTTCGATGCCGAGCGTGAAAATCATTGGAGCTGTGCACTGGTACAACCCGATAACAAAATTGTGGTTGCTGCTGCTTTTTGGTGGCCATTACTTGCCCGCTTCAATGTGGACGGGAGCCTGGACACCACCTTCAACAGCACCGGCTACACCCCTGCGGACTTCACAATAAAAAGCGCGCCGGTTCAACTGGTCTCCCGTCAGGACGGGCGAATCATTGTCAGCGCCAACATCACCGGGGTTAATCCTGAGGGCATCGGCGTCATGAAATGTTTCCTCAGCTGAACCCGTCGCACCGTTGCCCCCCCGCCTACTAAAGGTGGGGGAACTCAGAGGATTACTCCACTCCCTGACTTACCACCACCGTACAGGTAATCCCCGCCGCCAACAGAACCCCCTCCGGCACCTCATCAATGTGAATCCGCACCGGCACTCGCTGGGCCAACCGCACCCAGTTAAACGTCGGATTCACATCGGCGATCAGCTCGCGGCTTTCCGGGTTGTCGCGGTCGTAGATGCCGCGCGAAATACTTTCCACGTGGCCCTTGAGCACTTCGCCGCTCATCAATTGCATATCGGCTTTATCTCCAACGCGAACGTGGGGCAGTTTGGTCTCTTCGAAGAAGCCGTAAACCCAGAACGAGTTCATGTCGACCACGGCCATTTTCGCTTCGCCGATGCGCGCGTAGTCACCGCGATGCACGTTGAGGTTGGTCACGTAACCGTCGACCGCCGCGCGCACTTCGGTGCGTTTGAGGTTGAGTTCGGCAGCTTCCAGTTGCGCCTGCGCGTGTTGGTAATCGGCGAGTGCAGCGTCAGCGATGTTGCTGGCGTCGTCGCGGTTTTCCTTGGAGATCACCAGGTTGTCGAGGTCGGCGCGGCGGTGGGCGTTGACCTTGCGCATCTCCCACGTCGACTTGCGCGAAGCGACCAGCGATTGTGCTTGTTTGACCGCGATGCGGTAATGCTCGGGGTCGATCTGCATGAGCAAATCGCCCTTCTTCACCAGTTGGTTGTCACGCACCGGCACGTCGATCACTTCGCCGGTGACGTCGGCGGCGACGTTGATGATGTCGGCACGCACGCGGCCGTCGCGGGTCCACGGCGTGTTCATGTAGTGCTCCCACAACGTGCGGCCGATCCACAGCGCCAGGGCCAGCACCAGCAGGGTCGCGAGCAGGCTGAAAAACTTTTTCATGGGGACGTTCTCAACGGTAGACAGTCAGCGCCATGGCGCCGAACAGACAGGTAAACAGACTCAGACGCAGCAGCGCCGGGTGCCAGAAAAAACGGTACAGGTCGAACCCCGACAGGAACCGATCCACCGCCCAGGCCAGTGCCGCAGCGATGAAAAACATCAGGGTCATGGTCGGCATGTACACGCCGTGGAAGGCGATTTCACGAGGCATGGGCAAGTCCTTCGGGCTTGGCGACGGCGTAGGCAGCGAGCGGTGATTGCGGGTCGAGCAAGGAGGTGCGGATGAAGTGCAGATAGCTCTTCACCCGGCGCAATGCGGAGGTATCGAAATGCGGCGCAAACGGCTCATCGGTCGCGGCGACTCGGCTGATTGCGTGATCGACAGCGATCAGTGCGCGTTCAAGATTGCTGGAGTTGGGTTGCAGAAACAGCCGCACCAACGCGCGACCCATCACGCGAATTGCTTGCCGCCACGGCTGCGATTCGGCATAGGCCGGGTGCACCGGCAAAATCGCCTGTTCCTTGCGTAACTCGATGATCGCGTGGCCGACTTCGAGCACCACGAACATCCATCGCAGCAGGTTCTTTTGCACCTTCGGCTCACCAGCGGCGAGACCGTAGGCCTGATGCAGCAAATCGCGGGTACGGCTCTCGAAACTCGAGGCCAGGCCTTTTAGTTTGCCGCTGATTGCGTAAACCACTTGGCCGCGCAGATCCTGCTCCAGACGCTTCCACAGCCAGCGACTGTTCGGCGGCAGAATAATCGCCCCCGCAGCGGCACAGACCAGCATGCCCATGACCATGGCGATGTAGTCGTTGATGAAGGTGTAGGGGTTGTAAATCGTCAGGTTGTCCGGCACCGAACCGGTGCTGAAGAAGATCAGCAAACCAAGGCCGACACCGGCGTATTGCGGCCGAGATGTGAGGAACGAACCGAGCACGATCACTGGCGCGAGCATCACGCAGAGTAATGGGAAACCGTCGATCCACGGGAAGATGAAAAACATCTCGACGAAGCCGATCAGGGCACCGAGGAAGGTGCCGCAAGCCATCTGGAAAGCCATGCGTTTCGGGTTGGGTGTGGCAGCCGAAAGGCCCACGGTGGCGGCGGCGATCAGGGTCATCGTCGCGCCACTTGGCCATGCGGTGGCGACCCAATAACTGCCGAGCACCACCAGAATGAACGAGGCGCGTATGCCTGATGCCGCAGCGGCCCACCAGTTGGTTTGCGGGGTGAACGGTTCATCCCAGCGCTCGCGTTCGTGACGGTGATCGGCGAGTGACGCGTGGGTCTGTGCATAACTGTGCAGGTCGTCGACGAAGCGATAAAGCAGTTCGTACGCGGTGTGGAAATCCAGTTGTTCGGCTTCGCTCGGATCGGTGTCTTGAAAGATCGCGCGCAAGGTTCGCACGCGTGTCGGCAAACCTTCTTTGTAGGTCGCCAGCGCTGTCGCCAAACGGCCGGCATCGGGACTGGTCAGGGCGCGGCCGCTGAAGCCGTCGAGCACTTCGGCGAGATCCTGCAGGCCCGGTCTGATCGCCGCGACCACGTGTTCTTCGCCGTTGACGCGCAGGCGTTCGAGCAATTGATGGAGGGCGTTGAAGCGTGTGGTGATGCCCATGAATTCGCTGTTCAAACGGCTCAGGCGACCGTTGCGTCGGCGCATGTGCGGGTCTTCGAATACGGTCACACTGCGCAAGCCTTCAAGGCCAACGGCTTCGGCGATGAAGCGCACGTTGCTCGCCTCGAAAGACTCGGCTTTGCTGCGTCCGCGCAGGCCATCGGTCACGAACAATGCGAACACGCCGAAGCGCTGATACAAGGCGTTGCGCATGGCGGCGCTGGCGGTTTGCGGCAGGATCGCGGCGCTGATCACGGTCGCGCAAAGGATGCCCAGCGAGATCTCCAGCACTCGCCATACGGCGGCCATGAACGCGCCGTCCGGGTGAGCCAGCGCGGGCAAACCGACCATCGCGGCGGTGTAACCGGCAAGGACAAAACCGTAGGCGCGGAAGTTGCGGCAACGCGCGGCGCCGGCCGAGCAGATGCCGACCCAGATCGCCAATGAGCCGAGAAACAATTCAGTGTTTTGCGCGAACAAGGCGATCAGCGTGACCATCATTGCCGACCCCGCGAGGGTGCCGAGGAAGCGATAGAAACTCTTGGCAAACACCTGGCCGCTCTGCGGCTGCATGACGATGAACACGGTGATCATCGCCGTGCGTGGTTGCGGCAGTTCCAGGCGCATGGCCAGCCACAGCGTGAGGAACGCGGCGAGCAACACCTTGAAAATGTAGACCCAGGTCACGCCATCGCTGCGCGCCCAGTCGAAAAATCCACGGCGCCATTCCAGGGAGTAGAGCCAGCGCAACGGTGCGGGCAAGGGAGTCATTAAATTCTGCTCAATGTTCGAGAACTGAAGAGTTTGCTACGGCGTACACAGCCCCTGTGGCGAGGGGATTTATCCCCGTTGGGCTGCGAAGCGGCCCCAAAACCTGCGACCCGATTCCCACAGTCACACCGCGTGCACTGGCTTTGCGACGGCTGCGCCGCCGAACGGGGATAAATCCCCTCGCCACAGGGTTTGGGGTCAACTCCAAAGGAGGATATTCCCAGCAGAGATTTTGGGTTCACCGCAGCAGTGCCGGGGTTTTCGGGGCCGCTGTCTGTTCAGCACTCGGTACGTCGTTGCCGGCGCCAAGACCACCACCCAACGCAGTCACCAATTCGGCATGCGCACTCAGACGCGCCGCCTGCACCTGCTGCTGCACTTGCTGTTGCTTGAACAGCAACGTCTGCGCATTGAGCACGTTGAGGTAATCGGTGAGCCCACGCTGATAAGCGATCATCGCGATGTCGTACGTTTTCTGCGCGGTCGCCACCGACTCGGCGGCAAAACCTTGCTGCTTGTCCATCGATTCGCGGCGGATCAACTGGTCGGAAATGTTCTTCAGCGCATTCACCAGCGTCTGGTTGTAATGCGCCACGGCGATGTCGTAACCGGCAGAGGCTTCACCGAGTTCGGCACGCAAACGCCCACCGTCAAAGATCGGCAGCGAGATCGCCGGGCCGACGTTGTAGTTGAGTTTCTTGCCGGTCAAAAACTCCAGCGCGCCGCCACCCGTGGCCATGTAACCGAGGCTGCCGACCAGATCGACATTGGGATAAAACCCGGCATGCGCCACATCGATTCCACGCGCCTGCGCCGCCACTTGCCAGCGACTGGCGACTACGTCCGGCCGCTGACCGAGCAATTCGGCCGGCAACGCCGACGGCAGTTTCAACTCAGCGCCAAGGGACAAAGTCGGGCGCTGCAACTGCGCGCCCTCCCCCGGCCCTTTCCCCGCCAGCGCGGCAAGTTGATTGCGACTGAGGGCGATCTCTTCATCCAGTGCATCAATTTGCCGATGGGTTTCCGGCAACGGCGTTTCGGCCTGACTGACTTCGAAATGCGTGCCGATCCCGCCGTTCAAACGCTTCTGCGCCAGATCGAGAATCTGTTGTTGCTGCGCAAGCGTCGCCGCGACGATGTCGCGCTGGGCGTAATGCAGCGACAGTTCGATGTAGGCGCGGACGATGTTGTTCTGCAATTCCAGCTGCGCCAGTCGCGCTTCGGCCGCGCTCATGTGCGCCAGATCCACCGCGCGCTCGCTGCTATTGCTTTCGCGGCCCCAGAGGTCGAGGGCGTAGCTGAAACCCAGCGCAGCGTTGTTATCCCAGGTCGTGGTGTTGGCCAGATCGCCGGGGCCGTAGAACTGATCGGTCGGCCAATTGTGGCGTTTGAGCGTCGACTCGCCATTGACCTGCAACGACTCGGCCGCTTCGGCGACACCGGCCATGGCTTTCGCCTGACGCACTCGCGCAGCGGCCATGGCCATGCTCGGGCTGCCTTGCACGGCGAGGTTGATCCAGCGATTCAGTTGCGGGTCGCCGTAGGCTTGCCACCATTGCGCGGTGGGCCAGTTGGCGTCACGGGCAGCGTGGGCGATGGCGTCGTCGGTGACCAGTGAATTGGCCTCCAACACCTTGCCCTGCGGGGCAATTCCGTCAGTTGAGATGCAGCCGCTGAGACCCAGGGTAAAAGCCAGAACACTGAGCGGCAAAAGCGCTCTGTTGATGCGACGCGGCACAGCTGCGAATTCCTGAGAGAGGGGATCGATACTTCTTCTGTAGGAGCTGCCGCAGGCTGCGATCTTTTGACCTTGATTCCCTTAAATCAAAATCAAAAGATCGCAGCCTTCGGCAGCTCCTACAGGGATCGGCGCAATTCTATGGAAGGCCCTGTGCGGCGATAAGCTGGGATTTCTGTGAATCTTTGTTACGGTTAACGAGATAATCCCTTGGTCGGGGGTCTCAGCCCCCGAAACTTCGTGTCACAATTTGCCATCTCCCTTGAGAGCACCCCATGGACACTTTGCAAAACATGCGCGCCTTCAGTTGCGTCGCCGAAGCCGGCAGCTTCACCGCCGCCGCCGTGCAACTCGACACCACCACCGCCAACGTCTCGCGCGCGGTCTCCAACCTGGAAGCCCATCTGCAAACCCGCTTGCTCAACCGCACCACCCGCCGCATCGCCTTGACCGAAGCGGGCAAGCGCTACCTGCTGCGCTGCGAACAGATCCTCGCCTACGTCGAAGAGGCCGAAGCCGAAGCCAGCGACGCCCACGCGCGCCCGGCGGGGCAGTTGAAAGTGCACACCATGACCGGCATCGGCCAGCACTTCGTCATCGACGCGATCGCCCGCTACCGCAAAACCCACCCCGACGTGACCTTCGACCTGACCCTGGCCAACCGCGTGCCGGACTTGCTCGATGAGGGCTACGACGTGTCCATCGTGCTCGCCAGCGAACTGCCAGATTCCGGTTTTGTTTCGCAGCGACTGGGCATCACCTACAGCATCGTCTGCGCCTCGCCGGCCTACGTGAAAGCCAACGGCGCCGCGCAAAAACCCAGCGACCTGCTCAACCACGCCTGCCTGCGCCTGGTCAGCCCGGTGATCCCCTTGGAAAAATGGGCGTTCGACGGCCCGGAAGGCCAGGAAGTGGTCACCATCAACAGCTCACCGTTTCTGGTGAACTCCGCCGACGCGATGAAAACCGCGATCATCAGCGGCATGGGCTTGGGTGTGCTGCCGGTGTATGCGGCAATTGAAGGCTTGCGCAACGGCACGCTGGTGCGGGTGATGCCGAACTACCGCTCGCAGGAATTGAACCTGTATGCGATCTACCCGTCGCGGCAATATCTGGATGCGAAGATCAAAACGTGGGTCGAATACCTGCGCGGGTCGTTGCCAGAAATCCTCGCCGCGCACCAAGCCGAACTGGCCGCCTACGAACTCAGCGGCACCCTCGCCGGCGCCCGAGTCGCCAACTGACCTTTAAACACACCACGCCCCTGTAGGAGCTGCCGCAGGCTGCGATCTTTTGATCTTGCCGTTTAAAAATCAAAAGATCGCAGCCTACGGCAGCTCCTACAGAACGGGAATTTCGCGGATGTTTCCGACAGGTCGCGTCGGTTGTCTGTCGGAAGTGAGGTGGATAGGCTTTGGGTGTCGCTGACGAATCAGCGACCGGGCTTGGTCGCTCGGGTTTAGAATGGCGCACTTTTCAAGCTTGCTTAATGGCGAGCCGTGCGTGGGAGAGCTTCGGCTCTGCCGGGTTTCCATTCCCTGGTCGACCAACCCGCGTACGGTTCGCCACCCTATTGCTTGGTCGCAGTGCTTGGCGAACTCCACTTCCCGAATGGAGCTTCACCATGATCAAACCAACACCGAATCCCCCCGAACTCGACGACACCACCCCCTACGAATTCCCCGGTTCAAAAAGATTCCACGAAGCCGCCGAACGCGCCCTCGACCACTACCTCAAACCCAACGCACTCACCCTGCGCTTCCACAAACCCAGCACCATGTTCCAGGTCGCCCCGGATCAAGACAACGAAAGCCTGCTGGTACACGCCTGCGAATCCCTGGCCCAAGCCAGCCTCATGACCAGCGACATCGCCGCCTACATCGAACTCCCGCAGCGAAGAACGATTCTGGCGATCCAGCAAATCATCATGCTCGCCGAACTGGCCGTGAATCGGGCGCTGGATAACCACGAAATATCCCAACCCCCAACCCACAACTGAAAAGCCCCTCACCCTAACCCTCTCCCGGAGGGAGAGGGGACTGACCGAGGTGTTTGGGATAGACACGCCGACGTGCAATACCGAGCCGAACTCACATTCTGAAAAGCCCAAAACCGGCCCCCTCTCCCTCGGGAGAGGGCTGGGGTGAGGGGCAGCCCCAACACAACAACAGCCGAACAACGCACCGCCCTTAACCACTCAAAACAATGAGCGCAAGCTCGAGTACCGCTTTTGATCTTGATCCACGAGCGACGTCGGAAGGCTGAGTGGAGGGATTGATCCGGGGGTGGGAGCGCAGCGACCGTTTGGCGCAGCCAAACACAGCGAGAGGAGGTGCAGCGAAGCAAACCGGAGGCGCTGCGCCCGGATCAATCCCGCAGCGAAGGAACCCCGAGCCCCAGCGAGCGGGCCGAACGCAGGAGCAAAGCCTTTTCGGTTACCTTTTCGGCGTTTGGAAAAGGTGACTCGCCGTAAGGGCGAAACCTCAATCCGCCATCACCAAAAAAACGGATATACACCCAAAACCCCAAGAACATGGTCGGCCCAAAGGCCGCCAAGACAACCCCAAGCCAGAAATGTTAGCGTGCTTGGTATCAAGCCCGAACAAGAGCCAACAACGATGAAAAAGACTGTCCTGGCCTTCAGCCGCATCACCCCGCCAATGATCGAACGCCTGCAACAAGAGTTCGACGTCATCGTCCCCAACCCAAAAACCGGCGACATCAACGCCCAATTCAACGAAGCCCTGCCCCACGCCCACGGTCTCATCGGCGTCGGCCGCAAACTCGGCCAGGCCCAACTCGAAACCGCGACCAAACTCGAAGTCGTCTCCAGCGTCTCCGTCGGCTACGACAACTACGACCTCGACTACTTCAACCAACGCGGCATCATGCTCACCAACACCCCCGACGTCCTCACCGAAAGCACCGCCGACCTCGCCTTCGCACTGATCATGAGCAGCGCCCGCCGCGTCGCCGAACTCGACGCCTGGACCAAGGCCGGCCAATGGCAAGCCAGCGTCGGCGCCCCGCTGTTCGGCAGCGACGTACACGGCAAAACCCTCGGCATCGTCGGCATGGGCAACATCGGCGCCGCCATCGCCCGCCGTGGCCACCTCGGCTTCAACATGCCGATCATCTACAGCGGCAACAGCCGCAAGACCGAACTCGAACAACAACTCGGCGCCCAATTTCGCAGCCTCGACCAACTGCTGGCCGAAGCCGACTTCGTCTGCCTGGTCGTGCCACTCAGCGACAAAACCCGCCACCTCATCAGCCACCGCGAACTGGCTCTGATGAAACCAAGCGCCATCCTCGTCAACATCTCCCGTGGCCCGGTGGTCGACGAACCCGCGCTGATCGAAGCTCTGCAAAACAACCGCATTCGCGGCGCCGGTCTAGACGTCTACGAAAAAGAACCGCTGGCCGAATCGCCACTGTTCCAGCTGAAAAACGCCGTGACCCTGCCGCACATTGGCTCCGCAACCAACGAAACCCGCGAAGCCATGGCCAACCGTGCCCTCGCCAACCTGCGCAGCGCCCTGCTCGGCGAACGCCCGCAGGATCTGGTCAACCCACAAGTCTGGCGCGGATAAAAAAACGGGCAAGTGCAAAACTTGCACTTGCCCGCCACAACTTGACTACACAACTTGAAATTCAACAACAGCCCTATTCACACTTCAGCGTTATAAGCTCTCGGCATTATCGAATGAACGATAAGACGCTATGGAGAGCGAAGACCTTGAACAACTTGAGCACCGAAAAACTTATCCGCTACAGCAAAGTTATCTTGATGGCCTACATCAGTTTTTTTGGCGTACTGGTGATTATTCATAACTTTTTCGACTACAACTCAAACTACGAATACGTTGCTCACATCCTGAGCATGGACACTACCGCCAACGAAAACATCAAGTATCGGTCGATCGATTCGCCTTACCTGCACCACCGGATCTTCTGGCTCATCATTACGCTGGAAGTCACCTATACCGTGCTATGCCTGATGGGTACCTATCACTTGTATCGAAAAGTGAATGACTCGGCGGAAGAGTTCCATGAGGCCAAGAAGTTTTCGATCATGGGCATTCTGGTTGCCATCTTTATTTATTACGTGTGCCTGCAAACCGTCGGCGTGGAATGGTTCGACATGGACACTTCAACAGAATGGAACGCCAAAGACTGGGCTCGGCACATTGTTGACTTCATCTTCCCGGTAATGATTTACATCACCTTGAAAGTCGAGCGCTAATCAACAGCGCTCTTTCATATCAAGCTAACTTACCGTGCGGCGGAACCAAGACTGTTTTCGGTTTACGAAACACCAACACGTTACCCAACATCACCAACACCAGCCCGACCAGCGCCGGCGCCGTCCACTGATAACCTTCGGCAAACGCCGAAACGTTAAGCGCGACCACCGGGAACAGCACCGTGCAATACGCCGCGCGCTCCGGGCCCATGCGGCCGACCAGCGTCAGGTAAGCGGTAAAGCCGATCACCGAGCCTGGGATGACCAAGTAGAGCAGCGCGCCGACATAACGCGGCGACCAGTCCATGTCGAACGGAATGCCTTTGACCAGGCACCACACCGACAGCATCGCCGCGCCATACGCCATGCCCCAGGCATTGGTGGTCAGCGGCTTGAGGCCCGCCTTCTGCTGCAGGCTCGACAGCATGTTGCCCGCCGAAAAACACAAGGTGCCGCACAACGCCAAACCGAGTCCAAACAAGGTTTGCGGACTGGCCTGATGCCCGGCCAGTTCGGGCCAGAACAACATGCCCAGACCGAACAGCCCCAGCGCCCCGCCCATCAATACATTGCGCGCGATGCGCTGCCCAAAGAACACCCGCGCATTCAACGCATTCCACAAAGTTGCGGTGGAAAACACCACCGCCACCAGACCGCTGGGGATCCACTGGCTCGCCGTCAGAAAACACATGAAGTTCACACAGAACAGGCACAAGCCCTGCGCCACGCAAATCAAATGACCGCGACGGTTCATCGGTTGCAACCGACGGCTGAGCAGCAACAACACAAACAGCACCAGCGCCGCGAGGCCAAATCGATAAACAATCGACACCGGAATCGCCACCACCCCCAACTGCCATTTCAAGGCAATCCAGGTGGTGCCCCAGATCAGCACGGTCAGCAAATACAACGACAGGTTCATGGCGCTTACTCCTCAATAGGCCTTGAGTGTCTGCCGAGGCTTGCCTTCGGCGCTTGCAGATTCTTGCGCTTTTGTCCGGCAGTGGGCTGGCAGCGCGAAGCCTACGGAGTAGGATGCAAGGCGTTGGAGAGAACCGATCATGGCCGCAATCGATAACCTGCAAGTCTTTCAAGCCCTCAACCGCTCGCCGAACGCACGCCTTGTGCACAGCGCCGAGCTCGGTGACGGCTTGTCTGCAGCTTTGTGGACCAACCACCACGACGCGCAGGAATACGAAGCGCCGAGCCATCACACGCTGTCCTGCTACATCGCTGGCGGCACCGGCACTTTCCGTCGCGGCCAGCCGGGGCAAAAAGGCGGGCCGGACAAGCTGTGCATCCTGCCCGCCGATCACGAATCGGGCTGGGTGATCAACGGTGATATTCGTTTGGCGCACCTGTATTTCAGCGCTGAACAATTTGCCCTTGGTTGCGTTACTTTGCTTGATCGTGAGCCGCGTGAGATGCAATTGCGCGAGCAGACTTTTCTTGAAGATCCGCAACAGGCACAGCGCTTTCGGCGACTGCTGACGTTGAACTGGGACGAGCCTGCCGAGCGCTTGCTGACCAGTAGCATTGCTCACGAATTGATCAGCCACACTTTGCTCAGCCAGGTTGGCGCGCGTCAGGGTTTGCGTTTGAAGGGTGGGCTGGCACCGCATCAGCGTCGGCAATTGGTGGAGTTCATCGACAGCCAGTTGGCCGAGCCGATCAGCCTTGGGCAGTTGGCCGGATTATGTGCATTGTCGGAATATCACTTTGCGCGGATGTTCCGGGTGAGCTTTGGCTTGCCGCCGCATCAATACGTGCTGGCGCGACGTCTGGATCGGGCGCGGGCGTTATTGCGCGGTACGGCGTTGCCATTGGGGGAGATTGCCCTGGCTTGCGGGTTTGCCAGTGCGAGCCACTTTACCAATCGATTCAAGCAGGTGTTGGGCGGAACGCCGGGGGAGTATCGGCAGGCGTTTTTGCGTTGAGGCCTGGTTCCCCTCACCTCAGCCCTCCCGAAACGTCGGACCGCCCAGAGGGAGAGGGAGCCGACCGAGGTGTCCGGCGTTGTACATCGACCTGTATAACCGAGTCGATTGTGGATTCGGTAAAGATCGATCACGTCGGCGAAGTTCTCCAATATTCCCCAATCAGTCCCCTCTCCCTCCGGGAGAGGGTTAGGGTGAGGGGCTCTAGATCTTGACTTAAAACTCCAACGTGCTGGACAACGAAACCTGCCGCGAATCCCCCATCGACACAAAGAACCGGCTCGCCGCCGACGTGTAGTAAGTGCGATCAAACAGGTTCTTCACATTCAGCTGAAACTTGACCATCTGCCCTTCAACCTGGGTGTCGTAAGTCGCAAACGCATCCGCCACGGTATAGCTCGGCAGATCAAAATCATTCACCGCGTTACCCGCCCGCTCACCGACATACCGCGCCCCGGCACCGACGCGCAATTGATCGCCACCGATCACGCTGCCGAAGTCATACACCGCCGACAATGAGCCGCTATTCTTCGCCACGT
Source organism: Pseudomonas sp. P1.31 (assembly GCF_001269815.1). NCBI lineage: Bacteria > Pseudomonadati > Pseudomonadota > Gammaproteobacteria > Pseudomonadales > Pseudomonadaceae > Pseudomonas > Pseudomonas sp. P1.31. The sequence continues at coordinate 299,407 of NZ_LHVN01000007.1, read as the reverse complement.
TTTGCAGGCGCTTGCCTTTGTAGTCCGGGTCTTCCGTGACTTCGGCATCGGTGTAGGCGTAGCTGCCGATCATGCTCCAGCGCTCGCTCAACTGACCGCTCAAATCCAGTTCCAGACCGCGCGAACGCACTTCGCCAGCGGCGCTGTAAATCGTCGTTGGGCCTTCAGCATTGGCGACCAAAACGTTGCGCTTTTTGATGTCGAACAACGCAATGTTGCCGGTGACTTGTCCTGGCAGATCGAGGCGCGCGCCCAGCTCCCACGACTTGGCTTCTTCCGGCGCGATGCTGCCGTCGAGCACGGTGCTGCTGCCGCTCAGCGGGGCGATGGTCGAGTTGGGTTTGAACGATTCGGTGTAGCTGCCGTAGAACGACAAAGCGTCGGTGTAGCGATACACCAGCCCCGCGCGCGGCACCCATTTCTGCCCGTTACTGTCGGTGTTGGCCTTGAACGGCACGCCTTTGCCGGCGTACTGGTCGTACTCCTGGAAGCGCCCGCCGGCGACCAGAATCCATTGATCGGTGAGGTGAATAGAGTCCTGCATAAAGATCGAATCGCTGCGCAGTTCATCGGTCTGCGCACTGTCGGCGGCACTGACCGTGGTGCCTTCGACTTCACGGCCATACACCGGATTGACGTAGCTGAAGGTGCTCAGGCTTTTCTGACGGATCAGGTCGGCGCGGTAGATCTTGCGGTACTCGTCATCGACGCCGAACACCAGGTCATGCTGCATGCCCAGCACATTGACTTTGCCTTCGAGGCTGGCGGTGGTGAAACGGTCGGTGCTGATCGCGTTTTGTGTGCCGTCCATGCTGCGGGTCAGCGTGCCCTTTTTGCTGTCGATGGCGGTGACGCGTACTTGGCTGGCGTCGTAGGTTTCGCGGTTCCAGCTGTAGCCGAAATGGGCTTTCCAGTCGTCGTTGAGTTCGTGGTCGGCTTCGAAGTGATAGAGATCCGAACGCCCTTCCATGTTGTTGAACGGCTCGTCGAGGCGCTCGTTGCGCGAGATATCCAGTGGATGATTGGTGCGTGGATCGATCAGCGTGCCACGGTCGAACGGCGTGAGAAATTCGCGATGCTCGTAGGCGAACAACAGCTTGGTGCTTTCGCCGAACCAGGCCAGCGACGGTGCGATCAGGGTTTGGCGGAGCGTGCCGAAATTGCGCCAGTAATCTTCGTCTTCGTGATCGAGCACCATGCGATAGGCCAGCCCGGAATCGCCCAGCGCACCGGTGCTGTCGAAAGTGCCGCCGCTCCCATTCTTGCCGTCGCCGTAGGTCGAGCCGCTCAGGGTCAGCGCGTTGTACGGCGTCAGTTCCGGCTTCTTGCTGACCATGTTGACCACGCCGCCGGGGTCTTGAATCCCGTAGAGCAACGACGCCGGGCCTTTGAGCACTTCGACGCGATCGACCGTGGCGTTCATGCCTCGGCCCTGCACGATTGGCATGCCGTCGCGCATGATCGAGCCGTTGCGGTTGTCGCCGAAGCCGCGGGTCATCACCGAGTCCTGCGTGCTGCCCAAGGTGTTGCCTTGGGTGATGCCGCTGACGTTGGCCAGTGCGTCGTCGAGATTGCGCGGCGCCTGATCGCGGATAACCTGCGCCGGGATGACGTTGACGGTCTGCGGGACTTCTTGCAGCGAGGCCGACGAGCGCATCACCGAACTGGTTTCCAGCGGCTGATAACTCAACGAATCGTCGCGCATCGAAGTGATGGTGGTGGCGCCGAGGTTCAACGCGCCTGCGGTGGGTTGCGGCTCCAGTGCCAGGGTGTGGCTGTCGGTGCGGCGGAAGCTCAGACCGGAACCCGCGAGCAACTTTTGCAGGGCCTGTTCCGCGCTCATCTGGCCGTTGACCGCCGGGGCGGTGAGGCCGTACGGCGCTTCGTCGGTGTAGACCACGCTCTGCCCGGTGACGCGGCTGAAATCGCTCAAGGCTTGCGGCAGCGGTTTGGCGGCCAGGCTGAAAGTGAATAGCTTTTGCGGCTGGCTGCTGACGGTTTCAGCGGCGCGCGCCACGCTCATCGGCAACAGCGCCAATGCCGAAAAGCTCAACGCCGACGCGCCTAACCACTGTTTGACCGAACCCGATTTTGCCCTGGACTTCATGACTCATGACCTGTGTAGAACCGCAACGGATGCGAATGACTCGCAGTTTCAGTCACTACACGGATGGGGCCTGGGTTTACCTCATCACAATTTGAAAATATTTTTTCAGATCAAAAGATCGCAGCCTTCGGCAGCTCCTACAGGGGGATCGCATTTCAATGTAGGAGCTGCCGAAGGCTGCGATCTTTTGACTTTGCCTCAACGCAAAATAATCAAATGCCCCAACACCTGATGCTGCTCAAACCCCAACACCCCCTGCAAAGAATTCAACACCGCCTGCGGATCCTTGCTCGGAAAACTGCCACTGACCTTGCGCGCCGCCAGCTCATCATTGAGCAGCACAATCCGCCCCGGATAATACCGGCGCAAATCCTCCACCACGTCCCCCAGCGTCGACTTGTAATACGTCAGCCAACCCTGCCGCCAGGCCAGTTGCGCCTCGCTGTCCACAGAATGCAGTTTTTCCGCCGTACCCTCACCATAAGTAACCTGCTGCCCAGCCGTGAGAATCTGCTGTTCGCCATCACGATCCGCCGTCACCCCGACACGCCCGGACAACACCGTCACCTGCGCGCCATGCGCTTGCAGTCGCACCTCGAATTGCGTCCCAAGCACCCGCGCCGAGCCTTTCTCGGCCTCGACCACAAACGGCTCACCAGTGTGCGTAACCGTGAAAAACCCGGCGCCACGGCGCAACTGCACATGCCGCTCACCCCGGCTGAAATCCACCGCAATCGCACTGTCAGCATCGAGGGTAACTTGCGATTGATCAGCCAACGTCACCGTGCGAATTTCCCCCGGTGCGGAAACGTAATCCGCCCCCAGATCATCAATCCAGCGCTGCGGCTGCCACCCGGTGCCGAGGCTGATCATCAACAACAGACACGCGGCCATCGCCAGCGCACCCGACCACCGCAACAGCTGCGGACGACGCGGTCGATCCATCGCATCGAGATAATCCTGCAGCGCCAAAGCGTCTTCATCGGCCAACGTTCGCGCCGGGCCTTCGCTCAACTCCCAGACCACTTGCGCCTGCGCATAAGCCTCGGCGTGGGCCGGATCGGCGCGTAGCCATTGGCTGAAGGTGAGTTGATCGCCCGCGCTTGGCCGGTCATGCAACAGGCTCAGCCAGGCGAATGCGGCCTGCTCCTGAGCCAGTGTCGGGGTGACGTAATCGGTTGGCTTCACGGTGCTTTCCCTGGCAGGCGTGGCGCGGGTTCGCGCAGGCTGGCCTTGCAGGCCTCGAGGGCGCGCATCATATGTTTTTCCACGGCACTTTGGGACAGGCCCATGGCTTTGGCGATGTCGGCGTACTTGCGACCGTGGATGCGATTGAGCAAAAAGATCTGTCGGGTGCGCTCGGGCAATGCACGCAACGCGGCTTCGACATGACGCAGATCATTGCCCGCTTCGAGCGCGGCTTGCGGCTCGCTGCCGTGGCTGTGCGGCTCATCCGGTTGCCAGCCTTCGTTGACTCGCGAGCGCGTACCTTCGCTGCGCAAATGGTCGATGGCGATGTTGCCGGCGCAACGTAAAAGATAAGTGCTGAGTTCCTCGACCTGCACCAGCGGCCGCCGCCAGAAACGCAGAAACAGATCCTGCACCAGATCCGCCGCCGTCGCCCGGCAGCCGACGCGCCGATTCACCAGCGCTTCCATCTGCGAACGCTGGGACAGAAACACCTGGAGAAAATGCGCACGCGCCCCGCGCGGTTCGTCGTCGCGGGATTCCGGAGGGAGACCGATCAACACCTCAGCACTGCGCCCATGCCGCCACCGGGCTGGCCAACAGACTCAGCCCGGCGAGCGCCAACGCCAGACGCGGGCGATACGGCATCAGCAACACCAGCGTCAATGCGCTGAGCATCAGCACGGCGAACCAGTCGACCAGGCCAAAGCTCCAGCCATTGACCGTCACCGCCGCCCATAGCGACAAACACAGCAACAACCATCCGCCGATTTTCAGCGCCTGACGACGCGAGGCCGAAGGTTTGTGGCCGAGCAATTCATCGTGATGTCGCGGCATCGACAGACACAACGCGGTGAACCCGGCATAGCACAGCAGCAGCGCCAGCAACATTAGTTCGCTCCCTGCTCAAGGGTGATCGCCCGGGTCTTTTCGCGACGAGGATTTTTCACGCTGACGGTGCCGGCGGCGCGTTGCATTTTCCATGCGGCCCACGCCAGAAACACGCCGGTGGCGAGGCAGGTCAGATCGAAACCGGCGAGCGTCCAATCGCCTTGCGTAAGGGTCGCTGCGAGATTCCACGGCGTGGTCAGCGCATTGATCACCGGCACGGCAGTAAACAGCAACGCGCCGCACGCAAGCTGCTCGACCCAGGCCTTGCGCCCCGGCCGCAACAGCGCGTGAACCACGCTCAAGCCCCAGGCGATAAAGAACGCATTCACTTCCCAATCCGCACGTCCGGCCAGACCTGTCGGCAGCAGACGATTGGCCAGGAAAAACACCGCGATCGCCGTCACCAGCCCGGCCATGCTGGCGATGTTCAGCACTTCAACCAGCCGCAGTTCGAACGGCATCACGCCGCTCTTCGCGTGTTTCAGCTGACGCTTGCCGAGCCAGATCACCAGCCCGGTGCCGATCATCGCGGTGCCGGCCAGCCCGCAAATAAAGTACAGCCAACGCAACACCGGCCCGGCGAAGTGGCCCATGTGCAAACCATAGAAAGCGCCGCCGACCGCCATGGCCATCGGCTGATTCGGTGTGCTGCCGAGCATCTGCCCGCTGACCCCGTTGAACGTCACCGCACGGCCGAAATCGTGCACCACGCCGTCGCCGGCACGCGACAGCACCACCGTCGCATTGGCGTCGCCCGGATTGTTCACCGACAGTCGCGCCGTATGGCCGCCCGACCATTGTTCGCTGGCCTTGGCCAACAGCGGTGCCATGGGCGCCAGCGCCTGCGCAATGTTGGCGCGCTCCGGGGTATTGGAGGCTGGGAATACTTCATCATAAAACTTGTTCACGTCGCTGCCGTACGACGCCAAAATGCTCGCCGGCATGACCATCGACATGAAAATCACCAGGCTGCTGTAGGTGATCATCAGGTGAAACGGCAGCACCAGCACGCCGACCGCGTTATGCCCGTCGAGCCAGGAGCGCTGGCCTTTGCGGGGGCGGAAGGTGAAGAAGTCTTTGAAGATTTTTTTGTGGGTGATGATCCCGGTGATCAGCGCGACGAACATCACCATCGCGGCGATTGTCGCCAGCCAGCGTCCCCACGGATAGGGCATTTGCAGCTGAAAGTGGAAGCGGTAGAAGAACTCGCCGCCCATGCTTTCGCGGCCCTGCACTTCGCTGCCGGTTTGCGCGTCGAGGGTTTTCGATTCGAAGCGGCCGCGTTCGCCGGGTTTGCCCGGTGACTGCTGCCAGCGCACGGTCAGGCCGGGATCACGGGCGTCGGGCAAGTCGATCAGCCAGCGCGAGGCGCCGGCGGCATGTTGTTGCAGATAATTTTGCGCCAGCGCCAGGCTCGCCTCGGCATTCAACGGTCGCGAGGGAATTTCCGGCTGCATCCAGTGAGTGGTTTCGTCATTGAAATAGGCCAGCGTGCCGGTCAGAAAAATCGCGAAGAGCAACCAGCCGAACACCAGCCCGACCCACGTGTGCAACCAAGCCATGGCCTGGCGAAAACCCTCTTTCATGCAAAGCCCAACCCGCGAGCAGCGCCGGAGATGGTCGCCAGAATCACGCTCGGCACTAGCAAACCGACCCACGCCGACCACGCCGTGCGGCAGGCAAAGCACCACAACACCGCCACCAGATAGACCAGAAACGAGACGGTCATGCCGGTCACCACGGCTTCGGCGCGGTTGAGCGGCAACCACATTGTCAGGGTGACACTGGCCAGCGCCGCGACCAGATAGCCGCCAAACACCGCCGCCAGCACCCGCGAGGTAACGGCCAGACGATAGGACATGGGAAGTGTGGCGAGTTTGGCTTTCATGTTTCGACCCTGAAACGAAAACGTCCGGCCGACAAGCCGAACAACAGTCGAGCAATATTAATGATAAATATTCTCATACGCAAAAGCATCTGATTGCCGGACACCGTCTGCGCACCCTACAATGCGAACAGTTCTTGTTCTCTAACGCACCTCTCTACCGCGTCAACAAAACGCCCGGAGCCACCGTTGTCGTCCGCCCATCCCGTCGAATCGCTCTATCAGGCCCACCACAACTGGCTGACCGGCTGGCTGCGGCGCAAACTCGGCTGCCCGGACAGCGCGGCGGATCTGGCGCAGGACACCTTCATCAAAGTGCTGACCGCTCGCGAACCGCCGGTGATCATCGAGCCGCGCGCGTTCCTCACCACCCTCGCCAAGCGCGTGTTGTTCAATCACTACCGCCGTCAGGATCTGGAGCACGCCTATCTCGACACCCTCGCGCAGATGCCGGAAATGCTCGCGCCGTCGGAAGAACATAAAGCGATCATCCTGCAAACCCTGATGGAGCTGGATGAGTTGCTCGACGGTTTGCCGCGCCAGGTCAAACGCGCGTTTTTGCTGGCGCAGGTCGATGGCCTGACTTATCCACAGATCGCCGCCGAACTCGGCATTTCTGTGGCCACGGTCAAACGTCATCTGAACAAAGCGGCGATGCGCTGCTACTTCGCCCTATGAATCGCGCGCCGGATTTTTCTTCGCAGGTCGCCGAACAGGCTGTGCACTGGCTGATGGAAATGCAGCAAGGCGTCCTGAGCCCGCGCCAGCAGATGGCGATGCAGCAATGGCTGGAGGCGCACAGCGAACATCGGCGGGCGTGGGAACACATTCAGCGGGTCAATCAGCGGTTGCGCGGTGTGTCTTCACCGCTGGCGCATGCGGCGTTGAACGGGCCGAAGTCGGGCAGTCGACGTCAGGCGCTGAAATTGTTGCTGATTCTTGGCGCCGGTTCGGCTGCGACCTGGGGAATGCGTGAGCACAATCCGCTGCCGTCGCTGCTTGCTGATTACCGCAGCCCGGTTGGTCAGCGGCGCAAGGTGGAGTTGGGTGCGGGCGATCAGTTGCACCTCAATACGGCGAGTGCGGCTGACGTGCGTGTTGATCAGCGTTTGATTCGTTTGCTTGAAGGCGAAATGCTCCTGACCGCGTCGCACGCGTTTGAAGTGCGCACGGCGCAGGGCATTCTGAAAACCCAGGGCGCGCGTCTTAATGTGCGGCAATTGGCTGATCGCACGCAGGTGGCGTTGTTTGAAGGGCGGGTCGAACTAAGCGCCGATGGGCGTGCGCCGATGCTGCTGCCGGTGGCGCGGCAACTGAGTTTTACCTCGACGTCTGTTGGTGAAGCGAAAGCGCTGGATGCCAACAGTGGAGCGTGGGTGGACGGCATGTTGGTGGCGGCACATATGCGCTTGGGGGATTTTCTCGATGAGCTCGGTCGCTATCGTCGCGGGCAGCTTAATTGCGACAGGAAGGTTGCTGATTTGTTGATCTCCGGGACGTATCCGCTCGACGACAGTGAGCGGATTCTTGATCTGCTGGAAATCAGTTTGCCGGTGAAGGTAAAGCGCTTTACCCGGTATTGGGTGACCGTTGCGGCGCGGGTGTAAGGAACAAGATCAAAAGATCGCAGCCTTCGGCAGCTCCTACAGGAGATATGCATTGCAAATGTAGGAGCTGCCGCAGGCTGCGATCTTTTGATCCTTGAAAAATAAATGAGCCGTTTTTCAGATCTGGCGTGACAGAGAAGGAAAGCCCCCTTGATTCAACCTTCTCAGGATCATCCACCATGCACCCCACCCGCCTCACGCCACTGGCCCGCAGCCTGCGCAATCTCGTCCTCGGCGCCAGCCTGAGCTTCAGCGCCCTGCCCGCCGCGATGGCGGCCGACGCCAAGGCTTACCACATCGCACCGTCGTCGCTGGAAAACGCCCTCAACCAGTTTGGCCGTGAAGCGGGTGCGCTGATTTCTTTCGGTTCACAAATCACCAGCGGCGTACAAAGCCGTGGGCTGGAAGGCAGCTATACGCCTGAGCAAGGTTTGAATGCGCTGCTCGAAGGCACCGGTCTGCAAGCACGCGCCGAAGGTAACAACGCGTTCAGCCTGCAACCGATCACCGATGCCGCGCTGGAGCTGGACACCTCGAATGTCGTCGGCGACTGGCTCGGCGATGCCGCGCAGATCAACGTCTTCGAACACCCCGGCGCGCGCGATGTGATCCGCCGCGAAGAGTTCGAACGACAAGGCGCGACTCAGGCGCGTGATGTGCTCAACCGCATCCCCGGCGTCAACGCCCCGGAAAACAACGGCACCGGCAGCCACGACATGGCGCTGAACTTCGGCATTCGCGGTTTGAATCCGCGTCTGGCCGCACGCTCGACCGTGTTGATGGACGGCATCCCGGTGCCGTTCGCCCCTTACGGCCAACCGCAGCTTTCGTTCGCGCCGATCAGCATGGGCAACATGGATGCGGTGGACGTGGTGCGCGGCGGCGGCGCGGTGCGTTACGGCCCGCAGAACGTCGGCGGCGTGGTCAACTTCGTCACCCGCGCGATTCCTGACGAGCCAACGGTCAAGGGCGGTTTCCAGACTGAGACCAGCCCTTCGTCGAGCCACGACGGCTTCAAGACCAGCGCCAACCTGCTGGCTGGCGGCACCAACGCCAACGGTCTCGGCGGCGCATTGCTCTACTCCGGCACGCGCGGCGGTGATTGGCGCGAACACAGCGACAGCGAAATCGACGACCTGATCCTCAAGGGCAAATACCAGCTCGACGAGGCCAACAGCTTCAACGCCATGGCGCAGTATTACGAAGGCAAGGCCGACATGCCCGGCGGTCTGAACGTCGCCGATTACGATGCCGATCCGTATCAGTCGACGCGCCCGAAAGACCAGTTCTGGGGCCGTCGCACCATGTTCAACTTCGGCTATCGCTATCAGGAAGATCGCCGCGAATTCACCGCCAATACTTTCTTCACCAAAACCCTGCGCAGCGGTTATCTGGATCAGGGCAGCTTCCTTTCGCTGTCGCCACGCGAGTATTGGGTACGCGGCCTGGAAACCCGTTTCGCCCAAGGCTTCGACCTCGGCCCGACCAGCCATGAAGTCGGCATCGGCTACCGCTACATCAACGAGGCCGGCCACGAACTGCGCTATCGCACGCCGATCGCCAGCAACGAATACCCGACCACCAACAGCCGCAATGACCGCGACACCCGCGGCGGCACCGAGGCCAATGCGTTCTTCGTCGATGACCGAATCGACATCGGCAAATGGACAATCACCCCGGGCGTGCGCTACGAGATGATCGACTCGCAGCAAACCAACAACCTGACTAACGTCAAATACGAGGGCGACTACAACACCGCGCTGCCGGCGCTGAACGTGCTGTATCACCTGACCGACAGTTGGAATCTGTATGCCAACACCGAAGGCTCATTCGGCAGCGTGCAATACAGCCAGATGCCCAACCGCGTGAGCAGCGGTGAAGTGAAACCGGAAAAGGCCCGCACCTGGGAGCTTGGTACTCGCTATGACAATGGCGCGTTGCGCGCGGAGATTGGTGCGTTCTTGATCAACTTCGACAATCAGTATGAAAGTAATCAGACCAACGATTCGGTGATCGCCCGGGGTGAGACCCGTCATCAGGGTATCGAGACCAGCGTCAACTACGCGCTGGATGACTTGAGCCCGGCGCTGGCGGGTTTCGATGTTTACGCGACTTACGCCTTCGTTGACGCGACCATTCGTGAAGATGGGCCGAATAAAGGTAATCGGGTGCCGTTCTCGTCAAAGCACAAGGGCACGATTGGTATGGGTTACACCGAAGGGGCGTGGAAGTTGAATCTGGACAGCAGTTTCCAGAGTGACCAGTTCGCCGATAATGCCAACACTTCGAAGGAAAGTGCGGATGGCAGTAACGGCAAGATCCCGGGTTACATGCTGTTCAGCAGCCGCGCGGGGTATGACTTTGGGCCGCAGTTGTCGAATCTGAATGTGGCGGTGGGAGTGAAGAACATTTTTAACACGCAGTACTTCACGCGCTCGTTTGATGACAACAACAAAGGCAAGTATGTGGGGGAACCGCGGACGGTTTATGTGCAGACTTCGGTAGCGTTCTGAGGATTGAAGAGCCCCTCACCCTAACCCTCTCCCGGAGGGAGAGGGGACTGACCGCGTTGTTTTGGCGTATTGCGCCGACATGCAATATCGAGCCGAACTCAAGTCTTGATACAACTAAGATCGGCCCCCTCTCCCTCTGGGAGAGGGCTGGGGTGAGGGTTCTCGGCTACAGTGAAATATCAAATCAACTTCACAAGGATCGTGAAGCATGCAAACTCGCCCCACCCTCGTCCAGTTCTCCCGCCAGTTACGCGCCCAGCAAACCGACTGCGAACTCCTGCTCTGGCAGAGATTACGCTCCCGCCAGATCGCCAATCTTAAATTCCGCCGACAGTTTCCCTGCCCGCCTTACGTGCTGGATTTTTACTGTGCTGAGCTGAAATTGGCGATTGAGCTGGACGGTGGGCAGCACTTTGAATCGTCGGGATTGATCCATGACCAGCGCCGAACTCTCTACCTGTATCAACAGGGCATTGAGGTCGTACGGTTCAGCAATCTGGAGGTACTTCAGCAGATGGATGCCGTACTGGAGCAGCTCATACGAATAGCGGCAGCTCGAAAATTGCCCTCACCCTAACCCTCTCCCGGAGGGAAGGGGACTGATTGGGGGATGCTTGCGAGTCACGCCGACCTGATTCTGCTTTACCGAATCCATAATCGACTCGGTCTTTCAGGTCGATGTACCCCGCAAGACACCTCGGTAGGCCCCCTCTCCCTCTGGGAGAGGGCTGGGGTGAGGGGCTGTCCTGCTACAAAAAAACGGGCCCGCTTCCGCAGACCCGTTCCCATCAGATTGGCTTATAGAATCAGCGCATCAACTGTTGATCGCTGCCTGTTCATTCTCGTCAAATTCTTCCGCCAACAGCTTGTCGTTGGCCTTGCCGGTGAAGGGCACTACAGCGGCGCGTGGTTTACCTCGCAGTTTGCCGAAGAGGTGCTCCAGGGCGTGCTCGAGTTTTTCGGCAGCGCCGTCGATCGCCTGTTCCAGCGAATCGGCTTTGTGGGTCACGGAAATCGGTTGATGGCCTTTTGGCCGCGCTTCCAGTTGGCAGCGCATGTCATGCGGTCCTGGTTTGTCACCGTTCTCGTCGCTCAGATGGACTTCGACACGGGTCAGGTCTTCCTCATAACGGTCGAGCGTGCTCTCAATGGTTGTACGTACCCACTCCTCCAGTCGTTTACTGCCTTGAACATGGTTATCGCTGTTGACTTGGATTTGCATAGTTCATCCCTTATTTCAGCTAGCTCGCGAGGGGCCTGAATTGAATTTCCTGACCCCTTGGTTACAACAATCGGCCCGACTGCCGAACATTTCAACCCCTGAGAAAAGATAAATATTCATTCGCAAAAAAAGCCGGACAACCGAGTAAAGCGCTGGTAAGGTCGGGAGTTGGGTCGCCTCGCAACCCGGCAAAATCTGCTCACAATTGCCCGTCGTTCAACGGGTGCAAGCTGCGAAAAATCCCCGCCTCTTCGACCAGCCAATCATGCACCGCACGCACGCCCGGATGGCTCAGCACCCCTGGCGCATAGAGCAACACGTAACGTTTGTGATTGGGCACCGACAAGCCGAACGGCACGATCAACGCGCCCCGCTCCAGTTCATCGTTAAGCAATGTGCGCCGGGCAATCGCCACGCCCATGCCGGCAATCGCCGCTTCGATGGTCAGGTGATTGCGGTTGAAGGTGTGCCCGCGCCGTACGTCGGCGCCTTCGAAGCCGATCGCGTTGAGATAAAACTCCCACTCCGCGTATTCATAACTGCCGCGCCAGGCGGTGATGTCGTGCAGCAGCGGGAAATGCCCCAGATCCGCCGGCCCGTGCAGCGGTGGGCGCCCGCGTAGCAGGCTCGGCGCGCACACCGGGAAAATCTGCTCATCGAGCAAGGCTGTGGATAACAATCCCGGATAGCTGCCGTCGTTGAGATCGATCGCCAGATCGAAGTCGCCTTCGTGCAACGGCACGCTGCTGTCCTCCGCCACCAGTCGCAACTGAATATCCGGAAAACGCTGTTGCAGGCGCGGCAAGCGTGGCGTCAGCCATTTACTCAGAAACGATGGAATCGAGCGCACCCGCAGCGTGCCGCTGATCATCCCGGCATCGAGTCGACGCAATTCCGCATCGATGCTGCCGTACGCCTCGTTGACCGTGATCGCCAGCCGCTGCCCTTCCGCGCTCAACTCCACGCCCCGCGCACGCCGATGGAACAGGCGAAAGCCAAGGCGCTCTTCCAGTTGGCGGATTTGCTGGCTGACCGCGCCCGGGGTGATGTGCAGTTCTTCTGCACACCGGGTGAATGACAGGTGCCGCGCGGCACATGAAAACACCTGTAGCCAGACATAGGTCTGTGCGTGCAATTGACGACTCATCGTTTAGTCCTGCTAAAGGCTGTCTTAGGAAGTTTCGTTGGTCACGTCAGACCGAGAGAGGCAGTATCGCCGACATTGCGCTTGGCCTACAAAAAATGGCGGCGATTCCTACTCCATGACTTGCAAGGCTTTAGTATGGCTATCAGTGTTTTCGATCTTTTCAAAGTCGGCATCGGCCCGTCCAGTTCCCACACCGTCGGCCCGATGCGCGCCGCTGCGACCTTCGCTCAGGCGCTGATCGACCAGCGGTTACTCAATGATGTGCGGCGCGTGGAAATCCGCCTGTACGGCTCGCTTTCGGCCACTGGCGTCGGCCACGCCACCGACCGCGCCACGGTCATGGGCCTGATGGGCGAATGGCCAGACAGCATTGATCCGTCGACCATCGACCCGCGCATCCAGCAATTGCGTGAGTCAGGCCAACTCTCCCTCGCCGGTCAACGCGCGATTGCCTTCAACTGGCAGGAAGATCTCCTACTGCTCGACGAGAGCCTGCCCTACCACCCCAACGCCATGTCGCTGACAGCCTTCGGCGAAACCGACGTGCTGCTTGAGCAAACGTACTACTCGGTCGGCGGTGGTTTCATCGTCGAAGCGGCGGAAGCCGAGTCGGGTGTAGCCCCGGCCGGCGACGTGGTGCTGCCGTACGATTTTTCCAGCGCCGCCGAACTGCTGTCGTTGTGCAAAAAGCATGGCTTGCGGGTGTCCGAGCTGATGATGGCCAACGAGCGCGCCTGGCGCAGCGACGCCGAAATCCGTCAGGGCCTGTTGCACATCTGGTCGGTGATGCGGGAGTGCGTCGAACAAGGTTTGCGCCATGAAGGCATTCTGCCCGGCGGTCTCAATGTGCCGCGTCGTGCGGCGAAATTGCACCGCAGCCTGTTGGAAATCGGCAAACCGAATGTGATCAGCTCGACCTTGTCGGCAATGGAATGGGTGAATCTGTTCGCCCTCGCGGTGAACGAAGAAAACGCGGCGGGTGGACGCATGGTCACTGCACCGACCAACGGCGCTGCGGGGATCATTCCGGCGGTTCTGCACTACTACATGAAATTCAATCCGGACGCGTCTGACGACGATGTTGTCGCGTTCTTTCTCGGCGCGGCTGCCGTCGGTATTTTGTGTAAGAAAAATGCCTCGATCTCCGGTGCCGAAGTCGGTTGTCAGGGCGAAGTCGGCTCGGCCTGCGCAATGGCCGCTGCGGGTCTGGCTGACGTGCTCGGCGCCACTCCGGAGCAATTGGAAAACGCCGCCGAAATCGGTCTGGAACACAACCTCGGCCTGACCTGCGACCCGGTCGGCGGGCTGGTGCAAGTGCCGTGCATCGAGCGCAACGCGATCGCGGCGGTGAAAGCGATCAATGCCACGCAAATGGCCCTGCGCGGCGACGGCAATCACTTCATCTCCCTCGATCGGGTCATCCGCACCATGCGCGATACCGGCGCCGACATGCACGACAAGTACAAAGAAACTTCGCGCGGCGGCCTGGCGGTGAACTGGGTGGAGTGCTGATCGCGATTGCACTGTCAGCGGTCATCTGCGCAGTTCTGCCCTGAAACCGCGCGATAAAAAAAGGCGAGCCCCGTGGCTCGCCTTTTTTATCGCCGTGTTCATTGTTCGACAATTTTTCCGGCATGTCCCTTGCAAACTCCCCGTAGGAGCTGCCGAAGGCTGCGATCTTTTGATGTCGATCTTAAAAAACAACGTCAAAAGATCGCAGCCTGCGGCAGCTCCTACACGAGCAATTCGCGAATGGCCACGGAATGGCCGGTGATCAGGTCTGGCGAACCAACCCGATCACGGCCGGTCAACAACTGCACGTTCAATCAGGCGGTGACGCATCATGGACAATCCATTTCAGATCATTACCGATGCCTTTGCGCCGGACTATCAGATCAACCTGAGCATTCAAGGGCTGGACGGCAGCATTATGCTGACCCTGTCCAACAACGGCCGGATCGTGGCCAAACGCATGATCAGCGCCGAACAACGCAACGATCCCGCGCGCCTTAAACGGCTGGTGCAGAGCATTCAATTCGGCATCGCCATCGAACAGGGCCACAGCGCCATGGCGATCCTCGAATCGATGACCAGCGGCGACGGACTGACCCCGCCACCGCAAAAAATCATTGATCAGCCCCGACCAGCGGCCGGACTTTAAAGCTCGCCCTTCTCGACCTCGGGATGCTCGCTGGAACCTGTACCGAGGGTGCGCTGTGGTTTCTCGATTTTCACCGAGGGAAATTGTGACGAGGCGTAACGCACCACCAGAATCGCCAACGCCAGCAGCAGTATCCCGCCGCACAGGTAGATGATGCCCATGTCCGGCGGGTTGTGGTGCGAGACGTTGGAGATCAACAGGCGCGTCAGCGCAGTGATCGCCACGTAGATCAGGAAGCGCACCGGCATGTGGTTGGTCTTGAAATAAATCCCGACCATCGCGCCCAATTCGAGATAGATGAACAGCAACAGAATGTCATCGATCTTGATGTGGCCTTCCTCGAGCATCCCGAGAAACTCCATCACCGCCGCGTATGCCGTCACCGCACCGATGGCAAACAGCGCCAGATAGTGAAAGGTTTCGACGAACAGGTTGCCCAGGGACTCGGCCAGTTGATGCACGTTTTGCCGCAGTTTCTCGGCCCAGTTTATTTTCACGATGATGTTCCTTAGCTCGATGCGAGCGGATGATGCGCGTTGGACGTGACGGTTTTCTGCACGTAACGGTTTTCATGCAGAAAAGAGGCCACGCCATCATGGCGAGCCATCACCAAACCCGCGCCGTGGCGTTTGGTCGCAGGCCTCGGGTTTGCACGATCCCTGTGGGAGCGAACCTCCTCGCGAATGGCCCCAACACGATCTCACTGACAAACCCTAAATCCGGTCTACATTAAAATCCCACTACCCATGGCGCAGGGATTCGCTTATCCTTTTCGCTGTATATGGATACAGTAGTCGTCAAGACAACTTAATGTGAAGGCATGTGAGGTGGTGAATGGCCGTCGAAGTGGTATACCGCAGCAGCCGAGATCTGGAGCGCTTGTTCATGGATAAAGCCGAAGCTGACCGTCATGACAAAATGCTCGAACTGGCCGAATATCTGGCCGATGTCCTGCAAAAAGCCGTTCCGTCCCTGACTGAACAGCAAGTGGAAGAAGCCGGGATCTATATGGCGAAGAATCGCGATGTGTTCGCCCGAGCGTTCAAGAGCCAGCCTGACGCGCTGTCGGAGCTGATCAACGCACCGGCCGAGCCTGTCGAGAACGCTGAAGTGGCAGAAGTTGCTGAAGCGCCGGCCAAGCCAGCGAAAGCGGCAAAAGCCCCGAAGTAATCAACAAAGGATCGCAGCCCCTGTAGGAGCTGCCGAAGGCTGCGATCTTTTGATCTTCCCCCATCACCGATACAAAACCCGCTCCGCCAACTCATCCGCCACCCGCGCCGGCGAACGCTTCTCCGCCTGCGCATGAGCAAACACTTCCGTCAGCCGCGAACTGATTTTAGACAGATGCGCGGTAATCGTCGGCAATTCCTCGCCGCGATGCTTCAGCGAGACATAAATCAGCCCACCGGCATTAATCACATAATCCGGCGCATAAAGAATTCCGCGCCGTTCCAATTGATCAGCCACGTCCAGATGTGTCAGTTGATTGTTCGCCGAGCCCGCCACCGCCGAGCAACGCAATTGTGTGACGGTGTGACTGTTGAGCACCCCGCCCAGCCCACACGGCGCAAGAATGTCGCACGGCGTACTGAGCAAGGCATCGTTGGCAATCGGGTGCGCGTTGAGTTGCTCCATCGCCAGTTGCACCTTGCCGTGGTCGATATCGCTGACCAGCAATTCGGCACCCGCCGCGTGTAGTTGCTCCGCCAGCGCATACCCGACATTGCCCAGCCCCTGAATCGCCACGCGCAAACCTTCAAGATTATCGCTGCCCAGCCGCGCCATGGCGGTCGCGCGAATACCGGCGAACACGCCCATTGCCGCATGCGGGGCCGGATCGCCCGCCGAGGTGGTGCTGGTGACGTGTTGGGTTTGTTGAGCGATGCAATCCATGTCCGCCACTGAGGTGCCGCTGTCGATGGCGGTGATGTAACGGCCATCAAGCTGATCGATGCAGCGGCCGAACGCCTCGAACAGCGCCGCACGATTTTCCACATGCGCCGGCCGCACGATCACCGCAACGCCACCGCCCTGCGGCAATCCCGCCAGCGCGGCTTTGTAGCTCATACCCTGAGCCAGACGGATGGCGTCCTCGATGGCTGATTCATCATTCGGATAGGCAAGGTAACGACACCCGCCCAAGGCTGGCCCGAGGCGACTGTTATGGATGGCAATGACCGCCTTCAACCCTGAAACCGGGTCGACGCTAAGGTGCAGCGAATCCAGGCGAGTGCTTTGCATGAGCGCAAACATTGTTGGGCTCCCGAATCACTTCTTGTAGAACGCCAGTATAGGCTTGCGCCTGAAAATTGCTGGAGCGCACCGGAATAAGCGGCCTCGGAGACAGATGTTTTGCGGCATAACTCAATCGCTGCAGAATCCGCCACTGGACGAATAGCACTGACGGGGCTAAAACGAGGCATTCGAGGGAGATTGCGATGAGTCCGCGTCAACGATTTTTCGAGTGCCTGCACCGTTCACCGCCCGCGCTGTTTGAAGCCGCGTTGTGGATTGCTGCCGAGCACGAAAAAGACGTCGACCCGGCGGCGCTGCTGCACGACTTCAAAGAGTTGCAACAGCGCGTGAGTTATGGGCTGCCGATGCTGCCGGTCAGTGAACTGGCGCAACCGTTATTGCGGCGGATGACTGATCTGGGTTTCGCTCAGGATGATTTTTTGCCGTTACGACCGCAGGCGGCGATGCTGCCCAAAGTCATGCAGACCCGTCGCGGTCAGCCTTTGGCGCTGGCGTTGATTGCGCTGGAGTTGGCACAGGGCCTGGAGATTCCGCTGGTCGGGGTCAACTTCCCCGGGCACTTTCTGCTGCGAGTACCGGGGGCCGATCACCTGCTTGATCCCTGCGGCGGTCGACGCCTGTATCCGAATGATTGTCGCGAGTTGTTGCAGCGCCAATACGGGCCGAACATGAAGCTCAACGCCGAGCATTTACTGACCGCCTCGCCGGTGCAGATGCTGCAACGTTTGTCGCGCAACTTGCGGCAGTTGCACCTGACCCATGAGGACTACATTGCCTCGCTGATCGACGCTGAACGGGTACTCGAACTGGGCGACGCCGCTGCCGCTGATTATCTGGCGCGGGCGAGTTTGTATCAGCGGCTGGATTGCCCGAATGCCGAGCGCTTCGATCTGGAGCGTGCGTTGTTGCTGAGCGATGATCCGATCCAGCGTCTGCGCCTGACCGACCGGCTCAGCCACCTGCCGCCTAATTCCGTCGTCCATTAAAAGCAAAAGATCGCAGCCTGCGGCAGCTCCTACAGATGATCCCATGTAGGAGCTGCCGCAGGCTGCGATCTTTTGATCTTCAGGATTTAACCGCCCCCTCAATACCAACAATCGAACCACCCTCGGAAGGCGAGCGCACCTGGATGATCAGCAGCGCAGCGATGACCGCCGGAATCGCGCAGAAGAAGAAAATCTGCGCCACCGGTATGTGCATTGCCAGCAGCAGACTGCCGAACAATGGCCCGAGAATCGAACCAAAACGCCCTACACCCAATGCCCAACCAGTACCCGTGGCGCGAACGTGCGCCGGATAAAAATTACTCGCGAACGCATTCAACGTCAGTTGCCCGCCGATGATGCAGAACCCCGCCGCAAACACGCAGGCCACCAGATAACGCGGGTTGTCGTGATTAAGGCCGAGCAAAATCGTACACAGCGCCGCGCCGGCCAACACGCCAGACAACAGCCGCACCTTGCGCTTTAAACGGTCGGCAAACCACGCCATGCAAATCGCGCCGAGGGTGCCGGCGAACAGGAACATCGACGTCACCAGATTGGCTTCGTTGAGTGTCAGGCCACTTTCCAGCAGCAACGTCGGCAGCCAACTGATCATGAAATACAGAAGAATCAGGCTGACAAAAAACGTCGCCCAAATCAGCAGTGTCGGTCGCGCGTAGCCGTTGCGGAACAATTCAACCACGGTCAGTTTGCTGCCCTGCTCGCGTTCGTTTTGCTCGACGCTCGCCACTGGCGGTTGCCAGTCCGGCAGCATTCGCGCGGTGACTTTGCGCAGGCGCGCATACGGCGGCGCGTCACGCAGCAAACGCGGCAGCGACTCCGGCAACATCCACCAGAGGAACGGGAAAAGCAGCAACGGCGTCACGCCGCCAGCGAGGAACACCGCTTGCCAGCCGAATTGATCGATAAATCCGGCCGCGACAAAACCACCCGCCGCCCCACCGAACGAAAAGCCGCACGCCGCCAGCGTGACCATCAAAGTACGCAAGCGTGGGGGCGAATATTCCGACATCAACGCCATCGCGCTGGGCATCGCGCCGCCCATGCCGATGCCGCAGATAAAGCGCGCGATCATCAGCGTATTCAGGGAATCGGCGAACAGCATCAACACGGTGAGCGTGGCGTAGATCAGCACGCAAGCGAGCAGAATTCGTCGCACGCCGAAACGGTCAGCCAATGGCGTGACCACCAGCGACCCAATGGTCAAACCGAGCAGGTTGGCGCTGAAAACAGGTCCGAATGCGGCTTTTTCCAGACCCCAATCCTGAGCCAGTGCCGGGACAACGTAACCGAGCACCTGCGCGTCGTAGCCGTCGGTGACGAGCAGCAAGGCGAGCAGGATCAGGAGCAACCACTGATAGCGGGACACCGGACGGGCGTCGAGTGCCGCACGGAAGCTGGCAATCTGGTTGTGCATCGCAAGGTACCTGTTTTGTTTTTATGATTTTTTGCTGTGGCAACCGGATCGTTCCCACGCTCCGCGTGGGAATGCCGCCGGGGACGCTCTGCGTCCACTGTGACGCAGAGCGTCACGGGATGCGTTCCCACGCAGAGCGTGGGAACGATCATGTGTTGCAAAACACCTGTAGGAGCAAGGCTTGCCCGCGAAGGCGGTGGGTCAGCAACACAATAGATAACTGAACCACCGCTTTCGCGGGCAAGCCTTGCTCCTACAATTTTGGTTACGGGGTGTCAGGTTGATTCGCGGGATGGGCTTTGATGAATGCCGGATGGTCTGCCGCCAGCGCCGCCACTCGGCAGATTCGCGGATAAGCCTCCAACGACACATTGAACCGCTCAGCCGCATACAACTGCGGAATCAGGTAAACATCCGCCACACACGGCCACTCGCCGAAACAGAAACCGCTATCACCAATCAACTGCTCCACCGTCGCCAAGCCTTGGCCGATCCAGTGACTGATCCACTCGACCACCTGCGGCTCTTCCTGCCCCGACTGGCGCAGGCGATTGAGCACGCTAACGTTGTGCAGCGGATGCACATCGCAACCGATCACCGCCGCGACAGCACGCACATGGGCGCGGGCCGCGAGGTCTTCCGGCAACAACGGCACCTGTGGATAACGTTCCTCCAGGTACTCGATGATCGCCGGCGACTGGATCAATAACTCGCCTTCATCAGTGCGCAAGGCCGGCACCCGGCCCTGTGGATTGATCGCCAGATACGCCGCCTGCCGATGCTCGCCACCGGACGGCGCGATCAGATTGACCGACAACGCCTGATAGTCGAGGCCCTTCAATGCCAGCGCGATCCGCACGCGATACGACGAGGTCGAACGGTAGTAGGTATAGAGATCCATAAACCGCTCCTGTCAGCGCGCCGCCAACACTTTGCCACGGCATTCGCCGAAGCCGATCGAGGCGAAACCATCACGGGCGCAACGTGCGCGCAGGATGATTTCGTCACCGTCTTCAAGGAATTTGCGCACTTCGCCGGAGGCCAGTTCGATCGGTTTTTTACCGCCCTCGGTGATTTCCAGCAGGCTGCCGAACTGACCGTTTTCCGGGCCGGACAAGGTGCCCGAACCGAACAGATCACCGGCCTGCAACTGGCAACCGTTGACGCTGTGGTGCGCGACCATTTGCGCGACAGTCCAGTACATGTAGCGGGTGTTGCTCAGGGTCAGGCGATGGGCTGGCAGATTCTGTTCGCGCATGGCTTCGGTGAGCAGCAGCACTTCCAGTTCGATGTCGAAAGCACCGCCGTCCTGATCGCGTTGATCGAACAGGTACGGCAGCGGCTGCGGATCACCCTCAGGTCGTTTCGGTTGTGCGGTGCGGAATGGCGCCAGCGCTTCTGCTGTTACGACCCACGGAGAAACGCTGGTGATGAAACTCTTCGACAGGAACGGGCCCAGCGGTTGGTATTCCCAGGCCTGGATATCGCGCGCCGACCAATCGTTGAGCAGGCAGAAACCGGCGATGTGATCAGCGGCATCGCCGATGGCGATCGAATCGCCCATCTCGTTGCCCTGACCGATCCAGATGCCCAGTTCCAGTTCGTAATCCAGTCGCGCACACGGACCGAAGGTCGGCTCAGTCTGACCGGCCGGCAAGGTCTGACCTTTAGGACGACGCACGTCGGTGCCGGAGGCGCGCACGGTGGAGGCGCGACCGTGATAGCCGATTGGCACATGTTTGTAGTTCGGCAGCAGCGGGTTATCCGGACGGAACAGTTTGCCGACGTTTTGCGCGTGTTCGATGCCGACGTAGAAGTCGGTGTAATCGCTGATGCGTGCCGGCAGGTGCAGTTGGCAATCGGCGGCCAGAGGCAGCAGTTTTGCACCTTGCGCTTCGATGCTGCCACGGTGCGTGCTGCCTTCGCTGAACAGTTCCAGCAAGCGTTCGCGCAGAGCCACACGAGCGTCGCGACCGAGTTCAAAAAACGCGTTCAACTGGCCCCCGTGCATGGCTTCGACGGCACTGCGCGCGGCACCGTCGAACAGCCCGGCTTCCAGCGCGACTTGCAGATCAAAAATCTGTTCGCCAATCGCCACACCTGCGCGCGGCGCCGAACCGTCGATACTGAACACACCGAGCGGCAAGTTCTGCAACGGGAAATCTGCGTGACCGTTGGCTGAAGCGACCCAGCTGCGGGTGATGGAATTCTGCGTCATGGGTTATCTCCGGGTCGGGTCGAACGTGGCGGGCAGCGTGGCCCAGCAAGCGTCGTAAGTAGATTGCAGTTGCGGGCAGTCGAGGGCGAAACGGCTTGGGCGCAGCACCTGACTGGTCTCGAACATGAAGGCCATGGTGTTGTCGATTTTCGCCGGTTTGAGCTCGGCGTTGACGGCTTTGGTGCAGGTCTCGCCGTCCGGGCCGTGGGCGCTCATGCAGCTGTGCAGCGACGCGCCGCCGGGCACGAAGCCTTCAGCCTTGGCGTCGTATTCACCCTGAATCAGGCCCATGAATTCGTTCATCAGGTTGCGGTGGAACCACGGTGGCCGGAAGGTGTTTTCGGCGACCATCCAGCGCGGCGGGAAGATCACGAAGTCGAGGTTGGCCAGACCGTGCACGCTGGTCGGCGACGTCAGCACGGTGAAGATCGACGGATCGGGATGATCGAAACTCACCGTGCCGATGGTGTTGAAACGGCGCAGGTCGTATATGTACGGCACGTTATTGCCGTGCCAGGCGACCACGTTCAGCGGCGAGTGATTGAGTTCGGTGGCCCACAACTGACCGAGGAATTTCTGCACCAGCGTGGTTGGCTGCTGCAGATTTTCGTAAGCAGCGACCGGGGTCAGGAAGTCGCGCGGATTGGCCAGACCGTTGCTGCCAATCGGCCCCAGATCCGGCAGACGCAGCGGCGCGCCATGGTTTTCGGCGACGTAACCGCGTGCTTGCGGGTCGAGCAGTTCAACGCGGAATTTTAAGCCGCGCGGCAGCACGACGATTTCCAGCGGCGCCACTTCCAGCACACCCAATTCAGTGGCGATGCGCAGACGGCCGAGTTGCGGCACTAGCAGCAGTTCGCCGTCGGCATTGAAGAACACGCGTTCCATCGAACGATTGGCGGCATAGTTGTAAATGCTGATGCCGGACGGTTTTTCGGCGGCGGAGTTGGCCACCATGCTCACCAGGCCATCGATGAAATCAGTCGGCTCAGCGGGAATCTCCAGCGGATTCCAGCGCAGACGATTCGGTGTCACATCGCCCAACGGCCCACCGGCCAATTGCCGTTCCAGTTTGACGAACGCCGGGTGATTGGCCGACGGCTGAATCCGGTACATCCAGGTGCGCCGCGCTTCACTGCGAACCATGGTGAACGCGGTGCCGGAAAACAATTCGGTGTAGAGGCCGTACGGGGCTTTTTGCGGGGAGTTCTGGCCGATGGGCAGCGCGCCGGGCAACGCTTCAGTGCTGAATTCGTTGCCGAAACCGGACTGATACGCCAGCCCCTGAGCGGTTGAATCGAGGTTCATGGAGCCTCCTGAACAGGGAGTCGGCAGTGGCCCATCGCTCTGGCTCAGAGGTTTCGGCACGCCGGGGTTGTTATTATCGTAATTCGATTACGCATAACGTAATTTGCTCGCTATCCAGCGTCAAGCTATAAAGACGCCCATTCGTATCGGAACCCGGCCGCACCATGGAAAAAACCAGCGACAGTAACGGCAAACAGAAAGTCCGCTCCGCCGAAGTCGGCACCGACATCCTCAAGGCTTTGGCCGAGTTGTCACCGTCGACCTCGCTGTCGCGTCTGGCCGAACACGTGCAGATGCCGGCGAGCAAGGTGCATCGCTATTTACAGGCGTTGATCGCCTCGGGTTTTGCCGAGCAGAACGCCGCCACCAACCATTACGGTCTCGGTCGCGAAGCACTGCGCGTGGGTTTGGCTGCACTCAACAGTATGGACGTGCTGAAAGTCGCCGCCCTGCCGTTGGCCGAACTGCGCGACGAACTCAACGAGACCTGTTTTTTGGCGGTGTGGGGCAATCAGGGTGCAACCGTGGTGCACATCGAACCGGCGGTGCGTGCGGTGACGGTGGTGACGCAGTTGGGCTCGGTGCTGCCGCTGCTCAGTTCTTCGACGGGACTGGTGTTCAGCGCGTTTCTGCCGCATCGGGAAACCGATGATCTGCGCGAGCAGGAAATCGCCGTTGCCGATCACCCGCTCAAAGACGAAAAGACTTACACAACCCTGTGCGAACAGATCCGCGAACGCGGTCTGCACCATGTTCACGGCTTGCTGATGCCCGGCGTGGACGCGTTGTCCGCGCCGGTGTTCAATGCCGTCGGCCAGGTCGCGGCGGTGCTCACGATTGTCGGCCCGACCTCGTTGTTTCACGCTGACGAAAACGGCCCGGCGGCGCAGCGCTTGTTGGCGGCGACGCGGGCCGTGAGCTGGCGAATGGGCTACCAAAGCGATGAAGTCAGTCGCTGAGCAGCGCCATTAGTGCGACGCTGTGGCATGGCACGGTACTGGGTCAGATAACCGTGGTTTTACTGGTCAGGGCTTGAGGGCCATCCAGGATCTCCTGAATGGCCTCCTTTGCCAGACCGGGCAGACCAGCGTGTCCTGTTGCCTGCCTGTAAAAACTCTCGACTTTATAAACGTCACCGATGAGTGAAACGAAGTTACGTTGCAATGTGGACGCGGCGCGCTTACCCGCGGCAGCCTTGCCCAACGAGGCCAGTTCCGCAATTGCTTCCACAAAATGCTTCAGCGCTTTCGCCCGATCACCCTGAACAAGTGCATCAAGGCCGGATAACGTTTCTTTGGTGAACAACACAACACTCAGAGCAATGCCCGCCGGCGGAAAGACGAAACTCAGTGCAGTGACCGCCGTGACAACGCCATCAAAAACCAGCCCGAAAATAATTTCGCTCAGGCTTTGAGTCTTTTCATCGACATCGGAAATGACCTTGTTAATCAATTCGTCATAGCAGGTTTGGAAGTTAGCTATTCGGCTGTTGGACTCCAGAACAGGAGCCTCTACGAAGTTGCTTTGTTCCTCAAGCTGATCCAGATAGCTTTTGACCTTGCGCTGAGACTTCTCCTCGACTCTCTCATAAAAGTAACGCCCGTAACCGCGTGTTTTCACAGCGTTGACGAACTCGTGAAATGGCCAGATTTCGCAGCCGTCCGGGGCATCCGGGGCGAACACGTATTCTTCAACATGACCCGCGACGTGCAAACGGAACACGTACACACCGACCACCAATTCACCCTTGATATGCAAACTGCACATCGCGCTGTATTTGACTGTACCAATCTTCTCCAGAATCGATTTAGGCGGGTGTTCACCATCAATCCCGCCAATGAGATTAAGTAATTCAGGAAGCGTTTGAGCGCTCAGACGCCCGCTGAAAAAAGCCTGCATGGCGGCCACATACATTTTGCGTATCAAAGCCGACAGATATATCTGCCGCTTGAATGCACCCTCCCTATTGTTTCGATTCAGATGAACGGCACGCAACATATCGATGTACTGCTCACCCGGGCGCAGTGTTCGTGACCAACCGGCGATGTCGCGAATATCCAGAGTCCTTAACGGTGGATGATTTTCAGCTACAACAAATCGCGGGTATTTGGGTTGACCGGCACCGTCGGCATAAAAGTGCACTTCAGCAACAATCAACTGCCTCAGCGTCAATTGCTGATCTTCGCTGATTTCAACCCGGATCTGATCCGGATTGACTGAAACAGACTCGCCCCGTTCCGATATCACTTGTTCAACACGCTGTTTGATCAGGTCAAAGCAGAACTGTTCATAAGCAATAAATCCGCCCTGATGTACATTTACGGTTTGCAGCGCCTGAAGTTCGGTACTGACCCTGGCGAACGTCTGACGCTGTCCATCGGTGGCCGTACGATAGGCATAGGGTGTGACACTTTCTTCCTGCGCCACAATCCAGGCACGCTGGTTGTACACCAGATTCAACATCGCTTCGGAGCCACGGTAAGGCGTAGGCCCCACCTCTACGCCTCGCCACAGAGAGGGTAATTGCAAGACTTTCTTTAGATGGCTGGAAATGACCTGCCGATCCATCGCATGAGACTGCCAGACAAGATAATCGCAACCCTTTTCAGTCGCCGTCCAGGCGCCGATCTCAAAGCTCAAACTCCGAATATCGGGAAACTCTCGCCATTCGCGATTGCCCGGAGAGCCCGGCGCATACAGAAGCCAGTCACCCCGCCCAGGCTGATCAGGACCGATCACCACGAGATCCTTGAACGGCCGATTATTGACCCCGGGAAGCTCCAGTATCAGGTATCCGACAATTAGCCCCGCCTCGCCCTCGACCGCGCGCCGGACACGCTCGAGATTGGTTTGATCAAGTTGCCCCTGCAGCCGCGCGGAAAAGGCGCTCAGCAACAACTGCTGTTTTATAAAGGCACTCATCGCCTCGACGACACTGCTTTCCTCATAGGTTTTGCGCAAGTTGACAGCATAAGCGGAGCGCAAATCAGCAGTATCCAAGACGTTTTCGACCCATTGCTGGTTCATCTGTATCGGCACGCCTTCGCCCACGCATTCCAGTCGGGCGCGTGACGATTTGTCGTGCAGCCCATACAGCGCAAATTCGGTCAGACTCCGTGAGTTGTCCTGCTGAATAGTGTGCGGGCCTACTTTGAAAACATATTGTGAACGAACGGTGATTTGATCAGGATTCAATACCGTACCAAAATCGAGCCTGATCGAACCAGCAATGACAAAGCGCGCATACGACTGGAGATCGGTCAGGTGCTCCAGTTGTCGTTCGAGATGCAGTCGACTGGCAACAAGCTGTTGTTCTAACTGCGCAAACTCGAGCTGCTTATCACCCTCGGCATTTCCCAGCCACTTTGCAGGTTCTTGCACGTTCGCCAAAATTCGCTTATCAAACAAGTTCATTCAATGCCCCTGAGTTATTTCAGAACACAACCAGCCGAATGGCAGGTCAACGGGCAAAAATTACTTCAGTTGGCGAAAACAAAAAAACCGACAAGCAATTCAAAATATGGGCAAAGCATGCAAAACGTCTCAATGACTTCAACGTGCTGTTAGCACGCTTTATTTTTAACTCAGCACGCCTAACAACTTTGCCTTCGCGACCGCCTGAGTCCGGCGCTCTACGCAGAGCTTTACGTTAATACGTCGAGCGTGAGTCTTTACCGTGTGTAACGAGATAAACATTTCATCGGCAATCTGTTGATTCGAATAACCGAGGGCAATCAGCTTTAAAACTTTCAGTTCGCGCTGACTCAACAAAGGCAAACTGGCGGAGTTTTCAAAATCCGCATGATGAGCCGATGGCAGCGCCACCGTTTGCAGCATCTCGGCCCTGCGCAGACTCAACTCTTGCAACGCCTGACGGCACTGAAAATCCGCCGCCAGCCGCAGCCCCTGTCGCAAGGCTTTATCGGCTTCATCCTTGCGGCCGGCGAGCCACAAAAGCTCGGCGATGACCAGCTGCAATTCCGTGTGCAAGGCGTTCATCGCGCTGGATTGGGCTTGGCTCATCCTGCGCTGCAACTGCGCCAGGTGCTCAGCGTCCATCGGCGAACCGGCAGCGCGAGCAAGGATCAGCAGGTATTCAATTCTCGGGATGAGCAGCACGGTTGCTGGCGGAGCCTGCACAGCTTGAGCTCCCTGGTAATGACGCAACACGCGGCTCAGCGCTTCACAAGCGAGATCCTGACGTTGCTGTTGCAACCAGAAATGGCTGCTGACCTGCAGCAGCACACCGCGATAGACCGTGTCGGGAATCTGCCGCTGCTGCATCAAGCGTTCAGCCGCCCGGAGCCGATTGAAGGCCAGCTCAAAATCACGCTGATTGGCCGCCAATTGCGCCTGTCCCAAATAGCCGTACAGCACTCGTTTGTCGTGGCTGCGCAGGCAATCATTCAAGCCACTTTGAAACAGTGCCGCCGCGCGTTCGTCCAGCCCCTGATTAAGTGCGAGGCGCCCGCGCAGCAGCGCGATCCTGCCGTGCAAAGGCGTCAGCCGCACAGTGTGTTCGCGAAGCAATTCATCCATGTTGCTCAATAACGCCTCGGCCCGTGCGCTCGCACCGCGCTGTTCGAGCAGGTGCGCATGATCAAGTTCGAGCAGGCCTTCGAAGACCAATGAATCATGTGCCCGCGCCAGGCACAGCGCTTGCCGGTTGAACGCATGCGCCACGTCGAGTTCACCGCGCAGAAATGCCTGCTGAGTCAGCCCCGACAGGCACAGCAGCCGGGTCGGCCACGTCTCGGGGGCCAGTTCGGCCAGCGCATGCTGAAAGTGTTCCTGCGCGGGCTGCATCTGCCCTTGCAAATGCAGGAGCCAACCCTGTTGCGCCTGCCAACGGGCAATTAACTGCCGCTCGGATTGCACTGACGGTTGCGGCAGGAATCGCGTCATATGCGCGATGCATTGTTCTGCTTGTTCGAAGCGGCCGGCAAATAACAGCGCCCCGGTAAACAGACCGACCAATTGCGGCGAACTCAAAATCAATTCTTCGCCCTGTTGCTCGTGCAATTGCAGCAACAACACCACGGTCTGCTCTTCAAAAAGATGCTCAAAACTGAAGTGCTGCAACAGGCTGACCGCCACTTCGAATTCTTCGGCGAGCAGCGCCTGCTCGAAGGCCGAACGCCAATCCTTGCCGACGGTAAAAAACTGACAGGCACGCCGATGCCAGGAACGGCTCGCCGGCCATTGCTCTTCGCGCATGACTTGCGCGAGCGGCGGGAACACTTGCAGCCATTCAGCCGATTCGTGCCACGGCTCGATAAAGCAGCCCAGCGTTTGCAGCGTGCGCAAGAGTTGCGCACCCTCGCCGGCACCGAACAGGTGCTCGCACAGTTCGGCATTGAATCGCGGCAGATGCGCCAACACCCGCCAGGCTTCAGCCAGCTCCGGCGTAAGGCTGCTGAACAGTTCGTGTTGCAGATAATCGAGCAGCGTGTCGACACGTTGTTGCGGTTGCAGACTTTGCGTCCAGTCGCACTTTTGCAGCAGCGCCATGCGCACCCCGGCGCACCAGCCGCCAGTGCGCTGGACAATTCGCCCGGCCACACTGTTGGCCTGCTCTGCCGTCAAATGCGTCAGCGCGCTAGCGATTTCGTTTTGGGTCAGGGCGAGGGTCACGCTTTCAGATTCATATAACTCATCGTCGAGCAGCAAACGCGGCCAGTTGCATTGCGGACGTCGGCGCGTGCCGATCCACCACGTGAGTGCCGGGCTGCTGACCGCCAGCAAGCGATCAAGCAACGCATCCAGCGCCGGATCGGGCAGACGACAGTAATCGTCGATAAACAACCAGGTCGGCTCAGCCCAACGTGCCAGCGTCGCGATCAACCGCGCCTCATCCACCCGCTCGGCCAGTCCCAACGTCTGCGCCAGACGCTGGCAGAAGTCGGCGGGACTGAGCGTTACGCCAGCCAACGGCAACCACCGCACATCGCACGCGAGCGGCGCCTGAAACAGACATTCAGCAAGCAATGCACTTTTGCCGCTGCCGGCCGGCGCGCACACCAGCCGCACCCGCGCCACGGATTCGAGCAACGGCGCGCTCAAACGCGTACGCGACTGATGATGGGAAGAAAGCCTGGGCAGAAATCCGCGGCGATCCAGGCAGGGCGTCATGGCGGTCATCGAGTGAGCCTTCTTATCGTTGTGCACTCACCCTAGCCCGCTCCGGGCACCTTGTTGACGAGTATTCAGCGCGCTGATTGCGGCCCATAAAAAAGGCGACCGAGTGGTCGCCTTTTGCCTTGCCGATGTATCCAGACCGTTACCGAACGCCCTCGGCGCGCAAGGCCGATGGTGTGTAATCCGCCGCCTTGGCTTCGAAGCCGAATTCGTAACTGTGTTTCTCTTCGTTCTTCATGCCCAGGGCAATGTAGCGACCGGCAATGATGTCGTAGAGCGCTTCGAGGGTGTAAGCCTGTGCCTGATGCTCGTAGTGATATTCAGAGTGACCTTCGGCCACGCGCCACAGTTGACCGCGACCGTCATAGTGATCGACCAGTGCGACTTGCCAGCTGTCCTCATCGATGTACATGTGGCGCTTGGCGTAGATGTGCCGCTCGTTCGGTTTCACCGTACCGATCACCTCCCAGACACGGTGCAGTTCGTAACGGGTCAGATCCTGATTGATGTGCCCGGCCTTGACGATGTCGTCGTATTTCAGGCTCGGCGAATCGAGTTTGTAGCTGTTGTACGGGATGTACATTTCCTTCTTGCCGACCAGTTTCCAGTCGTAGCGATCCGGTGCGCCGGAAAACATGTCGAAGTTGTCCGAAGTACGCAGGCCATCCGCCGCCGTGCCCGGGCCGTCATACGCCACTTGCGGCGCCCGACGAACCCGACGCTGGCCGGCGTTGTAAATCCACGCCAGACGCGGCTCCTTCACCTGATCGAGGGTTTCGTGCACCAGCAGTACGTTGCCGGCCAAACGCGCCGGCGCGGTCACTGATTGTTTGAAAAAGGTCAGCACGTTGGCGGCTTTTTCCGGGTCGATATCCTTGATCAATTGCGGCACGGCGATCTCTTCTTCGAAGCGGATCGGCGTGAAGCTGCCGTTAGTCTGCGGGGTCACCTGAGTGATGATGCGTTTGACGTTGCCACCGTGATAACGGGTGATGTGGTTCCACAACACCTCGACGCCGTTCTTCGGAATCGGAAAGGCGTAGTAGCGGTTGCCGGTGAAATTGGCCAAGCCGTTACCGTCGTTGATGGTGGTGACGTTGAGCGCGCTGCGCTTGGCCGATTCGTAGATTTCCGGCGGCACGGCGACGGTGCGGTGAGTGGTGTAGACCGGAATTTTGTAGGTTTCAGGGTAGCGCTTGAACATCGCCACCTGGCCTTCGGACAGCTTGTCCTTGTACTTGTCGACGTTGGCCGGGGTGATGGTGAACAACGGTTTCTCGTTGGCGAACGGGTCGGCGAGGAAACCTTTGCTGTCCACTGCGGCGGCGTTTTTCGGGATACCGCCGGTCCACGCCGGAATCGAGCCATCGGCGTTGCCGGCCTTTTCAGCACCGAGCGGGGTCAGGCTGGTGCCGAGTTTGTTCGCTTCATCCGGCGACACCGCCGCCATCACGTTGGCCGCCAGCACACTCAGGGCCAGCACACCACATTGCAGAATCATTTTGCGCATTGCAGTCATCCTTCTCGGGCAGATCAGAAGTTCACGCCGAAGCTCAGGGCCACGAAGTCACGGTCTTCGAGGACGTTGTAGTCACCGCCAAAGAAGTCGGTGTAACTGAGGCTCGCGGTGTAGGTGTTGCGGTAGTCGGCATCGACGCCGACGCTGATCGCTTTCGCGCCTTCGTTGAACAGGCCGTTGGGCCCGTAACCGGCGACGTCATGCGACCACGACAGGTTGGGTTTGAAGTTGATCCCGCCGACCACGTTGGCGTAATCGAGAATCGCCCGGGCGCGGTAGCCCCACGAGGTCGAGGTGACAAAGCCGTCGGTGTCGCCACCGAAACCGTACTGGCCGTACACCGAATCGCGGCCATAACGCAGCTGACTGCGCGACTCCAGACCACCGACGTGCACCACCGCCGCTTCGCCGACCACGGTCAGACGTTCAGCGCCCAACACCTGATCGAAGAAGTGCGTGAGGGTGCTCTGCACTTGCGTCACTTCTTTTCGGCGATAACCCTTGTTGTCCGCGCCCGGCGAGGTCGTCAGTGGCGAGGCCGTGCCACCGGCAATCGGGTTAAGCAGCGCCAGCGTCAAGTCGTTGGTGTTGACCTGCACCGGCGCGTTGGGCCGGTAGCTGATCTCGCCAGTCCACGCGGTACCGGTGGGCAAAGTGGTGGAGAAACTCGCGCCGTACAAGCGAATGTCTTCCGGGTATTCGAGGTAGTACTGACCGCGTCCAAGCATCACGCTCTGCGCCAGCCCCGCACCGCTGCCAGGCGCCAGACCGTTGGCAATGCCGACCATGCCCGGCAACGCCGCCAGCGTCGAAAGCCCCGCCGTAGTGGTGCCCACCGTTGGCGTGCGGCTGTGATAGTTCATGAAATAGAGGCCGTACTCGGTATCGTCGCCGAGCCAGCGCAGCGCCGTGCCCCACTGCCCGGAATCCCGCGCATCGCGGTCGCCGCCACGGGGAATCACCACCCCTTCGCGAGTGACCTGAATGCCCTGACCGAATGCCTGGGTCAACGGCACAAACGGTGCAATGGCTGGACTGCCGACGGTGTAGCCGTTGTTGCAACCATCCGCCGCCACGTCGACACCGAAGAACGTGCCGCAGTTGTCGAGAACGGTCTGATCCCACTCCAGTTGGTAAAAGCCTTCAACCGTCAGTTGATCGGTCAGACCTTGCGAACCGAACAACATGTTCACCGGAATCAGGCCTTCCTTGATCTCGGCACCGGGACGGCGAAACGCGGAAACGTCGACCGGGTTGATGCTGTTGATCGAGTTGCCGATGAAGGTACTTTCGCCCCAACTCACCACCTGCTTACCCGCGCGCACAGTGCCCGGCAAATCAGCGATGGAATAGTTGTGATAGACGAAGGCATCGAGAATCTGCGCGCCGGAAGACTTGGCGCCTTCCTTGCGACCGCTGTCGCTGATCTGTTTGAACTCGCGGTCTTCGTCCTTCAGCTCGAAGTCGTACCAATACTTGCCGCGCACAAACACACCGGTGTCGCCGTACTTCAGTTCTAGGTCGTGAATGCCTTTGAAGATTTTCGAAAAGGTCTCGCCTTTCTTGAAGTTCAGGCGCCCGTCATCACCCGTGGAAGATTGCCCGGTACCGCCGTTGACCGTGCCGACCAGCGACTTGTCGGCATCGCGCATGCCCCAGCTCGCCCCGATCGACAAGGACGAGTCGAACGTCCCTTCGATTTCGCCGATGTTGAACGAAACCGCCTGCGCCTGGGCACAGCAACCCAGAGCCACCGCAGCGGCCAGCGCTTGCGGTGTGAAGATGGCGCGCATTGTTGTTTTTGTCATGCGTCTTCCCCGGTGAGTGACAGAAGGCCCCACCCTACTGCCGCCACCACCGGACGATAAGCGCACCAAGGAGGTATTCACGCTGTCGCTCGAAAGGATGAATGCCCGCACAGCACGGGGCTTTGCGCGATCCATGAGTGAGCTGGATGGACGATCATCAGCGCAGCGCATGGTGCATGCCGGGGCACAGCGACTGTTGCATGCTCCGCAACAGTGCATGTCCGGAATCGCTATTTTTCCTACAGGCCGAACTGCTTATTCTGAGCGGGCTTTCACGGGATACGCCGAAAAGCGCCGAAGCACTGGCCATGAGCAACTCTGGCCATTGCTGACAAATTTCAGATGAATCGATAGGTCGGTTTATCGCCCCGGTGTTCACTGACGTTGATTTGTAGCTCCTTGATCCAACGTCTTACCTTGGCCGCTGCGATTGCAGCGGCCTTTTTTATGCCTCGGGAAAAGTCACTGCTTCGTCCTACGCGAATTTTCCGAAAGGGACATCGGAAATTTCTTTCTGCGTGTAACGAATTAACCGGCGAAATTTCCTAAGTAGTGAAATCTCACTCAACTCCGCACAACTTGACTTACGACCTTATCGGAAACATCCGATAAAATTCCGTTGTAACTTGAAACGTATCAAGCAATGGCGAGTGACAGGGATATCATCTTTCGACCTACAGCAAGAGCGCGAATATCAGAAGTTACTCAAGGAGATGTGGTAATGAGCACTATTGAGCAAATCGTAAAAAATGAATCTTTGGATGACATCGTCACCGTATTCTCGCTGTTCAACGCGAATCCGCATCTGGACATGATGATCAGACGTTATAACCGAGAGCTGATCTCCGAATACGGAGCTTTGGAAATGGCATACGCGCGTCTTCTTGCTGCTGGTGTATTGGCACACGGCGACAAAGGCTTGGCAGCCAAAGGCCCAAACTGGAAAGCCCCAAAATTCATGATAGAAAACAGATACTCCTAACCGGACCATCAAGCCTGAGTTTGATGGTTCTTTTCTCAGAACGAAGACTTCTGTAAATGCGCCATCAATTGTCCAAGCGCCTCCATATTTATCTCAAAGATGCGCTCACTGACTTTTGATTTTTAGCTCCTTGATCCAACGTCTTACCTTGGCCGCTGCGTTTGCAGCGGCCTTTTTTATGGGCGCCGTTTTGCCCACCTCTCCTGCATTCATCAGGAAGTTTTCCCATCAGTTGTAGGAAATCTCTTTTTGACCCGCTGATGCCAAGCTTTAATTCAGGGCTAAAGATTATTCATACAAATACGCGCGTCATTACTGACGAACGATGCAGATATGTCTGTTCAAAAGCTGATGTAGGTTAATCGCTCCGAAAAATCCGAAAAACTTGCAGCGAGTAAAACAAATGTTGGAACAAGATTTTGTTAAAGCCGCAGAGACTAAAATCGAAAGAAAAGGATCTGCTGCCGACCTCATCATGCTTGCGCGTCTTGATGCCATCCTGGAGTGCAAGCTTGAGATGACCGACACCGATCGCCGGTACTACGCGCACGCCATTCGAATGATGGAGCGATTCAGAGCGATGGGGCTTGCTGACGACTACATTCCCAAAAGTAATCCGTCGCTTTGGAATAACGTCCATTCGGCCACACTTGAAGATTTCAAACTGGGTGATGATGAGGCATTGCGCTACACCGTCGAGGCGATTGACGCTGCGAAAAAGCAGGAGCTGGAAGCATTTGAATGCATCAGCAGAATCAAGAGTTCGCCTGCAAAACTCGAGCAGGCTGTCAGGCAAGAAAATCTCAGGGATTTGTTATCAGTGTTGGCAATCGGTTTGGCATTTCCCGCCCTCGATACACTGTTCGGGCGTTATCGATTTGAAGTCATTGCGCGCGGTGAACTGTGTAAAACATACGAGGAATTATTTCATGAAGGCGTATTGGCTGAGGGCAAAGAGGCTATCGCCATTTCGGGCCCAAATTGGAAACTCCCGGAATTCATAATTGATAAACGGTACGAGGAATAAAAGAAAGAGCCTCGCCACGTCGAGAACGCAGCGAGGCTAAAACGTCCCTTAAAGCGAATACTTCTGCAAATTCGCCATCATTTCCTTCAGCGCTTCAATATTGTCCTTCGGATGCGCCGCGCCTTCGAAATCACAAATCTGCTGCCAGTGCGCCGCGACATCTTCCGGCGAGAAACCCACTCGCGGATCAAACCCGGCGCCCAAACTGCGCTCCCAACGCACTTTGCCCATCCAGCCGCCGCCGACTTCGAACAGTCCAGAAGTCTCCTGGCATTGCTCGCTCGCCAGGTACACCACCAGCGGGCTGACCAGTTCCGGTTTGAGTTGTTCGAACACTTGCGGCGGGATCAGGCCTTCGGTCATGCGCGTGCCGCCGGTTGGGGCGATGGCGTTGACGAGGATGTTGTTTTTGCGGCCTTCGATGGCCAGGGTGCGGGTCAGGCCGTAGAGGCCGAGTTTGGCCATGCCGTAGTTGGACTGGCCGAAGTTGCCGTAGATGCCGGAGGTTGAGGCGGTGAAGATCACGCGACCGTAGTTTTGCTCGCGCAGGTGCGGCCATGCGGCGCGGGTGACTTTGTAGGCGCCTTCGACGTGGACGCGGTAAACCAGATCCCAGTCGGCGTCGTCCATTTTGTGGAAGGTCTTGTCGCGCAGGATGCCGGCGTTGTTGACCACCACGTCGACGCGGCCGAAGACATCGAGGGCGTTTTGTACCAGTTTGCCGCCGTCGGTGACCGAGTCGTGGTTGGCTTCGGCGGTGCCGCCGGCTTCGCGAATTTCGGCGACGACGCGGTCGGCAGCGGAGGCATTGGCGCCTTCGCCCTGAGCCGAGCCGCCGAGGTCGTTGACCAGCACTTTCGCACCTTGTTTGGCGAATAGCAGTGCGTGGGCGCGGCCAAGGCCACCACCGGCTCCGGTGACGATCACGACTTTATCTTCGAAACGCACAGACTCATTCATCGAGGCAACTCCAGCAGGCCAATGGGACATTGATCCCGAGTGTCAGGCACGGGGCGTGGTGTCACAACGAACAGGGCTGGGGCTGAATGGTGTGCGATAAGGTTGGGGGATAGTCAGGTTTGAAAAGCAAAAGATCGCAGCCTTCGGCAGCTCCTACAGGGGATCGGTGTAGGAGCTGCCGAAGGCTGCGATCTTTTGATCTTCAGGAGCAGGCAACTTTGCGCGGTGGCAGCACCTGACGCTCGCGAAATTCCAGATAGTGCTTAAGCACTTGCACCGGCGCTTCGGTTTGCGGGTAGTGACCAATGCCCGGCAGGAGCACAGCGTCGGCATCAGCAATCAACTCGCAATAGCGCTGCACCATGTGTGCACCAGAGATCGGGTCGACTTCGCCATCGATCACCCGCAGAGGAATTTCACCGCGCTGCATCGCCGCGACCCAACGATCACGCTGCACCCGACGCTCCGGAATATAGCTGATCAGTTTGTGCATGATCCGTGGCCCACGATTGGTCTCGACCAGGCTCCAGAAATCATCCAGTTCGCTCTCTGACGGGCGGGTGTTCGGCCCAAAGATCTGCCGAAAACTTTTCACCAGCGCATCGCGGGTAAACGCGCGGCCGATCATCCAGCCCAGTGGACTCAGCAACAGTTTCTGCATCAACACCGGCCGATGGGTTTCCGGAAACAGGCCACCGTTGAGGAACACGCAACTGGCGATTTCGAGGCGATCTTCGTAATGCCGGGCCAGCAGTTCTTGCGCAACGCTGTCGCCGTAATCGTGCGCCAGCACATGCACCGCTTGCTCGACCTGTAGATGCGCGAGCAATGCCTGCTGCAAATCCGCCTGTTCCAGCAAGCTGTAGGTGTGGTTGATCGGCTTGGCCGAATCGCCGAAACCGAGCATGTCGCAGGCAATCACCCGATAACGCTGGGCCAGTGGCTGCCACAGGTAATGCCAGTCCCAACTGGCGGTCGGGAAGCCGTGGATCAGCAGCAGCGGCTCGCCCTGCCCCGCCGTCCAGTAACGGATCGGCTGACCACGAAAGACAAACGTCCGGCTGCGTTTACGCCAGACACACAGAGGAATCTCGGCAAGTGGCATTAGAGTTTATATCCGGGGTCTTGTTTATCGAGTTTGCGCAGCAGCGCTGGCCAGGCCAGCGCGCCACCCATGCCTTGAGCACTTTTGGTGACGCCGGCGATCATCGCTTTGGCGCCTGCCAGAATTTGCGGTTCGATGGCGATGAGTTCAGCGCCACCGGTTTGCGCCATCACCTGAATGTCGCAGGCGCGCTGGAAGGTGAACATCATCAAAAAGGTGTCGGCGATGGTGCTGCCACAGGTCAGCAGACCGTGGTTGTGCAACATCAGGAAATTGTTTTCGCCGAGGTCGGCCTGCAAACGCGCCTTCTCTTCGTGGTTCAGCGCCACGCCTTCATAGCCGTGATAGGCGAGGCTTGACAGCACGAACAACGATTGTTGGCTGATCGGCAACACGCCCTGCTTTTGCGCCGACACCGCGACACCCGAGGCGGTGTGCGTGTGCAGCACACAAACCACATCGTGCCGTACTTCATGCACGGCGCTGTGGATGGTATAGCCGGCAGGATTGATTTCGTACGGGCTGTCCATGAGTTTGTTGCCGGCCTGATCGACCTTCACCAGGCTCGACGCGGTGATCTCATGGAACATCAGACCAAACGGATTGATCAGAAAGTCTTCGGTGCCCGGCACCTTGGCGGAAATATGCGTGAAGATCAGGTCGTCCCAGCCATGGGCGGCGACCAGACGATAACAAGCGGCGAGATCGACACGGGTCTGCCATTCCGCAGCACTGACCTGGTCTTTGACGTTAAGGGACGATTGGACGGGGGCTACGCTCACTGTATGCACCTCTGCGTTCTTATTGTTCTGCAACGTGTGAGCAGTCTAGTCAGGTGCAGGCAATCACGTAGTTGCATTGGCAGCCAGCTTGATGACTGACCGGGTCAGTCGTGCAAACAGCTTGGATCCATGTCAAAGCAACGACGCCAACAAAGGTGCAGCAAACAGATTGAGCAACCCGGTGAGCACCATCACCAGCCCGGCGACAGAGCCTTCTTCACCGCCCACTTCATGCGCGCGACTGACCCCGGCACCGTGCGCGCCGACGCCGAACAACGCGCCACGTGCCAAGGCACTGCGCAGCGGCAACCACTTCAACAGCACGCCGCCGAGCATCGCGCCGAACACGCCGGTGAACATCACGAACACCGCGGTCAACTCCGGCACACCGCCGAGATTTTGCGCGAGCGGCATGGCGAACGGCGTGGTGATCGAACGCGGTACCAGCGACATCGTCACCGAACTGTCGAGCGCCAATGCCTTGGCCAAGCCGAACGAGGTACCGATCGACGCTGCACTGCCGGCCACCATGCCGAGCATCAGCGCCGACCAGTGCCGCATCAGCAATCGGCGTTGCTGCCAGATCGGCACAGCGAACGCGACGGTCACCGGGCCGAGCACCAACATCAGCCAATGGGTGTTGCTGGAATATTCGGCATAGGCGGTGTGCAGCGGCACGGCGAGCGCCAGCAACAGCGCCGGCACCAAAATCAGCGGCGACAACACATAGCGCCCGGTGCGCCGATAAATCCAGCGGCTGAACAAGTACGCCAGCAAGGTGAAGGCGAGCCAGAACATCGGCATCCATTCAAGCTTCATGGGAACGCCTCGCGCGCACGGCCAATTCCACGGTGAATGCGGTCACCAGCATCACCATCAAAGTGCTGGCGGCGATCACCAGCAAAATCCGCCAGCCGTCGTTGCGCAGCAACGTGCCGTAATCGAGCAGGCTCATCAGCGCCGGGATAAAGAACAACAGCATTTCGGCCATCAACAAGCCCGCGCCCAATTGCAGCGCCGCCGGTTTGACCCAACCGAATGCGAAGGCCAGCAGCAACAGCGCCATGCCGATCACGCCGCCAGGAATCGGCCAAGCCAGCCACGCGGCGAGTTGGCAGCCGAGCAGGTAGAGACCGAGTAACACGGCGAGTTCGACAAAGAGACGTGAAAGGTGTTTGAAGCGGGCGGCGTTCATGAGATTGGCTCCTTACAGAAGCCTATTTTACGAAGTGGCCTGCCATCCCCGAAGCGAATTGTTAGACTCAAAGCCATTCCAAAACGGAATCAGGCATATGGAATTCAAACAGCTGCGCAGTTTTGTCGAAGTCATGCATCAGGGCGGTTTCACCCAAGCGGCGAAAACCCTGCACATCAGCCAATCGGCGGTGAGCAAACAAGTCGCGCAACTGGAACAGAGCCTCGGCACGCCGCTGCTGGAACGCCTCGGTTCACAGTTGCGCCTCACCGCCGCCGGCAGCGTGGTCTTGCAACGGGCCGAAGGCATGCTGCGTTTACGCAACGAATTGCTGGTCGAACTGGACGATCTCAGTCATCTGGCCCGTGGCGAGTTGCGCCTCGGTCTGCCACTGTTGGGCAGCGATGCTTTGTTCGCCGGATTATTTGCCGAATACCGTCGGCGCTACCCAAACATCAGCGTGCAATTGCTCGAGGGCGGCAGCCGCAACATCGAGCAAGCCGTGCTCAACGGTGAACTGGAGCTGGGTGGCAGTTTGTTGCCGAAGGATCCGCAGTTCGACTGTCAGCCGTTTTGCGATGAGAAGCTCGATGCGCTGCTACCGGTCGATCACCCGTTGGCGGATCGCGGCGAAATCGGCCTGGAAGAGCTCGCCGACACGCCGTTCCTGCTTTATCAGCGCAGCTTCGTGCTCAACGATCGTTTGCTGCAGGCGTGCCAGCAAATGGGCTTTACGCCGAAGGAAGGCGGGCGCAGCGGTCAGGCGGATTTTCTTGCGGCACTGGTGGCCGCCGGGCAAGGCGTGGTGTTGTTGCCCAGCGTGGTGGCGCGCGGGCTGGTGCGGCCAGGCGTGGTGCGCCTGACCTTGCGTGCGCCGGACTATCTGCGCTGGGACATCGCGTTTATCTGGCGTCAGGGCGCCTATTTGTCGAATGCCGCGCAGGCGTGGCTGGCACTCCTGCGCGAGCGGCCGATCAGCCCTTGAGCGCGTCGATCAACTGCGCCAGCCAAGGTTCGGCGTCGGTTTCCGGGGTCACGCTTTCGCTGGCGTCGATGCGCAGCATCTCCAGCACTTCACGCACACCCAGTTCGCCGAACAGTTCGCGCATTTGCTCGCCGCCGCCGCAGAAGGTGTCGCCATAACTGGCGTCGCCCAAGGCGATGACCGCGCCCGGCAAACCGCGCCACGCGGCTGGCAGTTGATCGCGAATGGTCGAATACAACGGTTGCAGGTTGTCCGGCAACTCGCCCATGCCAGTGGTCGAGGTTACCGCGAGGAACGCTTCCGGGCCGAACGCTTGAATGTCCGCCAGGCTGGCGCGCGAGTTGTAGAAGGTTTCAAAGCCAGCGGCTTTCAACAGGTTCTGGGCATGGCGGGCGACTTCTTCGGCGGTGCCGTAAACCGAACCGGAGAGGATGGCGACTTTCATCAATCTGATCCTGAAACTGAAAAAATGAGCGGCGATAGTAGCAGCCCAAGCCGCAAAGCTGCGATTGGATCTCAACTGGCGATAATGGCCAGTAGACAGCGCTGACGGTTTATCTAGAATGCGAACCCTCGGCCATTCTGAACGGACTCACAGATGATCAACGCCAGCCTGCTGCAAATGGTGATCAACGCCTCCAACGATGGAATCGTGGTAGCGGAAAAGGAAGGCGATCAGGACACCATCCTGATTTACGTCAACCCCGCGTTCGAACAGCTGACCGGCTACAGCAGCGAAGAGATTCTCTATCAGGACTGCCGCTTTCTGCAGGCCGGAGACCGTGATCAGGCCAGTCTGGAGCGGGTTCGCGAGGTGCTGCGCAACAATGGATCGTGCCGGGAAATCCTGCGTAACTATCGCAAGGACGGCACGCCGTTCTGGAACGAACTGTCGCTTTCAACGGTAAAAAGCGCTGACGACGGGCTGACTTATTTCGTCGGCGTGCAGAAAGATGTAACGATTCAGGTCAAGGCTCAGCAACGTGTTGCGCAACTCGAACAGGAGGTCGCGACACTGAAAGCACAGCTGGCAGAACTGAAAGCGACGAACGGCGCAAACAAATCAGCGAACTAATTGTCATTAACTACAATCACCAATGACTTTGTAACTATATCTTTCGAGCTAGCCATGCAACGCGACGCCCTCCTCACTCAGGATGAGCTGGATTTCATCCAGACCATGCAGCACAACCCGCAACTGAATGTGCGGGATGCGACGTCGAGTCTGCTGGTTAATGGCGGTTCGCAGATCCGTGACTTGCTCACGCGCCTGGCCGCTCACGAACAAGTGACCATTCAGGCCAACTTCGAAAACCAACAGATGACTTTCCCGCTGCACCTGGTGGAAGACGAGTTCCACGCGCTGCATTTGCGCCTCGGCGTGCCGAGCATTTACGAAGACGGCCCGATGGTGCGGCCATGGCGCCTGGCGCTGGACGAGCCGGTGGCGCTGGAAAACGCCAATGGCCAACCGGGGACGTTGTGGGTTCATGAGGTGTCGCACAAAGGCGTGTTGCTGGAAGTGCGCAACAAGACCAAACCACCGAAGCATTTCGCCCTGTGGTTCAGCCCTTCAGGCTATGAGCGAATTTCCCTGCGCGGCAATTTCGAGCGTGAGACCGACAAAGGTTTCTTCGCCTACGAACTGAGCCAGACCGATGCCGATGAAACCGAGCGCCTGCGCCAGTTCATTCTGCAACAACATCGCCTGACCCACCCTGCCCTGCACACCTGAGTCTCAGGTATCGAGTTTGCCCGCGAGATATTGCGTCAGCCGCTGACGCATGGTCGCGCCTTCATTGCCCAGACAACCGATTGACGATCCGGCCAGAGTTTCCTCTGCCAGGTCCGCCGCATCCCCCGCCAGCAACACCTGACAATCCAGACTCAGTGCCAAACGGTTCAAACGCCGTGGCAGCTCGGGGGCCGGTGCATGATTGGAAAACAGCACCAGCGCCTGCGGTTTGATCTTTTCGCAGACCAGCGTCAATTCATCGAATGGCTGACCGGTCGTCAATACCCGAACACCCGCATCGCTGCTGCTCAAAAACAGCGCGGCCACCAGCAATTCCAGTTCACGGCACTGACCGGCCAATGCACTGACGAGAATCTTGCGGGGCTGCGTGGTGCGTAACGCGATGATTCGTTGCAGTACGCGGGTTCTGAGGTAGCCGTCGTAGAACAGCCATTCGCTGGTGTGTCCGAAGGCGTCCTGCCCCAGCAGCAATTGCCGCCACAGCGGCAGCAGGATGTCCTGAAAAACCACGGGCAGCGAATAAGAAGAAAAAATCTGGCCGTAGACACGATCCAGTTCAAGATCGTCGAAGGCGCTGACCGCACGCTTTACCTGATGCTGCCACTGCTGGTAATCGGCTTGCACCTGATCATCGGAAATGATGTGCGACAGTGCTTTTAGCGGTTCGGTCTTCGCGAGGATTTTGCCGACCTTGCTCACGGAGACGCCACGATCAATCCACTCGACAATGCTGCGAACGCGCTCGATTTCGGTCATTGAATACAGCCGATGCCCACTTTCGGTGCGCGTCGGTTCGATCAAACCGTAACGTCGCTCCCAGGCACGCAAGGTGACTGGATTAACGCCAGTCAACCGAGATACTTCACGAATGGGGAAAAGGTCTTCGCGCTCGAGCGCGTCAGACGCCCGTGAAACAGGGCTCAGCTCCGTGATGACAGGCATAGTGCGCTCAACGTCCTTGTAAAGTGATTGGATCCATTCTAGCTGCAATGCCCGCTAAAGGTAAAAGCGATGAACTGCGACGAAAGTCTCTGGTTAAATCGCGAAATTCAGGAATAATCCTTGCTTGGCAATAAACGCGGGCCTCTACCCCGGCGCGCGTCTGGCGAAACTCCCACCCGGAGTGCCGCGAATGAAATACGGAGATACACAATGTCTACTTCACCCGTCACGCTGATGGTCGCGCGTCGCGTCGCCGATGGTCGCTATCAGGATCTGATTGCCTGGTTGCGCGAAGGCGAACAACTGGCCACCGACTTTCCCGGTTATCTCGGCTCTGGCGTGCTCGCTCCGCCGCCCGGTGATAACGAATTTCAAATCATTTTCCGCTTCGTCGATGAACAGACGTTGCATGCGTGGGAGCATTCGGCTTCGCGTACGGCATGGCTGGATCGGGGCAGCGATCTGTTTGCGCATCCGAAGGAACATCGCGTCAGCGGCATCGAAGGCTGGTTCGGTGCGGCGGGTCAGCGTCCGCCACGCTGGAAACAGGCGGTGGCGATCTGGCTGGCGTTCTTTCCGGTGTCGATGCTGTTCAACTTTGTGCTTGGGCCGTTGCTCGGCGAAATGAGTCTGTTGCCGCGGGTGTTTATCAGCACGCTGTGCCTGACGCCATTGATGGTTTACTTCTTTATTCCGTTGTCGACGCGGTTACTGGCGAATTGGTTGAACAGCGCGCCAGTTCGACGTGTACCAGCCGAGCCAGTATCCCAAAATCGCTGATATCTTTGTAGGAGCAAGGCTTGCCCGCGAAAGCAGCGTGTCATTCAGCATTGAAGGTGCCTGACACAACGCTTTCGCGGGCAAGCCTTGCTCCTACAAAAGCGCAAAGCAAGCCGTGTCGCTGTTATAGTTTTTGCTCCCACCGCGATGCGAGCCGTTCATGTCCACTTCCGCAGCCCCGATCCTCATCACCGGCGCCGGCCAGCGTGTCGGTCTGCACTGCGCGCAGCGTTTGCTTGAAGACGGTCATCGCGTCATCTTCACCTACCGCACCGAACGTCCCGGCGTACAAACACTGCGCGATTTGGGCGCCATCGGCCTGTTCGCCGACTTCTCCAGCGAAGCCGGGATTCTCGCCTTCATCAGCGAACTGAAAAACCACACCGACAGCCTGCGCGCCATCGTGCACAACGCCTCCGAATGGCTCGCCGAAACCCCGGGCAGCGAGGCGGAAGCCTTCACGCGCATGATCAATCTGCACATGCTCGCGCCCTACCTGATCAACCTGCACTGCGCCGATTTGTTGCACCGCTCGACACCCGCCGACATCATCCATATCAGCGACGATGTCACGCGCAAGGGCAGCAGCAAACACATCGGCTATTGCGCCAGCAAAGCCGGGCTCGACAGCCTGACGCTGTCCTTCGCCGCGCGCTTTGCGCCAGCAATCAAGGTCAACGGCATCGCGCCGGCCCTGCTATTGTTCAATCCCGACGACGACGCGGCGTACCGCACCAAAGCGCTGGCCAAATCGGCGCTGGGCATCGAGCCCGGCAGCGAAGTGATCTATCAGAGCCTGCGCTATCTGCTCGACAACCCTTATGTCACCGGTACGACCCTGACCGTCAACGGCGGGCGGCACGTCAAATAACGCCTAGCTGCGAGGATGTCCATGAGCCTTTCCCTGCCCGAAAACTACCGTGAAATCCTCATCGGTCTCGGCGAAAATCCCGACCGCGAAGGGTTGCTCGACACCCCGGTGCGCGCGGCCAAAGCGATGCAATACCTGTGTCACGGTTACGATCAGAGCGTCGAGCAAATCGTCAACGGCGCGCTGTTTGCTTCGGACAGTGACGAGATGGTGATCGTCGCCGACATCGAGTTGTACTCGTTGTGCGAACATCACCTGCTGCCCTTCATCGGCAAGGCCCATGTGGCTTATATTCCGACAGGCAAGGTGCTGGGATTATCGAAAATCGCGCGG
Organism: Pseudomonas sp. P1.31; assembly: GCF_001269815.1. Classification (NCBI taxonomy): domain Bacteria; kingdom Pseudomonadati; phylum Pseudomonadota; class Gammaproteobacteria; order Pseudomonadales; family Pseudomonadaceae; genus Pseudomonas; species Pseudomonas sp. P1.31. The sequence goes on along the minus strand of NZ_LHVN01000007.1, from coordinate 255,300 downwards.
CTGGTCGACATGTTCGCCCGACGCCTGCAGATTCAGGAAAACCTCACCCGGCAAATCGCCGACGCGGTGCAACAGGTCACCGATGCCGCTGGGGTCGCCGTGGTCATCGAAGCCAAACACATGTGCATGATGATGCGCGGCGTGGAAAAACAGAATTCGACGATGAACACCTCGGTCATGCTCGGCGCCTTCCGCGAGTCGAGCAACACCCGTCAGGAGTTCTTGCAATTGATTGGACGGAGCAAGTAAATGCCACAACTTCAACCGGGAATGGCGCGCATCCGGGTCAAGGATCTGCGCTTGCGCACCTTTATCGGGATCAACGAGGACGAGATCCTCAACAAGCAGGATGTGCTGATCAACGTCACCATTCTGTATGCCGCGCAGGAAGCGGTGCGTGACAACGACATCGATCACGCGCTGAACTACCGCACGATCACCAAAGCGATCATCGCTCACGTCGAGGGCAACCGTTTTGCGTTGCTTGAACGCCTGACGCAGGAGTTGCTCGATCTGGTGATGAGCAACGGTTCGGTGCTGTACGCCGAAGTCGAAGTCGACAAGCCGCATGCGCTGCGATTTGCCGAATCGGTATCGATCACCCTCGCGGCAAGCCGCTGAGCTTCAAGCTTCGGGCTGCAAGCGTTAAGCTACCGCCACCCACAATCCAAACTTGCAGCTTGAAGCTCGCCGCTTGAAGCTGTCTCGAAGAGACCTCCATGAACGAGCAACAACGCCTCGAACTCGAAGCCGCCGCCTTCCGCCGGCTGGTCGCCCATCTGGACAGCCGCAAGGACGTGCAGAACATCGACCTGATGAACCTCGCCGGGTTCTGCCGCAATTGCCTGTCGAAGTGGTACAAGGCCGAAGCCGACGAGCGCCAGATCGACGTCAGCCTCGATGACGCCCGCGAAGTGGTTTATGGCATGCCGTACGCCGAGTGGAAAGCCCAATATCAGCAAGAAGCCAGCGCCGACCAGCAAGCGGCGTTCGCCAAAGGAAAAACCCATGAGTGACCTCAACACCCTGCGCGCCAGCCTGAAAAGCGGCGACCACGCTTTCGCCGACACCCTGGCTTTCATTGCTGCCGGTTACGACTACCAGCCGCAAGCTTTCAACAACGGTGGCGTGGAAAACGCCGCCGGGCAGAACGAAGGTTCGTGCAAGACCTTGGGCCTGGCGCTGCTGGAAGGCCTGAGCGATGAAGAAGCGCTGCTGGCGTTTGGCGAGCATTATCGCTCGGTAGTGGCGACGCCTGAGGGCAGCGATCACGGCAACATCCGTGCGTTGATCAAACACGGTCTGGCCGGCGTGAAGTTCAGCGCACAGCCCCTGACCCGCCGCTGATCCCAGACCCAACCACAATCCCCTGTGGGAGCGAGCCTGCTCGCGAATACGGACTGACATTCAACACTGATGTCGATTGATATACCGCTTTCGCGAGCAGGCTCGCTCCCACATGGGATGTGTGGTGACTTTGATTCTCGGGCACAAAAAAACCGGCCAATCTGGTCGGTTTTTTTATGCCTGCGATCTTAGAACGATGCGTTCTGCAGACCGTCCAGGTAACGCTCGGTGTCCAGTGCCGCCATGCAGCCGGCGCCGGCCGAGGTGATGGCCTGACGGTAAACGTGGTCAGCCACGTCACCGGCAGCGAAGATGCCTTCGACGCTGGTCGCAGTCGCATTGCCTTCACGGCCGCCGTGCACCACCAGGTAACCGTCTTTCAGGGTCAACTGGCCTTCGAACAGCGAGGTGTTCGGGGTATGGCCGATGGCGATGAACACGCCGTCGACGGTGATTTCGTCGAAGCTGCCATCGTTGTTCTTCAGACGCGCACCGGTCACGCCCATGTTGTCGCCCAGGACTTCGTCGAGAGTGGCGTTCAACTTGAGGATGATCTTGCCCTCGGCGACGCGAGCGTTGAGTTTGTCGATCAGGATCTTCTCGGCGCGGAAGGTTTCGCGACGGTGAATCAGGGTCACGGTGCTGGCGATGTTGGCCAGGTACAGCGCTTCTTCAACTGCGGTGTTACCGCCGCCGACCACAGCGACTGGCTTGTTGCGGTAGAAGAAACCGTCGCAGGTTGCGCAGGCCGAAACGCCTTTGCCCATGAACGCTTCTTCCGACGGCAGGCCCAGGTAACGAGCGCTGGCGCCAGTGGCGATGATCAGGGCGTCGCAGGTGTAAACCGCGCTGTCGCCGGTCAAGGTGTAAGGCTTGGCAGCGAAATCCACAGCGTTGATGTGATCGAAAACGATCTCGGTTTCAAAACGCTCGGCGTGCTCGCGCATGCGCTCCATCAGGGCTGGACCGGTCAGGCCGTGAACGTCGCCCGGCCAGTTGTCGACTTCGGTGGTGGTGGTCAGTTGACCGCCGGCCTGCATGCCGGTGATCAGCAGTGGCTTGAGGTTGGCACGGGCCGCGTATACCGCAGCGCTGTAACCGGCAGGGCCGGAACCGAGAATAATCACTCGCGAATGACGGACTTCAGACATGACCTGCTCCTGTTGACCGGGCCGAAAAAACTGGCACGGATCGCCGGACTGCCGGCGGAAATAAAAAAGGACCGTGGAAAACCTTGGGGAAGGCTTGAGCTCGACAGTCCTGTAAAAAGTTGGGTGCAGCGTATCGAGGGGGGCAAGATTAAGGAAATACGGATTAACAATCCAGCTCATAGGTGGTCTCTATGCCGACACACTGACGAGATGGACGTCTTTGTTACAGTGAATGTCGATCGCTCTACCGTGCTTTCGCCGCCGTTGCAAAGTCGGTAAGGTCGGCGCGTTTTCCCTTGCTCGGAGCACCTTATGCCCGCCCCTGTTCTGTCCGGCCCGCAATACCTGCGCGAAGGCCTCAAACTGGTTCTCAGCCCTGGCCTGCGCCTGTTCGTGTTGCTGCCGCTGGCGATCAACCTCGTGCTGTTCGTCGGATTGATCTATCTGGCCGGCCACCAGTTCAGCCTCTGGGTCGACACGCTGATGCCGTCGCTGCCGGAATGGCTGAGCTTCCTCAGCTACATCCTCTGGCCACTGTTCGTCGTGCTGGTGGCGCTGATGGTGTTTTTCACCTTCACCATGCTCGCCAACGTGATCGCCGCACCTTTCAACGGTTTCCTCGCGGAAAAAGTCGAAGTGGTCGTGCGCGGCACCGATGACTTCCCGGCCTTCAGTTGGGGCGAACTGATCGAGATGGTGCCGCGCACCCTCGCCCGGGAAATGCGCAAACTCAGCTATTTCCTGCCCCGCGCAATCGGCCTGTTCATCCTCTCGTTTATCCCGGTGGTGAACATCATCGCCGCGCCGCTGTGGCTGTTGTTCGGCGTGTGGATGATGGCGATCCAGTACATCGACTACCCGGCGGACAACCACAAACTCGGCTGGAACGAGATGCTCGCCTGGCTGCGGCAGAAGCGCTGGCAGAGCATGAGTTTTGGCGGGATCGTCTATCTGGTGCTGCTGATTCCAGTGGTGAACATTTTGATGATGCCGGCCGCCGTCGCCGGTGCGACGCTGTTCTGGGTGCGTGAGCGTGGCGCCGAGAACCTGGTGACTCAACGCTAACGCGGCGTCATGACTGACTGAAAGAACACGTTTGCTGATCACGCTTGAACTGCCCTTTCCCAGCCAACTGATACACAAGGCTGGTACACATGGCACTGATAGCACAACCATTCCGGCACCCCGATTCGGGCATCTACTACCTCCGACGCAGGGTGCCGGATGATTTAAGACATATCATCGGCAAGACCGAGATTCGCCGTTCGCTGAACACTCGAATCCACCACCAAGCGAAGGCTGCATTTGCCATTGCGTATGCGGACTCCGAGCGACTGTTCAACGATGCCCGCCAAGGGATCTGCATCGAACACCATAAGCCGGAAGGAGTCGCGAAGGCCCTACCTACTCCTTTACTGCCGGCACAGACAGAATCCCATGTAATGCTGTCAGCAGCGCTAGCACATTACGTTCAATCCATCTCCATGTCGGGCAGGTCGGAGTACGTATCGCGGCGTCATGCTGTCGACTACAGCCGTGCCGCCAATCGGTTCATTACGGACATGGGCGACATGCCCATTGCTGCGATCCAGCCTTCGCACATCCATGCTTTCGCAGCCAACCTGATCCAACCCGTAAACGCCGACGTGAAGCCACTGGCGACCTCATCCACGCGCCTGCTATTGGCAAGGCTGTCATCAGTGATGGCGTTCTCAGTGGACTCCGGACTGATTGAAGCGAATCCCGTGACCGCATCACGGATTCACAAGCGTCTAGGATCAGGCAAACCGAAACGCCGACTAGACGATAATAGGGGATACACCTGGAGCGAACTGGTCACGCTATTCAGTCATGCCGAGTTTCAGCGGCTACGAACTGCCAAGGGCCGTCCAGGCAACGCAGTGTTCTGGATACCGTTGATAGCCGCTTACACTGGTGGCCGTCGCGAAGAACTGGCTCAGTTGTACGTTGAAGACATTCACCAGCACGAAAGGAACTCATGGTTCATTCGCGTCATCGACGACCGCCCCGACAAGTCCGTAAAAACAGACAGCAGTCGCAGAGAAATTCCTGTCCATCCTGATTTACTTGCCCTTGGCTTGTTGACGCTTGTACAAGGGCGCGAGCCCGGAACGAGGGTGTTCCCCCAACTGGTCAAAGTCTCCGACGGTTTTGCAGGAATCGTCTCCAAATCATGGCGTCCGATCACTCAACTCTGTGGCGTGTATCAACCAGGCCGCAATCCGCTGCACGCATTTCGACACACCTTCAAAACGCTGGCCAGGGAGCACGGCATCCCCAAAGAGGTAAGCGACTGGATCACCGGGCATGCGTCAGGGCACATAGGCGACAGCTATGGCATCAACCCGCTTTCAAGAATGGCGTCGGAGATACAGAAGCTGCCAAGTCTTGCGAAAGCGGCAGGTCTGCTGCCTTGCGAATGAAGAGGATCTCTCAAGCCAGTGTAGGTATTGGCGGGCATAGTACTGATCGTCGACCGGGGTAATCAGACCGTGCGAGGAAAGCTGGGCCACGCACCGTCGAAGTGATTCGTTCGGTACAAGACGAAGCTGGGCATCACTGACCCGAAGAAGACGTTCCACAGCTTCCGTCACGCGCTCATTGATGACCTGCGAGATGCCGGGGTTCAAGACTCATTGATCAAACGGATTGCCGGGCACGAAGATGGCGCGGTCACCGTTAGCATCTACGACAGCCGCACCCCGCTTAAGGCGATGCCGGATGCTCTGGACAAAGTCATCCTTTATATAGAGGAGTTCGCTGCGACGCCAGCGTCATTTACTTTCTGTGGAAGTTGATGGCGCACTGACACCAAGTTGCCAGAAGTGGCAAATACCACAAACTTGCGTAAAAGTTTTCTTTGAAAATGCGCACCACCCTGATAGTATCCACGCCAACAAAAGCAAAACAAAAAACAGACCTACTAAAGACGCCTCCATTCACTTACGAAAAACGTCAATACCTGTTGACAGCAACTACTAACTTGTTAATATCTGCACCGCACCTCACCTAGACACCCAGGTCCATTGGACAAGTAAGAACACAACTCTCTGCCGAGCTCGGAAACCACCGGGAACTGCACAGGGTTTTTGTCGTTCTCGAGATTTAACAAATGTAGACTTTGTAGCCCTAGTTTCAATTATATGAGTAATAACCATGCCATGACCGCAAGATAAGTCGGCGCCCCCCCCCAAAAAAAGCTTCAAACCACAACTAAAGATGAACTATATAGCGCAAGAGAATAAAGCTTCATACTTTGCTTAGCATAGAGCCCGTACGCAAACTCGTCCGAATTACACTATAAGTTCGACGAAACTCACAGCTTACGTTACGAGAGCCTATTGCCCGAAAAAAGCACCCCAACCCACCACAGGATCGATGAATTAACTTAGTCCCAACACAAGAATAGCACCACCAAACTATAGCTCAAAAGGTGAATACACCCGCACCAGCTCTTAACTGTGAGCGACGGCCACCTTTTGCCTGAAATCCGTATGAGAAGACAACTAAATGAAATATCAAGCCAACAACGAATTCGTAGAACTCGAAAAAATTTACCGCCCGAAGAACATCCTTGCCAAGCAGCGAGTTTCGAAACAGTACGTCGTGCCAATCACCGGCCCTATCGGCGAAATCCATGAGTATGGCGAATTCGTAAACATCCTTGCCAATGCAGGAGAGGGAGACCACGTATATATCCAACTTTCATCACCTGGTGGAAGCATCGAAACTTGTGATTACTTATGCCGCCGAATGGACGAATGCGAGGCAAAGATCACAGTCGAGATCGGCTTTACATGTGCGTCCGCCGCTTCAGCCATCGCGCTAGAAGCCGATGCATGGGTGATCTACGATAGCAGCACAATGATGATTCACTCTTGCTCATACACGCCGGGCTATGGCAAAGAATCGGATGTTCGTGCAAGTTCCGCACATATGAACCGGGTAAACCGTGAGTGGATTGAGAATATCTATCGGGGATTTCTCATTGAAGAAGAGTTGTTCGACGTCGTAAATAATGGAAAGGATCTGTATTTCTATGCAGAGGATTTGCGTGACCGTATTCCGCGACATGAAGATTACCGCAAAGAATGCCAAGCTAGACAAATCAAAGAAATCATGCAGCGTCGGGAAAACCGCATAGCAGATTAACACAAACTAAAATACTATCATCAGCAGCAACTGACTCTTAAATTGCAAGGAAAGCATTATAAAATGAGAAACATTGTAAACTTGACCAATCACCAATATAAAAAAGTCGTAATCGGTGATATCACTATTGAGCAGGACGATGAAGGGCGCTATTGCTTGAATGACGTACACAAAGCGGGAGGAGGAGCGATTACGAAGTCCCCCGCCCAATGGATGCGACACGGCGCTTTCAAGGAGTTACAGGAAGAAATTATGCTTAAAAGCACAATTAATCCTGTGGAGACGAAGCCTGGTCGCACTGGTGGCACCTATGTTGTTAAGGCACTTGTATATGCTTATGCGATGTGGATTAGCCCTGGATTCCATCTGAAGGTGATTGAGGCTTACGACCGGTTTGTAAAGGATGGCGTGGCTGTCCATGAGAGCGCGGCACAGGATCTGCTAATCAATCCGCTGAAGTACCTCCAGCCATTGCTGGCTCGGGCTCAGGAACTGATGGAAGAGAATACTCGACTGGAGCAGGCGGCTGAAGAAAATGTCCCGAAGGTTGAATACTATGAGGCAGTGAAGAATGCAGTGAACTGCCAAACGATGGAACAAGTAGCGAAAAAATACGAAATTGGCACTAATAGACTGTTCAAGTTCCTCCGCGATAGAAAGGTTTTACGGAACACCGCGGACAATCCACCCTACCAGAATCAAATCGAGTCCGGCCGTTTTAAGGTCGAGGGAAAGGAGTATAAATACGACGGTAAAGTTTATCTCTACAGCCAAACGATGGTAACTGGGAAGGGTGAAATCTATATCGGCAAGTTGCTCCGTGAGGCCGGTTTACTGCCAGAAAATGAAGCCGCGTAACTGATGGTCTACGCTCCCAACCTATGAACGGATAGTTAAAGACCTACGTGTAATCAAGGGCAAATTCTAGACAGCCCTTAAAATGCTCCCTGAAGATGGCTGGTGTCGCGAAACTAGCCATTGACGAAAACCGTAGAAGTTGTAGACAGCCACACCCCGTAGTGCACTAGCACATATACAACCTCAAGTGTTCACCTCTCTAAGCCTTTGAGCAGAGCTAACCATTGTCGCCTGCAATATGGATCTGCGCGTCTCTGGAACTGATCAACCGGAAACCACACGAGGACTTTTCTATGAAACCGAATTAACAGATAAGGCGCAACACCATGCACAGCCCACAACTACCAATTACTGAAACCATTCTCATCTGCGTCGATGGTCTGATCATCGATCAACGCACTGGTGAATTTCATGGATACCACAGCAATTCATCGGTGTTTGAAGGTTCTATTAAGTACCAAAGTGAACTAGGGAAGTGTCGAAGCGTTGATGACTTTCGCGATTACCTAAGTTTCGTTGATCGACGGAAACTGCCGCCTCACGAGCTGCATTCGCTTCAAGACACAGTTAACTATGCTCATGGAAGGTGGCGCCGTTCCGGAGTTGACTGCCGGATCACTCTCCCGCAGCAACGTTTGCTTGAGAAACTCCACAGTCTTGTGCTCTACCAGAATGTGATCTTCATGACTCGGGCTGACTTGGCAAAGGATCTGGGAATAGCGGAGTCTAATCTGATGAAGAAGCTACGAGTCTTAATAGATGCGAACATGCTTAAAATCCGCACCTCTCGGGACGGCGTCCGCGCGGGCGAGATTATGTTGCTCATCAATCCACGGCTGGTGTTCCGAGACTTCGCCACAACTAAGGTGCGTTACACTCACGAATGGTATCGCCCTATTAGCAGCCTGAACGCTGGCGAAGCAGGCTCGAATAATGCCACAGGCGGTATTGCCATTGCCGCATACGGCTCCGTAGGAAATCTTAAAAAGTTACGCAAGAATTGCCCTGAAGCCCCCGTAATTCAAGGGGCCTGCAAACTTCCTATTATAAATAAGAAGTTTCCACTTCTACCGCAAGGTAGGAGAGGGAACGCTTCGCCAAAGCGTAGCTTTGAGATTAACCACCTCTATATAGTTACGTGTGGCGTTTACGCCACGGCATAATAACCTGTGCCGCAGGCACGGATCACAACTCTATACAGTTAAGGGGAGTGAGGGGGCAAGAAGCCCCTCCCCGCTTTGCTTTTGCTCTGAAACTTGCAGATATACCTTATTGCGTGAGCCACTATTAATCAATGCAGGAAGTTAGCTGTGACTATGATCACAGGGAATAAGCCTGTGCCTATGGCACCATTGTCCCTTGCACAATACAAAGCAAGAGCAGGGGATGGGTTTATCCCCATCTTCCCCCTGCTATGTACAGTTGTTACTCGTGCCCTGAGGCACAGGTAGTAATCTTGGAGAGTACAAAGCTAGAGGTCAGAGAATCCGTGACTTTCAGTCACTTTATACCTGCACAGTTAAAGTCAAAAGCTTGTGGGGCTTCTTGCCCCTGCCCCACCGATTACATGTTATGCCAGCAGGGTGGAAGGAAGATGCAGCCGCCACCCTTGACCTTGATGTTAACCATGCCGAGCGGCATAAGAAGCCTGAATGAACTGGTCGCTAACGTGAAGGGTTGCCCCATGGGTAAGCCGTATAAGTAGCTCACCAGATGAGCTAGGGGTAGCTCATCCCACGCACGTTAACATCCAGATGTGATCATTAGCGTGCAGTGATGGGTTTGGGACATATCTCCGCCTAATGAACATCCACTGCCGTTAAGCGGGCGCCTAGCACCATCATTAGCGTATCGAAGTCCGAGTGGATGAAGGCTGGGTGGACTACGCAATCAAGGATACTGTGCCGCATCGCATACTCATCAACTGAATCTACCCAGCCTTTCTTAATGAGGCTTGAGACCGCGCGATCCACCCGTTCACTATGAAGGGTAAGAAAATTAGGCAACACAGACGTGTCGATCCTCACAGCCCGGTTACAGTCCATTCGCATCAGCAGAAGCAGCATCACCGCCACCTTGTCACCATCCAGCGGCACATAAGCCGACATAGCTTCAAACGCGTACCGCGGGACAGGTACAGCTTGATCTTTGGGTGATTTTTGTTCAGTCATCAGTCACCTCTCAACCGTGAATCCGAAGGATGGTTTACGCCATTTCTTCGGGCTTATCTGATCTGGCAACTTTAGGATTCACGGTGCACACGAGGCTTCCACCTGGTTCAGGGCTGGCATCTACGGACAGAATCCACTTTCCTTCCGCAAGGTCGGCTACAGCCTTCTCAAGCTGTTGAAGGGTATAGTTGCAATGCTTGGCAACTGTCGCTTGGGTAGTCCGCACAAGTCCGTTGCCACCCATGATCGACATCAGCGTAAGCATGACTGAAGTAGCGTGCGGGTTTGTTCGATTCAACCCACTCAGTCCCATAAAGGCTGAAGGATTTGCGTATAAGGTTTCACCATCACAATCAGCGGCATATGGCGTAGCACCTTTCTGTTCGTTCATCACGCTGCTCCCAGGGGGGTGTTGTTGTCTTAACTAGCTCATGCCATGGCTGGGGCCTGAATGCAGATGCTGACCACCAAATGCCGATAGCATTAAAGCGAATGGTGCCATGAAGCGCCCAATATTCACAGTATACTGTGAAGACGTGCATTGCTATGCGACCGACAGTGCACCCCTCTGACGAGGGGGATACGGTTTGGACGCAGGGCTGGCATTCGGTAAAGTTCTCCGCGAGCGGCGGAAACTCAAAGGTCTAACGCAGGAGAAGCTGGCGCTGGAGGCCGACATACAAAGAAATTACGTCAGCCTGATTGAACGTGGCGTTCATCAGCCCACCATCAACATCATCTTCAAGCTGGCCACTGCATTGAAGTGCCAGCCCTCAGCGCTCATTGCCGATGTGGAGACCCTTATTTTCAGCAAGTAAGGGGTTGTGACCGCCCTGCTGTCACCATGCAGCGAGCTGATCAAACTAATAAGTATCTATTTCCTCGCAGGCCTCGGGCACACCCCACCACACAACCAAGACTCGTCAATAGCCCTGTTTCCGGTGCATACAGTACAACCAGGCCAAGCGAAGCCCCCTCCATACAAAGTTCTCCCCCCTATTCGTTGAAGCTACAGCACCAACCCCATGAAAGCACCAGTAGTCGCAAATCTGTACCAGCAAACGGGCACGCCCTACTCGAAAGGGCAAACCGAAAGCATTACAACTGTTGAATGGTCGTTCTAACAGTTGTAATATTTGTTTATCAGCCCAGTTTACGGAATTACCAGCATGGAAGTTGTCGGCTACTACCGCGTATCCACTAAAGGCCAGGGTGAATCCGGCCTTGGCCTCGATGCACAGCGGGAGTACGTGAAGTTCGCAGCCGAGCAGCAAGGCTGGGTAGTGGTGGCAGAGTTTGAGGACGTGGGTATATCTGGCTCGATTCACCCACTGGAGCGACCAGCGGGCGCCAGAGCCTTTGCTGATGGTCGACCAATAGTCGTTGCCAAGCTGGATCGGATGAGTCGGGACGTTGAACACATCGCTGGCCTAATGAAGCGTCACAAGTTTCGGGTAGCAACTATGCCCACCGCTGATACATTCCAACTCCATATCTACGCGGTACTGGCTGAACAGGAACGCACGTTCATCAGCGAACGCACTAAAGCCGCATTGAAGTCCTTGGGGACGCGCGCATCTAATGGCGACGAAGAGGCGGTGCAGAAGATCAGAAACCGTTCCCAGGCTCTCGCTAAGGGCCGTAGCCAGCTGAACCGTACCAAAGGCCATGATACTCAGCGTAAGCAGGCGGACGACCGTGCAGCCTTGGTTAAGGACGCCATCAGGTTGTGCATCATCGACGGAGCAACCAGCCTCCAGGCAGTAGCCGACTGCCTTATCACCCGCAAAATTCCTACCGCCCGTGGTGGTCAGTGGTCACCTACCGCCGCGATGCGTGTGATGCAACGCCTTGGATTGGAATTGAACAAGGTCAGCACCAATTGAATAAGCTCCTAGGAAGCAATTGCGGCGGGATTATCACCCGGCTTTCGATGGCCGTGATATTTTGAATTCGTAGCCGCTTAAAGCCAAATGGTACGGGAATGGCTCTTAACCTCGACCCAGCCTGTGCGGGAATTTGCCGTTTTACAGGGTTATCCGACCGATATTTTACCTCCGGCAAAAGGACTGATACTCCACAGAGACAACTGTCGATTCTGAAAAATTGGCTATCGACAGATTTCAAAAATGCAAAGTTGAAAGAGAAAGGCCAGTAGATTCGATGCAGGCAAATGGGACTAGCCTGACGCTACGAATAAGCCTAGAAAGTAGTAAGACTTGCCAACACACTTTACGCGTCGCTCCTCTGGTTTTCTGCCGCTTTTGCAACACTCTCGTCTACGCTAAACAAGTACCCACAGGAAGATAAACAACACTGCCGACCATTGCGAAATGGCGTGCCGCCTGGAGTGAAGCCAAACAATTAACGACATCTGCCCTGCCTACTGGAACATATGAATAAATTTACCGAGCGAATTGCAAGCAGCATCGGCCGTCACTTCGTGTCACTGACTTGTATCCAGCATTCCCTCGCACCTAAAGCCGTTCGGCCTCTCGTGTTCTCCGGCTTCGTGGTGGAGATCATGGGTGAATGGTTCTACGTGACAGCTGGGCACATCTTGAGAGAACTAAGCAGCGCGATCAACGGCGGCTCCACCTTCGACTCATGGCGACTTGACGATCAGACAGCTGGAAATCGTTTTAACAACGTTGCCATTCCCTACGACTTCCAGCTTGAGCAGTGGTGCGTGCTTGAAGAGGCATCCGTCGGACTCGACTATGCGGCCCTGCACCTAGGCGGGCTCTATCGTCAGCAGCTCGAAGCTGGCGGCATTATTCCGATCACTAAGCAAGCTTGGGGGGACTATATTACCGAGCACGATCACTGGGTTCTATACGGGATTCCGAGTGAGTCAATCTCCGTCGATGACACCACCCAGATTACTGCGAAAGTCGTGATGGTTCCTATCGTGTCAGTGGAACCGCCGTTTCTCGCAGAGCAGAAGGTCGAAAACCAATTCTATGCGAGGCTCGCGAGCGGATCAGAAGAGGTCGTCGAAGATATCGCTGGCATGAGCGGTGGGCCAATCGTCATGTTGTGGAAGGCTGACGACACTTGGAAATACAGTGTCATCGGAGTGCAGAGTGGTTGGTATTCCAGCACGCGCATCATCGCTGCCTGCCCCTTTGCCTCATTTGCAGAGGCACTCGAGTCAGTGGTCGAGGAGGCCCTCTCCGAACTGAGGCGAACGAGGTAACGGAAATATAGTGCGACCTAACTTCTTCGTTTAACGGATCTACTACGACATATAAACAAGCGGTCAGTAGTTTAATCGGTCGATTGATTCATGCGCACTATCTGTCATGGGTCACCTTACAGATGAATTTTTACGAATGAAAAGCTGCCTCCCGTATCGAGCTCCGACCTCCCAGCAGCGGTCGCCACAGAAAGTGGCGAAGAAACCTCTAACAAATCAACAATAAAACTAGTTAACTTTCAAGTATTTTTCTTGACCAAATGCATTAGTCAACCGGCGAGAGACAGTATCCATTATAGTTCGACAACAGTTTATAAATACACTGTAATCCGCATCCTCCACTCCTTGCTTTCGTTTTCCATGTGCAATGTCGTTTCGAACATTCAAGAGCCTATTTAGTGGCGCGTAAACGTCCTTCAAATCCGTATATTCCAAACCAACTTGGAACAACATCTTCTCCAGAACCTCTCGACCAACATTGTTCTCTGTATTTATATAATCTTCACCTATAAGCACAGGATGATCATAAAAATCTCCAATACTGGAAACAAAATCAACCTCCCTAGCAAATCCATGCAAGTGCTTATCCTCAGGTAAAGAGTTAATAAAAAAACTACTTTTTCGCCTAATATCTTTTAGCGCACTAAACTCCTTAGAGAAAGCAGCAGCGGCGATGGCAGGATTAACATCCTTACAGAACAAACCCTTCTTGTTGATCTGATCCACGTACAAAGAAAAGGAAAATTTAACAAACCCCTCAACATGGGCATAGAGCAAACAAACAATGGAGCGTCGAACTTTGTACTTCTCTACATCAGCCAGCCCGGCTTGTAGATTATTCAAAAACCGAACTTCGGCCTCTCGCCACTCTCGTTCGAGCTCCAACTGCTCTTGAAATGCAGCCAAACTCATAATCTTAGCTCTGCAAGTTTTTCACTAACCACACCTATTCGATTCGTAAGTTGCCCTGGGGAGTTCTTTCCACCCCCAGTCGTGTGGTTAATAAAATCAGCATCCGCCTTAATTTCAAGCAATTTGTCTCGCAGCGCATCTATATGCGCAGCATTATCAGGATCGATATTATCTAAATAGGGTTGCAACCCGATGCAAATTGCCTCGAAGTGATAGACAGCAAAGTTTGCCTGCACACCACCCTTCGCCCCTCTACCAAAACTTCTTTCCCCTAGAGTTTTGTTTAGTATATCGAACGTCTTATCAAAGCTACGCTCTTGATCCACATAATCAAATACCACACCCGGTTCTTCAGGATCAGTTACCTTTTCCATATACTCTGTTAAAAAATCAGATACGTCATGTACGAATTTAGCCTTATAATTCTTTAAAGCAAAGAAGCGAAGTACTAACTCTTGGTCAAAAGAACCTAGCTTTTGCTGATCTGAAATCTTACTGATACAGGTTACAAAATCCGGCTTTTTACTTAGGGCAATTACAAAATCAATGAACTTTGAGTCCAGCATGCGAATCGTGCAATTACGAAGCTGTTGGCTGGTCAGCGCCTCACCTCCAGTGTTTAAACGCTTAAACATATGATAACGAAACTTATTATCGCTACCCTTCCTTACGACCTCAACCCTCACAAATGCTCGTTTCAATCTAATCTTGAGAGCCGTTGGCAAGTCATCATAAGTTAAGCCATTTAGATCCTCAACGATGTCACACTCCTGCAACTGAAGATGATCTCCTTTTTTTACTGGATCCGACAAGTGCGGGGCTTCCAACTCTCCGCGCAGATGAAGGTAAGACGAAAATCTTTGGAGTCCGTCGATGAGTTGATACTTCCCGTTATCATCTTCCACAACATAAAGTGGAGGTACAGGCATCTCTAAAAGCAATGACTCAATGAACCTAGACTGCGCACCTTGACTCCAGCGGAACAGCCGCTGATAGTCCGGATTTATATCTAACTCTCCATCTTTCGACATATCCAGCAGTTCGTTAAATGAAAGGTCTAGGCTTTGCGTATGCACTTTTTCGACCTTTGATTCCAACGCAAGTATCAAGTCATCCTGAGTCATATACCCTCCTTACTTTACAAATATCAAGACACACTCGTAGGCAGTAGTTTCTTTTCTATAACTTTTGCTTCGAGCATTTAGATTCACCATATTTTGCTTGCTTACAAAATCATGTCTTTGATCGAGCTTTAGCCCCGCCATACCGCCAAGCTCAACTATCATTGACGGGAGATCGCAATGTAAATCTTTATAAAACGAATCTTGTACCACACACACGAACGAAGCGTTCGGCCTCATAACTCTACTAACTTCTAAGATCGAACGACTCAAGCCGGTAAAATACTGCAATAAATTCTTATAATAATACGTACCTGATGCTTTGGAGGAGTGAGCCTTAACATCCTCTAGAAATTTAAAACATAACTCACCCACTTCACCCGCGGTCGGAGCATCAACTTTTTTGGGAACGGTAGTAGTACCCATCAACGATCTTCTTACATCATCGATATCACTCGTCCCGATTATTGATATGACAGCAAGCTCAGGTAACGTCGCAACACCATAATCAATGCGTGTGCAGTAGGGCGGCGAAGTTAGAACCAAGTCGACATGATCATTTGGCAATGGTAGTCTAGTAGACGATGCGACATTTACTAGAGCACGATCAGCAGGCCAAATGTGTTCCTCGACCCTCAACCCATTAAGCATATCTAAAACAAGAGATGTATAACGAGCCTTAAACTCCTTCCACCCAACATCAACTTTATCATCATCGTTCTTTGGCTTCTTTATCCAAGTAGGATTAGATGGAATAAAGTCCTTCAGATATGTTCTCACACAGTTAAATAGCGCTGTATACAGAACACATTCACTTGCCTCTAACGATTCGACCTTGGCAGACACAGAAACAAACTTACTGGACTTAACAATAGCACGCTCCACCCTCCTAATAGCTGTAACACCTGAGTCTCGAAACCATAGAAAAAGCGGATCATCAGCACGCTCTTTTTTTGCGCGAACCGCTGGCAACCCCAACAACTTTGATTCAATAATCCCAATATCACTTCGATTAGCCTGCTTTGCCGTGGCGATGATCTTCATCACTGGATTCAAATCAACACCGACCGACTTATGACCAATCACCGAAGACATGAGAGTGGTAGTTCCAGCACCATTCCAAGGGTCTAGAATAATCGAAGATTCGTTTAGACCGGCTGTTTCAATAATACTTTTGGCAAACGAATGCGAATACCCAGCATAGTAATTATACCAGTACGGCTTCTCTTCAATCTCTTCATTGACTCTTTTCGGGTTAATTACTAACAAGTTACTCTCGATATACTTAAGCTTTTGGAGCTACGGTAAGTCTCACCTGAGCACTAACGTGGACTGTAGCTACTCTGCATTTTTTCGTCACCTCAATGAGGGGCGATTTTTCTATAGCCACTATACCTTGGCATGCTCGAAAACCAACGCATCTGAGAGAAGATTCTGCACGCAGATCAGCCTGACAAGGAAAACCATGCTAAAACGCATCGGAGACGCAAGGGGAGAGCTAGGGGAAAAGCGGAGATCAACTAGAATGCACCGGATGGGGCACCACTTTGGAGTACTTAAACGCTGTTACACTTCGTGACTTTTTAATGATAAACCTTATAAATCAATGAGTTATGTATTTGGCACCCCACCAGCCACCTCCAGGACTGCTACCTGAGTCAACTCAAATGGCTGTGGTGACACAACGTTACTCCCCCTCGTAAGACAGCCACCCCGCTCATTTGCAAACTACCGCGCAAAGCTCTTTGCGCAGCTCTGCGACGGTTTCAACCGCTACCCCTGAACCAGAGGCTTCAAACGTGCCTGATGCATGATGGCTTGAGCGTTGGTCGTCACCCCCAGTTGGCCGGCATCAGCGGCGCTAGTGAGTGATGCCGTAAGTGGAACACTAATCAACGTTCGATCTTTTCAGGACATCCACCTAGCTGATACATTTCCCATTCTCTCCCTTGGGAAAGGGCTGTGATTTACGTGGCTTTCAGACTTTGCATCACGCTTTTTCAGTACATCGACTACCCGGCGGACAACCACAAACTCGGCTGGAACGAGATGCTCGCCTGGCTGCGGCAGAAGCGCTGGCAGAGCATGAGTTTTGGCGGGATCGTCTATCTGGTGCTGCTGATTCCAGTGGTGAACATTTTGATGATGCCGGCTGCTGTCGCTGGTGCGACGCTGTTCTGGGTGCGTGAGCGTGGCGCCGAGAACCTGGTGACTCAACGCTAACGCGGCGTCACAAATCCATCATCCGAACGTCACAACGACGACATGGCCTCAGCCGACACTGAGGTCATGACGACAGCTCTGCATATCACCCTCATCAGCGAAACCTTCCCACCGGAAATCAACGGCGTGGCCAATACCCTTGGCCGCTTGTGCGATGGACTGCGCGCGCGCGGGCATCAAGTGGATCTGGTGCGCCCGCGTCAGGCTGGCGATCCGCAGCGCAGCGATGACGACGCGCTGCTGTTGTGCCGAGGCTGGCCGCTGCCGGGCTATCCGGGCCTGCAATGGGGCCAGTCGTCGATGCACAAATTGCTGCGCCGCTGGAAACGCCAGCGCCCGGATGTGCTGTACATCGCCACGGAAGGCCCGCTGGGTTTATCGGCTTTGCGCGCGGCGCGACGCCTGGGGATTTCGGTGGTCAGCGGCTTTCACACAAATTTTCAGCAATACACCAGTCAGTACGGCCTCGGCCTGCTGACGCGGATGCTCACGCATTATTTGCGCTGGTTTCACAATCGCTCGGCGATGACGCTGGTGCCCAGTCCCAGTCAACGTCTGGAACTGGAGCGTCGGCATTTCGAGCGTTTGGCGTTGTTGTCGCGCGGTGTGGACAGCCAGTTGTTTCACCCGAGCAAACGCCTGAACGCCTTGCGTGAGCAATGGGGACTCGGCGAGCGCGACGTTGCCGTGATTCACGTAGGACGCCTCGCGCCGGAGAAAAACCTGGGCCTGCTCAAGCGCAGCTTCGAAGCACTGCGCAGCGCTTATCCACAGCGCAATCTGAAACTCATTGTGGTCGGCGACGGGCCGCAACGGCTGGCGCTGGAAAAGGAACTGCCTGAGGCGATTTTTTGCGGTGCCCAGCGTGGCGAAGCGCTGGCGGCGCACTATGCGTCGGGGGATGTGTTTTTGTTTCCGAGCCTGACCGAAACCTTCGGCAATGTGGTGCTGGAGGCGTTGGCGTCAGGGTTGGGGGTGGTGGCTTACGATCAGGCTGCGGCGGCGCAGCATATTCGCCATGGCTACAGCGGCGTGCTGGCGATGCCCGGGGACGAAGAGGCGTTTTGCGAGGCGGCGGTGTGGTTATTGGAAGAGGATGAGCGCTTGCGTTGCGTGCGCCTGAATGCGCGGCAGCATGCGAGTCGCCAGGGATGGGCGGCGATTATCGAGCAGTTTGAGAGCCATTTGCGTGGGGCATGTTTGGGGGAGTTGGTGGTGCCTCAAGTTCAGACACTGCCCTGATTTTTTGCTGAATCTGAAGCCGCCTTCGCGAGCAAGCTTTGCTCCTACAAGACACGTGGCGAAATGCCGTTGATCTTGTAGGAGCAAGGCTTGCCCGCGAAGAGGTCAGTGATAGCGCCGCTTAAACCAGCGACATCAACGCCTCACGGCTGAACGGCAAAATATCCTGCTCACGCCCTTCGCGGACTTTCAGCGCCCAGTCCGGATCAACCAGCAGCGCACGCCCCACCGCCACCAGATCGAATTCCTCTTTGTTCAGACGCTCCAGCAGGTTTTCCAGACTGGCCGGTTGCGCGACTTTGTCGGTGTTGACCATGAACTGCAGGAACTCGCCATCCAGACCAACGCTGCCAACGGTGATAGTCGGTTTGCCGGTCAGCTTTCGCGTCCAGCCAGCTAGGTTCAGGTCAGAGCCATCGAACTCAGGCTCCCAGAAACGGCGCGTCGAGCAGTGGAAAATATCCACGCCAGCGTCGGACAACGGCTTGAGGAATTCGCCCAGCGCTTCCGGGGTCTGCACCAGACGCGCGGTGTAATCCTGCTGCTTCCACTGCGAGAAGCGGAAGATGATCGGGAAGCCTTCGCCGACCGCAGCACGCACGGCTTGAATCAACTCGATGGCAAAACGCGAACGGTTGGCCAGGCTGCCGCCGTATTCGTCGGTGCGCTGGTTGCTGCCTTCCCAGAAGAACTGGTCGACCAGGTAACCGTGGGCGCCGTGGACTTCCACGCCGTCCATGCCGATGCTTTGTGCATCTTTGGCCGCTTGGGCGAACGCAGCGATCACGTCCTGAATGTCTTGTTTGGTCATGCCGTGCACCACGACTTGGCCGTCCTTGAGTTTTTCCGACGGGCCGTAACCCGGCACGCTGGCGTCCGGTTCGGTGCCGATGCGGCGCACGCTGCCCACGTGCCACAGTTGCGGAACGATCTTGCCGCCTTCAGCGTGAACGGCGTCGACGACTTTTTTCCAGCCAGCCAACGGCGCTTCACCGAAGAACTGCGGCACGTTCGGGTAACCGTTCGAGGCAACGTGGCCAACGGTGGTGCCTTCGGTGATGATCAAGCCAACACCGGCAGCCGCACGACGGCGGTAGTACTCGATGACTTTCGAATTCGGCACGCCACCCGGGGAGAACGAACGGGTCATCGGCGCCATGACCACGCGGGTCGGCAGTTCGAGGGCACCGAGGTGGAACGGTTTGAACAAGGCTTGAACGGACATCGAGAGGCTCCACAGAGATGACTTTATGACGGCGATAATATGGAGAGCCGAGGCCTTTGAACAGCATTATTGATTTCGGTGATTAAGGATCAAAAGACGCAGAGCAAAAGATCGCAGCCTTCGGCAGCTCCTACATGGGATTTTGAGGTCACCTGTAGGAGCTGCCGAAGGCTGCGATCTTTTGATCTTGCTTGATCAGCTCAGCGCTTTTTCGATCGCATGAACAATGGTCGGATCATCCGGCGCCGTACGCGGCGAAAACCGCGCCAACACCCGGCCGTCCTTGCCGAGCAGAAACTTCTCGAAATTCCAGGTGATGTCACCGGGAAACTCCGCGCCCTCGCCCGCCAGCAGACGGTAGAGCTGATGCCGTTCGTGACCGTTGACTTCGAGCTTGCTCGACAACGGAAACGTCACGCCATAGTTGAGGCTGCAGAAATCCTGAATGTCCTTTTCAGAACCGGGTTCCTGACCGGCAAACTGGTTGCACGGCAGGCCCAGCACGCTGAAGCCTTTGCCTTTGAACTGCTGATAGAGGTTTTCCAGCGCCGCATACTGGGGGGTCAAGCCGCATTTGGAGGCGACGTTGACCACCAGCACGACTTGGCCCTTGAAAGGCGCCAGCGGTAGCTCCTGACCATCCAGGGCTGTCAACTTAAGGTCGTGAAAAGCACTCATGACGAACTCCAAGATTCCCGTGTTCTACTCGAAACAGCCACTTGGCGAGACCACCAAGGACAGCCGCGGACTAAAAAGGCGCCCGCAGGCGCCTCTCCAGTACTCGAAGCTTAGCGCAGAAATCAGTGGTGATGGCCACCTTCGCCATGGACGTGACCATGAGCGATTTCTTCCTGGCTGGCATCACGGATGTCAACGATCTTCACTTTGAAGTTCAGACGCTGGCCGGCCAACGGGTGGTTGCCGTCAACGGTCACGTCGTCGCCGTCGAGGTCACGGATGGTGACGATTTGCATCTGGCCGTCCGGCGCCGAAGCGTGGAACTGCATGCCGACTTCCAGCTCGTCAACGCCTTCGAACATGCTGCGGCTCAGGGTGCTGACCAGCTCAGCGGCGTATTCGCCGTAAGCGTCTTCCGGTTCAACGGAAACGTCCAGCTCGTCACCAACGGTTTTGCCTTCCAGAGCTTTTTCCAGGCCCGGGATGATGTTGCCTGCGCCTTGCAGGTAGACCAGCGGAGCGCCGCCGGCGGAGCTGTCGATGACCTCACCAGCGTCGTTGGTCAGGGTATAGTCGATGGAGACAGCCTTATTGGCGGCGATCAGCATGGGGCGAGACCTTTTGCATAAGAATATAGAAAGGCCAAGTTTAGCGAAGCAATCGCGCGAAAGCGAACACAACCCGGACAAACGGGTTTCAACGATCACAGGCTTCCATCAAGACGAAGAGGGCCATTGGGTGGCCGAGCTTTCCTGTGGCCACACCCAGCACCTGCGCCATCAGCCGCCATGGCAAACCCGGGCGTGGGTACTCGATCCGGCGCAACGTATTGAAAAAATAGGCCAACCCTTTGCCTGCGGTTGGTGCGCACAAGGCTCGGTTAGCGATAACCTTGGCGACTGAATTTCGGTAGTCAGCCAGACATAAGCTGACACCATTGCCATGCAACTTTAGAGAATTCGCATGCAAACTTTTTTTATCGCACCCACCGATTTTGGCGTGGGTCTGACCTCCATCAGCCTCGGGCTGGTGCGCACGCTGGAGCGAGCGGGCCTGAAAGTCGGGTTCTTCAAACCGATTGCGCAGCCGCACCCGGGCGACACCGGCCCTGAGCGTTCCACCGAACTGGTGGCGCGCACCCACGGCCTGAAACCGCCGCAACCGCTGGGCCTCGCTCACGTTGAGCGGATGCTCGGCGACGGTCAGCTCGATGAGTTGCTCGAAGAAATCATCACCCTTTACCAGCAAGCCGCGATCGGCAAAGACGTGCTGGTGGTCGAAGGCATGGTGCCGACCCGCAGCGCCAGTTATGCCGCACGGGTCAATCTGCATTTGGCCAAGAGCCTCGACGCCGAAGTGATTCTGGTCTCCGCGCCGGAAAACGAAGTGCTCGCCGAACTTTCCGGGCGCGTCGAACTGCAGGCGCAATTGTTCGGTGGCCCAAAAGATCCGAAAGTCCTCGGCGTGATCCTCAACAAGGTCAAAACCGACGAAAGCATGGACGCCTTCGCCGCGCGTCTGAAGGAGCATTCGCCGTTGCTGCGCAGCGGTGATTTCCGCTTGCTCGGCTGCATTCCGTATCAACCAGAACTCAACGCACCACGCACCCGCGACGTTGCCGATCTGATGGGCGCGCAGGTGCTCAACGCCGGTGATTACGAAACCCGGCGGATGACCAAAATCATCATTTGCGCGCGTACCATGCGCAACACCGTCGAGCTGCTCAAGCCCGGTGTGCTGGTGGTGACGCCAGGCGATCGCGACGACATCATCCTCGCCGTCAGCCTCGCCGCAATCAACGGTGTGCCGCTGGCCGGCCTGTTGCTGACCAGCGACACCCTGCCCGATCCGCGCATCATGGATCTCTGCCGAGGCGCGTTGCAGGCCGGTCTGCCGGTGTTGTCGGTGAGCACTGGATCCTACGACACCGCCAATCTGCTCAACGGTCTGAACAAGGAAATCCCCATTGATGACCGCGAGCGTGCGGAGATCATCACTGACTTCGTCGCCAGCCACCTCGACGCGAAATGGCTGCACCAGCGCTGCGGCACGCCACGGGAAATGCGTCTGTCGCCGGCGGTATTCCGTTATCAATTGATTCAGCGCGCGCAAGCGGCGAACAAGCGCATCGTCCTGCCCGAAGGCAGCGAGCCATTCACCGTGCAAGCCGCAGCGATCTGTCAGGAACGCGGGATCGCCCGTTGCGTGTTGCTGGCGAAACCGGAAGACGTCGAAGCCGTCGCCCGCGCCCAAGGCATCACATTGCCGCCGGGGCTGGAGATTCTTGATCCGGATCTGATCCGCGAACGCTACGTCGAGCCGATGGTGGCCCTGCGCAAAACCAAAAGCCTTAATGCGCCGATGGCCGAGCAGCAACTGGAAGACACCGTGGTGATTGGCACAATGATGTTGGCGCTGGATGAAGTCGACGGCTTGGTCTCGGGCGTGATCAACACCACCGCCAACACCATCCGCCCTGCCTTGCAGCTGATCAAAACGGCACCGGGCTGCACGCTGGTGTCGTCGGTGTTCTTCATGCTCTTCCCGGAGGAAGTGCTGGTCTACGGTGACTGCGTGATGAACCCGCACCCAAGTGCCACCGAGCTGGCCGAGATTGCCTTGCAAAGCGCCGATTCGGCTGCGGCGTTCGGCATCACCCCGCGTGTGGCGATGATCAGTTACTCCAGCGGCGAATCGGCCACTGGCGAGGAAGTCGAAAAAGTCCGCGAGGCCACCCTGCTCGCCCACGAACAACAGCACTCGCTGCTGATCGACGGCCCGCTGCAATACGACGCCGCGGCCAACGCAGAAGTCGCCCGGCAACTGGCGCCGAACAGTCAGGTGGCTGGTCGCGCCACGGTGTTTGTGTTCCCCGATCTGAACACCGGCAACACCACGCATAAAGCCGTGCAACGCAGCGCCGATTGCGTCAGCCTCGGGCCGATGCTGCAAGGCCTGCGCAAACCGGTGAACGATTTGCCGCGCGGCGCGCAAGTCGATGACATCGTCTACACCATCGCCCTCACCGCGATTCAAGCCGCCAACCGACCTATGGATGTGTAAATGCTGGATTTTCTACCTGCACCCGTGCGCGGCGTGATCGCCTCGCTGCTGTTGGCGCTCAACACGATTCTGCTCTGCTCGTTTCTGTTCTGCGTGGCGCTGGTCAAGGCGTTGCCGTTTGCCTTCACCCAGCGCATCGCCGGTTGGCTGATGAGCCACACCCATGAAGCGTGGATCAGCAACAACAAAGGCTGGATGAACCTGGTGCGCCGCACGCGCTGGCACCTCAGCGGCTTGCAAGGCCTCGACTATCAGCACTCGTATCTGATCACCAGCAACCACCAGAGCTGGGTCGATATTCTGGTGCTGCAATACGTGCTCAACCGCCGGATTCAACCGCTGAAGTTCTTCCTCAAGCAGGAGCTGATCTGGGTGCCGGTGATTGGTCTGGCGTGGTGGGCGCTGGGCTTTCCATTCATGAAGCGCTACTCCAAGGCGTACCTGGCCAAGCATCCGGAGAAAAAAGGCAAAGACCTCGAAACCACGCGCAAGACCTGCGCGAAGTTTCGGAATAATCCGGTAGGGATTTTCAACTTCGTCGAGGGCACGCGGTTTACCGAGGGCAAGCATGCGCAGCAGCAATCGCCGTTCAAATATCTGCTCAAGCCGAAGGCTGGCGGCATTGCGTTTGTACTGGATGCGATGGGCGAACAACTGGAGTCGATCGTTAACGTGACGATTCACTACCCGGCCGGGCGTCCGGGGTTCTGGGATTTGCTCTGCGGCAATGTGCGCGACGTGGTGGTGCACTTTGAAGAGCTGAAAATTCCGCAGCAATTCATTGGCAAGAATTACGATCAGGACGGTGAATATCGTTTGCAGTTTCAGGGCTGGATCAATCAGCTGTGGCTGGACAAGGATGCGCTGCTGGAACAGATGCACCGCGAATATCCGAAGCATTAAGATCAAAAGATCGCAGCCTCCGGCAGCTCCTACATTGGATTGACGTACATCCTGTAGGAGCTGCCGAAGGCTGCGATCTTTTGACTTTTTAAAGATCACAAAAAAGCCCGCCGATGATCACTCATCGGCGGGCTTTTTCTTGCAGCTTGAAGCTAGAAGCTTGTCGCTGCTTTATTGCTTAGATCGCGCCACGCTGACGCAGCAGATCCAGCACTTGCTTGACGCTTTCTTCCAGACTCAGCGTCTGCGTGTCGATCACCAGATCGGCATTCAGCGGCACGTCGTACGGGAAGGATTCGCCCGGGATGTTGTCGCCACCGGCGGCATACAGACCTTGCGGATCACGCTCGGCGCACACGGCCGGCGAGGCCTGTACGTAGACCGTCAGCAGACGATCCTTGCCGATCAGGTCCTTGGCCTGCTCGCGACCTTCAGCGCTTGGCGCAACAAACGCAGCCAACGTCACCAGACCCGCTTCGTTGAACTGACGCGCCACGTGTGCGGCACGACGCCAGTTCTCGGTGCGGCCGATACGATCCTGTGGCAGACCTTTGTTGAGGTCGTGACGTAGGTTCTGACCATCCAGCACAAACACCGCACGGCCCATGTCGAACAGCTTGCGCTCGACCGCATAAGCCAGCGTGCTTTTGCCCGCGCCCGACAGACCGCTGAACAGCACGGTCGCGGGTTGCTGGCCGAAACGCTGAGCACGTTCCTCAGTCGCAACATGCGCCAGTTTGCCGTGGTGCGTGGCAGTGCCATGGGTCACTGGCTGCGCGACGATCATGCCGGCGCCGACGGTGCCGTTGGTCAGGCGATCGATGATGATGAACGCGCCGGTGGTGCGGTTGCTTTCGTAACCGTCGAGGGCGATCGGCGCATCGAGCGCGATCTTCACCTTGCCGATTTCGTTGAGCTGCAACGCGCTCGCCGGGCCTTCTTCCAGGGTGTTCACGTCAACCTTGTTAACGATGCTGGCAATCGAGCCCGGCACGTAACTGGTGGCGCGTTTGATGTCGTATTTCTTGCCCGGCAGCATCGGCTCTTCAGCCATCCACACCAGCATCGCTTCGAAGCTGTCGGTGACTGGCGGCACGTTGTCGGCATGCACCAACAGGTCGCCACGGGAGATGTCGATTTCGTCTTCCATGGTCAGCGTTACTGCCTGACCTGGACCGGCGTGTTCCAGCTCACCTTCGAAGGTGACGATGGATTTCACGCGGCTGCTCTTGCCCGACGGCAGCACCACGACTTCGTCACCCTTGTGCACGATGCCGCTGGCCAGCGTGCCGGCGAAACCACGGAAGTTCAGGTTCGGACGGTTGACGTACTGCACCGGGAAACGCAGATCGGTGAAGTTGCGGTCGCCCGCGACTTCCACGGTCTCGAGAATTTCCATCAGCGACTGGCCTTTGTACCAAGGCGAGCGCTCGGACTTGTTGACCACGTTGTCGCCCTTGAGGGCAGACATCGGCACGAAATGCATGCTGGTCGGCTTCATCTTCAAGCCTTCGGCGAACTTCAGGTAGTCGGCCTTGATCGACTCGAACACGCCTTCATCGAAGCCTTTCAAATCCATCTTGTTGATGGCGACGACGATGTGTTTGATCCCCAACAGGGAAGCAATGAAGCTGTGGCGACGGGTCTGGGTCTGCACGCCGTAACGCGCGTCGACGAGAATGATCGCCAGGTCACAGGTAGAGGCACCGGTGGCCATGTTGCGGGTGTACTGCTCATGGCCGGGGGTGTCGGCGATGATGAATTTGCGTTTGGCGGTGGAGAAATAGCGGTAAGCAACATCAATGGTGATGCCCTGCTCACGCTCGGCCTGCAGACCGTCAACCAGCAATGCCAGGTCGATGTCATCACCGGTGGTGCCGACTTTCTTCGAATCGCGGGTAATCGCTTCGAGGTGATCTTCGTAGATCATTTTCGAGTCGTGCAGCAGGCGCCCGATCAGGGTGCTCTTGCCGTCATCGACGTTACCGCAAGTCAAAAAGCGCAGCAGCTCTTTACGTTCGTGCTGGCCCAGGTAGGCGAGGATGTCCTCGCTGATCAAATCAGATACGTGCGACATGACAACCCCTTAGAAATAACCCTGACGTTTTTTGTCTTCCATCGAGCCGGCGCCATCGTGGTCGATGACACGGCCCTGGCGCTCGGAAGTTCGCGTCAGGAGCATTTCTTGAATGATGTCCGTCAGCGTTTCGGCTTCGGACTCCACGGCGCCCGTCAACGGGTAGCAGCCAAGGGTGCGGAAACGCACTTTCTTTTTGACGATGCGCGCTTTGTCTTCGTCGGACAGGTGCTCGAGGATGCGCTCGTCGTCGATCATGATCAGCGTGCCGTTCTTCTCGATCACTTCGCGTTCGGCGGCGAAGTACAGCGGCACAATCGGGATGCCTTCGAGGTAGATGTACTGCCAGATGTCCAGTTCGGTCCAGTTCGACAGAGGGAATACACGGATGGATTCGCCCTTGTTGACCTTGCCGTTGTAGACGTTCCACAGCTCCGGACGCTGGTTTTTCGGATCCCAGCGATGCTTGCTGTCGCGGAACGAGTACACGCGCTCTTTGGCGCGGGATTTCTCTTCATCGCGACGGGCGCCGCCGAAGGCTGCGTCGAAACCATGTTTGTCGAGTGCCTGTTTCAGGCCTTCGGTTTTCATGATGTCGGTGTGCTTGGCGCTGCCGTGGGTGAACGGGTTGATGTTCTGCGCCACGCCATCGGGGTTGATGTGGGTGATCAAGTCCAGGCCCAGTTCTTCGACCATCTTGTCGCGGAACTTGTACATCTCCTGGAATTTCCAGCGGGTGTCGACGTGCATCACCGGAAACGGCAGCTTGCCCGGGAAGAACGCCTTGCGTGCCAGATGCAGCATCACGGCGGAGTCTTTACCGATGGAGTACAGCATCACCGGGTTATCGAACTCGGCGGCCACCTCGCGGATGATGTGGATGCTTTCCGCCTCCAGCTGTTTCAGATGCGTCAGTTTGTCGACCATGGCTACTCACGAAAACTTTCTTATGAACGGCCAGCGGGCCGTGTTCGAGCGGGGAATCCTAGCACAGCGACCTTCTTCTAATCAGGACGCGGGCTAGAACGAAAGGGCATATGAATATGCCTCACAGTTCGGCCAACCCGCCCCTGTAGGAGCTGCCGAAGGCTGCGATCTTTTGATCTTGTTTTTAAAGATCAAAAGATCGCAGCCTTCGGCAGCTCCTACAGTGGTCGTGTCAGTCAGATGGGGTTGGGGATGTCGATGAAGATGTGTTCGAGGGCGAAGCGTTTTGCCAGGTAGTCGCCCAGTGCCTGCACGCCGTAGCGTTCGGTGGCGTGGTGGCCGGCGGCGATGAAGCTGATGTCGTTTTCGCGAGCGCTGTGGAAAGTCTGCTCGGACGCTTCGCCACTGAGGAACAAATCGACGCCCGCCGCCACGCCGTGATCGATGTAGCCTTGGCCACCGCCAGTGCACCAGCCGACCCGGCGAATCATCGGGTTGCCTTCAATCAGCAGCGGCTCACGGCCCATGACTTCCTGCACTTTGCGGGCAAAGTCGCGTGCGGTCATCGGGTCTTTCAACGAGCCGACCAGGCCAACGATTTTCAGGTTATCCGGATCCAGCGGCCCTTCCACCGTGATGTCCAACTGACGCGCCAGTTGCACGTTATTGCCCACGTCCGGGTGCAGATCCAGCGGCAAGTGATAGGCGAGCAAGCTGATGTCGTGCTTGAGCAGCGTCTTCAACCGGCGCTGTTTCATACCGGTGATGCACGGGTTTTCGCCCTTCCAGAAGTAACCGTGATGCACCAGCACCAGATCCGCCCCGGCCTCAACGGCAGCGTCGAGCAAGGCCTGACTGGCGGTGACGCCGCTGACGATGCGCATCACCTGCGGCCGGCCTTCGACCTGCAAGCCATTGGGGCAATAATCGGCGATTTTCGCACTGCCAAGGTAACGGTCGGCTTCTTCGACGAGGGTGCTGAGGGCAACGGCCATGAAAGACTCCTAAATATCCCGTTCAGAGGCGCGCGCGGCCTCGTATAATGCGCGACATTATGGGCGGTCTGACCCCGCCTGCAACTTTTCCAGGACGTGCTTAATGTTCAAGGCGCTGCGTTTTATGGGCTGGCCGTTGTTGGCCGGTGTGCTTATCGCTCTGTTGATTATTCAGCGTTACCCGCAATGGGTCGGGCTGCCGAGCCTCGACGTCAACCTGCAACAGGCCCCGCAAACCACCAGCGTGCAGCAGGGCCCGGTGTCCTATGCCGACGCGGTGACCATCGCGGCGCCGTCGGTGGTCAACCTCTACACCACCAAAGTCATCAACAAGCCGAACCATCCGCTGTTTGAGGATCCGCAGTTCCGCCGCTTCTTCGGTGATAACTCGCCGAAGCAAAAGCGTATGGAATCGAGTCTCGGTTCCGGCGTGATCATGAGCCCGGAAGGCTACATCCTCACCAACAACCACGTTACCAGCGGCGCCGATCAGATCGTCGTGGCGTTGAAGGACGGTCGTGAAACCCTCGCCCGCGTCATCGGCAGCGACCCGGAAACCGACCTCGCTGTCCTCAAGATCGATTTGAAAAACCTGCCGGCGATCACTGTCGGCCGCTCTGACAACATCCGCATCGGCGATGTCGCGCTGGCCATCGGCAACCCGTTCGGCGTCGGCCAGACCGTGACCATGGGCATCATCAGCGCCACCGGCCGCAACCAGTTGGGCCTGAACAACTACGAAGATTTCATCCAGACCGACGCGGCGATCAACCCGGGCAACTCCGGCGGCGCACTGGTCGACGCCAACGGCAACCTCACCGGCATCAACACGGCGATCTTCTCCAAGTCCGGCGGCTCGCAGGGCATCGGTTTTGCCATTCCGGTGAAACTGGCGATGGAAGTGATGAAGTCGATCATCGAACACGGCCAGGTGATCCGTGGCTGGCTGGGGATTGAAGTGCAGCCGCTGACCCAGGAACTGGCCGAGTCGTTTGGCTTGTCCGGGCGTCCGGGGATTGTCGTGGCGGGGATCTTCCGCGATGGCCCGGCACAGAAGGCTGGTCTGCAATTGGGTGACGTGATCCTGAGCATTGATGGCGAGCCGGCCGGGGATGGTCGTCGCTCGATGAACCAGGTTGCGCGGATTAAACCGACTGACAAAGTGACGATTCAGGTGATGCGTAACGGTAAAGAGTTGAAGCTCACCGCTGAAATTGGTCTGCGTCCACCACCAGCGCCGGTGAAAGCGGAGGAAGAGAACTAACCCTGCACGCAAAAAGTATTCTCGGAGGACGTTTATAAAACGCGGTGTGTTAATACACCGCGTTTTTTGTTGACGATACTCCCTACTGACCCAAATACCCTTTCCTGCTTAGAGCCATTTCTAACAGCTTAGCGATAACTCTAATAACAAATTGGTATCCACAGACTGTCAGATCTGACAGTTACAAAAAAATCCACTCGCCATTAATCTTTCTGCGTTGCAACTATTCTTTATTAACAAGGAAGATGAGATGGATAGCGAAGCAAAACTCCCATTGAAAGGTCGTTTCACCGTCACTCCAACGGGCGGGACAGCCTTCTCTCCCAACGATATCGATGTAGCACACAATCCCAACTCGGGCAGAATCAGCGATCTCATTGCTGTCTGTCTAACTGAAAGTCCTCGATCCAGTTTTCGAGTAACTTTTGGTAAGGGTCTCCAAGAAGGCCTCAACATTTTAAGTTACCCAGAAGACTTCCCTGATGTGTTTATGCAATGGGTCTATAGCCAGAACGGTGAAATCTTTAATGCAACAGAAGGGAAGCTCTACATTACCGTCTCGAGCCCTGACAAAAAACTCGTTGGCAGAGTCGAATTTATCGATAAGGGATTAATTTCACTCAAGGCGGTTTTCGATTTGAACTGGCTGTAATTGAAGTATTTTTTCTGAAATCAATCTATGTGAAGAGCCGAGAGATTCGGCTTTGTTAGCTTCCCGCTTTTTTCTCGGTGCTACGAAGGGCAGCGTGTGTGCTGCGGTAACCAAATGTTCGGCCCGCCCCAGACAAGCGGGTTTTCACCGTTTGAGGCGAATAGCAACTAATCTCAAAAGGCATGTTATATTGTTTCAATTCTAGGAATTGGAACAACATAACATGTCGTCTCGAACAAAGGCCTCCCTGCTCGGCCTGAGCCTCGGTTTGCTGGTTGATCCGGCCTTCGCCGAAGAACCGCAACCCCTCGAACTCGACGCCATCAGCGTCATCTCCGATTACGAATCGCCGACCGGCCCGGTCAAGGGTTATCGCGCCACGCGTTCGTCCAGCGCGACCAAAACCGACACCGCGATTCGTGATATCCCGCAGGCAATCAGCGTGGTACCCGCCAGCGTGCTCAAGGATCTGGGCAGCAGCAGTGTTGAGCGCGCATTGGATTTTGCTGGCGGCGTGTCGAAGCAGAACAACTTCGGTGGGCTGACGCTTTACGAGTACAGCGTGCGCGGCTTCACCACCTCGGAGTTCTACAAGGACGGTTTCAGCGCCAATCGCGGTTACCCGAGCACGCCGGATGCGGCCAACATCGAGCGCATTGAGGTGCTCAAAGGCCCGGCGGCCAGCCTGTACGGTCGAGGCGATCCGGGCGGCACGGTGAACATCGTCACCAAAAAACCGCAGCCCGAAGCCTTTACCACGCTGCAAACCAGCGCCGGCAGTTGGGATCGCTATCGCACTGCGCTGGACGTCAACACGCCGCTGGATGATCAGGGCGATGTGCTCTCGCGGATCAATCTCGCGGTCGAAGACAACAACAGTTTTCGCGATCACGTCGACAGCAAGCGCGTGTTCGTCGCGCCTTCGATCAGTTGGCAATTGAACCCGGACACGTCGCTGTTGGTGGAAAGCGAAATCGTCCGCCACAGCTCCACGTTCGATCGCGGCATCGTTGCGCCGAACAACAGATGGAGCGGCGTGTCGCGCTCGACCTTCCTCGGTGAGCCCAACGACGGCAACATCGACAACCACAACAACCTGCTGCAAGCGACCCTCGAACATCACCTCAACGACAGCTGGAAGTTGCGCCTGGCCAGTCATTACAAGGACGGCAAACTCTGGGGCTTCGCTTCCGAAGCGCGCCCGCTGAACGCCGACGGCCACACCGTCAACCGCCGCTATCGCGAGCGCGACACCAACTGGCACGACAGCATCACCCAACTTGAGCTGCGCGGCCTGTTCGACCTCGGCCCTTGGCAGCACGAACTGCTGATCGGCAGCGAGTACGAGAACTTCCGCAAGAACGAGCGCGTCACCACGATTGCTGGCGGCCCCTACGCGATCGACATCTACAACCCGATCTACGGCCAGCCGAAACCCAACGGTGCACGTTCGGGCACGGATACGTTCGAACACGTCGAAAGCCATGCGCTGAACCTGCAGGATCAAATCATCTTCACCGACAAACTGCGCGGGATGATCGGTGCGCGTTTCGAACATTTCGATCAACACATCGACGATCACAGCCGCAACTCCACGAGCAACCAACGGCATGACGCCCTCACCCAACGCGCTGGTCTGCTCTATCAACTGACGCCGCAAACCGGTCTGTTCGCCAACGCCTCGACCTCGTTCAAACCGAACAATGGCCTCGACGCGTCCGGCAAATCCTTCGACCCGGAAGAAGGCGTCGGCTACGAAGTCGGCATCAAGAACGAGCTGTTCGACGAGCGCCTGAGCAGCACCCTCGCCTTCTTCCACATCGACAAGGAAAACGTCCTCGCCCTCGACCCGGGCACCGACACCAGCCGCGCGATGGGCAAGGCGCGCAGTCGCGGCTTCGATTGGCAAGTCACCGGGCAAGTCACCGATGCTGTGCGGGTGATCGGTGCCTTCGCTTATATCGACGCCGAAGTCACCCAGGGTGACGCGGTGATTCCCACCGGCAGCCGCATCCTCGGCGTGGCCAAACGCAGCGGCAGTCTGCTCGGGGTGTATGAGTTTCAGGATGGCCGTTTGCGCGGCTCGGACGTCGGCGCGGCGTTCACTTATGTCGGCGACCGCTCCGGTGAATCCGGCAGCGATTTTGAATTGCCGGCCTATCACACCTTCGACCTGCTGGCCCACTACAAGGCCAGCGACAACGTCACCGTCGGCCTGAACCTGAACAACCTCTTCGACGAAAAATACTACGAGCGCTCGTACAGCAATTACTGGGTCAACCCCGGCGAGCCGCGCAATTTCACCGTCAGCCTGACACTCAATCTGTAAAAGGACGTCACCATGCAATACGGCAAAACCCTCGTGCTCATCGCCGCCCTGTTCGCCGGCCAAGTCTCGGCTCATGGCCTGTGGACCGAACAACGGCGCGGCAATATCGAAGTGATCTACGGCCATGGCGCCGAAGACAACGCGTTCAAGGCGCAGAAAATCAGCGGCGCCTGGGCTTATGACGCGGGCGGCAAGATGATTCCGGTCAGCGTTGAGCGACTCGCCGATCACGCACGTTTGAAACCGCTGAAGTCGCCTGCGGTGATGGCCGTGGCGCTGAATAACGGCATGTGGTCGCAGACGGCTGACAAGAAGTGGGTCAATGAAGGGCGCAGCAAAGTACCGGGCGCTGTCGAGGCGACGGAGACGTTTAAATACAGTCTGGCGATTTATCAGCCGGGGGCGAAGTTGCCGAAGCTGGATCAGATCAAGCTGCTGATTGTGCCGGAGGTTGATCCACTGACGGTGGGGCCGGGGAAATCATTGCCGGTGCGGGTATTGCTCGATGGCAAACCGGCGGCGGGGGTGAAGTTGATTGGCGACTATCGCAATGCGCCGAACACGTTGAGCGCCGAGACGGATAAGGATGGCCGTGCGCAGGTATTGGTGAGAAATGAAGGGCTGAATGTGATTGCGGCGCAGGTTGAGGTGCCGGTGAAGGACAGTGCTGATGTGAATAGTCGTGGGTTGTTTAGTTCGCTGACATTCCTTGGCGAGCCGCATCACGAATAAGAGCAGACCCTCACCCCAGCCCTCTCCCGGAGGGAGAGGGAGCCGACCGAGGTGTCGTGTGAGGTACATCGACCTGAAAGACCGAGTCGATTATGGATTCTTTAAAGCAAGATCAGGTCGGTGCAATTTAACAGCAACCCCCAATCAGTCCCTCTCCCGGAGGGAGAGGGAGCCGACCGAGGTGTCTTGCGGTGTACATCGACCTGAAAGACCGAGTCGATTATGGATTCGGTAAAGCAGCATCAGGTCGGTGCAATTCAACAGCATCCCCCAATCAGTCCCCTCTCCCGGAGGGAGAGGGAGCCGACCGAGGTGTCGTGTGAGGTACATCGACCTGAAAGACCGAGTCGATTATGGATTCGGTAAAGCAGCATCAGGTCGGTGCAATTCAACAGCATCCCCCAATCAGTCCCCTCTCCCTTTGGGAGAGGGTTAGGGTGAGGGGCTCTTGCCTTTAAAGCTCGCCCAGGCCGTCGATCAGCGCCTGATTCTGCTCCGGCGTGCCAATCGAAATCCGCAGGAACTGCGCAATCCGCTCCTGCTTGAAGTGCCGCACAATCACGCCTTGCTCGCGCAATTTAGCCGCCAGCCCCGCCGCATCATGCTGCGGATGCCGCGCAAAGATGAAGTTCGCCGCCGACGGCAACACCTCAAAACCCTTGGCCTGCAACTGAGCGATCACCCACTCGCGGCTCTCGATCACCAACCGGCAGGTCTTGTCGAAATACTCGCGATCTTCGAACGCGGCAGCAGCACCGACAATCGCCAGACGATCCAGCGGATAGGAGTTGAAGCTGTTCTTGATCCGCTCCAGCGCCTCGATCAAGTCCGGATGCCCCACCGCCAGACCCACGCGCAAACCGGCCAGCGAGCGCGATTTGGACAGGGTCTGCGTCACCAGCAGATTCGGATAACGATCGACCAGACTGATCGCCGTCTCGCCGCCGAAGTCGATATACGCCTCATCAACAACCACCACAGAATCCGGGCTGGCCTTGAGGATTTGCTCGACCGCTTCCAGCGCCAGCAGGCAACCGGTCGGGGCGTTCGGGTTAGGGAAAATGATCCCGCCGTTCGGCTTGGCATAGTCAGCCGGGTCGATCTGGAACTGCGCGTCCAGCGGCACCGCATCAAACTTGATGCCGTACAAACCGCAGTAAACCGGATAGAAGCTGTAGCTGATGTCCGGGAACAGCAGCGGCTGATCGTGTTGCAGCAGACCGTGGAAAAT
Organism: Pseudomonas sp. P1.31; assembly: GCF_001269815.1. Lineage (NCBI taxonomy): Bacteria > Pseudomonadati > Pseudomonadota > Gammaproteobacteria > Pseudomonadales > Pseudomonadaceae > Pseudomonas > Pseudomonas sp. P1.31. The sequence continues at coordinate 220,827 of NZ_LHVN01000007.1, read as the reverse complement.
GTGCGCGAGCACTTCATCCGAACCGTTGCCGAGGAACACCTGATTGCTCTGAACGCCGTAGTAGTTGGCGACAGCGGTTTTCAGCAGATCGCTGTTCGGATCCGGGTACAGACGCAGGTTGTCATTCAGCTCGACCTGCATCGCCGCCAAGGCTTTTGGCGATGGGCCGTACGGGTTTTCGTTGGTGTTGAGCTTGACCAGTTTGGTCAGCTTCGGTTGTTCGCCCGGCACGTACGGCACCAGACTTTTAACGAACGGGCTCCAGAATTTGCTCATTTTTCAGTTTCCCTTCTGTTCGTCTTTGATACGGTATTCGGCGCTGCGCGCGTGCGCACTCAGCGATTCGCCACGGGCCAGCACGGAGGCAGTTTTACCCAGCTCGGAAGCACCGGCCTCGGAGCAGAAGATGATCGACGAACGCTTCTGGAAGTCATACACACCCAGCGGCGACGAAAACCGCGCGGTGCCGGAGGTCGGCAATACGTGGTTCGGGCCCGCGCAGTAATCGCCCAGCGCTTCGGAGGTGTGACGGCCCATAAAGATCGCGCCGGCGTGGCGGATCTGCGGCAGCCAGGCTTGCGGATCAGCGACCGACAACTCCAAGTGTTCCGGGGCGATGCGGTTGGCGACTTCGATGGCTTGGGCCATGTCCTTCACGTGAATCAACGCACCACGGCCATTGATCGAGGTTTCGATGATGGTCGCGCGATCCATGGTCGGCAGCAGTTTGTCGATGCTGGCGGCGACCTTGTCGAGGAACTCGGCGTCGGGGCTGACCAGAATCGCCTGCGCGTCTTCGTCGTGCTCGGCTTGCGAGAACAGGTCCATGGCGATCCAGTCCGGATCGGTCTGGCCGTCGCACACCACGAGGATTTCCGAAGGGCCGGCAATCATGTCGATACCAACCTGACCGAACACGTGGCGCTTGGCCGTGGCGACATAGATATTGCCCGGGCCAACCACCTTGTCGACTTTCGGCACGCTTTCGGTGCCGTACGCCAACGCGGCAACGGCTTGTGCGCCACCGATGGTGAACACGCGGTCGACGCCGGCGATGCAGGCGGCGGCCAACACCAACTCGTTGATTTCACCACGCGGGGTCGGCACGACCATGACCACTTCGGTTACACCGGCAACCTTGGCTGGAATCGCGTTCATCAATACAGAGGATGGGTACGACGCTTTGCCACCGGGAACGTACAGACCGGCGCGATCCAGCGGCGTGACCTTCTGGCCCAGCACCGTGCCGTCAGCCTCGGTATAGCTCCAGGAATCCTGCTTCTGTTTTTCGTGGTAGCTGCGCACGCGGGCCGCGGCTTTTTCCAGTGCTTCACGTTGCGGCACGGTGATGCGCGTCAGCGCCAGTTCCAGACGCTCGCGCGGCAGGATCAGGTCGGCCATCGACGCGACTTCGAGGCCGTCGAACTTCTGGGTGAACTCGACCAGCGCCGCGTCACCGCGCTCGCGCACAGCCTTGATGATGTCCAGCACGCGCTGATTGACCGAGTCGTCAGACACACTTTCCCAGCTCAGCAGATGATCCAGATGATGCGCGAAATCCGGGTCAGCAGCGTTGAGTCGGCGAATTGCAGTCGTTGCGGTCATAGCGAGAGCCTCATAGGAATGGCAAAAACTCAGGCGCCCGAAGGTGCGCTGACGTTTAATAACGATCGCGTTGGTACTGTGCCCGTACCAGGCAAGGCGCGGGACGAAGGTAAGGGGTTTTTCCTTACCGAGTCCCGCAACGCTGCATGGTGCGGGCACAGTGCCAACCCGTAGGGCCTTGCTTCAAAAGGCTAGCCACTACGCGTTTTTTATACTTCTGAGAAATTGTTCTGCTGCAGTTAGATTGCCTTTTGGAGTAAGGCGCGGTCGTTATTAAACGTCAGCGCACCTTCCCTAGCCAGTCGTTTCCGCTTGGGCACCTGAGATTCTGGCTATGAGGCGGATAGACGGGCGCGACTTAACGTCGCGCAGGTGAATCAGCCGCGGTGTCGAGACTCCACTGCATTGCGCAGGGTGTCGATCAACGCCTGGATTCGGGCGTGTTGCATTTTCATCGAAGCCTTGTTGACCACCAGGCGCGAGCTGATCGTGGCGATCAGTTCCTGAGGTTCCAGACCGTTGGCGCGCAGGGTGTTGCCGGTGTCGACGACGTCGATGATCTTGTCGGCGAGACCGATCAGCGGTGCCAGCTCCATCGAGCCGTAAAGCTTGATGATGTCGACCTGACGGCCCTGCTCGGCGTAGTAACGCTTGGCGACGTTGACGAACTTGGTCGCCACGCGCAGACGGCCCTTGGGCTCTGGCGCACCGATCTTGCCGGCGGTCATCAGTTTGCACTGCGCGATTTGCAGATCCAGTGGCTCGTACAGGCCCTGGCCGGTGTATTCCATCAACACGTCTTTACCGGCGACGCCGAGGTCGGCCGCGCCATGCTCGACATAGGTCGGCACGTCAGTGGCGCGCACGATCAGCAGACGAACGTCTGGCTGAGTCGTAGGAATAATCAGCTTGCGGCTCTTGTCCGGATTCTCGGTCGGCACGATGCCCGCTTCGGCGAGAAGCGGCAGGGTGTCGTCAAGGATGCGGCCCTTGGACAGTGCGATGGTCAACATGGGAAACGTCAGTCCTTATCAAGGTACTCATGCCCGGTCGCAATCGGCGCCGGACACACATCGAGCCGGAAACCGGCTCGACTCAAAACGAATTCAACGGACACGTCCCTGTGTCCACGTGCAGCAATCAGCCCGGAACGCGACGGATCTTGGCGCCCAGCATCTGCAGTTTTTCTTCGATGCACTCGTAACCACGGTCTATGTGGTAGATGCGGTCGATCAGGGTGTCGCCTTCAGCAACCAGAGCCGAGATCACCAGACTGGCCGAAGCACGCAGGTCAGTGGCCATGACTGGCGCGCCCTTGAGGACTTCAGTACCGGTAACGATGGCAGTGTTGCCTTCGACCTGGATCTTGGCGCCCATGCGGTGCAGTTCGTATACGTGCATGAAACGGTTTTCGAAGATCGTCTCGATCACCGCACCAGTGCCTTCGGCAATGGCGTTGAGCGAGATGAACTGTGCCTGCATGTCAGTCGGGAAAGCCGGGTACGGCGCGGTGCGCACGTTCACGGCTTTCGGACGCTTGCCGTGCATGTTCAGCTCGATCCAGTCTTCACCGCAGGTGATTTCTGCGCCGGCTTCACGGAGTTTATCCAGAACGGCTTCGAGGATGGTCGGATCGGTGTCCTTGACCTTGACGCGGCCACCGGTCACGGCAGCAGCGACCAGGTAGGTGCCGGTTTCGATACGGTCAGGCATGACTTTGTAGAAGCACGAACCCAGACGCTCGACGCCATCAATGGTGATGGTGTCGGTGCCGGCGCCGGAAACCTTGGCGCCCATGGCGTTGAGGAAGTTCGCCAGGTCAACCACTTCAGGTTCGCGAGCGGCGTTCTGCAACACGCTGCGGCCCTTGGCCAGAGCAGCGGCCATCATGATGTTCTCGGTACCGGTCACACTGACGGTATCGAAAAAGAAGCTTGCACCGCGCAGGCCACCTTCAGGCGCCTTGGCCTTGATGTAGCCGCCTTCGACGTCGATGACCGCGCCCATGGCTTCAAGACCACGGATGTGCAGGTCGACCGGACGCGAACCGATGGCGCAACCGCCAGGCAATGCGACTTCGGCTTCACCGAAACGGGCAACCATTGGGCCCAGTACCAGGATCGACGCACGCATGGTTTTCACCAGTTCGTACGGGGCGATCAGGGTCTTGATGGTGCGCGGGTCGATTTCGACGCTGAGTTTCTCGTCGATCACCGGCTCAATGCCCATGCGACCGAACAGCTCGATCATGGTGGTGATGTCGTGCAGGTGCGGCAGGTTGCCAACGGTCACCGGGCCATCGCACAGCAGCGTGGCAGCCAGGATCGGCAGGGCAGAGTTCTTTGCCCCGGAAATGCGGATCTCGCCATCAAGACGAGCGCCACCGGTAATAATCAATTTATCCATAAGAATCTCGACGCCCTTAGGCTCAGGTGCGCTCGGCCCAGGCCGCGCTGCTGAAAAATTTCATAGTGACCGCATGGATGCTGCCATCGGTGATCCATGGGTTCAAATGGGCATAGATCTGCTGCTGACGCTTCACCGGGCTCAACGCCGCCAGTTCATCGCTAATCACGTTCAGCTGGAAATTGCAGCCTTCGCCCTCAACTTCTACCAACGTTCCGGGCAGCTTTCCTTCAAGGAAGCTCTTCACTTCTACGGCCTGCATGCTCAACCTCAATCGGCGCCCTGTGCGCACGGGTCGGACATCATACAAAAAAGCCCCGCGCCTGCGAACCCCGCATGGCAGGACTCTGACGGGGGGCTTCTTTATAGATGCGGGTTCAGGGATGCGCCAACAGCTCGGTCAGTTCGCTGACCTGAGCGATTTCGCGCATGTCTTCGGGCATTGCGCGGATGCTCACAGCCTTGCCGGCCGCTTGCGCATCGCGCATGAAGCACAGCAGCAACGACAGGCCGACGCTGCTGGACTTCTTCACTGCCGAACAATCGATGACCAGCGATGACGCCTTGCTGGACTTGATCAACGCCTGCCCTTCCTTTCGCAAGTCAGGGCCGGTGCGGTAATCCAGCACTCCGCTGAGCAATAGCTCGTCGACATCACTCATACGAACTGCTGCCTCATTCATTGCGCTGGGTTCTTTTCGGTGGATTCCTTGGCCTTGGCCACTTCACCCGCCCAACCGTTGATGGTCTTGTCGAGGTCGTTGCCATTGCGCTGCATCGCGTCAGCGAACTGGTCACGGAACAGTTTGCCAATGTTGATGCCGTTGATGATCACGTTGCGCAGTTTCCACTCGCCGTTGATCTTCTCCAATGTGTACTGCACTGGATAGATCGCGCCGCTGCTGCCTTTTACAACCATGCCAACACTGGTGCGATCGCCCGACTCATCCTTGGCAGGATCGACGGTAATGCCCTGGTTGTTGTATTCGAGCAAGGCGTTGCCGTAGAACTGGAACAGACCTTTCTTGAAGTTTTCTTCGAAGGTCTTCATCTGCGCAGGGGTGGCCTTGCGCGAATACTTGACCGTCATGATGCTTTTGGAGATGCCCTCGGCGTCCACTACCGGCCCGACGATGGTGTTGAGCGCGGTGTAGAAATCGCTCGGATCCTGCTTGTACTTTTCTTTGTTGGCAGCCAGGTCGGCCAGCAACCGGGTGGTTGTGTCCTGAACCAGATCATGTGCCGAAGTCGCAGCAGCAACGGCATTACCCATCAACGGCAGGGCCGCGAGTAATACCAACAGACTGCGTCGCAAGATAGAGATCATTCAAAGCTCCTCATTTGGCATCTTTGCTAACGGTATTGAGCAGGAATTTACCGATCAGGTCTTCCAGTACCAGAGACGACTGCGTGTCGTGGATGGTTCCACCATCCGTCAGCGGCTTGTCTTCGCCACCGACGCTGATACCGATGTACTTCTCGCCCAGCAGACCCGCGGTCAGGATAGACGCTGTGGAGTCAGTCGGCAGGTTGTCGACCTTTTTATCCACTTGCAGGGTCACCCGACCGGTGAAGCTGTCGCGATCCAGATCGATCGCCGTGACCTTGCCGATGGTTACACCGGCCATGGTCACTTTGGCTCTGACCGTCAAACCGGCGATATTGTCAAAGTAGGCATAAAGTTTATACGTGTCGGTGGTCGATGTCGGAGACAGACCACTGACGCGCAGTGCAAGCAGCAGCAAAGCCAGGATCCCTGCCAGCAGGAACAGGCCGACACCGATTTCCAGGGTGCGGTTTTGCATCAGAAATCTCCAAACATCAAAGCGGTCAGAATAAAGTCCAGGCCGAGCACTGCCAGCGAGGCAAATACCACGGTCTTGGTGGTGGCACGACTGATCCCCTCGGAAGTGGGCTCGCAGTCATAGCCTTGGAATACGGCGATCCAGGTGACGACAAAGGCAAAAACTACACTCTTGATGACGCCATTGAGCACATCGCTGGTGAAGTTGACGCTGTTTTGCATGTTCGCCCAGTAGGAACCTTCATACACGCCCAACCAGTCGACAGCCACCCACGAACCGCCCCAGATACCCACCACGCTGAAAATCATCGCCAGCACCGGCAGGGAAATGAAGCCGGCCCACAGGCGCGGGGCAATGATGTACTTGAGTGGGTCGACGCCGATCATTTCCAGGCTGGACAGCTGTTCGGTGGACTTCATGTTGCCGATTTCTGCAGTCAGCGCAGAACCGGCACGCCCGGCGAACAGTAGAGCAGTGACGACCGGGCCGAGTTCACGCAGCAACGTCAGCGCAACCATCTGCCCGACCGCCTGCTCCGAACCGTAGCTCGACAGAATGCTGAAGCCCTGCAGCGCCAGCACCATGCCGATGAAAATCCCGGAAACAACAATGATCACCAGCGACATCACGCCGACTGAATGCAGCTGCTTGACCAGCAGGCCGAAGCCACCGCTGATACCGCCACGCCCCAGCAAGGCATGAAACAGGAACAACGTTGCCCGACCGAACACCGCGATGGCGTCGATCGCAGCTGCGCCGAAACGGCGTACGCGTTCTATTAATGAAAGTCTGCGCATCAACGCTTCCCCAGAAGATCTGCGCGGTAATCCGTCGCTGGAAAGTGGTACGCCACCGGGCCATCCGGGTTGCCGGTCATGAATTGACGGATACGCGGCTCGTCCGAGTTCATCAACTCGTCCGGCGTGCCCTGCCCCAACACCTGACCATCACCGACGACATAAATGTAGTCGGCGATGCTCGCGGTCTCGGCCAGATCGTGGGAAACCACGATACTGGTGATCCCCAGCGCATCGTTAAGCAGACGGATCAGGCGCACCAACACGCCCATGGCGATCGGATCCTGACCGACGAACGGTTCGTCATACATGAGAATCTGTGGGTCGAGGGCAATGGCGCGGGCCAATGCAACACGACGCTTCATGCCACCGGACAGCTCATCGGGCATCAGCTCGATGGCGCCGCGTAAACCCACCGCCTGCAATTTGAGCAGGACGATGTCGCGGATCATTTCTTCCGGCAACTCGGTATGAACGCGCAGGGGGAAAGCGACGTTCTCGAAAACATCGAGATCGGTGAACAGGGCGCCGCTCTGAAACAGCACACCCATGTGCTTGCGCGCGTCGAACAGATCGCTGCGCGAAAGCTTCGGCAGGTTCTGACCGTTGACCCAGACCTCACCGCTGGAGGGACGCAATTGTGCGCCCATCAACCGCAGCAGCGTGGTCTTGCCACACCCGGAAGGCCCCATGATGCCGGTGACCTTGCCGCGCGGGATACGGATATCGACGTTATTGAAAATGCTGCGCGCACCGCGCTTGAAGGAGACTCCCTTCAGCTCGACCGCGTAGGCGTTATCGGCACTCATCTAAACTCCTTGCGATGCAGCCTCTCACTCGGACGCCAGGCTTTCCTGGAAAAGCACATACATCCCGGGCAGGCCGAACTGGCGGCGAACTATATCACTGCAAAGGGCGCGCGCCCAAGGCTTGTGCCGGGCCGTGTTCAACGATATGACAGGGTTACAGACGCTTTTTCGGGCTTTTAGTTACGGCGAATGACAAAGCACGACGAACTTGCGTGAGGCTTTGCCACATAACCGCTATAATCGCCGCCTTTTCATCGGGCTATACGATTTCTGACATGAGCCAAACCAGCGACCTGATTCAATCGGCACAACGCACCATCCGCCTCGAAGTGGAAGCCGTTCAAGGCTTGCTGCCCCATATCGACGCCGATTTCGTACGCGCTTGCGAGATGATTCTGGCCAGTAAGGGCCGTGTAGTCGTGGTCGGCATGGGCAAATCCGGGCACATCGGCAACAAGATTGCCGCCACCCTGGCCAGCACCGGCACCCCTGCATTCTTCGTACACCCGGCCGAAGCCAGCCACGGCGACATGGGCATGATCACTCGTGATGACGTGATTCTGGCCCTGTCCAATTCGGGCTCGACCAACGAGATCGTCACCCTGCTGCCGTTGATCAAACGTCTGGGCATCCAGTTGATCAGCGTCACCGGCAATCCACAATCGCCGCTGGCCAAGGCTGCCGAGGTCAATCTCAACGTTCACGTCGAGCACGAAGCCTGCCCGCTCAACCTGGCACCGACCTCGTCGACGACGGCTGCACTGGTCATGGGCGATGCCCTGGCGGTGGCGCTGCTCGAAGCTCGCGGTTTTACCGCTGAAGATTTCGCATTTTCCCATCCCGGTGGCGCATTGGGCCGTCGTCTGCTGCTGAAAGTCGAAAACGTCATGCACGCCGGTCAGGAGCTGCCGCAAGTACAACGCGGCACCCTGCTCAAAGATGCCTTGATGGAAATGACCCGCAAGGGTCTCGGAATGACCGCCATTGTTGAAGCCGACGGTAAACTGGCCGGGATCTTCACCGACGGTGATTTGCGCCGCACGCTGGATCGCAGCATCGATATCCGCAGCGCGACCATCGACCAGGTGATGACCGCTCACGGCAAAACCGCCCGGCCCGACATGCTCGCCGCCGAAGCGCTGAAAATCATGGAAGACCACCGAATCAACGCATTGGTAGTCGTCGATGAGGATGATCGCCCGATCGGCGCCTTCAACCTCTCCGATCTGCTGCGCGCAGGAGTCATGTAATGAGCAACGATCTGCTGCTACGCGGCAAAGCGATCAAACTGGCGGTGTTCGACGTCGATGGCGTCCTCACCGATGGCCGCCTGTACTTCCTTGAAGACGGCAGCGAATTCAAGACTTTCAATACACTCGACGGCCAAGGCATCAAAATGTTGATGAACGCTGGCGTGCAAACCGCCATCATCAGCGGTCGAAAGACACCAGTGGTTGAACGTCGGGCGAAAAATCTGGGCATCCCGCACCTTTTTCAGGGGCGTGAAGACAAATTGGTGGTTCTCGACGGTTTACTTGAACAACTGGGCCTAAGCTATGAACAGGTCGCCTACCTCGGTGACGACCTTCCTGACCTGCCGGTGATCCGCCGCGTAGGCCTGGGCATGGCGGTTGCCAACGCTGCTGATTTCGTCCGCGAACACGCCCATGGCGTGACCCGGGCCCGAGGCGGCGAAGGTGCTGCCCGCGAATTCTGCGAATTGATCCTGCGCGCCCAGGGCCGCCTCGATGCGGCCAACGCCGCGTACCTGTGAGCCAAACCATGTTCAGCAAAAAATTTCGCACCTTCCTGCTGTTTGGCTGCATCGCTGCGCTGTTTGCTGCGGTCGGCTACTGGAACATCAGCCCGGAACGCTTTCTCGACAAGCCGCCAGTGACGACCGAGGAAAACCCGATCGACTGGTACGCGACCAACACGCACACTCTGCAATATCTGCCGGATGGCGGCGTGCAGTATGAAATGACGTCGGACAAAGCCGAGCACGTCAAGGCAACCGACATTGTTCTGGTCACCAAACCCGACCTGAACATGTACCGCGGTACTGACTTTCCGTGGCACGTGACCAGCGAGCGCGGCGAAGTGAATCCGGGCGGTACACAAGTAGAATTGATTGACTCGGTGCGTATCAAACGCACTGACGAACAAAACCGCGACCTGCTGGTCACTTCCACGCGCATGACCGTGTTCCCTCAGGAGCAATATGCGCAGACCGAGCAACCCGTTAGAATCGACGGCGCTGGCGGTGTATCAACCGGCGTTGGCATGAAAGCGTACCTGAAGGAAAGCAGGATACACCTGCTATCGAACGTAAGAGGACAGTATGAGGCTCGTTAAAACCCTCCCTATTTTGCTCAGTCTGGGCGCAGCACTGGGAAGCGTGAGCGCCTGGGCTCTGCCGAACGATCAGCAGCAACCTATCCGTATTCAGGCCGACGACGCCCAACTGGACGACAAGAACGGCATCGCCACCTATAAAGGTGATGTGATCATCACCCAGGGTTCGATGATCGTTAAAGGCAATACGGTGACTATCACCCGCACGCCAGCCGGCGATATCGACGTTGTAACGTCGGTGGGTAACCTTGCCTACTTCGAGCAACTGCAAACCCAGGGTGACGCCAAGCCTGTACAGGGCTGGGGCGTGACGATTCAGTACCACGCCGCGCAAAACCGCGTCGTGCTGATCGACAAGGCCAAGGTCGTCGACAAGGACAACAACACGACTCAGGGCGAGAAAATCGTCTATGACACCGTGAAGAAACTGGCCAGCGCCGGTCGCGCTACCGGCAGCAAAGTCACCGAATCGCGCCCGCGCATCGACATGGTGATCCAGCCGAAGAAGAAAACCGACGAGAAGACCCAGTAATGGCAACTCTGAAAGCTCAGCACCTGGCCAAGGCCTATAAAAGCCGCCAGGTCGTGCGTGACGTCAGCCTGTCGATCGACAGCGGCCAGATTGTTGGTTTGCTCGGCCCGAACGGTGCCGGTAAAACCACCTGCTTCTACATGATCGTAGGTTTGGTACAGGCCGATCAGGGCCGCGTGCTGATCGACGATCTGGACGTCAGCCACCAGCCAATGCACGGTCGTGCCAAGGCCGGTATCGGCTATTTGCCGCAAGAAGCGTCGATCTTCCGCAAACTGTCGGTGGCCGACAACATCATGGCCATCCTCGAGACCCGTCAGGAACTCGACAAGGCCGGTCGCCGCAAAGAGCTGGAAAGCCTGTTGCAGGAATTCCACATCACCCACATCCGCGACAATCTCGGCATGAGCCTGTCCGGTGGTGAACGCCGCCGGGTGGAAATCGCTCGCGCACTGGCCACCGCGCCAAAATTCATCCTGCTCGACGAACCGTTCGCCGGTGTCGACCCGATCTCGGTCGGCGACATCAAGCAGATCATCCACCACCTCAAGGCCAAGGGCATCGGTGTTCTGATCACCGACCACAACGTCCGCGAGACGCTGGATATCTGCGAAACCGCTTACATCGTCAACGACGGTCAACTGATCGCCGAAGGTGACGCCGAGACCATCCTGGCCAACGAACTGGTCAAGGAAGTGTATCTGGGTCACGAGTTCCGCCTGTAAGCGTCACAGTGCCCGGTGCGCAGCCGGAGTGCTGTATCGATTCAAGCTGGATTTAATACGCTTAATTGTTACAGCGCTCTAGGCAAACACTTCAGTTTCAGGCATATAATTTGCTTAAGTTTGGCGCTTCGGCGCCCTGTAGTGGATGGCGCATAGCGCCGGCGAATAAGGTGTTAAGCCCCTGCCATGAAACCATCGCTAGTCTTGAGAATGGGCCAGCAGCTGACGATGACACCGCAGCTGCAACAGGCCATCCGCCTGCTCCAATTGTCGACCCTGGATCTGCAACAGGAAATCCAGGAGGCTCTGGAATCCAATCCGATGCTCGAACGCCAGGAAGAAGGCGACGACTTCGACAACTCGGATCCCATGGCCGACAACGCCGAACAGAAGCCCACCGAGATCCAGGAACCTTCCTATCAGGAAGCCGCACCGACCGTCGATAACCTCGAAGACGGCGAATGGAACGAACGCATCCCCAACGAACTTCCGGTCGACACTGCCTGGGAAGACGTTTACCAGACCAGCGCCAGCAGCCTGCCCAGCAGCGATGATGACGAGTGGGATTTCACCACCCGCACCTCCGCCGGCGAAAGCCTGCAAAGCCACTTGCTGTGGCAACTCAACCTCGCACCGATGTCCGACACTGATCGCCTGATCGCCGTGACCCTGATCGATTGCATCAACAATCAGGGCTACCTGGACGAAACCCTCGAAGAAATTCTCGAGGCGTTCGATCCGGAACTGGACATCGAACTGGACGAGATCGAAGCCGTCCTGCACCGCATTCAACAATTTGAACCGGCCGGTATCGGCGCGCGCAACCTCAGCGAATGCCTGCTGCTGCAATTGCGTCAGCTGTCGGCCAAGACGCCTTGGCTGGCGGAAGCCAAACGTCTGGTCAGCGATTACATCGATCTGCTCGGCAGCCGTGATTACAGCCAGTTGATGCGCCGCATGAAGCTCAAGGAAGACGAGCTGCGCCAGGTCATCGAACTGGTACAAAGCCTCAATCCGCGTCCGGGCTCGCAGATCGAATCCACCGAAGCCGAATACGTCGTCCCTGACGTCATCGTGCGCAAGGACAATGAGCGCTGGCTGGTCGAGCTGAATCAGGAATCCATGCCACGCCTGCGCGTCAACGCGCAGTACGCCGGTTTCGTCCGTCGCGCCGACACCAGCGCCGACAACACCTTCATGCGCAATCAGTTGCAGGAAGCCCGCTGGTTCATCAAGAGCCTGCAGAGCCGCAACGAAACCCTGATGAAAGTTGCCACCCAGATCGTCGAGCATCAGCGCGGTTTTCTGGAGTACGGCGACGAAGCCATGAAGCCGTTGGTGCTGCACGACATCGCCGAAGCGGTGGGCATGCACGAATCAACGATTTCCCGGGTGACCACGCAGAAATTCATGCATACCCCGCGCGGTATTTATGAACTGAAATACTTTTTCTCCAGCCACGTCAGCACCTCTGAAGGCGGTGAATGCTCGTCCACGGCGATCCGCGCGATCATCAAAAAACTGGTTGCCGCGGAAAATCAGAAAAAGCCGTTGAGTGACAGCAAGATCGCTGGTTTACTGGAGGCACAAGGCATTCAGGTGGCTCGCCGCACCGTCGCCAAGTACCGCGAATCCCTCGGGATCGCGCCTTCGAGCGAACGCAAGCGGTTGATGTAAGCCACGTTACAGCGTTCCAGTGGCAGGCTATCCAGCCTGCCGCTTTATGCACTGGCAACGAAGGAGAAGCTGTATGCAAGTCAACATCAGTGGACACCAACTGGAAGTGACCCAACCTCTGCGTTCCTACATCGAGGAAAAACTCCAACGACTGGAGCGACATTTCGACAAGATCACCAACGTGCAAGTCACGATGTGTGTCGAAAAGCTGAAGCAGAAAATCGAAGCCACCTTGCATATTCCCGGCAGCGAAGTGGTCGCCAACGCAGAAGATACTGATATGTATGCTGCGATCGACTCACTCACCGACAAGCTGGATCGCCAACTCAAAAAGCATAAGGAAAAGACCCAGAGCCTCCTCCAGGGCGCGACCGGTCGATAACCCCCCATTCCATGATCCGACTTGAAAGTATCCTGACCCCCGGCCGTTCCCTCGTGAACGTGCCGGGCGGCAGTAAAAAGAAAGCCCTCGAACAAATTGCCAACCTGATCGCCCGCGAAGTGCCGGATCTGGAGATGCAAGATGTCTTCGAGGCTCTGATTGCCCGTGAAAAACTCGGCTCGACCGGTTTTGGCAACGGCATCGCCATTCCCCATTGCCGCCTGAAAGGTTGTGTAACGCCAATCAGCGCGTTGATGCACCTTCAAGCCCCTATCGATTTCGACGCCATCGACGGCGCGCCGGTTGACCTGCTGTTTGTTCTGCTGGTCCCGGAAGCCGCCACCGATGCGCACCTGGAATTACTGCGCCAGATCGCCAGCATGCTGGATCGCAAGGATGTGCGCGATAAACTGCGCAGCGCTCCGAGCAACGAAGCCTTGTACCAGGTCGTACTGGACGAGCAAAACGGGCAGTAATCATGCGTTTGATCATCGTCAGTGGCCGTTCCGGCTCGGGTAAAAGCACCGCACTGGATGTCCTTGAGGACAACGGTTATTACTGCATCGACAACCTGCCGGCGGGTTTACTGCCGGAACTGGCCGAACGAGCGCTGATTCACACCGAATTGGCGCAACCGCTGGTCGCCGTATCGATTGACGCGCGCAACCTGCCAAGCCATTTGTCACGCTTTCCCGAATTGCTCGAAGTCGTCCGTAGCCGGCACATTCAATGCGATGTGTTGTACCTGGATGCCGACGAGGAAACCCTGCTCAAGCGTTTCTCGGAAACCCGCCGCCGCCACCCGCTGAGCAATGCCAACCGCTCGCTGGCCGAGGCGATTCAGGATGAAACCGCCCTGCTCGGCCCGATCGCCGACCTGGCTGATCTGAAGATCAACACCACCAGTCTGAACCTGTACCAGTTGCGCGACACCATCAAGCTGCGCCTGCTGAATCAGCCGGAGCCGGGCACGGCGTATCTGGTTGAGTCATTCGGCTTCAAGCGCGGCATGCCGGTGGATGCCGATCTGGTGTTTGATGTGCGCTGCCTGCCCAACCCGTACTGGAAGCCGGAACTGCGTGCGCAATCAGGGCTCGATGCGCCGGTGGCTGAATATCTGGCAGCGCAACCTGACGTCGAAGAAATGTTTCAGGACATCTTCACTTACCTGCACAAATGGCTGCCGCGTTTCGCAGCGAGCAACCGCGCCTACGTCACGATTGCCATTGGCTGCACCGGCGGGCATCACCGCTCCGTCTACCTGACCGAACGCCTGGGTCAGGCCCTGCAGAAAACCCTGAAGAACGTCCAGGTTCGCCACCGCGACCTCACTTAAAGGATTCACACCGCGATGCCTGCTCTGGAAATCGAAATCATCAACAAACTGGGCCTGCATGCCCGCGCATCGGCCAAGTTCGTTGGCGTGGCCGGGCAGTATCCGGATTGCACGATCAGAGTGGGTCGCACACCGGAGACCACGGTTGATGGCAAAAGCATCATGGCGATGATGATGCTGGCGGCTGGCAAGGGCACCAAGATCTATTTGAGTACTGAAGGGCATCAGGAACAGGAAGCGCTGGATGCGCTGGTGGCGTTGATCAACAACTACTTCGATGAAGGTGGCTGACCGCCAAAGTCAAAAGATCGCAGCCTTCGGCAGCTCCTACAGTGAACGCATTCCAATGTAGGAGCTGCCGCAGGCTGCGATCTTTTGATCTGCTTCAACCTAATGCGGTATCCATCACCATCATCAAACAAAACCCGCTCAACAAGCCAAGACTGGCCAGTTTGTCATGACCATTGCGTCGCGACTCGGGGATCACTTCGTGGGTCACCACCAGCAACATCGCCCCGGCCGCCAGCGCCAAGCCTAACGGCAACAACACCTGCGCAAGACTGACCAACCACGCGCACAACAGCGCAAACACCGGTTCAACCAGTCCAGACGCCGCGCCGATCAAAAACGCTTTGACCCGCGACATCCCCGCCCCGGCCAATACCAACGCAATCACCAGACCTTCCGGCACATCCTGCAAAGCGATGCCCATGGCCAGGCTGTCCGCGTCCGGCATGCCGCCACCGGCAGACACACCGACGGCCATGCCTTCAGGGATGTTATGGGCAATGATGGCGAACACGAACAACCAGATCCGTGGCGGAATCACCGGGCGATCGACAGTGCCGACGAGCATTTCCGGGGACGCGCCCGAGACCTTTAGATCAACCAGATACAACCCGAACGCACCGAGCATGATGCCAAAGCAGATCAGGCCACTGGCGCCCCACGGCGTCAGGCCAAGACTCTCAGCAGCGGCGATGCCCGGCACGATCAGCGAAAACGCCGTCGCCGCCAGCATCACCCCGGCACCAAACCCCAGCAACGTATCGCTGAGTGCCTGCGGCATGCGCCGAATCACCAGCACCGGCACCGCACCAAGCGCCGTGCCGAGCGCGCAGATCGCACCACCCTGCAACGCCCGCAACAGCCTCGGTTCGAGGTTCAGCCACGCCAGTCCGTGGGCAACCAGCAAGGTCATGCCCGCCAACAGCAATAGCGATCCCACTGCGTAACGAAACATACGCCCACTTCCGATCGCCAGTGTTTCAGTGCCCATAGTCAGCCTTGGATTGTTTTTATAGATGACTTAAACCAGTGCGGCCTGATAGCGCGCAGCAACTTCCGGCCAATTGATCACGTTGTAGAACGCATTGATGTATTCCGGGCGACGGTTCTGGTAGCGCAGGTAGTAGGCGTGCTCCCAGACGTCGAGACCGAGAATCGGCGTGTTGCCGTTCATCAGCGGGCTGTCCTGGTTGCCGCTGCTTTCCACGATCAGTTTTTTCTCCGGGGTCACGCTCAGCCAGGCCCAGCCGCTGCCGAAACGGGTCAGTGCGGCTTTGGTGAAGGCTTCCTTGAAGCTGTCGAGACCGCCCAATTGCTCATCGATGGCTTTGGCCAGCGCGCCGTCCGGTTTGCCGCCACCGCTTGGCACCATCACTTCCCAGAACAGCGAGTGGTTGGCGTGACCGCCGCCCTGATTGATCACCGCCGCACGGAGTTTTTCCGGCAGATCCTTAACGCTGGCGACCAGTTTTTCCACCGGCCACTCGGCGTATTCAGTGCCTTCTACCGCCGCGTTGAGGTTGTTGATGTAGGTCTGGTGATGTTTGGTGTAGTGAATCTCCATGGTCTGCGCATCGATATGCGGTTCCAAGGCATCGTAGGCGTAAGGCAAAGCGGGCAAGGTAAAAGCCATTTCAATGGACTCCATGGTGATGTGGGGCAGGCGCGCGGCGCGCATTGCCGGTATCCGGGTGCAGCAGGCGTTGAGTGCGCGGGTATTCGCCGTGTTCGCTGATGAAATTCAGCAGCTCGACATAAGTTTTGCTGCTCTGGCGCAACGCTGCTTCGCGCAATGCCAGGCGCTGGCGTTCGTCCTGCATGGTTTGCAACAGCCGTTGATGGATGGCGCAGAGGTATTCGGCGCTCTCCTCCGGCTGATTCAGGCGCAGGTGTAAATCCGCGAGGTTGTGGTGCGAGATGACGCAGGCCGCCACCGCTTCGTCGGCGTCCGCCCAGCGTTCGAACAACACTTGCGCCAGGGCCAGGGCTTGCAGGTAAGCCTCACGGGCGTCGATCAGTTCGCCCAACATGAAGCAGCGATTGGCCCGTTCGATCGTGCGTTTCCAGTGCTCCATGGTGAGCCTCCAAAGCGGTTGCGGGATTTACACGCCGCCGGCGGTGAGTTTCTCGGGATTGAGTAACTCTTCCAGTTGGCTGCGTGACAGATCGGTGTGTTCCAGGGCGACGTCGATCACCGGACGGCCTTCTTTGTAAGCCTGCTTGGCGATTTCGGCGGCTTTCTGGTAACCGATGATCGGGTTGAGTGCAGTGACCAGAATCGGGTTGCGCGACAACGCTTCTTTCAAGCGCGATTCGTTGACCTTGAAGCTGGCGATGGCTTTGTCGCCGAGCAGGCGGCTGGCATTGGCCAGCAATTCGATGCTGCTCAACAGGTTCTGCGCGATGATCGGCAGCATCACGTTCAATTCGAAGTTGCCCGACTGGCCGGCGATGGTGATCACCGAATCGTTGCCGATCACCTGCGCGGCGACCATGGCGGTGGCTTCCGGAATCACCGGATTGACCTTGCCCGGCATGATCGACGAGCCCGGTTGCAGGGCTTCCAGCTCGATTTCACCAAGGCCGGCGAGCGGGCCGGAGTTCATCCAGCGCAGGTCGTTGGCGACTTTCATCAAAGTGACGGCGATGGCTTTGAGCTGGCCGGAGACGGCGACAGCGGTGTCTTGCGAGCCGATCAGCGCGAACAAGTCTTTGCCCGGGGTGAATTGCACGTCGGTCAATTGGCTCAACTGACGGCTGAAACGCGCGGCGAACTCAGGATGTGCGTTGATCCCGGTGCCGACCGCTGTGCCTCCCTGCGCGAGGGATTGCAGGCTCGGCAACAAATCCTGCAGATGAGCGATGTTGGCCTTGAGCTGCTGCGCCCAGCCGTTGAGCACCTGGCTCATGCGTACCGGCATCGCGTCCATCAAATGCGTGCGACCGGTTTTAACGTGGTGATGCACTTGCCCGGCTTTGTGTTCGATCACTTGCACCAGGTGCAGCAGCGCCGGCAGCAGTTGTTCGTGCAGGGCCAGCGCGGCGCTGACGTGAATGGTGGTCGGAATGATGTCGTTGCTGCTCTGGCCGCAGTTGACGTGATCGTTGGCGTTGACCGGCTCGCCGAGCAGGCGACTGGCCAGGGTGGCAATCACTTCATTGGCGTTCATGTTGGAGCTGGTGCCGGAACCGGTCTGGAAAATATCCACCGGAAAATGCTGCATGAAATCGCCTTCAAGCAAACCTTGGGCGGCGTCGCTGATGGCTTTGCCTTGAGCGGCGCTGATCTGGTTCAGCTCAACGTTGGCGCGGGCGGCGGCGGCTTTGGCGAGGATCAGCGCGCGGATGAATTGCGTCGGCATCGGTTTGCCGCTGATCGGGAAGTTATCCACTGCGCGCTGGGTCTGCGCGCCGTAGAGAGCGTCCACCGGCACCTGCAGTTCGCCCATGCTGTCGCGCTCAATACGTGTCTTGGTCATCGGTAAATCCTTGGACTAATTCAATGAGAGGAATCGAGGGAAGCAACTCGCAAGTGGCGAGCTGCCAGGTGTAGCGCTGCCAGCGTTTGAGCCGGCATTTGCACAGGGACAGGCGCTCCATTTCACGCAGCGGGCGCCAGGCTTGGTCGAGACAGAGGCTGCGCCAGTGCCACGGCAGCGCGATGTCGGTGGCCGTGTCGAGCAGCAAACGGAAGGAGGTTTCGGCGACCGTCCAGGGTGAGTCGCGGTGCAACAAGACAGGTACCGGCCCTCGGCCAGGTAATGTTCGATCAGGCGCGGTTCGTCAGGATCCATCGCGCAACGGATCTGGCGACTCATCCAGCGCCAGCTTTCGAGGTACGGCTGCTCGTGCAAGGCAGAACTCATGATCCTGGGCTCATCCGATAATGAGATTTATTATTAGATGATAATGAGAACCAAAACAAGAGCATGCTTTTCTGTAGGAGCAGAGCTTGCTCGCGAAAGCGTCGGCTCAGCCAATATTGATGTCGACTGACATGCCGCCTTCGCGAGCAAGCTCGGCTCCTACAGGGGATTTGTGTAAGGCATGAAAAAGGCGCGCCATCCGGGTGGGTGGCGCGCCTTTTTTTGTGACGGTTGCGGTTTAGCTGCCCGCGACGGTCATCCGCTCGATCAACACCGAACCCGTGCGAATGTTGCTGCGCAGTTCCAGGTCGTTACCCACCGCGACGATCTGCTTGAACATGTCGCGCATGTTGCCGGCGATGGTCACTTCCTGCACCGCGAACTGGATTTCGCCGTTCTCGACCCAGAAACCCGCCGCGCCGCGTGAATAGTCGCCGGTGACCATGTTCAAGCCATGGCCCATCAATTCGGTGACGAGCAAACCACGGCCCATGCGCTTCAACAGCGCCGCCTGGTCTTCGTCGCCATGGGTGACGAACAGGTTGTGCACGCCGCCCGCGTTAGCGGTGCTCGGCATGCCGAGTTTGCGCCCGGAATACGTGCCGAGGATGTACGAGACCAATTCGCCCTTTTCGACGAACGGTTTGGCGTACGTCGCCAGACCATCGCCGTCATAGGCCGAACTGCCCATGGCGCGCATCAGGTGTGGACGCTCATCGATGGTCAGCCATTCCGGGAACAGCTTCTGCCCCAGCGTGCCTTCGAGGAACGATGATTTGCGATACAGGCTGCCGCCGGAGATCGCCGAGAGGAAACTGCCGAACAAGCCACCTGCCAGTTCTGCGGAAAACAGCACCGGAACTTCACAGGTTGGCACCGGACGCGCGCCCAAACGGCTCGCGGCCCGTTGCGCAGCTCGCTGACCAATGCTCACCGGATCCGCCAGCAGACTGCCCTGACGGCTGACGTCATACCAATAATCGCGCTGCATCTGGCCGTCGGCCTCAGCAATCATTACGCAGCTCAGGCTGTGTCGGGTCGACGCGTAACCACCAATAAAACCGTGGCTGTTGCCATAAACGCGGCAGCCTTGGTGAGTGCTGAGGGTGGTGCCATCGGCATTCTTGATCCGCGCATCGGCATCGAACGCCGCCGCTTCGCAGATCAACGCCTTCTCGATCGCCTGTTCCGGGGTGATGTCCCATTCGTGGAACAGATCAAAATCCTTCAGATCCTTGGCCATCAGCGCGGCATCGGCCAGGCCAGAGGCTTCGTCTTCAGAGGTGTGCTTGGCAATCGCCAATGCGGCCGCGACGGTTTCGCGAATCGCTTCAGGCCCGGTGGCGGACGTGCTGGCCGAGCCTTTGCGCTGACCGACGTACAGGGTGATGCCAAACCCCTGATCGCGGTTGAATTCGACTGTTTCGACTTCGCGCTGACGCACGGACGTGGACAAGCCTTGCTCCAGCGACACCGCGACTTCACAGGCGCTGGCGCCCTGACGTTTGGCTTCGGCGATGATCTGCTCGACCTGTTCCTGCAGTGCCGGCAATGCCTGCGGGCCGACGCTTTCAACTGCACTCATGCTCATCTCCACTCAAATTCTGCTTTCGGCTGGGGCCATCGAGCGACCGGGCCGGACAAGCGGCCCCCGACTGGTTATCATGGCGGCGTTTCTTTGCGGACTGCCACCATGGTTGATTCTTACGACGACTCCCTCGATACGGGAGAAAAAAGCAAATCTCAGGTCAAACGCGAGCTGCATGCTCTGGTTGACCTTGGCGAGCGCCTTACAACACTCAAGCCTGACTTGATCGCAAAACTGCCACTGACCGACGCCATGCGCCGGGCCTTGGCCGATGCGCCCAAGCACACCGCGAATATCGCGCGGAAACGGCATTTGCAGTTCATCGGCAAACTGATGCGCGACCAGGACACTGACGCGATTCTGACCTTGCTCGATCAACTCGATGCCTCCACTCGCCAATACAACGAGCGTTTCCATAACCTGGAACGCTGGCGCGATCGCCTGATCGCGGGCGACGATGCCGTGCTGGAAAAATTCGTCGTCGAGTACCCGGACGCCGATCGCCAGCAATTGCGTTCCTTGATCCGTCAGGCTCAGCACGAGGTTGCGCAAAACAAACCTCCTGCTTCCAGCCGCAAGATCTTCAAGTACATCCGTGAGCTGGACGAGACTCAACGCGGTCTGCGTTGATCTCATCCTTGTAGGAGCTGCCGAAGGCTGCGATCTTTGCTTTTTAAAGATCAAAAGATCGCAGCCTGCGGCAGCTCCTACACACGTTTCTTATGCGCCCGTGCCACCGACGGTGATCGCATCGATTTTCAGCGTCGGCTGACCCACGCCCACCGGCACCGACTGCCCATCCTTGCCGCACGTCCCCACACCGCTGTCCAGCGCCAGATCGTTACCGACCATCGACACCCGGCTCATCGCCTCAGGGCCGTTGCCGATCAACGTCGCGCCTTTGACCGGCGCGGTGATCTTGCCGTCTTCGATCAGGTACGCCTCGCTGGTGGAGAACACAAACTTGCCGCTGGTGATGTCGACCTGACCGCCGCCGAGGTTGGCGCAGTAGATGCCCTTCTTCACCGACGCGATGATTTCCGCCGGATCGCTTTCGCCACCGAGCATGTAGGTGTTGGTCATGCGCGGCATCGGCAGGTGTGCGTAGGATTCACGACGACCATTACCGGTGCGGGCCACGCCCATCAGACGCGCATTGAGCTTGTCCTGCATGTAACCCTTGAGCACGCCGTTTTCGATCAGCGTGGTGCACTCCGTCGGCGTACCTTCGTCGTCGACACTCAGCGAACCACGACGGCCGCTCAAGGTGCCGTCATCGACGATGGTGCAAAGCTTCGAGGCAACCATTTCGCCCATGCGCCCGCTGTAGGCCGAACTGCCCTTGCGGTTGAAATCGCCTTCCAGACCGTGGCCGACGGCTTCGTGCAACAGCACGCCAGACCAACCCGAACCCAACACCACCGGAAAAGTACCGGCCGGGGCAGGGATCGCTTCCAGATTCACCAGCGCCTGACGCAACGCTTCACGGGCGTAGCCCATGGCGCGGTCTTCGGCGAGGAAATAACGGTAGTCGGTACGCCCGCCGCCGCCATGCCCGCCGCGCTCGCGACGACCATTCTGCTCAACGATCACGCTGACGTTGAAACGCACCAAAGGGCGCACATCCGCCGCCAGACCGCCGTCGGTGGACGCGACCAGGATCCGCTCCCAGACACCGGCCATGCTTACGCTGACTTGCTGGATACGCGGATCTAGCGCGCGGGTCGCGACATCGATGCTCTTGAGCAACTCGACTTTCTCGGCGCGGCTCAGTACTTCCAGCGGGTTATCCGGCGCGTACAACTGGGCGACGTCTTGGCTGGTGAACGCCTGCACCGTGCCGTTTTGCCCGGCACGGGAGATCGAACGTGCCGCGCGAGCCGCTGCGCCGAGGGCTTCGAGGGTGATCGCGTTGCTGTAGGCGAAACCGGTTTTCTCACCGGATTGCGCGCGCACGCCAACGCCCTGATCGAGGTTGAAGCTGCCTTCCTTGACGATGCCATCTTCCAGCGCCCAGGACTCGGAGATCTGTCCCTGGAAATACAGGTCGGCGGCATCGATGCCCGGGCCGGCCAGATCGCCGAGTACGCCTTGCAGGCTCTCGATGGTCACGCCGCCCGGTGCCAACAGGTGATCACTGACTGAGGACAACAACTCGCTCATAGGTTTACGCCTTAAATTCATGTTCTGAAGCAGGTCGCTGTGCGCCCTGCGAGAAAAACCGCCGATGACTCGTCACCGGCATCCGCGCCCTGATGGACGCTTGTTCACTGCTATCGCGTTCGGCCAACAACACCGCTTCGCCTTGATCCTGTTGCGCCAGCACGCGGCCCCACGGGTCGACAATCGCCGCATGGCCAAACGTTTCGCGCGGCCCCGGATGGGTTCCGCCCTGCGCTGCCGCCAACACATAACACTGGGTTTCGATGGCCCGCGCGCGAATCAGTACGTCCCAATGCGCTGCGCCGGTCACCGCGGTAAACGCCGACGGTGCTGTAATCAATTCAGCACCGGCCGCGCGTAATTCGCTGTACAGCTCCGGGAAGCGCAGGTCGTAACACACGGTCAGGCCCAATTTGCCCACCGGCGTGTCCGCCACCACCACACCACTGCCATAAGCATAGTCATCGGATTCGCGGTAACGGCCGCGATTGTCGGCGACATCGACATCGAACAGGTGCAGCTTGTCATAGCGTGCAACGATTTCGCCGTGTTCGTTGACCAGCAGCGAGCAGGCATTGGCCTTCGCCGTCGGTTGATCCACCGGCGGCAACGGCAATGTGCCGGCCACTATCCATAACTTGAGGTCGCGGGCGGTCTGTTTCAACCATGGCAGGATCGGGCCGTCGCCCAATGCCTCGGCGCGGCCGATATCAGCGACGTCGCGACGGCCCATGGCGGCGAAGTTTTCCGGCAGCACCGCAAGCTTCGCGCCCCCGGCGGCAGCCTGTTCGAGCAGGCGCCGGGCCTGAGCCAGATTGGCCAGCACGTCACTCTGACTGACCATTTGAATCACCGCAAAAGACATGGCCGCTCCTCGGAATCTGCATGTGACGGTGTAGGAGCTGCCACAGGCTGCGATCTTTTGATCTGGCTTTTAAAAAACAACATCAAAAGATCGCAGCCTGCGGCAGCTCCTACACGGGGATAGCGTCATGCTACTCAAAAAGGCTTGTCGAAAGTGATTTTCGGCTCTTTCCATGGGCCTTTGACGGTGTATTTGACGCTGGCGAAGCGCGCCACCTGGTCGCCGATCAGCTTGTCGATCAGGAACAAAGCACCGCCAATCGCCGGGGCACCGACGATCAGCGCGGCAATCGGCAGGTTGTTGGTCACCGGCAAGGTCACCATCAACTTGGCGTCGACTTGCTCCGCAACCATGTCCAGTTTGCCGTTGAGTTCGATGTTGCTCGACGGCCCGGTCAGGCGAATCGGCTCTTTGGTGTCGTAAATACCGTTGGTCGCCACCAGCAGGCCTTTGACCCGGTCGTAGCTCAGGCCTTTGCCAAACAGGTCGGAGAAGTCCAGGCGCAAGCGACGACCAATCGAGTTGAAGTTGAGCAGACCGAACACGCGCAACGCCTGCGCGCCGCCCTCCACTTCAACGAACTGACCTTTGTTCAGCGAGGCATCGAGGGTGCCTGAGAAGCGCTTGGTCGCCAGCCACGCCGGCGAGCCCGGCCAGCGGCCATCGACGTCCATGTGGAAATCTTCGCTGGTCACGCTCGGCGCATAACCCCAGCCCTTGAGCACATCGGCGAGGTTCTTGCCGCTGATCCGCCCTTTGAACCAGCTGTTGCTCGAGCCCGCCGCGCCTTCCCAGCCGCCGTTGCCCTGCAACAGGATGCCTTTGAGGCCCATGTCGAGGCTGTTCAGGGCGATGCCTTTGGCAGTCGGGCGGATTTTCAGCGACCAGCCACCGACCAGATCCTGGCCCTGGAACAATTGATTGATGGTGATATCCAGCGCGGGAATCTTCGTCGGATCGACCGAGGACAAAGGATCGGGGGCGTTCTCGTCGGTCTGCACATTCGGATCCGCCGCCGGCAGCTTCACGTATTGCATGTTCACCGCAATCGGCACGCCCTTGGCGTCCGGCAGGCTGGCGGTGCCTTTAGCCTGCTGACTGTCGAGGGCCAACGCCCACGCGCCAGGTTTGCGATTGAGCTGCACCGACGCCTGATCCAGCGTGGTGCCGAACGCTGTCAGCTTGCCGACTTTGATATCCGCGCTGCTGAGCAATTTGTTGGCGCTGCCGCCCGGATCCTGCCCGGCGTACTTGTTGACCAGATCCTGCCACGGCGCGACGTCCAGCTCCGACAGCACACCGCGGATGCGCAAGCCCTTGGCGCCCGGCAACACCGCCTCGCCCGCCCCGAGGAACAACTCACCGCGACCGTCAGCAAAACCGCTCGATGGCGCGGCATAGGTGAAATTGGCCAGTTGATCGTAATTGACCCAATAACGCCGCTCCGGCCCTTGCAAGGTCATGCGGAACACCGTGTCGCGCCCGACATCCGCCGCCATGCCGAACGGTGCCGGCAGATCCACCGCCACGCCCTTGAGGTTGGAGCTGACCATTAATTGGCTGTCGGCGCCGTCCAGATTCAATTGCAGTTGATACGGAATCGTCCCGGATACCGGCAACGGTTGCGTCACCGCCAGCCAGTCGGTGAGCTTCTTGACTTCGACCTGCCCGGTCGCCGCAACACGCGTTTTGAGTTTGCCCGGACTGCCGTCGGCAAAGATTTGCGCGGTCACCGGTTTGTCGAAGGCCCGTGCGCTGATGTTCTGCCCGCTAAGGCCTTTGGCGCTGTCGAAGCGGAAATCACCCTTGAGTTGGCTCAGCTCCAGCTTCGGCTCGGCCAGTTTCAACTTCGCGTTGGCGGTTTTGAAATCGACGAGAATTTTCGGCTCCTCGCCTTTGCCCAGCGGCACGTCGAGTTTGAGCTTGCCACGAAGATCCCCTGAGCCTTCCCAACCGGCGAAGGTTTCGCCGGTGCCAATCGGTGCATCCTGCAGAATCTTCAAACCATCGCCCAGACCACCGGCGAACGCGCCATCCAGCAGCAAGTGCGAGTTCTGCCCGGACGGCACATGCGGAATATTGACCGAGACATCGCTGACCTGGGTGTCGAGCAACTGACCCTTTTTCGCCAGAATGCGGACGCCGCTGTCCTCGATAAACACATCACCGCTAACCTTGCTGACATGCGGCCAGCCCGGCTGGAATGCGAGTTCGGCGTCATGCACCTTGAAGAACAGACTGATGCTGCGATCGGCTTCTTTGGCGTCCTTGCTCAGCGAGCCCTGATATTGGAAGAGACCTTCATCCACCGCGCCTTTCAGGATCGCCGTGCGCAGCCATTCGTCGAGCGCCGGGCTCAAGACTTCTGGCAGGTATTTGGCGGTGTAGCGACCGTCGCCGTCGACCAGACCGACGCGCAAGTCCATGTAGTCTTCCTGGCTGTGATCGAAATGCAGACGGATCAGGAAGTCGCCGGCAATCTTGCCCTCTTCGCCGAGCACTTTGAGGTACGGCGCGATCAGGGTGAAACCGTCTTTATCGAGTTTCCAGGTCAGGCGCGCGTTGGCCTGAATGTATTGCCATGGCTTGGCGAAAATCGGATCGAGGTGCAGGACGAAATCCTTGCTGTCCATGCGCAGTTCGCCGCCGTCGAGGTTACCGCTGAGGCTGCCGCTGACATTCCGCGCGGCGGGCGCGCCGTGATAGGCATCGAAGCCGACCTTGTCGAGGTTGGCAGCGAAGCTGAATTTTGTGCCGTCAGTGGCCGCCGGACGGAAATCCAGCAGCACGTTACGCAGGCCACCGGTCACTTTCAGGTGATCGACCACTTCGGCGAAACCTTTGGGTAACGGCCCGAGCGCGTTGAGCAATGGCGTGATCGGCGTCAGATCCAGACGATCAGCCTGCAGATGCCAGAGCTCTTCCACTTTGTCGGTGGCGCGGGTCTGTTGCAGTTGAACGCGGGATTCCCAGCGGGTTTCGCCGAAATTCATCGCCAGCGAATCGAACGTCACTGCCGCGCCGTCGCCACCGTCGCGGTAGTACGCGTTGATGGCGAGGTTGTTGATCTGGATAGGCTTGCGCTCGCCATAGGCGCCGGTGACTTGCGGCGCGTTCAAGCGAACAGAGGCGCTTTGCAGCGTGCCCTTGGCCCAATCGATCCAGATCTCACCGCCGGCCTTGATCTCGGAGAAATTCCACTGCTGGGTCAGGCGCTCGGGCAACCATTTCGCCCAATCGCTTTGCGGCAGACTGGCGTAGCCCTCGACCGTGCTGTCCTGCCATTGCTCCGGACGCAGGCGCGTGCGCAGGTTGATCGCCACGGGCTGGCCGTCCGGCAGAGTCAAACGGGCATCGAGACGTTGGCGACTGGCGCCGGTTTTCAGGTTGAGGCCGACATAGGTGAGGGTCATCGGCGCGTGATCCTGCGGCTGCAGGGTCACCTGACTGTCGAGCACCGAGAGTTGCTGAATCATTTGCGAACGATTGAACAACTGCTGCGCATCCAGCGGTTGATCGTTCTGCACTGGCAGACCTTCCAGCGCCCAACTGCCGTCCTCGGCTTCCTTGAGGCTGATCTTCAGGCCATTGAGTTCCAGATGGGCAATGCGCACTTCGCGGGCCAACAGGCTGGCCCAGAGATCAGGCACGGCGCGCACTTGATCCAGACGCAACGCATTGGCGCCGCTGCCGACCATCACATCGCGTGCCAGCAGGATCGGGGCGAAGCCGCTCCAGTTACCTTCCAGCTCGCCGATCTGCAACGGCATGCCAAGGGCGGCGCTGGCCTTGTCTTCGATGTCGGTGCGGTATTCGGCGACCAGCGGGGTCAGCTCGCGGCCGAGGCTGACGTACAACGCCATCAACACCAGAACCAACGCGCACAGGCC
Organism: Pseudomonas sp. P1.31; assembly: GCF_001269815.1. Lineage (NCBI taxonomy): Bacteria > Pseudomonadati > Pseudomonadota > Gammaproteobacteria > Pseudomonadales > Pseudomonadaceae > Pseudomonas > Pseudomonas sp. P1.31. Next base: position 193,738 of record NZ_LHVN01000007.1, on the reverse strand, counting down.
CAGCCCCCAACGGGTGAGTGCGGCCAGAATGCGTGTCAGACGCTCCATGTCAGATGGCTCCCATGGCAATAAAACTGCGAAAAGCTGAGGCCAGCCGCGGTAGAAAAAATGTGACGCAGGGGATCAGAGCAGCACCACGTCGTATTGTTCCTGGGAATACATGGTTTCCACCTGGAAGCGAATGGTGCGACCGATAAACCCTTCAAGTTCGGCGACGTTACCCGATTCTTCATCGAGCAGTCGATCAACCACTTTCTGGTTCGCCAGTACGCGATAACCCTCGGCCTGATAGGCACGGGCCTCACGCAGAATCTCGCGGAAAATCTCGTAACAGATGGTTTCCGGAGTCTTCAATTTGCCACGGCCCTGACAACTGCTGCACGGCTCGCACAGCACTTGCTCAAGACTTTCGCGGGTGCGCTTGCGGGTCATCTGCACCAGGCCCAACTCGGTGATGCCGATAATGTTGGTCTTGGCGTGATCGCGCTCCAGCTGTTTCTCCAGCGTGCGCAGCACCTGACGCTGGTGCTCTTCATCTTCCATGTCGATGAAGTCGATGATGATGATCCCGCCCAGATTGCGCAGGCGCATCTGCCGGGCAATCGCGGTGGCGGCTTCGAGATTGGTCTTGAAAATGGTTTCTTCAAGGTTGCGATGACCGACGAACGCGCCAGTGTTGACGTCAATGGTGGTCATGGCTTCCGCCGGATCGATCACCAGATAGCCGCCGGATTTCAACGGGACTTTGCGCTCAAGGGCGCGCTGGATTTCGTCTTCAACGCCATACAGATCGAAAATCGGCCGCTCGCCCGGGTAATGTTCCAGACGATCGGCGATCTCCGGCATCAGCTCGGCGACGAACTGCGTGGTTTTCTGGAAGGTTTCCCGCGAGTCGATGCGGATCTTCTCGATCTTCGGGCTGACCAGATCGCGCAGCGTGCGCAAGGCCAGACCGAGGTCTTCGTAGATCACGCTCGGCGCGCCGATGGTTTTGATTTGTTCGTTGATCTGATCCCACAAACGGCGCAGATAACGAATGTCCATGAGGATTTCTTCGGCGCCGGCGCCTTCAGCCGCGGTGCGCAGGATAAAGCCGCCCGCCTCCTGAATGCCTTCTTTGGCCACACAATCGCTGACCACTTTTTTCAGGCGTTCACGCTCGGCTTCGTCTTCGATTTTCAGGGAAATGCCGACGTGGGCGGTGCGCGGCATGTACACCAGATAGCGCGACGGGATCGACAGTTGTGTGGTCAGGCGTGCGCCTTTCGAACCGATCGGGTCTTTGGTGACTTGCACCACCAGGCTCTGGCCTTCGTGCACCAGCGCGCTGATGCTTTCAACGGAGGAGCCTTCGCGCAGGGAAATTTCCGAGGCATGAATGAACGCGGCGCGATCCAGACCGATGTCGACGAATGCCGCCTGCATGCCCGGCAGTACCCGGACGATCTTGCCTTTATAGATGTTGCCGACGATCCCGCGTTTTTGCGTGCGCTCGACATGGACTTCTTGCAGCACACCGTTTTCGACCACCGCCACGCGCGACTCCATCGGCGTGATGTTGATCAGAATCTCTTCACTCATGGCAGGATCTCGTTCAGACATTTTCACGATAATGGCCGCATCTGGTTTCGTACGACGCTCATTGCGCGCTTAGGTTTTGCCAACAGGGTATGCCGAAATGGCCCAGCAGTTCTGCGGTTTCGCAAACAGGCAACCCGACCACCGCCGAGTAACTGCCATTGAGCCCGGCGACAAACACTGCGCCGAGGCCCTGAATGCCATAGCCACCGGCCTTGTCGCGGGGTTCACCGCTGGCCCAGTAGGCCGCGGCTTCTTCACGACTGATCGGGCGGAACCGCACCAGACTGCGCACCACGCGCGACTCGCAACGCTCGTCGTCGAGTACGGCGATTGCCGTCAGCACTTCATGCTCCTTGCCGGACAACATCATCAGCATGGCGCATGCGTCGGCTTCGTCCACCGGTTTGCCGAGAATTTTACCGTCGAGCACCACAGCGGTATCCGCGCCCAGCACACAATGCTGTTCGGCAGACACGAGCGTGCGTCGCCCGGCCTCGGCTTTGCCGCGCGCCAGACGCTCGACGTAGGCCGAAGGGGATTCGTTGGTTAAAGGGGTTTCATCGATGTCCGCGCTGATGGCGGTGAACGGCACGCCGATCTGCGTGAGCAATTCACGCCGACGCGGCGAACCTGAGGCAAGGTAAAGCGACTTCATCACGACATCTCCCTGTTTAGTGCCCTGCCTCACAAATACTCTTCCCTGTTGGCGGCGTCACCGGTGCGGGCACATGCCTGATCGATTCAATTGATCTTGTAGCGGCGGCGCAATCCACGCAGAGCGAAGCTGATCCACGGCCAGAGCAAGGCGCTGACCAGTGCCGGCAATACCAGCGCCAGCGTCGGTTGACGGTTACCGGTCAACGCGCTGAGCCACAGCTGCACGAGCTGGGCGAGGCCGAAGATCACCAGAATCACCAGGCACTGCTGCCACATCGGGAACATGCGCAAGCGCTGTTGCAACGAGAGGACGAGGAAAGTAATCAGCGTGAGGATCAAGGCGTTCTGCCCCAGCAGCGTGCCATAGAGCACGTCTTCGGCCAGCCCCAGACAAAACGCGGTGACCATCCCGACCGTCTGCGGCATGTACAGCGCCCAGAACGTCAGGAGCAGCGCCAGCCACAGCGGGCGGAGGATTTCCATGAATTGCGGCAACGGCGAAACACTGAGCAGCAGGCCGATGGCAAAGGTCAGCCAGACGATCCAGCCGTTACGCGAGGCAGTCGCTCCGACCATTATTCTTGTCTCCCGGTGGTGGCGGGCGCAGTCACCGGCGGTTTCGCCGCTGGCCGTGCAGCCGGCTGAGCGGCCGGAGGTTTACTGGCGGCGGGCGGTTTAGACGCCGCTGGCGGTTTGCTCGCAGCAGGCTTGGCCGGTGTCGCAGCGGCAGCGGCCGGTGCGGCGGGCGTTGCTGCTGGAGTCGCCGCAGCGGCGGCAGGTGGCGTGACGGTTTTCGGCACAGTGGCCGGAATCACCGGGCCACCGCCCTGCGCGTCGAGATTTTCCTGGGCTTGAGCGGCGTCATTGGCGCGCTCTTCCGGCGTGCGGGTGTCGCTGAACACCAGCAGCATGTAGCGGCTGCGGTTCAGTGCTGCCGTCGGTACGGCGCGGACGATGGCGAAGGGCTGACCGGAATCGTGGATCACTTCCTTGACCGTCGCCACCGGGTAACCGGCCGGGAAACGCTGGCCGAGACCGGAGCTGACCAGCAGATCGCCTTCTTTGATGTCGGCGGTGTCGGCAACGTGGCGCAATTCCAGACGTTCCGGGTTACCGGTGCCGCTGGCAATCGCGCGCAAACCGTTACGGTTCACCTGCACAGGAATGCTGTGAGTGGTGTCGGTCAACAGCAATACACGTGAGGTGTACGGCATCAACTCGACCACCTGGCCCATCAAGCCGCGCGCATCGAGCACCGGTTGACCGAGCACCACGCCATCGCGCTCACCTTTATTGATGATGATGCGATGGGTGAAGGGATTGGGATCCATGCCGATCAACTCGGCCACTTCGACCTTTTCATTGACCAGTGCGGAAGAATTCAGCAACTCGCGCAGCCGAACGTTCTGCTCGGTGAGGGCGGCAAGCTTTTGCATGCGCCCCTGCAGCAGCAGGTTTTCGGTTTTGAGTTTTTCATTTTCGGCGACAAGCTCGGTACGGCTGCCGAATTGACTGGCCACGCCTTCCCATAAACGTCCGGGCAGGTCAGTGATCCAGTAGGCATCCATCAGCACCAGCGACATCTGGCTGCGTGCAGGCTTGAGCAGACTGAAGCGGGCATCGACGACCATCAGCGCGACCGACAGCACGGCCAGCACCAACAGGCGCACACCCAACGAAGGGCCTTTGGCGAAAAGCGGTTTAATAAGCCGCTCCTCCCAGGCAAATGTTCTGTTTATTCATACGGCATCAAACCGGCCTGGATGAAGACTGACAGAAGATAAACGCCAACAGGCAGCACTGCAAAGTGCTGCCTGCGCGCGCTCACCCACGTATTGCAACCCAGCACTTATTCGCTGGAGAGCAGATCCATGGTGTGCTTATCCATCATTTCCAATGCACGGCCACCGCCGCGAGCAACACAGGTCAGCGGATCTTCGGCAACGATCACCGGCAGACCGGTTTCCTGCGCCAGCAACTTGTCGAGGTCACGCAGCAACGCGCCACCACCGGTCAGCACCAGGCCACGCTCGGCGATGTCGGAAGCCAGTTCCGGCGGCGATTGCTCCAGCGCGCTTTTCACAGCCTGAACGATAGTGGCCAGGGACTCTTGCAGAGCTTCCAGCACTTCGTTGGAGTTCAGGGTGAATGCGCGTGGAACGCCTTCGGCCAGGTTGCGACCGCGAACATCGACTTCGCGAACTTCGCCGCCCGGGTAGGCAGTACCGATTTCCTGTTTGATGCGCTCAGCGGTGGATTCACCGATCAGGCTGCCGTAGTTACGGCGCACGTAGGTGATGATCGCTTCGTCGAAGCGGTCGCCGCCAACGCGTACGGATTCGGCATAGACCACACCGTTCAGGGAGATCAGTGCGATTTCAGTGGTACCACCACCGATATCCACGACCATCGAACCGCGCGCTTCTTCGACCGGCAGGCCGGCACCGATCGCAGCAGCCATTGGCTCTTCGATCAGGAACACTTCACGGGCACCGGCACCGAGGGCCGATTCACGGATGGCGCGACGCTCAACCTGGGTGGATTTGCATGGAACGCAGATCAGCACACGAGGGCTAGGCTGCAGAAAGCTGTTTTCGTGAACTTTGTTAATAAAGTATTGCAGCATCTTTTCGCAGACGCTGAAATCGGCGATCACGCCGTCTTTCATCGGACGAATGGCAGCAATGTTGCCCGGCGTACGACCGAGCATGCGCTTGGCTTCGGTGCCGACAGCGACGACACTTTTCTGATTACCGTGTGTCCGAATAGCCACAACCGATGGCTCATTCAGGACGATACCGCGCTCGCGCACGTAAATAAGGGTGTTGGCAGTGCCCAGGTCAATGGAAAGATCGCTGGAAAACATGCCACGCAGTTTCTTGAACATGGGAAAGGGACCCTAGGCAACGCGTGGGTAAAAAAGTGCGGCAAACTCTAACAACGACAGGGATTTTGGGCAAGGCGCCAATATGTTAAATTGGCCGCTTTTCTGTGCACCAAGCCCCACAATCGCGGCCTTATGACCGTAGAAGTGCGGTAGTGTTCCGAACAATCTAACACACGGACGCCGTGTGTTCTGTTTTCCACTGGAGAATCCCGATGGCGCTAGAACGCTCCGACGTGGAAAAGATTGCTCATCTGGCCTGCCTTGGCCTCAATGATGCTGATCTTCCACACATTACTTCCGCCCTCAACAGCATTCTCGGGCTGGTCGACGAAATGCAGGCTGTTAATACCGACGGTATCGAGCCTCTGGCCCACCCGCTGGAAGCCAGTCAGCGCCTGCGTGCCGACGTCGTGACCGAGACTAATCACCGCGAGGCCTACCAGTCCATCGCACCAGCGGTCGAAAACGGCCTGTATCTGGTTCCGAAAGTCATCGACTAAAGGGAAAGAGCCTGCAATGCATCAAATGACTCTGGCCGAGATCGCCCGCGGTCTCGCCGATAAAAAGTTTTCCTCCGAAGAGCTGACCAAAGTCCTGCTGGCGCGTATCACCCAGCTCGATCCGCAGCTCAACAGTTTCATCAGCCTCACCGAAGAGCTGGCCCTCGAGCAGGCGAAAGCCGCCGATGCACGCCGCGCCAACGGAGAGAGCGGCGCCCTGCTCGGTGCGCCGATCGCCCACAAAGACCTGTTCTGCACCCAGGGCATTCGCACCAGCTGCGGCTCGAAGATGCTCGACAACTTCAAGGCCCCGTACGACGCCACCGTGGTCGCGAAACTGGCCGCTGCCGGCGCCGTGACCCTGGGCAAGACCAACATGGACGAATTCGCCATGGGTTCGGCCAACGAGTCGAGTTGGTACGGCGCGGTGAAAAACCCGTGGAATCTGGAACACGTACCGGGCGGTTCGTCCGGCGGTTCGGCGGCGGCAGTTGCCGCTCGTCTGTTGCCTGCGGCGACGGCCACCGATACCGGCGGTTCGATTCGTCAGCCAGCAGCGTTCACCAACCTCACCGGCCTGAAACCGACGTACGGTCGCGTTTCGCGCTGGGGCATGATCGCTTACGCCTCCAGTCTCGATCAGGGCGGCCCGTTGGCGCGCACGGCCGAAGACTGCGCAATTTTGTTGCAAGGTATGGCTGGCTTCGATCAGAACGACTCCACCAGCATCGATGAGCCGGTTCCGGATTACTCCGCAAGCCTGGGCGATTCGCTGCAAGGCCTGCGCATCGGCGTGCCGAAGGAATACTTCAGCGCCGGTCTCGACCCGCGCATCGCCGAGCTGATCCAGAACAGCATTAAAGAGCTGCAGAAGCTCGGTGCCGTGATCAAGGAAATCAGCCTGCCGAACATGCAGCACGCGATTCCTGCGTACTACGTGATCGCGCCAGCAGAGGCTTCTTCGAACCTGTCGCGTTTCGACGGCGTGCGTTTCGGCCATCGCTGCGAGCAACCGAAAGACCTGATCGACCTGTACAAGCGCTCCCGTGGCGAAGGCTTCGGCCCGGAAGTCCAGCGCCGGATCATGGTCGGCGCGTACGCACTGTCCGCCGGTTACTACGACGCCTACTACCTGAAAGCGCAGAAGATCCGTCGCCTGGTGAAGAACGACTTCATGGCTGCCTTTAATGAAGTCGACGTCATCCTCGGCCCAACCACGCCGAACCCGGCCTGGAAGCTTGGCGCGAAGAACAGTGACCCGGTCGCTGCTTATCTGGAAGACGTCTACACCATCACCGCCAACCTCGCGGGCCTGCCGGGCCTGTCGATGCCGGCCGGTTTTGTCGACGGTCTGCCGGTGGGCGTGCAGTTGCTTGCGCCGTATTTCCAGGAAGGCCGTTTGCTCAATGTTGCGCACCAGTATCAGCTCAACACTGACTGGCACACACGCACCCCAACCGGCTTCTGAGGAGACACACATGCAATGGGAAGTCGTGATCGGGCTGGAGATTCACACTCAGCTCACCACCCGGTCGAAAATCTTTTCCGGTAGTTCCACCACATTCGGTTCCGAGCCGAACACCCAGGCCAGCCTGATCGATCTGGGCATGCCCGGCGTTCTTCCGGTGCTGAACCAGGAAGCGGTGCGTATGGCGGTGATGTTCGGTCTGGCGATTGACGCCGAGATCGGTCAGCACAACGTGTTCGCCCGTAAAAACTACTTCTATCCGGACTTGCCGAAGGGCTACCAGATCAGCCAGATGGAATTGCCGATCGTTGGCAAGGGCCACCTGGACATCGCGCTGGAAGACGGCACCGTCAAACGCGTCGGCATCACCCGCGCGCACCTGGAAGAAGACGCCGGCAAGAGCCTGCACGAAGAATTCAACGGCGCCACCGGCATCGACCTGAACCGTGCCGGCACGCCGCTGCTGGAAATCGTTTCCGAGCCGGACATGCGCAGCGCCAAGGAAGCCGTGGCTTACGTCAAGGCGATCCACGCGCTGGTGCGTTATCTGGGCATCTGCGACGGCAACATGGCCGAAGGTTCGCTGCGTTGCGACTGCAACGTGTCGATCCGCCCGAAAGGCCAAGTCGAGTTCGGCACGCGTTGCGAGATCAAAAACGTCAACTCGTTCCGCTTCATCGAGAAGGCGATCAACTCCGAGATCCAGCGTCAGATCGAGCTGATCGAAGACGGCGGCAAAGTGATCCAGCAGACCCGTCTGTACGATCCGAACAAGGACGAGACCCGTCCGATGCGTTCGAAAGAGGAAGCCAACGACTACCGTTACTTCCCCGATCCGGATCTGCTGCCGGTGGTCATCGAAGAGTCGTTCCTCGGCGAGGTGCGCGCCACCCTGCCGGAACTGCCTCCGCAGAAACGCGAGCGCTTCCAGGAGCAATTCGGTCTGTCGGTCTACGACGCCAGCGTGCTGGCCACCAGCCGCGAGCAAGCCGATTACTTCGAGAAAGTCGCGAGCATCGGCGGCGACGCCAAACTGGCGGCGAACTGGGTGATGGTCGAGTTGGGCAGCCTGCTCAACAAGCAAGGCCTGGACATCGACGAGTCGCCGGTGTCGGCGGAACTGTTGGGCGGCATGCTGCTGCGCATCAAGGACAACACCATCTCCGGCAAGATCGCCAAGGTGGTGTTCGAAGCGATGGCCAACGGTGAAGGCAGCGCAGACGAGATCATCGAAAAACGCGGCCTGAAACAAGTGACCGACAGCGGCGCAATCTCGGCGGTGCTCGACGAAATGCTTGCGGCCAACGCCGAGCAAGTTGAACAGTATCGCGCGGCGGATGAAGCCAAACGCGGCAAGATGTTCGGCTTCTTTGTCGGCCAGGCGATGAAAGCGTCGAAAGGCAAAGCCAACCCGCAGCAAGTGAACGAACTGCTGAAAAGCAAGCTCGAAGGCTGACCGCAATTGAGCCAGATCCAAAGCCTGGCTCTATTCCCTGTGGGAGCGAGCTTGCTCGCGAAGGCGTCATGACATTCAACATCAATGCTGAATGTGACGGCCTCTTCGCGAGCAAGCTCGCTCCCACATTGTTATCTGGGAGCTTTCGAATGAAACGTCTGCTCGGCGCCTGCGCCCTGCTCTCTTTGCTGGCCGGTTGTGCCAGTACCGACACCATCGACCCGCACGGTTACGACCAGACCGGTGTCGCTTCTTATTACGGTGCCAAGCACCACGGTAAACGCACCGCCAGTGGCGAAGCATTCAACCAGAATTCCCTGACCGCCGCCCACCGCCAGTTGCCCTTTGGCACGCGGGTGAAGGTCACCAACCTGAAAAACGATGAGTCCGTTGTGGTGCGCATCAACGATCGTGGCCCGCATACGCGTGGACGCCTGATTGATGTTTCACGCGAAGCCGCCAAACAACTCGGTATGCTCAGCAGCGGTACCGCGCGGGTTCGCGTGCAGGCCCTCGACTGATGGAGCGCTGACCATTTTCGGACTGACCGATTTACCGCTGATCAGCGTGATCGAATTGCTCGCCGGCCTGTGCCTGCTGATCTTCGGCGCAGAACTGATGGTGCGCGCGGCGGTGCGTCTGGCCGAGCGTCTGCATGTGCGTCCACTGATCATCGGCCTGACCATTGTCGCCCTCGGCAGCAGTGCGCCGCAGATGGCCGTCAGCGTGCAAGCCGCGCTGGGGCACAACCCCGATATCGCCGTCAGCAGCGTGGTCGGCAGCAGCATCTTCAACATCCTTGTAACTCTCGGCCTGTCGGCGCTGATCATTCCGCTGCGCGTGTCACGGCAACTGGTGCGTCTCGACATTCCGCTGATGATCGGCGCCAGTCTGCTGGTGTTCGTGTTGGCGTGGAACGAGGAAATCAGCCGCTTCGACGGCATTCTCTTGCTCGGCGCTTTGGCGTTGTATCTCGGCTTGCTGTTGCGCCAGTCACGGCACTCGGCGCGACCGCATTCCGCGCAACCCGACGCGGTAAAAACCTCATGGCTTGCCAGCGTTTTGATGATCATCTTCGGGCTGGCGATGTTGGTTTTTGCCGGTCATTTGCTGCTCGGCGCTGCCGTGGTGGTGGCGACGGATCTGGGCTTCTCGGAACGGGTGATCGGTTTGACCGTGGTCGCCGTCGGCACGTCGCTGCCGGAACTGGCGACCTCGCTGATCGCCGCCCTGCGCGGCCAACGCGACATCGCCGTGGGCAACGTGATCGGCGCCAATCTGTTCAACCTGCTCGGCGTGCTCGGCCTCACCGCTTTGATCGCGCCGACACCATTGTCGGTATCGCCGAACGCACTGGATTTCGATCTGCCGGTGATGCTCGGTGTCGCCGCGCTGTGCCTGCCGGTGTTCTATTCCGGCTACCGCGTGACCCGCGCCGAAGGTTTGTTGCTGCTCGGTTTGTATCTGGTCTACGGGCTGCACGTGGTGTCGTTCACCACCGGCATGCCGCTGGCCGGCAAGCTCGAGCGCTTGATGCTGTTTTACGTTCTGCCGCCGCTGCTGGGGTATTTGTTGTTTACGTCCATCCGCGCCTGGCGCCGCCAACACCACAAGAGTGATATGCCATGACCGAATCGAAGAAGTCCGGGGTAGAAGTTCGCCGCCAGGTAATGGGCGATGCGTTTGTCGATCGCGCGCTGGGCAACGCCACCGAGTTCACCCAGCCGCTGCAGGATTTCGTTAATGAACATGCCTGGGGCGGCGTGTGGAATCGCGAAGGTTTGCCGCTGAAGACGCGCAGCTTGATTACGCTTGCCGCGCTGACTGCACTGAAGTGCCCGCAGGAGTTGAAGGGGCATGTACGTGGGGCGTTGAATAACGGCTGCACAGTGGACGAGATTCGTGAGGCGCTGCTGCATTGCGCCGTGTATGCCGGCGTGCCGGCGGCGATAGATGCGTTTCGCGCGGCGCAGGAAGTGATCGATACCTATCAGAAACCTGAGTGATTCAGCGCCTGTGAAATAGCTTTCGCGAGCAGGCTCGCTCCCACATTGGAATGCATTTCAAATGTGGGAGCGAGCCTGCTCGCGAAGAGGCCCGGAAGAGCAACCGAAGATTCAGGCTAGATCCACCCACCCCACTGCAAAACAAAGATCCCGACATTGGTGGTAATCGCTGCCATCAACGTGGTCAGCACAATAATCGCCGCCGCTAACTCATGATTACCCTGCGCCGCCCGCGCCATGACAAAACTCGCCGCCGCCGTCGGGCTGCCGAAGTACAGAAACAGAATCCCCAACTCCGCCCCACGAAAGCCGCACAACCACGCCCCGAGCGTCGCCAGCACCGGCAAACCGATCATCTTCACCAGACTCGAACTGAGCGCCATGTTGCCGCTCTTGCGCAACGCTGCCAGCGACAGGGTTCCGCCGATGCAGATCAGCGCCAGCGGCAACGTGGTCTGCGCCAGATACTGACCTGAGGTCTCCAGCCACCCCGGCAAACCGATCTTGAAATAAGCAAACGGCCCCGCCGCTATCACGCTGATGATCAGCGGATTGCTGAACACGCTTTTGCAGATGCTCCACGGATCGGACTTGATCACCGGGCTGTACACCGCCAGCACAATCGTCGACAGCGTGTTGTAAAACAGGATCACCAACGCCGCGAGAATCGCGCCGAGGGAGATCCCGTAATCGCCGTACATGCTCGCCGCCAGCGCCAGACCGATCACGCCGTTGTTGCCGCGAAACGCACCCTGCGTGTAGATACCGCGATCTTCACGCGGGCACTTGAAAATTGCCCAGCCCCAGGCGATGGCGAAACAGACGAGTGTGGCGACGGAGAAGTAGATCAGCAGCGCTGGTTGCAACGCGGCGTGCAGGTCGGCGTGCAGAATGCCGAGGAACAACAGCGCCGGCATGGTGACGTTGAACACCAGCGCCGAGGCGGTGTGGATGAAGTTGTCGTTGATCCAGTCGATGCGCTTGAGCAACACACCGAGAAACAGCATGGCAAACACCGGCGCGGTGATGTTCAGGGCTTCGAGGAAAATTGCCAGCATGCCGAGGGAGCCTTGGGTGAGCGTCGTTAGGTGGCTAATGATAAGCCAAAAGCCTTAAAAGCCCCTCACCCTAACCCTCTCCCGGAGGGAGAGGGGACTGACCGATGTGTCTTGCGTAAGACATCGACCTGCAAGACCGATTCGATTATGGATTCGGCAAAGCACTTTCAGGTCGATGTACTTCTCAAATATCCCCGGATCGGCCCCCTCTCCCTCTGGGAGAGGGCTGGGGTGAGGGGCAAGCCGATGACACATCAGGTAATCGGCGCCGGGTTAAACAACGTAATGTCGTTATGCAGCTTGTGCTTCTCCGCCCACGTCTGCTGCTTGCCGCTCGCAACATCCAGATAGTAGTGAAACAACTCCCAACCCAATTCCTCAATCGTCGCCCGCCCGGTGGCAATCCGCCCGGCGTCGATATCAATCAGATCCGGCCAGCGCTGCGCCAACTCCGTGCGCGTCGACACCTTCACCACAGGCGCCATCGCCAAACCGTACGGCGTACCCCGCCCAGTAGTGAACACATGCAAATTCATCCCGGCCGCCAACTGCAACGTCCCGCAGACAAAATCACTCGCCGGCGTCGCGCAGAAAATCAGCCCCTTCTGCTTGAACCGCTCACCCGGGCCGAGCACGCCATTGATCGCGCTGCTGCCGGATTTGACGATCGACCCCAGCGACTTCTCGACGATGTTCGACAACCCGCCCTTCTTGTTCCCCGGCGTGGTGTTGGCGCTGCGATCCGCCTCGCCCTTGGCCAGGTAACGGTCGTACCAGTCCATCTCGCGCACCAGTTCCTCGGCGACGGTCTTGGTCTCGGCGCGTGACGTCAGCAGGTAAATCGCATCACGCACTTCGGTGACTTCGGAAAACATCACCGTCGCCCCGGCGCGCAACAACAAGTCCGAAGCATAACCCAACGCCGGGTTGGCGGTGATCCCGGAGAACGCATCGCTGCCGCCGCATTGCATGCCGAGGATCAGCTCGGACGCCGGCACGGTTTCGCGGCGGCGCTGGTCGAGTTTCTTCAGGCGCACTTCGGCCAGTTGCATGATCTGCTCGATCATCTCGGTGAAACCGTGACTGGAATCCTGCAAGCGATACAGCCACGGATCGCTGAGATCGACCGACGCATCGTCCTCGTGCATCACCTGCCCGGCCTGCAATTTCTCGCAGCCCAGACTGATCACCAACGCCTCGCCGCCGAGGTTCGGGTTGCGCGCCAGATTGCGCACGGTGCGAATCGGGATGTAGGCGTCGGTGGCGGTGATCGCCACGCCGCAGCCGTAACTGTGCGTCAGCGCCACCACGTCATCGACGTGCGGGTACTTCGGCAGCAGCTCATCCTTGATGCGTTTCACCGCGTGATCGAGCACGCCGGTGACGCACTGCACGGTCGTAGTAATGCCGAGAATATTGCGCGTGCCGACGGTGCCGTCAGCATTGCGATAACCCTCGAAGGTGAAGCCTTCCAGCGGTGCCTGCGCGTCCGGCACGTCGGTGGACAGCGGCAAGCTGTCCAGTGGCGGCGCGGTCGGCATACGCAGTTGATCTTCCTTGACCCAACTGCCCCGGCGGATCGGCTGCAACGCGTAGCCAATGACCTGACCGTAGCGAATCACCTGACCGCCCTCGGCAATGTCTTCGAGGGTGATCTTGTGGCTCTGCGGCACGAATTCCACAGTCACCAGACCATCGGCAAATTCAGTGCCGGCCGGTGCGCCCTGGTCATTGACCACGACCACCACATTGTCCCGCTCGTGCAGGCGGATGTGGCGCGGCGAGTCGGAATGTTCAATCAACTGCATGACGCCGCTCCTCAGGAATGCGCTTGAGACAATTTACCGCTGGCTTCAACACCGCCGTTGGTTGGCGGCTCTTTGAGTACCACACGTTTGATCGGGCCAACGATGACCAGATAGCTGAACACCGCCACCAGTGCGTTGGCACCGACGAACACCAGCGCCCATTTGAACGAACCGGTGGAGCTGATGATGTAGCCAATCACGATCGGTGTGGTAATCGAAGCGATGTTGCCGAAGGTGTTGAACAGGCCGCCGCTCAGACCGGCGATCTGTTTTGGTGAGGTGTCGGAGACCACCGCCCAGCCCAGTGCGCCAACGCCTTTGCCGAAGAAGGCCAGGGCCATGAAGCCAACGACCATCCATTCCACATCAACATAATTGCAGGCAACGATGCTGCTGGACACCAGCAGACCAGCGATGATCGGCGCTTTGCGGGCGAAGGTCAGCGAGTGGCCCTTACGCAGCAGGTAATCGGAAATCACCCCACCAAGCACGCCGCCAATGAAGCCGCAGATCGCCGGCAACGAGGCGATGAAACCGGCCTTGAGAATGGTCATGCCACGCTCTTGCACCAGGTACACCGGGAACCAGGTCAGGAAGAAGTAGGTGATGCCGTTGATGCAGTATTGACCCAGATACACGCCGAGCATCATGCGATTGGTCAGCAACTGACGGATGTAATCCCATTTCGGGCCGTCGGACTTTTTGCCCGTCTGATCCATGTCGACCATGCCGCCGTTTTCAGCGATGTGCTTGAACTCGGCTTCGTTGATGCGCGGGTGCTCACGCGGGCTGTAGATCACTTTCAGCCAGACCAGCGAGAACACAATCCCGAGAATACCCATGACGATAAACACGTGCTCCCAACCGAAGGAGTACACGATCCAGCCCATCAACGGGGCGAACAACACGGTGGCAAAATACTGCGCCGAGTTGAAGATCGCCGACGCGGTACCGCGCTCAGCGGTCGGGAACCACGCCGCTACGATGCGTGCGTTGCCCGGGAACGATGGCGCCTCAGCCAGACCAACGAGGAAGCGCAGCATAAACAGCGCAACGATCGCCGTGGACATGCCGAACTCACCGACAAAGCCTTGCAGCACGGTGAACAGCGACCAGGTGAAAATGCTCAGGGCGTAAACTTTTTTCGAGCCGAAACGATCGAGCAGCCAGCCACCGGGAATTTGCCCGGCCACGTAGGCCCAACCGAATGCAGAGAAGATGTAGCCGAGGGTGACCGCGTCGATGCCGAGGTCTTTTTGCAGGCTGGAGCCGGCGATGGCGATCGTGGCGCGGTCGGCGTAGTTGATCGTGGTCACCAGAAACAGCATGAGCAAGATCAAATAGCGGACGTGAGTCGGCTTGGACGATTGCATGTAGATGTACTCCCACTGATTATTTTTATGCGCGGGTGAATCTTCTTTGGTGCCCGGTTTTCCGGGTGTCCCTGTATTACGGGATGTCCGTATTTCGGGTTCCTGTATTACGGGATGTTCGTATTTCGGGTTCCCTGTAGGAGCTGCCGAAGGCTGCGATCTTTTGATCTTGACCTTAAAAACAACATCAAAAGATCGCAGCCTGCGGCAGCTCCTACAGGGATTGCGGTGTCAGGGTCGACACCGCGTGCTGCATTCAGGAGCCGATGTAGCTGGTTTTCACCACGGTGTAGAACTCCTGGGCATAGCGGCCTTGCTCACGTGAGCCATAGGATGAACCTTTACGGCCACCGAACGGAACGTGGTAATCGACGCCGGCGGTCGGCAAGTTGACCATCACCATCCCGGCCTGCGAGTGGCGTTTGAAGTGGTTGGCGTACTTCAGCGACGTCGTCGCGATACCCGCCGACAGACCGAACTCGGTGTCGTTGGCCATCGCCAGCGCTGCGTCGTAATCGGCCACCCGAACGATGTTGGCCACCGGGCCGAAGATCTCTTCACGGCTGATGCGCATCGACGCTTCGCTGTCGGCAAACAGCGTTGGCGCGAGGAAGTAGCCTTCGGTATCGCAAGTCACCAGACCTCCGCCGCTGACCAGACGCGCACCTTCGGACTGACCGATGTCGATGTACTTCATGTCCTGTTCAAGCTGTGCTTGCGAAACCACTGGACCGATGTCGGTGCCGGATTTCAGCGCGTGGCCGACCTTGATCGACTTCATGCGCTCGGCCATCGCTTCGACAAATTTGTCGTGAATCCCGGCGGTGACGATCAAGCGGCTCGACGCGGTGCAACGCTGACCGGTGGAGTAAAACGCGCTCTGTACCGACAACTCGACCGCTTGTTTGAGGTCAGCGTCATCGAGAATGATCTGCGGGTTTTTGCCGCCCATTTCCAGCTGCACTTTCGCCTGACGCGACACGCAGTTAACGGCGATCTGACGACCCACGCCCACCGAACCGGTGAAGCTGATGCCGTCGACTTTCGGGCTCTGCACCAGCGCATCGCCCACCACACGACCGCTGCCCATCACCAAATTGAACACGCCGGCCGGGAAGCCCGCGCGGGAGATGATTTCGGCCAGTGCCCAAGCGCAACCCGGCACCAGATCGGCCGGTTTCAGCACGACACAGTTGCCGTAGGCCAGCGCCGGAGCGATCTTCCACGCCGGAATCGCGATCGGGAAGTTCCACGGGCTGATCAGACCGACCACGCCCAGTGCTTCGCGGGTGACTTCGACGTTGACGCCCGGGCGCACCGACGGCACGTAGTCGCCAGAAAGACGCAGGCATTCACCGGCGAAGAATTTGAAAATGTTGCCGGCGCGGGTCACTTCGCCGATGGCTTCGGGCAGGGTCTTGCCCTCTTCCCGCGCCAGCAAGGTGCCGAGTTCTTCGCGACGAGCGAGGATTTCCGTGCCGACTTTATCCAGCGAATCGTGACGGGCCTGAATGCCCGAAGTCGACCAGTTCGGGAACGCAGCGCGCGCCGCGTCGATGGCCGCGTGAACCTGAGTCAGATCAGCCTTGGCGTAGTCGCCGATGGTGTCGCTCAACTCGGACGGGTTGATGTTGGCCGAGTAATCGGCACCGGCAACCCATTCACCGTTGATGTAATTGTCGTAACGCTTGGAATCAGTCACAGCCTTTTCTCCTCTCGACGCAAAAGCCGCTGATTGCGCAGCGGCCTCGGTTTGTTCGGGGGTTATTGCGCACCTTGCTTGTCGATCAGCGCGGCGAGCATTTCGTACTCTTCGCCGGTCAGGTCGGTCAGTGGCGCGCGCACCGGGCCGGCGTCATAGCCAGCGATTTTGGCGCCAGCCTTGACGATGCTCACGGCGTAACCGGCCTTGCGGTTGCGGATGTCGAGGTACGGCAGGAAGAAGTCGTCGATGATCTTGCCGACGGTGGCGTGATCTTCGCGAGCGATCGCGTGGTAGAAATCCATCGCGGTTTTCGGAATGAAGTTGAACACCGCCGAGGAGTAAACCGGCACGCCCAGCGCCTTGTAGGCAGCGGCGTAGACTTCGGCGGTCGGCAAGCCACCGAGGTAGCTGAAGCGATCACCGAGGCGGCGACGGATCGACACCATCAACTCGATATCGCCCAGACCGTCCTTGTAACCGATCAGGTTCGGGCAGCGCTCGGCCAGACGTTCCAGCAGCGGCGCGTTGAGGCGGCAAACGTTGCGGTTGTAGACAACCACGCCGATCTTGACCGATTTGCACACCGCTTCAACGTGTGCGGCAACGCCGTCCTGACTGGCTTCGGTCAGGTAGTGCGGCAGCAACAGCAAGCCTTTGGCGCCCAGACGCTCGGCTTCCTGTGCGTATTCGATGGCCTGACGGGTCGAACCGCCGACACCGGCGAGAATCGGCACGCTGGTTTCGCAAGTGTCGACGGCAGTCTTGATGATTTCCGAATATTCGCTGGCGGCCAGGGAGAAGAACTCACCGGTGCCGCCCGCTGCGAACAGAGCCGAAGCGCCGTACGGGGCCAGCCATTCCAGCCGCTTGATGTAGCCCGCACGGTTGAAATCACCCTGCGCGTTGAAATCGGTAACCGGGAAGGACAGCAGGCCGGCAGAGAGGATGGACTTCAGTTCTTGTGGATTCATTATTCGAACACCCTGGGTAGCAATATTGTTGTGATTGTCACGTTCAGCCTTCGCCGAAGTTGTAGGTCATCGTACAACTTAAAAGATAACCGTCAACTGCATTTCATCGTTGTGGGTGGTTTTTTGTCGGACAGGATTGTTTCTATCGCTATTGAAGGCTGTGGCAGAGCCCTCGAGCAACCATGGAGAAAGGTTAATAGAGCGGGGGTCAGGAGAGATGTTGTCCTAAGACTGAAAAATCTATGACGGCGGCTGGCCCCATCGCGAGCAGGCTCACCCCCACATTGGAACGCATTTCAAGGTAGGAGTGAGCCTGCTCGCGATGGCGATTTCAGGACGATGCAAAGGCGTCAGAAAGCATGACCATTCGTCGAAACTGGTTTTCTTACAGGTGCCGGCTTCTGAAAAAGCATGCCGAATCGGAGAAATTTCCAGCCCAGAAATCCCCCGACATGAAGACCATGCATCGCTTCAACTTCTCTCCCGATTCACGAGTTGCTCCGCTGGAGATCCCCCGAGAATTCGACCTGCACGTTCAGATCAACGACTTTGTCGAATTCGAAGCTCTGCCCGATCAACGCTTTGTCATTGTCGAAAAAACCTTCAAATTGCTGTTCGACGGAGAAATCGAGTACATCGACTATGAAGTCGATGAGCTTTGAGCTTTCCCTTTATCCCCGCTGCGCCTGCGCCTCTTCATGGGCCTGGCGCAGCCTTTCGCGGCTGTTGGTCAAATGCAGCCGCATCGCCGCTCTTGCCGCGTCGGAATCCTGCCGGGCAATCGCCTGATAAATCTCTTCATGCTCGCGGCTGACGCGATTCATGTAGTGCTGCTGATCGTCATGGGCCAGACGCGCTGAGTTCAGCCGCGTGCGCGGAATGATGCTGGTGCCGAGGTGGGTCATGATGTCGGTGAAGTAGCGGTTGCCGGTCGACAGCGCGATTTCCAGGTGGAAGGCGAAGTCAGACGCGACGGCATCACTGGCGTGGGCGACGCTGTCGTTCAGTGCATCGAGGGCGGCGCGCATGGTTGCCAGTTGCTCCGGACTGCGGCGTTGCGCGGCGAGGCCGGCGGACTCGACTTCGAGGCTGATGCGCAATTCGAGAATCGCCAATACGTCACGTAAGGTGACGACGGTGGCCGGATCGATGCGAAAGCCGCTCGGGCTCGGTGTGTCGAGCACAAACGTGCCGATGCCGTGGCGGGTTTCCACTTGCCCGGCGGCTTGCAGACGGGAGATCGCCTCGCGCACCACGGTGCGGCTGACGCCGTGCTCCTGCATGATCGCCGACTCGGTGGGCAGCTTATCGCCCCGTTTGAGCAGGCCGTCACGGATCTGCTCGGTCAGCACCGTCACCAGTTCCTGTGCCAGGCTGCGGCGCTTTCGCGGGAAGCGTGGGGTGTCGATCAGGTTTTCCATGGTCTGCATTTTGTCTCGAAAATTCGGCTTGAGGCCATCATAGCTCAAGCGGGTTGTACGATCACTGTCAACGCGACCTCCTTGTAGGAGCTGCCGAAGGCTGCGATCTTTTGATTTTATGGATCAAGATCAAAAGATCGCAGCCTCCGGCAGCTCCTACAAGGGCTCCGGGGGGTCAGGCGGTGACGGGTTGCTCCACCAGATGGCCGCTGTCGATGCGTACATGTCTAGGGTGGAAGCGTTTCAAGCTGCTGCGGTGTCCGACGCTGACGATGCTCAACCCCGGCAATTGATCGATCAACGCCTGATACAACGTCGCCTCATCCTCTTCATCCATCGCCGATGTGGCTTCGTCCATGTACAGCCAATGCGGTGCGTAAAGCAGCGCGCGGGCGAAGGCCAGTCGTTGCTGCTCACCCGGCGACAGCATGCGCTGCCAGTGATTGGCTTCGTCCAGTCGCGCCACCAGATGTGGCAAGCGGCAGGTTTCCAGCACCTCGGCATAACGTTCAGGCGCGTAGGTCTCGCTCGGTTGTGGATAACTCAATGCTTCGCGCAACGTGCCGATTGGCAGATACGGTTTTTGCGGCAGGAACAGGTAACGCGCCGCCGGCAGACGAATGTTGCCGTGCCCCGCTGGCCACAAATGTCCCATCGCGCGCAGCAGTGTCGATTTACCACTGCCGGAACGCCCGCTCAGCATCACTCGATCACCCGGCTCAACGGTCATGTCGGCGCTGGTCAGCAGATGACGACCGTCGGCCAGATCCAGACCGAGGTTGTGCACCTTCAATTCGCTGCCCTGATTCTGCACATCGATCGCAGGCTTGCGCTCTTCGTTATCGGTCATCGCCTGACGGAAACTCAGCAGACGATCACACGTGGCGCGCCACGAAGCGAGGCTCTGATAGGCACTGATGAACCAGCTGAAACTCTCTTGCACGTTGCCGAACGCCGAGCTGATCTGCATCAGTTCACCGAGCTCGATCTTGCCGGCAAGGTAACGCGGCGACGCCACAATAAACGGGAAAATGATCGCCGCCTGGCTGTAACCGGCGGTGAAAAAGGTCAGGCGCTTGGACACTTTCATGATGTCCCAGAAGTTGTGCCAGACATTGCCGAAGCGGCCGCTCAAGCGACGATTTTCGTTCGGTTCGCCGTTGTACAACGCGATGCTTTCGGCGTTCTCACGAATCCGCACCATGGAAAAACGCAGGTCGGCTTCGAAGCGTTGTTGTTGGTTGTTCAGGCCGATCAAGCGACGACCGATCAAATGCGTCAGCCAACTGCCGACGATCGCGTAAACCAGCACGCACCAGAACATGTAGCCGGGAATGGTCACGCCATAGACTTCGATACTGCCCGAAACGCCCCACAAAATGATCGAGAACGACACCAGACTGACAATATTGCGCAGCAGGCCAATGCCCAGCTCGAGGGTGTTGGAGGTGAAATTATTAAGGTCTTCGGAAATCCGCTGATCCGGGTTGTCGGTATAACCGCCCTGCTCCAGCTGGTAGTAATTCTTGTCGGAAAGCCAACGCGAGAAATGCTTTTCGGTGAGCCAGGCCCGCCAGCGAATTGTCAGCATCTGCGTCAGATACAGCCGATACACCGCGCCGATAATCGCCACGGCGGCAATCCCGCAGAAATACAGAATCAACTGCCAAAACGCCGCCTCGTCTTTCTTTTGCAGCGCGTTGTAAAAGTCTTTGTACCAGGTGTTGAACCACACCGAGATGCCCACGCTAAGCAGCGAGAGCGCAATCACGGCAATCAACAGCGTCCAGGCCTTGCCCTTCTCTTCACTGCGCCAATACGGGGTGATGATCGCCCACACCTTGCGAAAAAACTGCCCGCGCACAGCATCGTTGACCGCGGAATATTCAGCGTTCTGATTCATGGAAAAGGCTCGATATAGAAAAGAACAGACACGCACCGATCATAGTTGATCGGTGCGTTTTATCGCGAGGGCTGGCGATAGTCGTTCAGCGCAGGTTCAGCGACGAACCGGGCGCTTCTGCAGTTTGCGCTGCAGGGTGCGGCGGTGCATGCCCAGGGCGCGGGCAGTGGCGGAGATGTTGCCTTCGTGTTCGGTGAGCACGCGCTGGATGTGTTCCCACTGCAGCCGGTCGACCGACATCGGGTTTTCCGGCACCAGACTGTCGAGGTCGGCGTGCTCGGAGAGCAGCGCGGCCAGCACGTCGTCGGCGTCGGCCGGTTTGCACAGGTAGTTGCAGGCGCCGCGTTTGATCGCTTCGACCGCGGTGGCAATGCTCGAATAACCGGTGAGGATCACCACGCGCATTTCCGGATCCAGCTCCAGCAGCTTGGGCAGCAGCACCAGACCGGAGTCGCCGTCCATTTTCAGGTCGAGCGCGGCGTAGTCCGGCAGATCGGCCTGGGCGATGGTCAGGCCTTCTTCGGCGGAACCGGCGGTGCTGACGCGAAAGCCACGGCGAGCCATGGCGCGGGCCATGACGCGGGTGAATGTTGCGTCGTCATCGACCAGCAGCAAATGCGGCAGTTCTTCGCCTTCGACTTGGATTTCGTCACTCATGTTGGTCTCCTCGGGCGCCGTGGGGCAGGCGCAGCTCGGTGAGCGTGCCGCCTTCCTCATGACTATAGAGTTTCACTGAGCCGCCGGCGCGTGTCACGCTGGCCTTGCTCAAAAACAGGCCCAGGCCGAAACCTTTGCCCTTGGTGGTAAAAAACGGTTTGCCAATCTGCTCGGCGATGGCCAGCGGCACACCGGCGCCGTGGTCACGAATGCTGATGGTGACGTCTTCGGCATCCCAATCCAGGGTTACCTGAAGGTTTTCCGGGCAGGCGTCGGCGGCGTTGTTCAGCAGATTGAGCAGCGCCTGGGTCAGATCCGGCGGCGGCGCCATGCGCGGCACCGTGCCTTGGCCGAGACGATGGAAACGATAGCTCGCCTCGGGACGCATCAAGTGCCAGCGATTAAGCGCCTCATCGAGCCAGTCGGTGACGTCCTGCATATCGATCGCCAGACGACGATTGGCTTCGGCGGCGCGCACCAGTTGCTGCAGGGTTTCCTTGCAGAGTTTGACCTGATCTTGCAGCACTTTCAGATCGTCCTGCAGCAGCGGATCGGGGTGATCCTGCTGCATCTCTTTGAGCAAAACACTCATGGTCGCCAGCGGCGTGCCGAGCTCATGGGCAGCGCCGGCGGCTTGCGTCGCAACGGCGAGCAACTGCTGATCGCGCAGGCCTTCTTCACGGCGAATCGCCCGCAACTCTTCCTGACGACGCAGCTCTTCGGCCATGCGCGCAGCGAAGAAGGTGATGACCGCAGCGGCGAGTGCGAAGCTCAGCCACATGCCGTAGACCTGCAGGTTTTCACGGGCGATCGGCAAGGTTTCCAGCGGATAGAACCGCGTCAGCATCACCGTGTACAAGGCCAGCGCGATACCCGACAGCACCACCGAATAACGCCATGGCAGCGTCACCGCAGCGATGGTCAGCGGCACCAGATAATAGGAAACGAACGGGTTGGTCGAACCGCCGGAGAAATACAGCAGCGCACTGTGGATCACCAGATCACAGGCCAGTTGCAGCGCGTATTCGAGCTCGGTCACCGGCCACGAGGTGCGCAGGCGCACGGCGGTGAACACGCAAAGTAGCGTCGAGCAGCCGAGGGTCATCGCCAGTTGCACCCACGGCAACGGCAACAGCTGCAGCCAATAAGCCAGGCCTACGGAGCCCGCCTGCGCGGCAAGCACCAAGGTGCGGATGAACGTCAACCGCCAGAGGTTCTGGCGAGTGGCGGAAGTCAGTTGTACGGGGGCGAGCATGAGCTCTCCTGATGAGCGCTCCAGGCGGATCGCACGGAGTATAACCAAGCCACGGGCTTGAGAGGCGAAAGTGCGGCAAACGACCACATGGCGATGATGGAGAATTCATCTGAGTTGAAGAAAATTCCAAGGGCTATCGGAGATCAATTGTGGCGAGGGGATTTATCCCCGCTGGGTGGCGAAGCCGCCCCAAATCATGCGACCTCATTCAACCAGACATATCGCATCAGCCGGATTTGCGACTGCTGCGCAGCCGAACGGGGATAAATCCCCTCGCCACAAAAGCTCTCTGAACTTGGGATCCGCGGTATCTGTATAGAAGTTGTAACTGGGCGAACCGGATCATAAAAGCTAGAGTCTGATGGTTTCACGCAGGCCCCCGAACCATCACCTGCGCCCTCATCAAGGAGCTTTCATGCACACATTTCGCCGCAGCGCCGCCCTTCTCGCCCTGACCGTCGGCAGCGTCGCCAGCCTCCCGGCCCTGGCCGCCGATGAGCTGCACTACAACCAGATCTCCCTGCGCGCCGAAGTCAGCACGGAAGTCGCCCGCGACCTGATGATCGTCACCCTCTACACCGAAGAACAAAACACCGACCCGGCCAAACTCGCCGCCGACATCAGCACCGCCATGAACAAGGCCCTCGGCCAGGCCAAACAAGTCAAAGACATCACCCTGCGCCAAGGCAGCCGCAACAGCTACCCGATCTACGACACCAAAGGCCAAAAGATCACCGGCTGGCGTGAACGCGCCGAACTGCGCCTGGAAAGCTCCGACTTCGCCGCCCTCTCCAAACTCACCGGCGAACTGCTGGGCGACCTGAAAATGGGCGGCATGGACTTCGCTATCGCCGACCCGACCCGCAAGGCCAGCGAAGACAAACTCCTAAAAGAAGCTGTCACCGCCTTCAAAAACCGCGCCCAACTGGCCACCGATGCACTCGGCGGCAAGGGCTACAAAATCGTCAACCTGAACCTCAACAGCAACGGTTATCCACAACCGTACCTGCGCGCACCGATGATGATGAAAGCGGCGGCAATGGATGCGGCGCCGGTGACGCCGGAAGTTGAAGCGGGCACAAGCCAGGTCAGCATGACGGCGGATGGCTCGATTGAAGTGTTGATGCAGTGATTTGATTTTGGGCTGAATGAAAAACCGGCGATCAGCAGTGATTGCCGGTTTTTTTATGAATCAAAAACAAACCCTCACCCTAACCCTCTCCCAGAGGGAAGGGGACTGATCGGGGAGTATGGGCGAGGTACACCGACGTGAGATATCGAGCCGAACAAAGATTTTGAGAAGCCCACCATCGGCCCCCTCTCCCTCGGGAGAGGGCTGGGGTGAGGGGCGAATCCAACGAAGATCAAAAGATCGCAGCCTTCGGCAGCTCCTACATGAAATCGCGGCGATCCACGCCAACCACTAGGCCGAGTGTCAGCTCGCCTGCTTTTGATTTTGATCTTAGAGCCCGTCGGGAGGCTGAGCGGGAGGGATTCATACGGGGAAAGCATCGAGAGGAGGTGCAGCGAAGCAAACCGTAGGCGATGCCCCCGGATGAACCCGGAGCGAAGGAACCCGAGCCTTAGCGAGGGCCGGACGTCAGGGCACAGACCTTTGGTTCCTTTGGGGCGTTTGCCAAAGGGACTCGCCGTAAGGGCGAAACCGCCAGCCGCAACACCCAAAAAAACGGATATTCACCCAAGGCGCTACCAAAAGAAGCACCCCAGTTGCACCCAGTACAACCTCCAAAAAAATCCACAACCCAACCCCCACCAAGCCCACACCCAAACCTCAGAAAAATCCTACAAAAACCAACAGTATAAATAAGTAACACCCAGCCCCACCCCGGCGCACACAACGTGACCAACGCACCGTTTTGGGGCTCCATTTGCACCGTAAAAAACCCGCGCAAACGGTCAAATGCGTCAAAACTTACACAGATGCGACATTAAGGTACGTACGTGCCACCGTTTAACGCTCGCACACACTCTGGATCTTGCAATGGGTATGGCCCCTGCATAAGTATCCGCAGGCACGACTCACGAGGTCGTACCTCACTACTAAAAAATGACAACAAATCATGAGGCCAACATGCTTAAACACGCGGTCATTCCGTTTCTAGTCGGCGCAGGCTTGTTAGCCTCCGCACCTTTCGCATCCGCTGCGACTAACCTGGTGTTCTGCTCCGAAGGCAGCCCGGCCGGTTTCGACCCGGGCCAGTACACCACCGGAACCGACTTCGACGCCTCAGCTGAAACCATGTTCAACCGTCTGACCCAGTTCGAACGCGGCGGCACCGCTGTGATTCCTGGTCTGGCGACCAAGTGGGACATCTCCGACGATGGCCTGACTTACACCTTCCACCTGCGTGAAGGCGTCAAGTTCCACACGACCCCGTATTTCACGCCGACTCGTGAGTTCAACGCCGACGACGTGCTGTTCACCTTTAATCGCATGATTAACAAGGATGACCCGTTCCGTAAGGCGTACCCGACCGAATTCCCGTACTTCACCGACATGGGGATGGACACCAACATCACCAAGATCGATAAAGTCGACGACCACACCGTCAAGTTCACCCTGAAAGAAGTCGACGCCGCGTTCATCCAGAACATGGCCATGAGCTTCGCGTCGGTGCAGTCCGCCGAGTACGCTGCCCAGCTGCTCAAGGAAGGCAAAGCCGCCGACATCAACCAGAAGCCGATCGGCACTGGCCCGTTCGTGTTCAAGAGCTACCAGAAAGACTCCAACATCCGCTACACCGGGAACAAGGACTACTGGAAGCCTGAAGACGTGAAGATCGACAACCTGATCTTCGCCATCACCACCGACCCGTCGGTACGTATTCAGAAGCTGAAAAAGAACGAGTGCCAGGTCACCCTGTTCCCGCGTCCGGCCGACCTGAAAGCGCTGAAAGAAGATCCAGCACTGAAGATGCCTGACCAGGCGGGTTTCAACCTGGGTTACATCGCCTACAACGTGATGGACAAGGTCAAAGGCAGCAACGAAGCAAACCCGCTGGCTGACCTGCGCGTGCGTCAGGCGCTGGACATGGCTGTGAACAAGCCACAGATCATCGATTCGGTTTATCAGGGCGCAGGCCAACTGGCCGTTAACGCCATGCCGCCGACCCAGTGGTCTTACGACACCACCATCAAAGATGCCAAGTACGATCCTGAGAAAGCCAAACAGCTGCTCAAGGAAGCCGGCGTCAAGGAAGGTACCGAGATCGTTCTGTGGGCGATGCCGGTTCAGCGTCCATACAACCCGAACGCTAAACTGATGGCCGAAATGCTCCAGTCCGACTGGGCCAAGATCGGCTTGAAAGTGAAGATCACCAGCTACGAGTGGGGCGAGTACATCAAGCGCTCCAAAGGTGGCGAGAACCAGGCCATGATCATTGGCTGGAGCGGTGACAATGGTGATCCGGACAACTGGCTGAACGTGCTGTTCGGCTGCGACTCGCTCAGCGGCAACAACTTCTCCAAGTGGTGCGACAAGAAGTTCGACGGCCTCGTCAAAGAAGCCAAGCGCACAACCGACCAAGGTAAGCGCACCGAACTGTACAAAGAGGCACAACACGTCCTCAAAGATGCAGTCCCAATGACACCTATCGCTCACTCGACGGTGTACCAACCCATGCGCGCCAACGTGCAGGACTTCAAGATCAGCCCATTCGGCTTGAATTCCTTCTACGGCGTCAGCGTCAGCAAATAAGGCACTGCAGCGGCGACGTTTATGACGTCGCCGCTGTTTTACCTGCCGGGAAGTTAGGAATTTGCCTACAGCCGATTCCGCTGCAGACACCTGCAGTGGCGAGGCCGCGTTGCCTTTTCCTACGAGGTTTTCAGGCTTTTACGCATTTACTGCCAGGCCCACGGCTAATACCGTCGGGTTCTGACCAGTTTCTGTGTGGGCCACCGGTTTGCCGTACGTATTGGATTGAGCTCAATGCGACCACAACGTTTCAGGACGAGACGCGGCGCATTGCACAACACTAAAAAAGAGGGAGCGTCATGCGCCATACCTTGGTTTTTTCCGCATTGCTGGGCGCCGGCCTGATGGCCGCCACGTCCGCGAGTTTCGCCGCCAGCAAAAGTCTGGTGTTCTGCTCTGAAGGCAGCCCTGCGGGTTTCGATACCGCGCAATACACCACGGCCACCGATAACGATGCCGCCGAACCGATCTACAACCGTCTGGTCGAGTTCGAAAAAGGCGCGACCAATGTCGTACCGGGTCTGGCCACCAAGTGGGACATTTCCGAGGATGGTCTCAAGTACACGTTTCACTTACGTGAAGGTGTGAAATTTCATACAACGCCGTACTTCAAGCCGACCCGCGACTTCAATGCCGACGACGTGCTGTTCACGTTTAATCGCATGCTTGATCCACAGCAGCCATTCCGTAAGGCTTATCCGACCGAGTTCCCGTATTTCAACGGGATGAGCCTGAACAAGAACATCGCCAAGGTCGAGAAGACCGGGCCGCTGACCGTGGAGTTCACGCTCAACAGCGTCGACGCCGCGTTCATCCAGAACCTCGCCATGAGCTTCGCCGCCGTTCTGTCCGCCGAATACGCCGACAAACTGCTGGCCGACGGCAAACCGAGCGACATCAACCAGAAGCCGATCGGCACC
This sequence comes from Pseudomonas sp. P1.31, assembly GCF_001269815.1. Lineage (NCBI taxonomy): Bacteria > Pseudomonadati > Pseudomonadota > Gammaproteobacteria > Pseudomonadales > Pseudomonadaceae > Pseudomonas > Pseudomonas sp. P1.31. Next base: position 166,394 of record NZ_LHVN01000007.1, on the reverse strand, counting down.
GGGCCGTTCGTGTTCAAGAGCTATCAGAAAGACTCGAACATCCGCTTCACCGGCAACAAGCAGTACTGGGATCCGAGCCGGGTCAGACTCGACAACCTGATTTTCGCGATCAACACCGACGCCTCCGTGCGCGTGCAGAAGCTCAAGGCTGACGAGTGCCAGATCACCCTGCATCCGCGTCCGGCCGATGTCGATGCGCTGAAGAACGATCCGAAACTGCAACTGATCTCCAAACCGGGTTTCAACCTCGGTTACATCGCCTACAACGTCCGCCACAAGCCGTTCGATCAGCTCGAAGTGCGTCAGGCATTGGACATGGCGGTGAATAAACAAGGGATTCTCAACGCTGTTTATCAAGGCGCCGGCCAATTGGCCGTCAACGCCATGCCACCCACCCAGTGGTCTTACGACGACAGCATCAAAGACGCCGCCTACAACCCGGAAAAAGCCAAAGAGCTGCTCAAGGCTGCGGGCGTCAAGGAAGGCACCGAAATTACCCTGTGGGCGATGCCGGTGCAGCGTCCGTACAACCCGAACGCCAAACTGATGGCCGAAATGCTCCAGGCTGACTGGGCCAAGATCGGTCTGAAAGTGAAGATCGTCAGTTACGAATGGGGCGAGTACATCAAGCGCACCAAGAATGGCGAGCACGATATCAGCCTGATCGGCTGGACCGGCGACAACGGTGATCCCGACAACTGGCTCGGCACGCTGTACAGCTGCGACGCCATTGGCGGCAACAACTACTCCATGTGGTGCGATCCGGCGTACGACAAGCTGATCAAACAGGCCAAGGTCGTCACCGACCGCGACCAGCGCACCGTTCTCTATAAACAGGCTCAGCAGTTGCTGAAACAGCAAGTGCCGATCACGCCTGTCGCCCACTCGACGGTCAACCAGCCGCTGAGCACGAAAATCGAAGGGTTCAAGGTGAGCCCCTTCGGACGCAACGTTTTCTCGGGTGTGAGCATCGATTAACCCAACCGATTAGCCGCAACGCTGAGGGGCCCGTCTAGCCCCTCACGCAAGCGCTTTGCCGAAATTCGCCAATCAGGCATTTGGCAAACGTTTGCGATGTGTGAATGAGTTCTAAACCAATAACCGGCCAACCCAAAAAAGCCGGCATAAAAAGAAAGTAAAGGAGCTTCACCCATGAAACTGAGCAGCACCGCGATACTGGCCTTGGCCATAAGCAGCATCACCGCAACCGCTTATGCGGAAACCCAGAGCCAGGCGTTCACGCCGGTGACGATCAACGACAAGAGCGCCCAGGCGGAAGCCACCGGTTTCGTCGAAGGTCAATCGATCAGCGGTTCGACCCGTAACTGGTACGCCAACGAGCAACTGAAGCGTGGCGCCAAGTTCGCCTATAAAAAGGACGGTCAACTGGCTGAGACCGACCGCCGGATCAACTGGGTTCAGGGCACCATCGTCAAGTACAACTCGGGCTTCACTGAGGGTACTGTCGGTTTCAGCACTGAAATCGCGGCCTACAACGCCCTCGCGCTGGAGCGTGATCGCGAGAACCTGGCCTCCGGTAATGGCGGCGCGCCGAAAACCGGCCCGGCCTCCGGTAACAACCGTACCCTGACCCACAAAGACAACGGCGACGCCGTTGATCAGTGGAGCAAACTGGGCCTGGCCAACATCAAGGCGCGTGTTTCCAACACCACCCTGACCGCCGGCCGCATGAACTTCAGCAGCCCGCAAGTCGACGTGATCGGTAACCGTGCCCTGCCTTCGAGCTTCGAAGGTGTCGCGATCCACAGCGAAGAATTCAACAACCTGGCGTTCGACGTGGCGACCTTCGACCGCGTCTCGCCACGTTCGGAGCAGAGCCTGCAAAAATTCCGCACCGAGTACGGTAACGGCCGGATGGAATCCGATCACGTCAACACCGCCGGTATTTCCTACCAGCCATTCGCCAGCCTGACCACCAGCCTCTGGGGCACGCAGGCCGAAGACATCTGGAACCAGTACTACTTCGGCGCCACGCACGTATTGGGCGACAGCTCGGTACTGAGTCTGACCACCGGCCTGAACTACTACAAAACCGTCGACGAAGGCAAAAAGCTGCTGGGCGAAATCGACAACGACACCTACTCGCTGTCGTTCGGCCTGACTCACCTGGCCCACACCCTGACCTTCTCGTATCAGGAAGTGAACGGTAACGAGTACTTCGACTACCTGCACGAAACCAACGGCATCTACCTGGCCAACTCCCTGCTGTCCGACTTCAACGGCCCGAACGAGAAATCCTTCCAGATTTCCTACGGCATCAACATGGCCGAATACGGCGTGCCAGGCCTGAAGTTCAACATCTACCAGGCGCGCGGCTGGGGCATCGACGGCACTCACTATAAGGGTGGCGGCTACGACGGCGTGCAGGCGATGGACGGCGAAACCCACTATGAATACGGCATCGGTGCAACCTATGCGGTACAGAGCGGCCCGCTCAAAGCCACCACGGTTCGCGGCACTTACACCGCTCACCGTGCCAGCGAAAACCAGGCTGACGGCAGCATCAACGAGTTCCGTCTGGTGACCACCATTCCGTTCAACATTCTGTAAAACGCCTGCCGACGGCTGACTCATGATGAGTCGGCCGTTCGGCTTTTTGTCTTCAACCGATTGCAGAGGGTTATCGATGAAAATGCTTCCCCTACGTGCGGCCATCGCGGCTGCGTTGCTGAGTGTCGCTGTTGGCGTCTCGGCCAAGCCCTTGGTCGTCTGCACCGAAGCCAGCCCGGAAGGCTTCGATATGGTTCAGTACACAACTGCAGTCACGGCAGACGCTGTGGCCGAAACCATCTTCAACCGCCTGGCCGATTTCAAACCCGGCAGCACTGAAGTGATCCCGGCACTCGCCGAATCCTGGGACATCAGCGAAGACGGTCTGACGTACACCTTCCATCTGCGCAAAGGCGTCAAATTTCACACCACCGAATACTTCAAGCCGACCCGCGACATGAACGCCGACGATGTGGTCTGGAGCTTCCAGCGTCAGCTGGATCCGAATCACCCGTGGCACAAACTGTCGAGCGTGGGCTTCCCGTACTTTGAAAGCATGGGCTTCAAAGAACTGCTCAAAAGCGTAGAAAAAGTCGACGACAACACGGTCAAGTTCACCCTGACCCGCCGCGAAGCGCCATTCCTGGCCGACATCGCGATGGCGTTCTCCTCGATCTACCCGGCCGAATACGCCGACCAGTTGCTCAAGGCCAACAAGACCGGCGACCTGAACAGCAAGCCGATCGGCACCGGCCCGTTCATCTTCCAGCGTTACGCCAAAGATGCGCAGGTTCGTTTCAAGGCCAACCCGGACTACTTCCGTGGCAAGCCACCAGCCGAAGCGCTGATTCTGGCGATCGCCACTGACAACAACGTGCGCCTGCAGAAGCTCAAGGCCAATGAGTGCCAAGTCGCGCTGTATCCGAAGCCGGATGACATCCCGAGCATCAAGAAAGACAGCAACCTGAAAGTCGAAGAACTCGACGCGATGACCGTCTCGTACATCGCCATGAACACCACGCACAAATACATGAGCGACGTGCGCGTGCGTAAGGCCATCGACATCGCCTTCGACAAGGAAGCCTACGTCAACGCGCTGTTCGGCAAGGGCAACGCCTCGGTCGCGGTCAACCCGTACCCGCCGACCTTGCTCGGCTACAACCACGACCTGAAAAACCCGCCTCGCGACCTCGACAAGGCCCGCGCCCTGCTCAAGGAAGCCGGAGTACCGGAAGGCACCGTGTTTACCCTGTTTACCCGTAACGGCGGCGGCCCGACCAACCCGAACCCGATGCTCGGCGCGCAAATGATGCAGGCTGACCTGGCGAAAGTCGGGATCAAAATCGACATCCGTGTGATGGAATGGGGCGAAATGCTTAAACGCGCCAAGAACGGCGAGCACGACATGGTGTCTGCCGGATGGGCGGGTGACAACGGCGACCCGGATAACTTCCTGACGCCTATGCTCAGTTGTGAAGCGGCCAAGAACGGCGAAAACTATGCACGTTGGTGCAACGAGAAATTCCAGGCACTGCTGGATGAAGCACGGGCTAAAGTAGATCCGGCCGAACGCGCCGCGCTCTACGAACAGGCGCAAGTGCTGTTTAATCAGGATCAGCCATGGATCAGCATGGCCCACACCAGGATGTTCACGGCAATGCGCAACAACGTAGAGGGTTATCAAATCAGCCCTCTCACAACCAATAACTTCGCCACCACCCAGGTGAAGTAGATAAGAAACTCCCCGCGTCCCTGACCCCAGGGACGCCGGGCACGCCTAACCGGCTGATGAGGTACTACACAAGATGTTTAGTTTTATTGCCCGCCGACTGGGGTTATTGATCCCCACGTTTTTCGGCATCACCTTGCTGACCTTCGCGTTGATTCGCATGATCCCTGGCGACCCCGTGGAAGTGATGATGGGCGAACGTCGGGTCGACCCCGAAATGCACGCTCAGGCAATGGAACGCCTAGGTCTGAACAAACCGTTGTATGCCCAGTATCTGGACTACATCGGCAAACTGGCTCAAGGCGATCTCGGTGAATCCCTGCGCACGCGAACCAGCGTATGGACCGAGTTCTCCTCTCTATTCCCGGCGACCCTGGAACTGTCCATGGCCGCCCTGCTGTTCGCCGGCATTCTGGGCCTTCTGGCCGGGGTGATTGCGGCACTCAAGCGAGGATCCCTGTTCGACCATGGGGTGATGGGCATCTCCCTCGCGGGGTATTCGATGCCGATCTTCTGGTGGGGCCTGATCCTCATCATGTTCTTCTCGGTGAGCCTGGGCTGGACGCCGGTTTCCGGGCGGATCGACCTGCTCTACGACATCGAGCCGCGCACCGGTTTCATGCTGATCGACACGCTGCTGGCCGATGACGTCGGGGCGTTCTTCGACGCGTTGCATCACCTGATCCTGCCGGCCATCGTGCTCGGCACCATTCCGCTGGCGGTAATCGCGCGGATGACCCGTTCGTCGATGCTCGAAGTACTGCGCGAAGACTACATCCGCACCGCCAAGGCCAAAGGCCTGTCGCCGTCGCGCGTGGTATTCGTCCACGGTCTGCGTAACGCGCTGATTCCGGTACTCACCGTGGTCGGCCTGCAAGTCGGCACGCTGCTGGCCGGTGCGGTACTGACCGAAACCATTTTCTCCTGGCCCGGCATCGGTAAATGGCTGATCGAAGCCATCGGCGCCCGGGACTACCCGGTTGTGCAAAACGGCATCCTGTTAATCGCCTGCCTGGTGATTCTGGTCAACTTCGTAGTGGACATCCTCTACGGCTTTGCCAACCCACGCATCCGTCATCAGCGCTGAGGTCCAATCCAATGAGCACTCCAACTTCCTCAGTAGCGACGTCCGCCACCACCGCGGATCAAAGCCTGCTGTACCCGTCTCCGTACAAAGAATTCTGGCAAGCCTTCTCCAAGAACAAGGGCGCGGTCGCCGGCCTGCTGTTCATGTTGCTGGTGATTTTCTGCGCGCTGTTCGCGCCGTGGGTCGCCCCGCACAACCCGAGCGAGCAATACCGCGACTTCCTGCTGACGCCGCCGGCGTGGCTTGAAGGCGGGCAGATGCAGTTCCTGCTCGGCACCGATGAACTCGGCCGTGATTTGCTGTCACGTCTGATTCAGGGCTCGCGCCTGTCGCTGCTGATCGGCTTGTCTTCGGTGGTGATGTCGCTGATTCCGGGGATTCTGCTCGGTCTGTTCGCCGGTTTCTTCCCGAAGATGATTGGCCCGACCATCATGCGTCTGATGGACATCATGCTGGCCCTGCCGTCGCTGCTGCTGGCTGTGGCGATTGTCGCCATCCTCGGCCCTGGCCTGATCAACACCGTGATTGCGATTGCTGTGGTTTCCCTGCCGTCCTACGTGCGTCTGACTCGTGCCGCCGTGATGGGCGAACTGAACCGCGACTACGTGACCGCCGCGCGCCTCGCCGGTGCCGGTCTGCCGCGTCTGATGTTCATCACCGTGCTGCCGAACTGCATGGCGCCGCTGATCGTTCAGGCAACCCTGAGCTTCTCCTCGGCGATTCTTGATGCCGCTGCGTTGGGCTTCCTCGGCCTTGGCGTACAACCGCCAACCCCTGAGTGGGGCACCATGCTGGCTTCGGCCCGCGACTACATCGAACGCGCCTGGTGGGTGGTGAGCCTGCCTGGTTTGACCATTTTGCTCAGCGTGCTGGCAATCAACTTGATGGGCGACGGTCTGCGCGATGCGCTCGACCCGAAACTCAAGAACGCCGCCTGAGGAGATTCCCATGTCACTGCTAGAAATCAAGAATCTCAACGTTCGCTTCGGCGACAAGGCCGCGACCCCGGTGGTCGACGGCCTCGACCTGAAAGTCGACAAAGGCGAAGTACTGGCCATCGTCGGTGAATCGGGCTCGGGTAAATCCGTGACCATGATGGCGCTGATGGGCCTGATCGAGCATCCCGGCATCGTCACCGCTGACTCGCTCAACTTCGACGGCAAAGACATGCTCAAGCTGAGCAACCGTCAGCGTCGGCAGATCGTCGGCAAAGACCTGTCGATGGTCTTCCAGGATCCGATGACCGCGCTGAACCCGAGCTACACCGTCGGTTTCCAGATCGAAGAAGTGCTGCGTCTGCACCTGAAAATGTCCGGCAAGCAAGCGCGCAAACGTGCGATCGAATTGCTGGAAAAAGTCGAAATCCCGGGCGCCGCCAGTCGTATGGACGCCTACCCGCATCAACTGTCCGGCGGTATGAGCCAGCGCGTCGCGATCGCCATGGCGATTGCCGGCGAGCCGAAACTGCTGATCGCCGACGAACCGACCACGGCACTCGACGTGACGATTCAGGCGCAGATCATGGATCTGCTGCTGGCGTTGCAGAAAGAACAGAACATGGGCCTGGTGCTGATCACTCACGACCTCGCGGTCGTGGCAGAAACCGCCCAGCGCGTCTGCGTGATGTACGCCGGGCAAGCCGTGGAAGTCGGCCAAGTGCCGCAACTGTTCGACATCCCGGCGCACCCGTACAGCGAAGCGCTGCTCAAGGCGATTCCCGAGCACAGCCTTGGCGCCTCACGCCTGTCGACCTTGCCGGGCATCGTTCCGGGCCGTTACGACCGTCCGCAGGGTTGCCTGCTGTCGCCGCGTTGCCCGTACGTGCAGGACAGCTGCCGCGCGCAGCGTCCAGGCCTTGATCCGAAAGCCCACAGCCTCGCCCGCTGCTTCTACCCGCTGAACCAGGAGGTGGCGTAATGGCCGTCGTACTTACCGCCCGCGACCTCACCCGTCACTACGAAGTCTCCCGTGGCCTGTTCAAGGGTCACGCGACCGTGCGCGCCCTGAACGGCGTGTCGTTCGAACTGGAAGCCGGCAAGACCCTCGCTGTTGTAGGCGAGTCGGGTTGCGGCAAATCCACCCTCGCCCGTGCGTTGACGCTGATTGAAGAGCCTTCGTCCGGCTCGTTGAAAATCGCCGGACAGGAAGTCGCCGGCGCCGACAAGGCTCAGCGCAAGCAACTGCGCAAAGACGTGCAGATGGTGTTCCAGAGCCCGTACGCCTCGTTGAATCCTCGGCAGAAAGTCGGTGACCAGCTCGGCGAGCCGCTGCTGATCAACACAAACCTCTCCGCCGCCGAACGTCGCGAGAAAGTCCAGGCGATGATGAAGCAGGTCGGCTTGCGTCCTGAGCACTATCAGCGTTATCCGCACATGTTCTCCGGCGGCCAGCGTCAGCGTATCGCCCTGGCGCGCGCGATGATGCTGCAACCGAAAGTGCTGGTGGCGGACGAACCGACCTCGGCACTCGACGTATCGATTCAGGCGCAGGTGCTCAACCTGTTCATGGATCTGCAGCAGGAGTTCAACACCGCGTATGTGTTCATCTCGCACAACCTCGCGGTGGTGCAACACGTCGCCGATGACGTGATGGTGATGTACCTCGGCCGTCCAGTGGAAATGGGCCCGAAGAACGACATCTACGAACGCCCGCTGCACCCGTACACCCAGGCGCTGCTCTCGGCGACCCCGACCATTCACCCGGATCCGAACAAGCCGAAAATCAAAATCGTCGGCGAACTGCCTAACCCGCTGAACCCGCCACCGGGCTGCGCTTTCCACAAGCGCTGCCCGTACGCGACCGAGCGTTGCAGCACTGAAGAACCGGCACTGCGTCCGCTGGATAACCGGCAGGTGGCTTGCCACTACGCCGAGCAATTCCTCGACGGCGCGGCGTAAGCAAATCTGAAGGATGAGGCAAAAACTGTGGGAGTGGGCTTGCTCACGAAAGCGTCGTTTCGGTCACTTTATTCGTTGACTGACACGCCGCCTTCGCGAGCAAGCCCGCTCCCACAGGGATTGCGTTTCAAACAGAGTCAAGTATTGATAGAACCCCTTTTGTCTCGACTGTGCATAATTCCAGACAGCAGGAGGTTTATTTAGTGATGGTTCAGAGCTGATGATTAGCCATTGTTAGTTACTGCCCTCAAAACCAGAAAACTCCCCCTTGACCACGATCTTCTTCTCCTCGCCTTTTACTCTGGCGATCGTTGCTTCAGCTTCGATGACCGCTTGCTGGGTCAACTTATCGAACTTCACAAACTTGATAGAGCCGGAAACACCATTATATTTAACGTCGGCAGAAGCCTCATAATGCGCTGTCGCCGTCCCCGCAGAACCAAACTGCTCAATCTGGTAACTTTCTCCGGCTCTTATATCCAGCGTACGCACAAAGAAGATTAGCCATTCGCCTTTGTCATTACGTCCTTCAAAACTAAAACCCAGATCGGACAGATTTTGATATGCCAGAACATCGGTGGTTGAAAAACCCTCCACGGTAGTACCCTTCGCCTGTAACTTCCCGGTCGTCTTTTTTCTTTCGTTAGCGCTCATCATGCAATTCCTTTTGGTCATTTATAAAAACACCCGTTTGCGGATGTATTTGTAATGACCGCATAACAAGCCGTCTACTGTCATATCTGACAGGTATCTCTACATAATCCTGATAATCTGACAGACGGTTCCAGACGAAAAGTCGATCTTGCTCGACCCGCACAACACGTTGTTAAAACTGTAGGAGCTGCGGCACGCTGCGATCTTTAGATTCTGATTGATAAAATCCAGATCAAAAGATCGCAGCGTGCCGCAGCTCCTACAGGGATATCGCAACCAGAGGTTCATTTGATCTTAGATCTACGTCTGGCTATCGCCCTCATCCGGATCATCAGTGTCCGGCTCGTCGGTGGTCGAGTCGTCATCGTCGGCGGCACCACCCTGCCCCTGATCGCCCGGCTCGGACTCGGACTTGGCGAGCATCAAGCCGCCGTGCCCCACCTGCCCGTTGAAGGCCTGAGAATCATGATCCTCGCACTCGGCCCAAGCCGTCGCGGTGCCGAGGGACAGCATCACCATCACTTTCAATAGCAATAAAACGCGTAGCAATCTGCTCTTCATAGCCGACTCCATCCTTTTCCAGGTGAGACATACGTGCCTGACTGGCGCTGTGTGAAATCTAGTTCCGATCAGCCGGGTTCACCAGATAGGACGCTAAAGGCCGAGTGGAAATGCCCTCGAAGGACAGATTGCTTTTGAATAACACTGATAGCTGAATCACCTAAGTGAAGGTTTGTGCGGGGCGCACTTACGATTCGCTTGCCGGTTCAACGGAATGGACAACAGCACAAGAACCGTACTGGCCAGCCAAACGTTGTGGCCAAGTACCTCGAGATTACAAAAAACCGATTTGTGATCAAAAGCCCCTCACCCTAACCCTCTCCCGGTGGGAGAGGGGACTGACCGCGTGGACTGGAAGAGATACGCCGACGTGGGATACCGAGTTGCACGCACATTTTGAAAAGCCTAAAAATCGGCCCCCTCTTCCTCGGGAGAGGGCTCGGCGGGCGGCGTTCCGATGAGGGGCAAAAACACCACAAATCCAAAGCCGAAACCCGTGCTCCTCACCACTCAATAGGCCGAGTGTCAGCTCGCCTGCTCTTGATCTTGATCCACAGGCGACATCGGAAGGCTGAGTGGAGGGATTGATCCGGGCGTGGGAGCGCAGCGACCGTTTGGCGAAGCCAAACACAGCGAGAGGAGGTGCAGCGAAGCAAACCGTAGGCGCTGCGCCCGGATCGATCCCGCAGCGAAGGAACCCCGAGCCCCAGCGAGCGGGCCGCACGTAGGAGCAAGCGTTTTTTTGCTTACTTTTTTTAGGCGTTTGTAAAAAAAGTGAGTCGCCGTAAGGGCGAAACCGTAATCAGAAACTCCCGCAGAAACGGATATGCCCCCAAACCCAAGGCAATAAAAAACCCCCAAGGCATACACCTTGGGGGCTTCGGACAAAACAGTTCAGAACTTAGTGATGCTCACGCGTCGCACGGAATTTCACATCCGGCCAACGCTCCTCCATCAACGCCAGATTAACCCGCGTCGGCGCCAGGTAAGTCAGGTGCCCACCGCCATCAACCGCCAGGTTCTCCACAGCCTTGTTGGAAAACTCCTCAAGCTTCTTCTTGTCGCTGCACTCAATCCAGCGCGCGGAATACACAGTGATCGGCTCATACGAGCACTCAACCTTGTATTCCTCCTTCAAACGGCTGGCGACCACATCAAACTGCAGCACACCCACGGCGCCAAGAATGATGTCGTTGCTGCGCTCCGGGAAGAACACCTGCGTTGCACCCTCTTCGGCCAACTGCTGCAGACCCTGACGCAACTGCTTGGACTTCAGCGGATCACGCAGACGCACACGACGGAACAGCTCCGGCGCAAAGTGCGGAATGCCGGTGAACCCGAGAACTTCACCTTCGCTGAAGGTGTCGCCGATCTGGATGGTGCCGTGGTTGTGCAGGCCGATGATGTCGCCCGCAAAAGCCTCTTCCAGTTGCTCACGCTCGGAGGAGAAGAACGTCAGGGCATCGCCGATGCGCACGTCCTTGCCGGTGCGCACGTGGCGCATCTTCATGCCTTTCTCGTACTTGCCGGAGCAGATACGCATGAACGCGATACGGTCGCGGTGCTTCGGATCCATGTTCGCCTGGATCTTGAAGATGAAGCCGGAGAACTTCTCTTCGACCGGCTCAACGGTACGTTCGTTGGCGACACGGGCCAATGGACGCGGGGCCCAATCGACAACGGCGTCGAGGACGTGGTCAACACCGAAGTTGCCCAAAGCCGTACCGAAGAACACCGGGGTCAGTTGACCGTCGAGGAATTCCTGCTGGTTGAATTCATGGCAGGCGCCCTGAACCAGCTCAAGTTGATCGATGAAACGGTCGTACTCGTCGCCCAGGTGTGCGCGGGCTTCGTCGGAATCGAGTTTCTCGATGATCTTGGTTTCGGTGCGCTCGTGACCATGACCGGCGGTGTAGACAATGATGTAGTCATCGGCCAGGTGGTACACGCCTTTGAAGTCGCGGTAGCAACCGATCGGCCAGGTGATCGGCGCGGCTTTGATCTTCAGAACGGCTTCGATTTCGTCGAGCAGTTCGATCGGGTCGCGGATGTCACGGTCGAGTTTGTTGATGAAGCTGACGATCGGCGTGTCACGCAGACGGCAGACGTCCATCAGCGCAATCGTACGCGGCTCAACACCTTTACCGCCGTCGAGGACCATCAATGCCGAGTCCACCGCGGTCAGGGTGCGGTAGGTATCTTCGGAGAAGTCTTCGTGGCCCGGGGTGTCGAGCAGGTTGATCATGTGTTCGCGATACGGGAACTGCATGACCGACGTGGTAATGGAAATACCCCGCTGCTTTTCCATCTCCATCCAGTCGGATGTCGCATGGCGATCGGATTTACGGGATTTCACCGTACCGGCCACTGCAATCGCCTTGCCCATCAACAGGAGCTTTTCGGTGATCGTGGTTTTACCGGCATCGGGGTGGGAAATAATGGCGAAAGTGCGGCGTTTCGCGACTTCGGCGGCCTGGTTGGTCATGGGAAATCGCCTGGCGGTGATTCAAAAAAGGGCCGCGATTATAGCCCAACTCGATGCAATAACCGAACCGTTGAGCACATTAGGGGTGGCCAAATGCTGCCTCAGATGGGAACCTTTCAGCGCTCGGAGACGTCCATCCCCTGTTACGAATTTTCGTCAGGGGCTGAAAAATCAGCAAGTTAGCCTGACGAGGCTGCGCTCATGGCTCGCTTTCAGACCGCTTTTCCGGTGCTGAAGGAGCTGCTTCTCGCGAACGTTTATTCCCGGCAGCCATGTATGGCATGCCACACGGGAGAGCGTTTGCCGACTACAAAAAAAGGAGTCCGCCTGTGGCTATCCGCTATGGCAAAGGGCTGATTGGAGGTGCGGTGGTGATCGCGCTCCTGGCCCTGCTGGTCCACTGGATCGGCATCAACACGATCGAACACTACCGCGACGATTTGTTGTTTTACCTGCAAGCTCATCTGATTCTCGTCCTCGCTTCAATGCTGGCCGCCCTTGTCGTGGGCATCCCCGCCGGCATCTTCCTCAGTCGCCCGACCATGGTCGGACGCGCCGAACGCTTCATGCAAATCTTCAACATCGGTAATACCGTGCCGCCGCTGGCCGTGCTCGCGATTGCCTTGGGCGTCCTCGGCATCGGCAGTGGCCCGGCGATCTTCGCTTTATTCCTCGCCTCCTTGTTGCCGATTGTGCGCAACACCTACGAAGGCCTGAAAAACGTTCAGGGATCGCTTAAAGAAGCGGCCGTCGGCATCGGCATGACGCCGCGCCAGGTGCTGTGGAAAGTCGAATTGCCCAACGCCGTGCCGATCATTGTCGGCGGTGTGCGTGTGGCCCTGGCGATCAACGTCGGCACCGCGCCGCTGGCATTCCTGATCGGCGCCAACAGCCTCGGCAGTCTGATCTTCCCCGGCATCGCCCTGAACAATCAGCCGCAACTGGTACTCGGCGCTGCGTGCACCGCACTGCTCGCGTTGCTGCTCGATGGCGTCGTCACACTCGCCAGCCGTCTCTGGCTGGAACGCGGTTTGCGCACGTCTTAAGGCTTTTGCGAAGGAATACCTATGAAACGATTTAGCTTGATTCTAAGCCTGATGCTGAGCAGCGCTCTGCTGTTCGCCGGCATCGCGCAAGCCGCTGACAAACCGGTAATCCGCCTCGGCGCCCGGGTCTTCACCGAGCAGACCCTGCTCGCGGAAATCACCGCGCAATATCTGCGCAGCAAAGGCTACGACGCGCAGATCACTGGCGGTCTGGGCAGCAACCTCGCCCGCAGCGCTCACGAAAGCGGGCAACTGGACTTGCTCTGGGAGTACACCGGCGTGTCGCTGGTGGCTTACAACCACGTCACCGAGAAACTCGACAGCGCTCAGTCCTACGCCCGGGTGAAAGAACTCGACGCCAAAAAAGGCCTGATCTGGCTGACGCCGTCGAAATTCAGCAACACCTACGCCCTCGCGCTGCCGAAAAAAGTGGCTGAGGAATATCCGCAGATCACCAACATCAGTCAGTTAAACGAGGTGCTGCGTGCTGAAGCCAAGACCAATCACCTGGTGGCGCTGGACACCGAGTTCGCCAACCGCTCCGACGGCCTGATCGGCATGGTCGACCTCTACGGCATGAACCTGACCCGCAAGAACATCCGCCAGATGGATGCCGGGCTGGTTTACACGGCGTTGCGCAACGGTCAGGTGTTCGCCGGTCTGGTCTACACCACCGACGGTCGCCTCAGCGCCTTTGGCCTGAAACTGCTCGAAGACGACAAACACTACTTCCCCGATTACACCGCAGCCCCGGTAGTGCGTCAGGCAACACTGGACGCCAACCCGAAACTGGCCGAGCAACTCAAGCCGCTGGCCGAACTGTTCGACGACGAAACCATGCGCCAGCTCAACGCGCGGGTCGATGTCGATCATGAAAGCCCATCGTCCGTTGCCGCCGATTTCCTGCGCCAACATCCGCTGAATTAAAGGAGGAAAAGTCATGGAATTCTTCAACGCCTTTTCCCATCTCGACTGGCAACAGGTGATGCACCTGACCTGGCAGCACATCACCCTGGTCGGCATCGCTGTAACGTTGGCGATTGTCGTCGGCGTGCCGCTGGGCATTTTGATGACGCGCTTCCCGAGCCTCGCCGGCCCGCTGCAGGCCAGCGCCACGGTGCTGCTGACCGTGCCGTCGATTGCGCTGTTCGGTTTGCTGCTGCCGTTCTACTCGAAGTTCGGTCAGGGCCTCGGCCCGATGCCGGCGATCACCGCCGTGTTCCTCTATTCACTGCTGCCGATCATGCGCAACACCTACCTCGCCCTCACCGGCGTCGAACCCGGCATTCGTGAAGCCGCACGCGGCATCGGCATGACCTTCGGCCAGCGCCTGCGCATGGTCGAACTGCCAATCGCGGTGCCGGTCATCCTCGCCGGCGTGCGCACCGCCGTGGTGATGAACATCGGCGTAATGACCATTGCCGCGACCATCGGCGCCGGCGGCCTCGGTGTGTTGATCCTCGCGTCCATCAGCCGCAGTGACATGTCGATGCTGATCGTCGGCGCGCTGCTGGTCAGTCTTCTGGCCATTTTCGCTGACCTGTTTCTCCAATGGCTGCAACGCTCGTTGACTCCAAAAGGACTCCTCAAATGATCGAACTTCAAAACCTCAGCAAAACTTTCCAAAGCAACGGCAAAGACGTCAAAGCCGTGGATTCGGTGAGCCTGACCGTCAATGAAGGCGAGATCTGTGTGTTCCTCGGGCCATCGGGTTGCGGCAAAAGCACCACGCTGAAAATGATCAACCGCCTGATCAAACCGACCTCGGGCAAGATCCTCATTAATGGTGAAGACACCACCGATCTCGACGAAGTGACCCTGCGTCGCAACATCGGTTACGTGATCCAGCAGATCGGTCTGTTCCCGAACATGACCATCGAAGAGAACATCGTCGTCGTGCCGAAACTGCTCGGCTGGGACAAACAGAAATGCCACGACCGCGCCCGCGAGTTGATGAGCATGATCAAGCTTGAGCCCAAGCAGTATCTGCATCGTTATCCGCGTGAATTGTCCGGTGGCCAGCAACAGCGCATCGGCGTGATCCGCGCACTGGCGGCGGATGCGCCGCTGCTGCTGATGGACGAGCCGTTCGGTGCGGTTGACCCGATCAACCGCGAGATGATCCAGAACGAATTCTTCGAGATGCAGCGGGCGCTGAACAAGACCGTGATCATGGTCAGCCACGACATCGACGAAGCGATCAAACTCGGCGACAAGATCGCGATTTTCCGCGCCGGCAAACTGCTGCAGATCGATCATCCGGACACGCTGCTCGCGCACCCGGCGGACGATTTTGTCAGCAACTTCGTCGGCCAGGACAGCACGCTCAAGCGTCTGCTGTTGGTCAAAGCGGAAGATGCGGCGGACAACGCGCCATCGGTGAGCCCGGAAACGCCAGTGGCCGATGCGCTGGAATTGATGGACGAACATGACCGTCGCTACGTGGTCGTCACTTGTGCCGACAACAAGGCACTGGGCTATGTGCGTCGTCGCGATCTGCACCGTCAGACCGGCACTTGCGCGCAGTTCTTGCGTGAATTCAACGCCACCGCCGCGTACGACGAGCATCTGCGCATTCTGTTGTCGCGCATGTACGAGTTCAACCGTTCGTGGCTGCCGGTGATGGACGCCGAGCGGGTGTTCCTCGGTGAGGTGACGCAGGAGTCGATTGCCGAGTATCTGAGCTCCGGCAAATCCCGCGGCGGCAAGACCAGCATCGTCTCGCCAGCTGAGGCCGTAGTCGCCTGATGGAAATGCGCGGGCAGCTCTTCAGCTGTCCGCGCATCTGTTGCCACTACGACGGGTCGAGGGGAATCGCCTGGTCTTCGGCAATGAATCGAAACGTTGCTGGCTCCTGCGGCGTCGGCGATAACCGAATGAAAATAATCGGCAGCGATATGCCCGTCTCATTCAAAAAGTCTTTTTGATCATATTGCGCGCCAGCCTTGCCTATATCGTCCAGATAAAAGAACGCCTGGATCGGCAGGACGTGACCAATGTCCTGTTCCCACTTGGCCATTCTGATTTCGTTGTAGTTATCAAGTGCAGCATCGAACACAAGCCGCTGAGCTTTCAGGCCCTCATTGAAAGCAATCACCGCGTTCTCGCCTAAAACATCCCGCACATTCAAACCGCACATCTGCGTGTAGCTGCCGTATCTCTTATAGTGCTCGACCCATTGCTCCGCAGAATTGATCCCCTGGGACTGGCACTCACGACTGGAAGGGCCGGCAGGACTTTGTCCGCACCCCTGATCTTCTCTGACGTTAGAGGCACCATCCCGAGGAAAGAAGCAAAGCATGGCAATCTTCCGTTTGCCCGCAGGAGCTGCCTGTGCCGGATAAAAGATGAAACCGTTTTTATAGAGATAAAAATTGGTGAAATTTGCGTCGCGTCGCAGATACGAGGCCGACACACCGGTAGTGGTTGGGCTGGGATTCGGATTCCACGAATGAAACTGTGTCGAGTGCGCGGTTCCTCTGATGATCACGCCAGAACACTCGAACGCAGTAGCCGGATTGAACGGGCGACAGGCACTGGCTTGATCGTTGTAACGACGCGTCAGGTCTACAGCAGTCTGCTCGCCCGATACTCGTAAACTCTTCACCTGTGCGGGATCACCTCCACCGCTACCCGCACACGCTGATAGCAACGTAAAAAGCACTAGCCCTAATAGCCTTGTCATTCCTTGGCACCTCCAACGGAAGGAATGACTGTATTGATATGCGACGCAGCCGACACCTGTCACAACTGACAGGTTATGAGAACAATTCAGAATTAAAAACGAAGTGGACTACTAACACGCGAATCCATCGCGGAAAACATCAATCACCCGACAAAAATACAAAACCTGTGGGAGTGAGTTTGCTCGCGAAAGCGCAAGATCCGTCAACTACGATGTCGACTGTGAAAAAGCCTTCGCGAGCAAGCTCGCTCCCACAGGTTCCGGGTGATTTTTTCTTCATTCGTCATGCGGAAATTAATCTCAACACTGCATAACCGCGCAGCCTGTCTAAAACGACCTGCGAAACAGCCAAATTCTCCCTCATACCCGCCCCTCGCCGCCAACGTCGCCGATGTTGCCGTCATCACACTTATCCACGACTTCGCCGACATAATCCGCGAACGTGCAGGTATTTTTAACACTTCAAAATTCTCGGGGAACATCTGTCCGTCATCTCGGTCGGCTACAAAGAGTGATCAGAGCGACGCACGTCAGAAGCGTGCAAAAACGCGACATTTTTAGTTGATCTCAGGCCCCTCACGCCCTAAAGTTCGCGCCGAACGTCCATGCTGGAAACGATCCATCCGGCTCAAGTACTGACGACGAGACAGCAAGGCCAAGGGCAAATCCGCCCGTGGCCTTTTTGCTTTCGGCGACATGCCTTGGGAAGTAGGCGAACCAAAGTGGGGATACGGAGGACGTTCATTTGCACCCATTGTTAATTTCAGTTTGCCAGTAGGAGTTCCCAGCATGTCGATCAATGTCGAAGACTATTTCGCGCGCGCCACTTTTGACAAAATGAAGGCGTTTGCCGACAAACAGGAAACCCCGTTCGTGGTGATCGACACCGCGATGATCAGCCAGGCCTACGATGACCTGCGCGCCGGTTTCGAATTCGCCAAGGTCTACTACGCGGTCAAGGCCAACCCGGCCGTCGAGATCATCGACCTGCTCAAAGAGAAGGGTTCGAGCTTCGACATCGCCTCGATCTACGAGCTGGACAAAGTGATGGATCGCGGCGTCAGCGCCGACCGTATCAGCTACGGCAACACCATCAAGAAATCCAAGGACATCCGCTACTTCTACGAGAAGGGCGTGCGTCTGTTCTCCACCGACTCCGAAGCTGACCTGCGCAACATCGCCAAGGCTGCACCGGGCTCGAAAGTCTATGTGCGCATCCTCACCGAAGGCTCGACCACGGCTGACTGGCCACTGTCGCGCAAATTCGGCTGCCAGACCGACATGGCCATGGATCTGCTGATCCTCGCTCGCGACCTCGGCCTGGTGCCTTACGGCATCTCCTTCCACGTTGGTTCGCAGCAGCGCGACATCAGCGTCTGGGACGCAGCGATCGCCAAGGTCAAAGTGATCTTCGAGCGTCTGAAAGAAGAAGACGGCATCCACCTCAAGCTGATCAACATGGGCGGTGGCTTCCCGGCCAACTACATCACCCGCACCAACAGCCTGGAAACCTACGCCGAAGAAATCATCCGCTTCCTCAAGGAAGACTTCGGTGATGACCTGCCGGAAATCATTCTCGAGCCAGGCCGTTCGTTGATCGCCAACGCCGGTATTTTGGTCAGCGAAGTGGTACTGGTCGCACGCAAGTCGCGCACGGCTGTTGAACGCTGGGTGTACACCGATGTGGGCAAGTTCTCCGGCCTGATCGAAACCATGGACGAAGCGATCAAGTTCCCGATCTGGACCGAGAAGAAGGGCGAGATGGAAGAAGTGGTCATCGCCGGCCCGACTTGCGACAGCGCCGACATCATGTATGAAAACTACAAGTACGGTTTGCCGCTGAACCTGGCGATTGGTGACCGGTTGTACTGGTTGTCGACCGGTGCTTACACCACCAGTTACAGCGCGGTTGAGTTCAATGGCTTTCCACCGCTGAAGTCGTATTACGTATAACGTAAAACGCAGCATAAAAAACCCGTGCCCACGCACGGGTTTTTTTATTCAAAAAAACCAAACCATCACAAATAGTAAACAACAACGCGACACACACAACTTATATACCAACCTGTAAAACCGGACTTAAGCTAGCGACTTGAACATGCCCCCCATAAGGAATTGAAAAGTGCAGACAAGTCCAGTAAAGCTAATCACCAAAAACGACATTAAAAAAATCAGCAACTACATTTCAACGGCCAAGCTTCTGCCGCGCACCCTTGAAGCGGTAGAGCATCAACTACAAACCAAACACACAGGCATTGTTGGTCTTGAACCGTTCGATATTGTTGAGCTGAACCACACGATCATCAACAATGCCAATTCGTGGAACGACATTGAATCCTCGATGAAAAGAGTCGGCGGCAGTTTGGCAACCTTTTCCGAGGATCTCGAAAACTTTGGCGAAGAAATCATCAATGCAATTATATCGATGCCGGGCTATATCGATTATATCGGCACCCTAGAAACCCTGACCGAGGAGGAGATAAACAGTCTGCCACCTCTGCAAATCGGCACAAAAGAAAAAAACCGCTTCGGTTCCATCCAGGAATCGCTGGTGTTTATTGCCAGCTCCATCGATGAGAAAAAACTCAATAGCGACGAGCTGATCTTGCGTTTGAAAAACTTCAAGACCGAGCTCAACAACGATGTGGCGGTGGGCCTCGGCAGCAAACTGAAACTGGCTAACAACAGCGAAATCAATCGACAAATTACCGAGTTGAACGCAGCCATCGACGAAGCCCAGGCAAGGCTTGATGAGAAAATCCGAGAAACCGAGCCGGGATTTTTCACCTACGTCTTTGCGTTCATCAGCCCCTTGCCTGCGACTGTTTTTTTCATGGCGCAGAAGTACCAGGAGGTAAAAATTGCACCATTGCAACGGCAAAAAAACCTGCTGATTGAGCAAACCAAACAGAAAGACATTCTCGCGGGCACTCTTCTACAACTTCACACGGATCTGGAAAGTCTTTTGATCTACGTCGATGGAGCGATTCAAGGTACTTCGCAGATTGAAACGTTATGGGTATCCATCTCTGAATACATCAGCGCCTCCAAAAACAAAGTGATGGGCATGCACGAATACCTGACCCTCAGGAGTTTCGTTTCTAGTTTGCGGGTAGTTTTAAAGAACTGGAAAACCATTCAGACGAATGCCAACGCACTGATTTCGGCGTTCGACTGAATTCTCACAAACTTTAAAAAAAGGATTTTTTCATGACACTTCCTGTTTACCTGTCTCCTGATTTGGCCAATGTCCGGGAAAGCCGCGAGGCCATCCGCTATCAAGCCATTGTCGGCTCCGCCGATCTGTACATAAAAGCGTTAAGCGATGAACTGATTGAACTCAATAGTGCCGTCGGGCGCACTGACCAACAAATCGCCAACAGCATAGCTGGGGCATTAACGGCACTTCAAACGGACGAATTGCGCGAGAATCTGCAAGCGCTAAACGCTTTGAAGGAGCGCGAAACAAGTCCTCAAATCGAGCAGGCAATCAAGTCTTACTCGACAATCGCCGAACAATTGTTAGAACTGTGTGTCGGTCGCATTGCTCAGTTGTACTCAGAAGTAGACGCCAGCATATTCGAGGTGCAGAGCGTAACCATCAGCAACAACCGTTTCCGCCTCTCCGAACTGAAGGATGCCTCGGCCAAGGTGCAAGAGCAATTGACCGCAGAGCAGGTTCCACTCGATGAATTGAATAAAGATCTGGCTTTACTCAATGACGCCATCAAGGAATTCGAGAAGCTGACTGTCATTGACCGATTCAAACCATTGCTGGAGCAATTGAAATCACTGATCGGCAATAAGCCAAAAACACCTGAAATCGCTGCCATGGAAGCCGGTTTTCTCGTGGCAACCAAGTTTCTGGAAGAAGCTAACGAATTGATCAAATACGATGGTCTGACCAAGGCCCGGGATACCATCAACATCCGCCGGGGCCAACGCGAAGAACGCGTGTCGTCTTTGGCAAAACAGCTGCGCGACAACGCTGACAAAACCCGTCAGTTGAATGACACACAAAAAGTGCTGCCCCACCGGCAGACGTATGTCAGTGAAACCACCAGGCTGACCGATTCGTTGAATGCCTTCCTTGATGCCGTCCCTGCACCCGAAGCGGATCTTCAAATCCGCGGCGAATTCGTTGTGCTGAACAGCCAGGCATTGCGCAGCTACTTGGGCAAACTCCAGGAAGGCTGGCTGCGCGGCTGACCTGCGGATTCAGATGCCAGGCGAATTCTGGGCGTCGAGCTGACTGACGCGGCGGCAATAGGCTTGCGCCATGCTGCGGATGTCCGGATGTCGGGAAACCAGCAGCGACTGACTGCTGACACGAAGAAATGCCAGGTTTCCGTTGGCTAACGCTTCAGCCAGCCATTTGAGCGCCTCATCAATGCGGCCCTCATCAGCCAGGACGGCGGCATAACTGAATTGCCCACGAAAATCGCCACCCTCAGCGGCGCGTCGATACCAGTCACGCGCCGCTACCGGATCCGCCGCACACACCTGCCCTTCCTCCAGATACCGTCCGAGCAAATTCATCGACTTCGCATGGCCGACTTCCGCAGCACGCCGATACAACGCCAACGCCTGCAGATGATCCACCGCGACACCGCGCCCGGTCGCCAGCAGATTGGCGAGGTTGTACATCGCCCAATCCAGCCCGGCCTCCGCGGCGATCCGATAATGCTGCGCGGCAACCCCGGCATCGGCGACACAACCCCAGCCATGCTCATGACAACGCCCGAGCATGTTGCGCGCCATCAGATGCCCGCGCCCGGCGGCGATGCCGAACCAGCGCAACGCCAGTGGCTGATCCTTAGCGATGCCCTGGCCGTCCAGAAGAATCTGCCCGAGCAACGCCTGCGCCTCCACTTCGCCCTCACCCGCCGCCAGCAGAATCGCCTGCGCGGCACGGGCCGGGCTTTCTTCGAGCATGGCGCTGAGTTGTTCGCCGTTGAGGATTTCCTCGCGGCGCAGTTGGAAACTCATACCTCGACCCAGCGACGCAGCAGGTTGTGATACGTGCCGGTAAGGCGGATCAGCGAAGGATGATCCGGCATGTCCTGTGTCAGCTGCTGGATCGCGCCGTCCATCTCGAACAGCAGCGCGCGCTGGCTGTCTTCGCGCACCAGGCTTTGCGTCCAGAAGAACGACGCATAGCGCGCGCCGCGAGTGACCGCGTTGACCTTGTGCAGGCTGGTGCCGGGGTACAACACCATGTCGCCGGCGGGCAGTTTCACCTGCTGTGTGCCGTAGGTGTCCTGGATTTCCAG
This sequence comes from Pseudomonas sp. P1.31, assembly GCF_001269815.1. Classification (NCBI taxonomy): domain Bacteria; kingdom Pseudomonadati; phylum Pseudomonadota; class Gammaproteobacteria; order Pseudomonadales; family Pseudomonadaceae; genus Pseudomonas; species Pseudomonas sp. P1.31. Next base: position 144,466 of record NZ_LHVN01000007.1, on the reverse strand, counting down.
TTCGCCGCCGTCGTAATCCTCGGGCTCGCTGAAGAACAGCGTTGCCGACAAATCGGTGCGCACGCGCTCGATGCTGCCCTTGGGTTGGCGCACGGCGTTGTCGATGTGGAAATCGAAGCTGCCACCGGCCGTGTAACAGTTCACCAACGGTGGGAAGACTTTGTGCGGCAATGCGGCCGACATGAACAGCGGATTTTTCCACAGCCGCTCGAGCATCGCCGCGCCGATTTCCTTGGCCAGCGGATGGCCTTCGGGCAGTTGCAGATTGTGCTTGGCCTTGGCCGACTGGAAGCCGGCGGTGATCTTGCCATCAGCCCAGTCAGCCTGCTGCAAAGCCTCGCGAATGCGCTGCACCTCGTCTTTCGCGAACAGTGCGGGGATGTGCAGCAGCATGGCGATGTCACCTGATGGCAAAGAGGCGGCAATGGTATTGATTCTTATTGTCTGTGTAAAACCCGGGAGACGAATGAACTGGCAGAAACCGTAAGGTTAAATTGTAAAGAATGTAAATTCAGTGCGAATAACAATGTTTCGCAATTGATACGAATACCTGTTTACCCTATATTCCGCCGCCTCAAATCCTTGGGGAGGGGAATAAAAATGGCACGTCAACACGCACAATTACCGGTCAGTTCACCACGTCTGCTCGCCTCTGCAATCGGCGTCGCAATTACCGCCGGCTCCGCTGGCCAGATGGTGTTCGCTGCCGAGAAAACCGACAGCAAAGCGTCCGGCAATGCCATCGCTCTGGACGCCACCGCCATCACCGGCGAAGCGCAGGACTCGACGTCCTACCAAGTCGAAAAAGCCTCCTCGCCCAAGTACACCGCGCCGCTGGTCGACACGCCGCGCTCGGTCACCGTGATCCCGCAACAAGTACTTAAAGACACCGGCGCCCTGAACATGCAGGACGCGCTGCGTACCGTGCCGGGCATCACTTTCGGTGCCGGTGAAGGCGGCAACCCGCAGGGCGACCGTCCGTTCATTCGTGGTTTCGACGCCCAGGGCGACACCTACCTCGACGGCGTGCGCGACACCGGTTCGCAGAGCCGCGAAATCTTCGCCGTGGAAAACATTGAAGTCAGCAAGGGCCCGAACTCCGCCATCGGTGGTCGTGGCGCAGCGGGCGGCAGCATCAACCTGGTGAGCAAGAAAGCCCACTTGGGCAACTCGTTCGACGGCGGTTTCACCTGGGGTTCCGACCAGACCCAGCGTTACACCCTCGACGGCAACTACCAGTTCAGCGACACCGCCGCTGGCCGTCTGAATCTGATGAGCCACGAAAGCAACGTCGCCGGCCGTGACAAGGTCGATTACGACCGTTGGGGCATCGCCCCGTCTCTGGCGTTTGGTCTGGGCACCGACACCCGCGTCAACCTCGATTACTACCATCTGGAAAGCAACGACACTCCGGACTCCGGCGTGCCGTACACCATTCCGCTCGGCGGCTCGGCGGCACGCAGCAAATCCAATCCGGACAAGCCGTACTCGGGTGGCGACCACAGCAACTTCTACGGTCTGGATCGCGATTTCCGCAAGGGCCGCACCGACACCGCGACCTTCGCCATCGAACACGATTTGAGCGACTCGCTGACCATCAAGAACACCCTGCGTCACGGCACCAGCATGCAGGATTACATCCTGACCCAACCGGACGACAGCAAGGGCAACGTCAACAACGGTACGGTCTGGCGTCGTGCGAACACTCGGGTGAGCAACACCGAAACCACCACCAACCAGACTGATCTGTTCGGTAACTTCTACGTTGCTGGCTTCAAGAACAGTTTCTCCACCGGTGTGGAATACACCCGTGAGGAAAGCCAGAAGTCCTCGTACAGCGTCAACACCGACACCACCCCGGGCTCGCCGGGCAACTCCAGCACCAACTGCACCCCGTCGATGATCGGCGCGTCGAGCGGCTACAACTGCACCTCGCTGTCCAACCCGAACCCGAACGATCCGTGGAACGGCGCGATCTCGCGCAACTACGCCGGCACCGACACCCAGTCCGATACGTACGCGCTGTATGCGTTCGACACCCTGGAGTTGTCCGAGCAGTGGCTGGTGAACATGGGCCTGCGTTACGACCACTTCGAAACCGGCTACAAGACTTACACCAACGCCGGCACCACCACTTCGAAGGGTGCTGACACCAGCGAGTTCGTCACCGGTCAGTTCGGCGTGGTTTATAAGCCAGCGGAAAACGGCAGCATCTATGCGTCTTACGCGACCTCGGCCACGCCACCGGGCAACACCCTGGGCGAAGGTCAGGAAGGCAACCCGTTGGGCGGCAGCACTGACCGTGCCGGCAACCTGCTGAGCAGCGACATGGAGCCGGAAACCACCAAGAACTACGAAATCGGTACCAAGTGGGATCTGCTCAACGATCGTTTGTCGCTGACCGCTGACATCTTCCGCACCGAGAAAGAAAACGCTCGGGTACAAGTCGACACCACTTCGTACGAAAACGCCGGCAAGACCCGCGTGCAAGGTTTCGAACTGTCGGCCAGCGGCAAGATCACCGAGAAATGGCAAGTGTTCGCCGGTTATGCGTTCATGGACAGCGAGCAAGTTGACGGCGGCCCGCTGAACCGCGCCACCGACGGCAACGAACTGCCTAACACGCCGAAAAACAGCGCCAGCCTGTGGACCACTTATCAGGTCACTCCGAAGCTGACCCTCGGTGGCGGCGCGTTCTACGTCGACGACGTCTACGGCAGCGTGGCCAATACGACCATGGTCGATTCGTATGTGCGTTACGACGCGATGGCGGCGTACAAGCTGACCAAGAACGTCGACCTGCAACTCAACGTGCAGAACCTGACCAACGAAACCTACTACGACAAAGCCTTCTCGACCCATTTCGCCAACCAGGCGGCGGGCCGTACGGCACTGTTGAGCACCAACTTCCACTTCTAAACACCGTGGAACCTGTGGGAGCGAGCTTGCTCGCGAAAACGGTGGGTCAGTCAGCCTTCACGTCACTGACAGATTGCATTCGCGAGCAAGCTCGCTCCCACAGGTGATGTGATCAACAGGCTCGGCCCCGTTCATTCAATTGAACGGGGCTTTTCTGCGTAATAAAGAACGCTTCTCGATAACCCACGGCATAATGCGCGCCGTGATGACAATTTCCGAACGGACGGCGAGTGACGTGTTGAAGAAAACCCTGTTCCAGTTGCACTGGTTTTTTGGCATCACCGCAGGCCTGGTGCTGGCGTTGATGGGCATCACCGGCGCGACCTATTCGTTTCAGGACGAAATCCTGCGGGCGCTGAATCCCTCCGTCCTGCAAGTGGAAAAACAAGTCGCCGGCGTCTTGCCACCGGTCGAACTGGTCGAGCGCATCGAAGCCGCGTCCGGCAAAAAAGTCTCGATGCTCTCGGTCGAGACCGACAGCGGCAACGCAGCGAAAGTGTTTTTCACACCGCCCAAGGGCGAACGTCGCGGCGAGATGCGCTACTTCGATCCGTACACCGGCGAGTTCATGGGCGATGCCGTCGGCCAGGATTTCTTCGGCCTGATGCTGCAGTTGCACCGCTTCCTCGCGATGGGCGATACCGGCCGCAACATCACCGGCGCCTGCACGCTGATCCTGCTGATTTTCTGCCTCTCCGGGTTGTACCTGCGCTGGCCGCGTCAGTGGAGCAACTGGCGTGTGTGGCTGACCCTCGATTGGAAGAAAAAGGGCCGCGCCTTCAACTGGGATCTGCACTCAGTGGCGGGCACATGGTGCCTGTTGGTCTATCTGCTGTTGGCGCTGACCGGGTTGTCTTGGTCGTACGAGTGGTACAACAAAGGCCTGACCAAACTGCTTTCCGATGCGCCGCAAAACGAACGCGTGCGCGGTGGTCGTGGCCCGGCACCGCAAGGCCCGGCGCCGACTGCCGATTACGCGGCGATGTGGAGCAGCATCTACAGCGCCGCCGGCCCTGGCTTGTCTGCCTACAACATTCGTATGCCGCCCGTGGCTGGCCAACCGGCGACCGTGTTCTATCTGCTGGAAAACTCGCCGCATGAGCGCGCGCTCAACCAGATCACCCTCGACCCGGCCACCGGCATCGTCAAACGCGTTGATCGTTACGCCGACAAGAGTTTCAAGGCGCAACTGCTGACCAGCATCTATGCGCTGCACGTCGGTAGCTATTTCGGCCTGATCGGGCGAATCATCGTCACCCTCGCGGCGGTGTGCATGCCGCTGTTTTTCATCACTGGGTGGCTGCTGTACCTCGATCGTCGGCGCAAGAAAAAGCAGATCAAAGACGCACGTAAAGGCCTCGAACAACCCGCGGGCGATGCACCGGCGTGGCTGATCGGTTTCGCCAGCCAGAGCGGTTTCGCCGAGCAACTGGCGTGGCAAACCGCCGGGCAATTGCAAGCCGCCGGATTGCCGGTGAGAGTGCAGCCGCTGGCGAATGTCAGCGAGCAGGATCTGCGCGAATCGAACAACGCGCTGTTCGTCGTCAGCACCTTCGGCGACGGCGAAGCACCGGACAGCGCCCGTGGTTTCGAGCGCAAAGTGCTGGGCAAAGCTTCGACACTGGACAGCTTGAACTACGCGGTGCTTGGGCTCGGCGATCGTCAGTACCAACACTTCTGCGGCTTTGCCAAACGTCTGCATCAGTGGCTCGGCGAGCACGGCGGCAAGACACTGTTTGCGCCGGTGGAAGTCGACAGTGGCGATCCTTATGCGCTGCGTCACTGGCAGACGCAACTTGGTCTGCTCACCGGACAAGCGCCGGTCGACACCTGGCAAGCACCGAGCTACGACAACTGGACGCTGACCCGCCGCGAATTGATGAACCCGGACAGCAGCGGTTCGCCGGTTTACCTGTTGGGCCTGAGCGCACCGAACACCAGCAGTTGGCTGGCTGGTGATCTGGTCGAAGTGCTACCGCGCAACTGCCCGTGGGTCATCGAACATTTTCTCGACGGCCTCGGTATTCGTGGCGAGACCATGGTGAAAATCAATGGCCTCGACGAGCCGTTGGAAGTCGCACTGGCTTCGCGCCAGTTGCCTGAGCATCGCGCGCATCTGGTCGGTTTGCATGCGCAGTCGCTGGTCGATGCGATGGTGCCGCTGGCCATGCGCGAATACTCGATCGCCTCGATTGCCGCCGACGGTGTGCTGGAGCTGATCGTGCGTCAGGAACAACACGCCGATGGCACGCTGGGCATTGGTTCCGGCTGGTTGACCGAGCATGCGCCGGTCGGTGGCAGCATCAGCCTGCGCGTGCGTCGCAACAGCGGGTTCCACCTGCCGAACGAGCCGGTGCCGATGATTCTACTGGGCAACGGCACCGGTCTGGCCGGGCTGCGCAGTTTGCTCAAGGCACGGGTTGCCGACGGTCAGCAGCGCCAGTGGTTGCTGTTTGGCGAGCGTAACCGTGAACACGATTTCCTCTGCCGTGCGGAGCTGGAAGAGTGGTTGATCAATGGCGATCTGGAACGGCTGGATCTGGCGTTTTCGCGGGATCAGGCGGAGAAGGTTTATGTGCAGGATCGCTTGCGTGAATCGGCGGGTGAGTTGAAGAAGTGGCTGGCGGATGGGGCTGTCATCTACATCTGCGGCAGCCTTCAGGGCATGGCCACAGGCGTGGATCAGGTACTCAAGGACATTCTCGGCAGCGCTGAAGTCGAGCGCCTGATCGAACAGGGCCGCTACCGGCGCGACGTTTACTGAAAACCCGTTGCCTTTGTAGGAGCCGAGCTTGCTCGCGAAGACGGTCTGACATTCAACGATGATGTCAAATGATCTACCGCTTTCGCGAGCAAGCTCGGCTCCTACAAGGTTGCGGTGGTCAAACAGGTTGTAGTTTTTGCTCGAAAACCGCCACCCCATCCAGATCCCGCAACACCACACTCATCTCCCCGCTCTGCCCTTCAATATTCACCTCACCAAAAAACTGAAAGCCGGCAAACGGCGAGGTGTTCTGCACCGCCGGGGCCTTCTCGAACACCACCTGCGGCCCAAAGGTTTTATCCAGCGGATTCGGCCCGAAACTCCCGGCATTCAACGGCCCAGCAACAAACTCCCAGAACGGCTCGAAATCCTGAAACACCGCCCGATCCGGGTGATAGTGATGCGCCGCGCAGTAATGCACGTCCGCCGTCAAAAAGACGAAGTTGCGCACCTGCTGCGCGCGCAAAAAGCCGAGCAATTCGGCGATTTCCAGCTCGCGCCCCTGCGCCGGGCCCGGGTCGCCATTGGCCACCGCTTCCCAGCGCCCAACACCCGGACTGACTTCACCGTCCGGCACGCCAAGACCGATCGGCATGTCCGCAGCAATGACTTTCCACTGTGCGTTCGACGCCTTCAATTCACGCTTGAGCCAGTCCAGTTGTTCTCGCCCGAGAAACGGTTTTTCCGCGCCAAGATTGTCGTCATTCGCCCCGCGATAACTGCGCATATCCAGCACAAACACATCGAGCATCGGCCCGTAACTGAGCTTGCGATAGATCCGCCCGCCACCGTCGGCAGTCTGCAAACGCATCGGCGCATTTTCCAGCCACGCCTGCCGCGCGCGCCCCACCAAGGTGTGGATATCTTTTTCCTGATAACGCTCATCCAGTTGCTTGCCCGGCGACCAGTTGTTGACCACTTCATGGTCGTCCCACTGCCAGATCTGCGGCACTTCGGCGTTGAAGCGGCGGATGTTTTCGTCCATCAGGTTGTAGCGATAGTTGCCGCGATAATCGTCGAGGGTTTGCGCGACTTTGCTCTTGGCTTCTGTGGTGAGATTGCGCCAGATACGCCCGCCTTCGGTGGTGAGCTGCACGGGCACCGGGCCGTCGGCGTAGATGGTGTCGCCGCTGTGGATAAAGAAGTCCGGCAGGCGCAGGCGCATGGCTTCGTAGATGCGCATGCCGCCGATGTCCGGGTTGATGCCGAAGCCTTGGCCGACAGTGTCGCCGCTCCAGACAAAACGGATATCGCGTCTGGCCGTCGGCACACTGCGCAAATGGCCGAACCACGGCTCGCTGGCGACGCCGGTCTGGGCGTCTTCGAAATACACGCGATAGAAAATCGCCTGATTGGCAGGCAGCCCGGTGAGCTCGACGCGGGCGGTGAAATCAGTGCGCGCGTCGGCCAGTGGCGAGATGAATTTACGCGGGTTACCGAACAGGCTGCGGGTGTCCCACTCGACCACCATGCGCGCGGGGCGATCGCTGCGACTCCAGATCATCGCGCGATCGCCGAGCAGGTCACCGGACTGCACGCCATCGGTCAACTGCGGACGATCCTTGACCGAAGCAATCACCGCCGGCGCCAGCCCCGGCAGCAACAGCCCGGCGCCGATCCCTTGCATGACACGCCGGCGACCGAGATTGAAATCGCTCATGGGGTTCTCCCTGGAAAAAGGAAAACTTAAGCACGCCCACATGAAACAGACATGACACCCGCCCTTGTAGGAGCCGAGCTTGCTCGCGAAGAGGCCATGTCAGTCGACATCTTCGGTGAATGCCAGACCGCTTTCGCGAGCAAGCTCAGCTCCTACAAAGGTTTTGTGGTGTCGGTTAAGCCTTGGCGGGTTCGAGGGCCAGTTCGACGGCTTCGGGGCGTTTGACTGTGGCGTAGACGACGGCGGTCAACAGGCTCCCCGCGACAATCGCCAGCAGATACAACAACGCATGGTTGATCGCATTCGGAATCGCCAACACAAACAAGCCACCGTGCGGCGCCATCAACTTGCAGCCGAAATACATCGACAACGCACCGGTCAACGCACCACCGGCAATACTCGCCGGAATCACTCGCAACGGGTCTTTCGCGGCAAACGGAATCGCCCCTTCAGAGATAAAGCACAACCCCAATACCAGCGCCGCTTTACCCGCCTCGCGTTCGGTCTGAGCAAACTTGCGCCGCGCAATAAACGTGGCGATTCCGAGCCCGATCGGTGGCACCATCCCCGCTGCCATCGTTGCCGCCATCGGTGCATAACTCTGCGACGCCAGCAGCCCCACCGAGAACGCGTACGCGGCTTTGTTGATCGGCCCGCCGAGGTCGACGCACATCATGCCGCCAAGCACCACGCCGAGCAGGATCGCGTTGGTGGTGCCCATGCTGTCGAGAAAACTCGTCAGCGCCAACAGCATCCCGGCGACCGGTTTGCCGACCACGTAAATCATCACCAGCCCGGTAAACAAACTAGCGAACAACGGAATGATCAGAATCGGTTTCAGCGCTTCAAGACTCTGCGGCAACGCGACATAACGGCTGATCGCCTTCGCCGCATAACCGGCGATAAAACCGGCGACGATGCCACCGATAAACCCGGCGCCCAACGTACTCGCGAGCAAGCCGCCAATCATCCCCGGCGCCAGGCCCGGACGGTCAGCAATCGAATAAGCGATGTAACCCGCCAGCAGCGGCACCATCAGTTTGAACGCGGTCTCGCCGCCGATCTGCATCAGCGCCGCTGCCAGCGTGCCTTCTTCCTTGAACGCGGTGATGCCGAACACGAACGACAGCGCAATCATCAAACCGCCGGCCACGACCATCGGCAGCATGAACGACACGCCGGTCAGCAGGTGTTTATAGACGCCGGTTTTCTCTTGCCTGGCCGGTGCTTTGCCGTCACTCGCCGCGCTTTCCACAGCACCTTCGGCCAAGGCTTTTTTCAGCGTGGCTTCGGACTGCTTCAACGCGATGCCGGTGCCGCAACGATAGATTTTCTTACCAGCGAAACGCTCGGTGGCGACTTCGATGTCCGCCGCCAGCAACACCACGTCTGCCTCAGCAATCGCCGCTGCGCTCAACGGGGTTTTTGCGCCCACTGAGCCTTGGGTTTCGACTTGCAGCTCATAGCCCAAACGCTTGGCAGTTTGCTGCAACGCTTCGGCGGCCATGAAGGTATGGGCGACACCAGTCGGGCACGCGGTGATGGCGACGATGCGTGGCACACGCGACGCATCAGCAACCGGTTCAGCCTCGCTGGCAACGTAAACCTCAGCCTCTTCAGCACCACGACGCAGCACCGCTTCAACGTCCTGCAACGCCTGCGCCGGAGCAATCTGGAAAACCCGCTTGCCGACAAAACGCGTCATGTCGACCGCACCCGTGGCGACCAACAAAACCCACTCCGCCGCAGCAATCGTCGCCGCCGACAATTCGCGTTCCGGGTGCGCCGCATCGACCACTTCAACGCTGGTGCTCCAGCCCTGACGCTGCGCCGCCGCATCAAGCAAACGCGCACACAGCACACTGGTGACCATGCCGTTCGGGCAAGCCGTAACAATGGCTAATTTCATGACAAACCCTCTTATTGTTCTGTCAGGGGGCGCACGCGCACGCCCTGTTCGAGCTGCGCCAGTTGCGCACGGTCGTGGATGCCGAAACCGATCTGGGTCACCGCCATCGCCGCAATCGCAGTGGCCGTGCGCAGGGTTTGTTCAGGCGTGTCGGCGCTGAGCAAACCGTGGAGCATGCCGGCCAGCAATGAATCACCGGCACCGACCGTGCTGGCGACGCTGACTTTCGGCGGCGTGGCGTGCAGTGCCGAACCGACGCTGAACCAGTTCACGCCGTCAGCACCGTGGGAGATCACCACGTGCTCGATGCCTTGCGCATGCAAACGCGCCGCTGCCTGCGCTTCCGCCGTGTGCGAAACCACCTCGCAACCGAGCGCATCGGCGAGTTCTTCAGTGTTCGGCTTGATCAGCCATGGACTGGCTTTCAACGCTGCGCGCAACGCTTCGCCGCTGGAGTCGAGGGCGACTTTCAAGCCGAGCTGATTGAGCCGTTCGATCAGCTCACGCAACCACTGCGCCGTGACGCCACGCGGCAAACTGCCGGCGACCACCACCGCGTCATGACCCGGTGCAATCTGCCCCAAACGATCAAGCAACGCCTGCTGCGCGGCAGCATCGACCACCGGCCCCGGGCCGTTGATGTCGGTGATGCGGCCGTCCTGTTCAGCGACTTTGATGTTGCTGCGCGTCTCACCCGGCACGCGGATAAATGCGTCGACAAAACCACGCTTGGCGAACAGGGTTTCGAACGCTTGCAGATTGTCTTCGCCGAGAAAGCCACTGACCGTCAGTTGATGACCGAGGTCGGCGAGCACCTGCGCGACGTTCACGCCTTTGCCGGCGGCATGGGTGTGCATCTCGTCGCTGCGGTTGACCTGACCGGCGTCCAGCCGTGGCAGTTCGACGGTAAGGTCGAGCGCCGGGTTGAGGGTCAGGGTAAGAATCTTGGCCATTACAGGGCCTCCACTAATGCGCGCACTTCGTTGGCGCTGCCCACGGCCAGGGCCTGTTGAGCAAGGGTTTGCGCCTGCGTCAGGCTGAGTTCACGGATGCGCGCCTTGACTTCGGCGATGCTGCGCCCGGACACGCTGAGTTCATCGACACCGAGGCCAACCAGCACCGGCACCGCCAGCGGATCCGCCGCCAGTTCGCCGCAGACGCCAACCCACTTGCCATGGGCATGGGCCGCGCGCACGGTGATGTCGATCAATTGCAGCACTGCCGGGTGCAGGCCGTCCGCCTGCGCCGACAGCGTCGGGTGACCACGGTCGATGGCCAGGGTGTATTGCGTGAGGTCGTTGGTGCCGACGCTGAAGAAGTCGACTTCCTTGGCCAGCACCGGCGCGAGCAAGGCAGCGGACGGTACTTCGATCATGATCCCCAGTTGCAGATCGGCGACCGGGATTTCCAGGCGCAGACGTTCGGTCATGTCGCGGGCCTGACGCCATTCTTCAACGCTGCCGACCATCGGGAACATGATCCGCAGCGGACGGTTGTCCGCCGAACGCAGCAAGGCGCGCAATTGCGCTTCCATGATCTGCGGACGTTGCAAGGTCAGGCGAATGCCGCGCACGCCGAGGAACGGGTTTTCTTCCTTGGCGATCGGCCAATACGGCAGCGGTTTGTCGCCGCCGACATCCAGCGTGCGCACCACCAACGGGCGACCGGCGAGACCATCAAGCACGCGGCGGTATTCGGCTTCTTGCGTCGCCTCGTCCGGCGCTTGCGGATGGGCCATGAAAATCAATTCGGTACGCAGCAGACCGATGCCTTCGGCGCCCTGCGCCACCGCGCTGATCACGCCGGCGCTTTCGCCGATGTTGGCGAACACTTCGACCGCATGACCGTCGGTAGTATGTGCCGGTTGATGGCGTTGTTCGGCGGCAATCTTCAGGCGTTGTTCGCGGGTGTCGCGTTCTTCGGCAGCGCGTTGCAGGGTCGCGGCATCGGCGTCGACGTGCAGGCGACCGCGTTGGCCATCGAGCAGCAACGGTGTGCCCGGCGCCAGCAACAACACTGCTGCGCCAGCGCCGACCAGCGCCGGAATCCCGAGGGCCCGCGCGACGATCGCACTGTGCGCCGTGGCGCCGCCGCGTGCGGTGAGAATCCCCGCCACACGCGCCGGATCCAGCCGCGCGACGTCGGACGGGCCGACCTCGTCCATCACCAGAATGTACGGTTGCTCAGGCTCGCTCGGGGTTTGCACGCCACACAGTTGCGCCAGCACGCGGCGGCCGATGTCACGCAGATCCGCCGCACGCTCGGCGAGCAACGCGTCTTGCAGCGATTCCTGTTGTTTGGCCGCCGCTTCGATCACCGCCATCCACGCCGCTTCGGCGCTTTCGCCTTGCTTGAGGCGGGTGTCGACTTCGTCGGTGAGTTCCGGGTCGTCGAGCATCTCCTGATGGGTGATGAAGATCTCGCGGATGGCTTTGGCCTTGCTGCGTTCGATCAGGCCTTGAATGTCGTTGCGCACATCGCTGAGCGCTTGTTTGAGGCGCTCGCGTTCGATCGCGGCGGACTCGCCACGCATCGGGTAATCGATGGTTTGCTGCACTTGAATATGCGCCGGGCCGATGGCAATGCCGGGCGCGGCGGGTATGGCTTGCAACTGAGTGCCGGACGCCGGGGCAATCACCACTTCGGCGATGTCGGCAAAGACTTCGCGCTGCTCACTGATGGCGGGCAGCGGCTCGACTTCTTCGCCGAGGCCTTCCTCGATAGCGGCGAGCAATGCCGGCAAGGCGTCGGCAGCGATGCTCGGTTCGGCGATCAGCTCCAACACCTGACCACGGCGGGCGCCGAGGCTGAGCAGTTTGCTCAAACTCTTCACCGACACGGCGCTGTCCTGACCGTCGACGATGCGCACACGAATTTCGCCATCAAAACGCTTCGCCAGTTGCGCGAGGATCTTCGCCGGGCGCGCGTGCAAGCCGTGGGCGTTGGCCAGCGCAATGCGTGCGCTCGGCCAGTCGGCGGGCAGTTCACCGCCGAGCACTTCGAGGACTTTACGGCTGCTGGTGGCGCGGCCCAATTCATGGCCGCGACCTTCGATCAGCAACGCACACAGACGTTCGAGCAGCGCCTGGTGCGCTTCGCCAAGGCTGGCCAGACAGAACAAACCACTGAGCGGCTGGCCGAGGTAGCGCATTGGTTTGTCCGGCGTGACGAACGCCAGGCCCGGACGCTTCACCGTTTGCTCGCTGTGCAACCACCACAGACCGTCGCCCAGCGGCAGCGCTTCGACTTGTTGCAGCACCGCCGAAAAACCGTTGCTCACACAATCGGCCTGACGCAGCAAACGCGCGCCGCGCCAGACCAGTTCTTCGAAATCGTCAGCCGACACGCCGAGGCCGATCATCTGTGCATCCAGCGCCAGTTCCTGCGGCGCGCCTTGCAGCAGTTTCAGCAGCGCTCCAGGCGAACTGGCGCGACGAAGGGCCTGGCCCAGATCGGTCTCGCCGAGGGCGCGGGTCAGCAATTGCAGCAGACGTAAATGTTCGTCGGATTTGGCCGCGATGCCGATCGCCAGATAAACGATCTGGCCATCGCCCCAATCCACACCATCAGGGAATTGCATCAGGCGCACGCCAGTGGCGAACACCTGATCGCGGGTTTCCGGGGTGCCGTGGGGGATGGCAATACCTTGACCGAGAAAGGTCGAGCCCTGCGCTTCCCGGGCCTGCAAACCGGCGAGGTAACCGTCGGCGACCAGACCATCCGCCACCAGATGATCGGCCAGCAGTTGCAAGGCAGCGGGTTTATCCACAGCCGATTGGCCCATGGATATCTGCTCTATAGTGAGCTCGAGCATGCAATCTCCTTTTTGACGCTGGATGCGCCAGGTATTGTTTTGAATGGTCACAGCTTAGGCGCTGGATTGCTTCGCTTTTCAGCGGCAGTTTTGGCGGTTTCACGGCAGAACCGGCCAAAAGCGTCTAAAACGTAGAAAATACGCTTGCTGAAACGTTTAATCTAGATTGATCGGCACGTTACTCGATAATGTCCCATCCTTGAAGTCCAACTTGTCGGATGCGTTGCGACAATAGTCGTCTGCCCTAATCGGGTAGGATTGGCGAAAATGTTGCGGCAAGCTCGAAAAAACAAGGAAATCCCGGGTTGAAACTCAGTGATATCGCGCGGTTGGCCGGAGTGTCCGTGACCACCGCCAGCTACGTCATCAACGGCAAGGCCGAACAGCAGCGCATCAGTACCGCTACCGTCGAACGTGTGCGCGCGGTGGTCGATCTGCATGGCTTTACACCCAATCCTCAAGCGGCCGGGCTGCGCAGTCGGCATACGCGCACGCTGGGTTTTATCCTGCCGGATCTGGAAAACCCCAGTTACGCGCGGATCGCCAAGCTGCTGGAGCAAGGCGCGCGGGCGCGCGGTTATCAGTTGCTGATCGCCAGCTCGGACGATGCGCCGGACAGCGAGCGCCAGTTGCTGCAACTGTTCCGCGCGCGTCGTTGCGATGCGCTGATCGTCGCCAGTTGCCTGCCGGCCGGTGATGACAGTTATCGGCAGTTGCAGGCCAAGGGCACGCCGATCATCGCCATCGACCGGGTCATGGAGCCGGAGCATTTCTGCTCGGTGATCAGTGACGACCGCGAGGCCAGTCAGCACCTGACGCAAAGCCTGCTCGAGCCGCAGCTCAAACAAATCGTGCTGCTCGGCGCGCGGCCTGAGCTGAGCATCAGCCAAGAACGTGCCGCCGGTTTCAAACTAGCCTTGGCCGATTTCAAAGGCGAAGTGCTGGTGGAGCACGCCGAAGCCTTCAGCCGCGAATGTGGCAAGCAATTGATGGAAGAGCTCCTGCAACGTCTGGGGCATTTGCCCGATGCGTTGGTGACAACTTCCTACGTGCTGTTGCAGGGCGTGTTCGATGCGCTGCATGACTTCCCGTTGAAATCGCGGCCGCTGCGCCTCGGCACCTTTGGCGACACGCAGTTGCTGGATTTCCTGCCGTTGCCGGTCAACGCCATGGCCCAGCAGCACCAGTTGATCGCCGACAAGGCGCTGGAACTGGCGCTTGCAGCCGTCGAGCAGTCGGAATACAAGCCTGGCGTGCAGGCCATTGCGCGTACCTTCAAGCAGCGTATTCACCGGGACTGAGCCGTGGAGCTGATCGACAGCCACACCCACCTCGACTTCCCCGACTTCGACGCCGATCGCCCGGCCTTGCTCGCCGAAAGCCGCGCCCTCGGGGTGCGGCGGATGGTGGTGTTAGGCGTGTACGAGGGCAACTGGCAACGGGTGTGGGATCTGGTGCAGAGCGATGCTGATTTGCACGCGGCGTTCGGCTTGCACCCGGTGTATCTCGATCAACATCGTCCTGAAGATTTGACGGCACTCGGTGATTGGCTGACTCGATTAAAGGGTCATCGACAGTTGTGCGCGGTCGGCGAGATTGGTCTGGATTACTTCATCGAAACACTGGATCGCGAGCGGCAACAGTCGCTGTTTGAAGCACAGTTGCAACTCGCGGCGGATTTTCAATTGCCGGCGCTGATCCATGTGCGCCGCAGCCACGCGGCGGTGATCGCTACGCTCAAGCGCTTCAAGCTCAAACGCGCGGGGATCATCCACGCCTTTGCCGGTAGCCGTGAAGAGGCGCGGGAGTACATCAAACTCGGTTTCAAACTGGGTCTGGGCGGCGCGCCGACGTGGCCGCAGGCGTTGCGCATGCATCGGGTATTGGCGGACTTGCCGCTGGAATCGATCGTACTGGAAACCGATTCACCGGACATGGCGCCGGCAATGTTCCCAGGTGTCCGCAATACACCGGCGCACTTGCCGGCGATTTGCGCAGCGTTGGCCGAACTGATGAAGATCACCCCACAACAACTCGCCGCCGCCAGCACCGCCAACAGCTGCGAAGTGTTTGGCTGGTAACGCGGTTACTGTGGGAACGGGCTTTTGTGGTGAGGGGATTTATCCCCGATGGGCTGCGAAGCGGCCCCAAAACCGTAGTTCACGTTTTATCAGATAAAACCCTTTTTCAGGTTTTGGGGGCGCTTCGCGCCCCAGCGGGGATAAATCCCCTCGCCACAAAGGTTCGCACAAGGTTTTAAGATACGGCTCAGACGCGGAAGGCGCTGATCAGTTGTTTTAGCTCGACGACCTGGGCAGACAGCGCGCGGCTGGCGTCTTCGGTCTGGTGCGCGCCTTGCGCCGTGCGTTCGCCGGCGCGGTTGATCTCGACGATGTTCTGGTCAATGTCATGGGCCACCGCCGTTTGCTGCTCCACCGCCGCCGCAATCTGCTGGTTCTGATCGACGATCATGCCCACAGCGCCGAGTATGTTTTCCAAGGCCTGCTGTACTTTTTCCGACTGCCCGACCGTGCCATTGGCCATCTGATGGCTGACGCCCATGGCCTTCACCGCCGCGCCGACACCGCCATGCAACTTGGCGATCATCTGCTCGATTTCTTCGGTCGATTGCTGTGTGCGTTTAGCCAAGGTGCGTACTTCGTCCGCCACTACCGCAAAACCACGACCCTGCTCGCCAGCCCGCGCCGCTTCGATCGCGGCGTTGAGCGCCAGCAAATTGGTCTGCTCGGCGATGCTTTTGATCACTTCCAACACGCGACTGATCGACTGGCTATCGCTCGCCAACTGATTGATCACCAGCACCGACTGATCAATCTCGCTTGCAAGCGCAGCAATGCTGCCCTGTTGCGACTCGACCAGACCGCGACCGCTGAGGGTCTCGTTGTTGACGCTGTGGGCGCTGTTCACGGCCGCTGCGGCACTGCGCGCGACTTCCAGCGAGGTAGCCGACATCTGGTTCATCGCCGTCGCCACTTGCTCGATCTGCGTGCGTTGCCCCGCCACTGCCTGATTGCTCTGCGCGGAAACGTTCTCAACCTGCCCCGCTTGGCGCTCGACCTCACCGACGGTCTGGCCGACTCGTTCGATCAAGTCGTGAATCTTCTTCACCGTACCGTTAAACACTTCGCCCAACTCACCCAACTCATCGCGGCTATTGGCTTTGAAGTTGACCGTCATGTCACCCGCCGCAACCTTGTCCATCATCGCGCCGAGGCGTTTGAGCGTGGTGCGGGTCGAAGCGTAGAAACCGCCATAGAGATAGAAAATCAGCACAAACACCACCGACAGCGCCACCGCCTGCAAGATCATGTGCGTGCGGTTATGCGCCAGACGTTGCTGCAGTTGGCTGTCGAGAAATTTCAGCGAAGCTTCGTTGAGCGCGTAGGTTTTATCCATCAACGCGGTAACCTGGTCGTAAAACGCCTGCCACGGTGCATCGAGGGTGTCGGCCATCACCACCTGTTCTTCGAACAATTCGCTGGCTTGCTTCAGCGATGCCTTGCTGTTGTCGGCCTCGGCGCTGAGGTCGTCCCGCGCGGCTTTGCTGGAAGCGAGGGCGTCCTGCAGTTTCAAACCGTACTCGCCCTGGAGTTTTTCGATCTTCACCAGCAGTTCGTCGAACCGCGTACTGGAGGCACTGTTGAGAAAGCCCTGCGCCAGCGAGTACGAACCGATCGCCCGGCCTTCGCCGAGGGTCTGGGTGACGCCGGGGGTGATCAGGGTGACCAGCTCGCTGAGCTGACGAATATCGCCCTGATTGTCGCGGCTCAAACCGGCCTGGCTGGTGATGATCTGGCTGAAAATCTGCGCACTGGCGAGTAGTTTGCCGATCAGCGCACTTTTGCTTTGCAGGGAGCTTTCCACTTGCTGGGCTTTGAACGCGGCAATCATTTCATCGCGCTTGCCATCGAAAGCCTTGATCTGCTCGGGATCGTCGGTCATCGCCGTCAGACCTTGCAAGCGCGTCAGTACGGCTTGTTCAAGGGCGGTGATTTTCGATTCGATGTTGCCCGCCTTGCCGGACTGGCCAAGGGTGACGTTGATCTGCACCAGATTGTTGAGGGTTTCCAGATCCCGGCGCAGGGTCAGGCTGCTGCCCAGCAGATCGAGGCTTTGCAGCTCGACGCGGGTGCCCTGGAATTCGCGATAGGAATCGCGCACCAGATAGAAATTGGTCACCAGCATCGGCACCAGGAACAGCACGCTGATCAAGCTGAACTTCATGCCGAAGCTCAGACGGTTCATCAGCGAGACGGCGGGATAGAGCAAGCTCTTCACTGGAAGTCTCCCTTGGTTTTTCTTGTTTTTATTGGCAGGCGCGGGACGACAGCAGATAGCCACTATCCGGCGCCATCACTGTATAGCTCAAATCGGCGGGAGGTTTTGTAACTTAAGGTTAACGAAGCAAGGACAACACAAATCCATTGTGGTGAGGGGATTTATCCCCGATGGGGCGCGAAGCGGCCCCAATAGCTGAATAGGCGTTGTATCTGAAAAATCGTGGTGGATGGTTTTGGGGCTGCTGCGCAGCCCATCGGGGATAAATCCCCTCGCCACAATGAATTTCACTTTGATTTTTTAGTGGATCAGAACAGTCCACAGCGCAAACCCGGCATACCACAACACCGCCGCACGCAGCAGCAGTTCCCACAGGCTGTCGAGGGTAGTAATGCCTTCCGGTCCGACCGCAGCAGGCGGGATCTCCCCCGCTGCCAAGCCAACCTTGTTGATCAGTTGCGCAGCGCTGATGTTCCAGTTCAGCAACTCATGCAACATCACCCGGCCAACCGCAACGAAATTGCCGACCAAGGCAAAACTCGCCGCCAGCAGTCGCACCGGCACCCAATCAAAAGCATGGCGCAATTGCGCGGCGCGTTCGACCAGCGCCGGGTTCGTGCCGTGTTCTTCAGCCAGCGCCAACAAGCGATACGCCAACGCCGCCACCGGGCCGAGCACGAAGTACCAGAAGATCACCGCGAAAAAGCTCTGATAGGCCTCCCACAGCAAGTGCCCCTGCACCCGATCGAGCAGCTCTTCGCCACTGTCGGCGCAGATATTCAGATCGCGTTTGGCGACATGCGCCGCCGCTTGCAGATCTTCACGGCGCCAGGCATCGCGGAACGGCCCGAGACCGCCGAGCAAATCGCCGCGTCCCAGACTGTAAATCACCACCAGCAGATGCACCGGCAACGCCAACAGACCGTAAGCCACCGGTTCCAGCACCACCAGCAACAGCGCCAGCAGCGCGACCGGAAACAGCACCAGAATGGTCAGCACCAGCCACGGTTTACCCGCCAATCGCTCGCTGCTTTCGAGTTTGTTCAGTTCGCGGATCCATCCGCCATCGCGTTGAACCCGATGGCGCAGGGCCGAAAACTTCTCGATCCAGACGGCCAGCAGTAACACCAGAAAACTCATTGTCCTTCCTCTTGTGCCAGGGCTGCGCGGTAACGCGCCCAGTCGAATGCCGGGCCAGGATCGGTCTTACGCCCGGGTGCGATGTCGCTGTGCCCGCAAATACGGGCGCCGGTGATGGCCGGAAATGCTCTTTGCAACTGACGGGTGAGCACGGTCAGCGCTTGATACTGCGCATCGGTGAAGGGCAGATCATCGGTGCCTTCGAGCTCGATGCCCACGGAAAAATCGTTACAGGTTTCGCGACCGTCAAAAATCGACACGCCCGCATGCCACGCCCGTTCCAGACAGGAGACAAACTGGGTGACCTTGCCGTCACGTTCAATCAGAAAATGCGCCGAGACGCGTAGGTCGGCGATCCCTGCAAAGTAGGGATGTTCGGTGACATCCAGACGGTTCTGGAAAAATTCCTGCACCTTGCCGGTGGCGAATTGCGCCGGTGGCAGGCTGATGTTGTGGATGACCAACAGGGAAACTTCGCCCGCCGGGCGTTCATTGAAATTGGGCGATGGGCACACCTGCACCCCGTGACACCACCCGCTAGCGGGATCCAGCTGCATAACGATTCCTTCAGCGCCGACTGTGTTGGCGTCCAGTATGCCGTGATCGGCACCCGGCGCGCGATCACTTGGAACGATTGAGTCGCCGCAGGTTGCCCAGCACCGACTCCAGTGCCCGGTCGAACAGCAAGGTGTCGTCCAGTGTTCGCGCGGCGCCACGCTGGAATTCCACCGCCAGCGCGGCACGACTGCGCTCGAGGACTTTCATGCCGGTGCGGTCGACGAAAACGTATTTGTCGGTGGCGTCGATGATTGCCGCGAGTTTGCAGCGCAAGCTGTGTTCTTCGTCTTCCTGAAACGCCACCCAACTGCCCAGACGCAATTGATCGACCTGACGCAGACCAGCGGCATCGTCCGGCAGATGCGTAGAGTTTTTCACCATTGCGCCCTCATCGGCGGAAGGCAAAACAATCTGCTGCGAAACTTCGATCATCGGATCGGCCTCGCTGGCGGGTTCGAGCACCCTCACGTGCAGGGTTTCGAGTTCGCTGAAAAATTCGCTGGTGGCAAATGGATCGAATGCCGCACGAGTCAGGCCATCTCGCAGCGATTTGAGCAGGCCGGGCACCAAAGCCAACAGGCGCAAACCGGATTCCGCGTCGTTGTGACGCTGCACGCTCCAGACCAGTTGCTCCATGGTCTGCACGTCGTCACGCCATTGGGCGGAAGCTTCGCCATGTTTGAGACAGGTCAGCAGCAGCACTTTGCTCCAGGCATCCTCAACAAACGTCACCACTGCCGGCGGCAACACTTTGCCCAACAGCGCCTGATTCAACGCCCGTTCGACCCGGCGCCTAGCCAGCTCGGTTTTCGCCCGGCCCTCTTCGGCATCGCGCAAACGCTGTTCAAGCAATTCGCTGCGGCGGCGCTCGTCACTGGTGAACGCGAGGAAGTCCGCCAACAGCTCGGAAAAAATTGCCGGATCATCGACAAAATCCGTGAGCAGGCGCTGCACCACTTGTTCGATACGCAGGTACAGGTTGTCGCGAGTTTCGCTGTCGCTATCGCCCCAACCCATTGCGGCAGCGGCGATTTCATTGAGCAGGCGCCGCGCCGGGTGGCTGCTGCGGCTGAAGAAACTCTTATCGAGCACCGCCACTTTGAGCATCGGAATCTGCAAACGCGCGATCAGCGCTTTGAGCGAATCCGGCACATTACGGTCATCCAGAATGCATTCGAACACCATGGCGATCAGGTTGATCACGTCTTCGTCCGCGCCCTCGACAATCCGCGATTTGCCACTTCTGAGGCTGACCCGCGTCAACAACTGTTCAAGCTGATTGCGCAGATCGAAATCGTCCTGCGCCGCGAGTGCCGGCACGTATTGTTGCAAGTGCGAGAGCAGACGCAGCAGGTCGCGGGTGCTGATCGGCTGCGTAGCGGCGCTGGGCTCGAGTGTCGGCGCGACGCTGCCGCGCACTTGCAGTAACAGTTCCTGCAACGCGGCGAAGACTTCTTGCACACCCTCGTCGGCCGGCAGCGGTTCGTCGCTGTCTTCGCTGTGCACGTTGGCCATCGCGCGATCAAGCGCACGTCGCGCCGGCGCCGGTTTCAGCTCGGGCAGTACGCCGGTGACGCTGAGCAGTTGGTTGGCTTCGGCATACAACTGCTCGGTGTCGGCGAGGACATAGCGCTCGAACAGTTTGAGCAGGATCAGCTTGACCTTGATCTCCACGCCGAGGTTGCGCCCGGCCTGCAAGAAGTACTCACAGAGCATCGCCGGGGCGAGCGGGTTGTGCTGTGCGTCGAGAGGTTTGCCGAGCAAAACGCTGAGCCGCGCACTCAATTGATCCAGCGCAAAGCCATCGCGCTTGAGCACCCGGCCAACCATGGTCTCAATCGCCACGCTGCGCTCCATGTCGTCGGTGCGTGGCGCCGACTCGTCGAACATCAGTGCGGGCGGCAAGGCGTTGGGTGAGGCGTCGTATTGAGTGAGGCCGACGAAAGCCTCGAAAAACAGTTCGAGGAAACCACGCTCGATGTTTTTGCGCTTCAGGCGCAGGTCGCGCATGGCTTCGAAAAAGATGTTCTGTTCGACGTCATTGCGTGCGCGATCCGCCATTTCGAAGAGAGTGTCGTCGGCGTTATCGAACAGCTCCTGCAAGCCGTGGCGCAGTTGCTGCGCAGCCTTGTCGCGAACCTGAAGCAGAATCACAGGCAGGCGGGCGAGCGGCGAATGGTTCGCCTGATCCGTAGTGGCCTTGTGCAAAGGCACTACTTTCCCGTCGTTGTGCATCCAAGCCTCCTGAAACGGTGATTCGTCGGTCACTTTCTGCGCAAGCCCCTTGTGGGAGCGAGCCTGCTCGCGAAAGCGGTGGGTCAGAAAAAGAAATGTCGCTGACACGCCCTCTTCGCGAGCAAGCCCGCTCCCACAGTTTTGATGCGGCGCGCTCAAAATCGTCAAAGCCATGACGTCAAATGCAAGGCGGATTATCTTGCAAAAGGTGTCACCGCCGTTATAGCCGTCAGGGTTTCCCCTATACCTCGCCCCTTGCATTGACCACGTCGGCCGGCCTTTGCTCAAAGAAATTCGACCGGATGCAGTCAACCACGCACGTTCACGCCTTGGGTTGGCTCGCGCCATGCCCCTATAATCGAATCACTTTGTTTGTGGAGCCCGTTATGCCGAATCTACGTCTCGCCGATTTGACCGCCGAAATCGAAGCCAACGTGCGCCGTGCGTTGCTCGAAGACGTCGGCAGCGGCGACATCACCGCGCAACTGATCCCGGCCGAACGTCTGGCCAAAGCCACCATCATCACCCGTGACGAAGCCGTCATCTGCGGCACCGCGTGGGTTGATACGGTTTTTCGTCAGCTCGATCCACGCGTCGCGGTGCATTGGCAAGTAGTCGATGGTCAGCGGGTAAAACCCAATCAGCCGCTTTTTCATCTGGAAGGCCCGGCCCGTTCGCTGCTGACCGGCGAGCGCAGTGCGCTGAACTTCCTGCAACTGCTGTCCGGCGTGGCGACGCGGGCGCAGTACCTGGCGGATTTCGTCGGCGAGACTCAGGTCAAGCTGCTCGACACCCGCAAGACCCTGCCGGGCCTGCGTCTGGCGCAGAAATACGCAGTCACCTGCGGCGGCTGCCACAACCATCGCATCGGCCTCTACGACGCGTTCCTGATCAAGGAAAACCACATCGCTGCCAGCGGCGGAATCCCGCAGGCCATCGCGGCCGCGCACAAGATCGCACCGGGCAAACCGGTGGAAATCGAAGTGGAGAGTCTGGAGGAGTTGAAAGAAGCGCTGGAAGCCGGCGCCGACATCATCATGCTCGATGAGCTGAGCCTGGACGACATGCGCGAAGCCGTGCGCCTGAACGGCGGCAAGGCGAAACTGGAAGCCAGCGGTGGCATCAACGAAAGCACGCTGCTGCCAATCGCCGAAACCGGGGTGGATTACATCTCGATCGGCGCGATGACCAAGGATGTCAAAGCGGTCGACCTGTCGATGCGCTTGAGTCTTTAACAGCAGCGGCAAGCTGCGAGCTACAAGCTACAAGCCACAGCGCTTTTGCTCCGACTTGTAGCTTGCCGCTTGAGACTCGCTGCTGCTCTTATACGACGAGATTATTCATCTCGCAGTACTCTTCCCAATCGACACCCAGCACTTCAGCCGCCTCTTTGTGCAGCACGAGGCGCTGCGCCTCGAACTCCTCCGGCGTGCTCGTGTACTTGAGCGTCAGCTCCCACGGCTGCAGGCCCTGGGCCTCGGCTTCGTCTTCGAATGCCCACTGAATCTGGTCTTTCTGATCATCAGGACTCAAGTCCTTGATCTCTTCCAACAGCTGGGGCGCGTCGAGTTTGTATTTCTCCAGCGCTTGTTCTTGACGTTGCTCTTGAGTTAATTCGGTCATGGCGTTCTCGCTGATCGTAAGAATGGAGGATGGATCTGGATCATCAAGGATCTCTCTGACGCGGTTTTTTCCGGCCTTCGGAACCATTCGGGATCATCTGAAAACTGCTAAGCGATGCTCATGCAGGCACCGAATATAGGACGTTTGCATGACGAATTACACGGGTCTTTACATCTCTCTCACAAAAAGTTGACCTGCGGAACATAAAGGCGGATTTCGAGCCGTAAAATTCAATAGCGTCTGAGGCAGGGGAGCAATGTCCACAACCTCAAGCCACGCTTGGCCAGCCCTCCATCCGATACCATTTTGCCTTCACGTCTGTATAGTGTGCCGTTTTTCAAAAGGGGCTCGCCAAAGCCCTCTCGACAATCTTGCCGGAATGGAAACTTCTTCAGGAAGGAAAGCTGCATGGCCATTCACGTCAAAATTCAAACTTTTACACTTCAGCGAAACAGCAATGACATTGATGAGGCAGGACATTCAAGCGCTTAGAGGATTAGCCGTTGCTTTGGTTGTCCTCGACCATATCGGCATTCAATTCCTGAAAAATGGTTACCTTGGCGTCGACATCTTTTTCGTGATTTCCGGATTTCTGATCACCGGGATTATCGCCAGGAAAATAAAAAACAATGACTTTTCATTCTCTGATTTCTACCTGAGGAGGGCTCGTCGATTACTCCCCTCTGCCTTGGCAACCATCGTACTGACCTCGATTGGCTCAGTTTTCTTTCTAAACTCAATTGAGCTCGCGGATCTTCAATCTCAAGTCATCGGCGCGCTGACCTTCAGCATAAACTTCGTGCTTTGGGGGCAGACCGGTTACTTCGATGTCGCGGCGAGCTTCAAGCCGCTACTGCATCTTTGGTCGCTTGCCGTAGAAGAACAGTTCTACTTGATTCTGCCCTTCTTCCTGATTTTTACTCCGCGCCGTTACTGGCCGGCGATGTTGGGTACGCTTATCGTTATCAGCCTGGCAGTCTGTATTTACCTTCTGGGGAACGATCGCAGCGCGGCTTTCTACTTACTGCCTTCACGTGCCTGGGAACTTCTTTTGGGTTCGGCAGGTGCATTGATCATCCACAGCGAGAGAGTCAGGTCGCTCTCAAAGACGGCGCTCATTCCATCAATAGTGGCGTTGATCGCAATTCAATTCGTCAGCACGGGCTTCCCACATCCAGGGCTTGATGCGCTAATCGTCTGCACCGCAACACTTATCATCATCCTGTCCTCAAGTACGAAGCTTAACGAGTTCGTAGCACTCAAGCCGCTTGCCCGGTTAGGTGATATTTCTTATCCGCTCTATCTGGTTCACTGGCCCATCATTGTGTTCCTCAACAGCTCTTACATAGGCCCAATACCGATCGTTATCAAAGTCGGAGTTGTTGCGTTATCCGTCGTACTGGCCATCGTCATCCATCATTGGGTGGAAACACCTCTACGCTCTGCTGGAAGGCGGCCCCTTCCAACATTTGCAGCTTACGCTTGTACAGCGACGGCCGTTCTTGGGCTTCACTTCGCGATCATTTTCATTTCGAAACCAGAAATTGATTTTGTAGAAAATCGTATTCCTAACACCGGCCTCGACAGGTCTTGCGACAGTCCTGTCCTGAATGACAACGCCAAGTGCAAAACCAGCGCCTCACCAAAAACACTTGTTTGGGGTGATTCTTATGCTATGCATTTGGTTCCGGGCCTGGCGACAGCTCAACACATCGACTTGCGTCAGGCTACGTTCAGCGCGTGCCCGCCATTCCTGGGGGTGTCGCCCTACAACGCGAAAAACCCAAACCCCAAGAAAACCGAGAACTGCATCAATTTCAATGATTCGGTTCTGCAATTCGTGAAAGATCACAAGGAAATAGACACGGTCATAATTGCCGCGTCATTTGCACAACACGCAAACCCTGGTTCTAAAAATTCGATCAGACAGGCCGATGGAAAAATCGAACTTGTCGACACCGGACTCGACTCTTTGAAAAGCAATATGCGAATCACTGTAGAGGCCGTTAGATCCACAGGGAAAAACGTCGTGGTCATTTCCTCGACTCCGGGAATCACCACGCAAAATCTACTCTGCATGGAAAGAACCCTGAGCAAGAAAATTGTCTTTGGTGAAAACACTGACTGCAACAAATCTCGCGAGACTTACGACAAACAAACTAAAAACATTAGAGCGTTCTACGAGTTCGTCGAGAAAGATCTGAACACTAAAGTCGTCAAACTCTCCGACACCCTCTGCGACGAAAAATCCTGCGTCAGTATCATAGATCGCGTTCCTATCTATCGTGACGAAGGACATCTGAGCAAGGTAGGTTCGATCAAGATTTTCGAGATGGCTGACGCCGTAATCAATTGAAGTCAGACGCGAAAACCGTTGAGGCCTCGAAGGAAAGTGGTGCCCGAGACAGGAATCGAACCTGCGACCTTCGCGTTACGAGTGCGCTGCTCTACCGGCTGAGCTACACGGGCGGTGGGCTAAACCTAGCACCGGTTTTCACAAAAGCAAAGATCGCAGCCTGTGTAGGAGCTGCCGCAGGCTGCGATCTTTTGATCTTTATGCCAGACAAAAAAAATGCCCCGCCGTTTTCACGGTGGGGCATTTTTATTGCGCTAAGGCCTGGGGGTGATTAAACGCCCGAAGCCTTGGCTGCTGCCACATCTTTGATGGACAGCTTGATACGGCCGCGGTTGTCCACGTCCAGTACCAGCACTTCCACTTCCTGGCCTTCTTTCAGGATGTCGGTCACTTTCTCTACGCGAGCGTCGCTCAGCATCGAGATGTGCACCAGACCGTCCTTGCCCGGCAGGATGTTGACGAATGCGCCGAAGTCGACGATGCGCTCAACCTTGCCCACGTAGATCTTGCCGATCTCGGCTTCAGCGGTGATGCCCAGAACGCGCTGACGTGCAGCTTCAGCAGCTTCCTTGGTTTCGCCGAAGATCTTGATCGAACCGTCGTCTTCGATATCGATCGAAGCCTTGGTTTCTTCGCAGATCGCACGGATGGTCGCGCCACCTTTACCGATAACGTCACGGATTTTGTCGGTGTCGATTTTCATCGCGATCATGGTCGGAGCGTTGGCCGACAGTTCGGTACGCGACTGGCCAATGATCTGGTTCATCTGACCGAGGATATTCAGGCGCGCTTCCAGGGCTTGGCCCAGAGCGATTTCCATGATTTCTTCGGTGATGCCTTTGATCTTGATGTCCATCTGCAGCGCGGTAACACCTTTGGCGGTACCCGCTACTTTGAAGTCCATGTCGCCCAGGTGGTCTTCGTCACCGAGGATGTCGGTCAGAACGGCGAATTTCTCGCCTTCTTTAACCAGACCCATGGCGATACCGGCAACCGGCGCCTTCATCGGAACACCAGCGTCCATCAGAGCCAGGGAAGCGCCGCAAACGGAAGCCATCGAGCTCGAACCGTTGGATTCGGTGATTTCCGAAACCACGCGGATGGTGTACGGGAACACGTCAGCGGCTGGCAGCATGGCCGAAACCGAACGACGGGCCAGACGGCCGTGACCGATTTCACGACGACCAGCACCACCCATGCGACCACACTCGCCTACCGAGAACGGAGGGAAGTTGTAGTGCAGCATGAACGGGTCTTTTTTCTCGCCTTCCAGGGTGTCCAGCAGCTGTGCGTCACGGGCAGTACCCAGAGTCGCGACTACCAGAGCCTGAGTTTCACCACGGGTGAACAGCGCCGAACCGTGAGTCTTCGGCAGAACGCCGACTTCGATGTTCAGCGGACGTACGGTTTTGGTGTCGCGACCGTCGATACGTGGCTTGCCGTTTACGATGTTTTCGCGAACGGTGCGGTATTCGATTTCGCCGAAAGCAGCTTTGACTTCGCTGGACGAAGGCTGGCCTTCTTCACCGGACAGCTTGGCAACCACCTGATCCTTCAGCTCACCCAGGCGAGCGTAACGGTCGGCCTTGATGGTGATGGTGTAAGCCTGGGAGATCGCTTCGCCGAACTCGGCACGGATAGCGCCCAGCAGTTCGGTGGCTTCTGGAGCCGGAGCCCAGTTCCAGGTTGGCTTGGCAGCTTCAGCGGCCAGTTCTTTAACAGCGTTGATCACCACTTGGAATTCGTCGTGAGCAAACAGTACGGCGCCCAGCATCTGGTCTTCGGTCAGCTCTTTGGCTTCCGATTCAACCATCAGCACGGCGTCCGAAGTACCGGCAACGACCATGTCCAGGCTCGAAGCAGCTTGCTGCTCGTAAGTCGGGTTCAGCAGGTAGCCGGTGCTTTCGTGGAAAGCAACGCGAGCGGCGCCGATCGGGCCGTCGAACGGAATACCCGAAATGGCCAGGGCAGCCGAGGTACCGATCATCGCAGCGATGTCCGGATCGGTCTTCTTGCTGGTGGAAACGACGGTGCAGACAACCTGCACTTCGTTCATGAAGCCTTCTGGGAACAGCGGACGGATCGGACGGTCGATCAGTCGGGAAGTCAGGGTTTCTTTTTCGGAAGGACGGCCTTCACGCTTGAAGAAACCGCCAGGGATCTTACCGGCAGCGTAAGTCTTTTCCTGGTAGTGAACCGACAGAGGGAAGAAGCCCTTGCCTGGATCGGCTTGTTTTGCACCGACTACAGTCACCAATACGCTGACGTCGTCGTCAACGGTGACCAATACTGCGCCGGAGGCCTGACGGGCGATACGGCCAGTCTCGAGGGTAACGGTCGATTGACCGAACTGGAATTTTTTGATTACCGGGTTCACGGTGTCCTACCTTCTTTGTGGCTCTTGGGGGAACTGGTTTCTTGCGAATTCTTGGGCAATGTCGGGAATCGGCCCAACGCCTGTCCAGGGTAAAACGTGTATCCAGATAAAACTTGAGGCTGGGAGCCTGCAAGCCGCCGGCGGTAAACCGCAGACGTCCGACAGACAACCAACCTCATAGCGCAATCGCTGATTAGCGACGCAGACCCAGGCGACCGATCAGAGTCTGATAACGACCCAGATCCTTGCCTTTCAGGTAGTCCAGCAGCTTGCGACGCTGGTTTACCATGCGGATCAGACCACGACGGGAGTGGTGATCTTTACCGTTGGCCTTGAAGTGACCTTGCAGCTTGTTGATGTTGTGGGTCAGGAGTGCAACTTGCACTTCTGGCGAACCAGTGTCACCAACAGCTTGCTGGTAGTCAGCAACGATTTGAGCTTTTTCTTGAACGTCGAGAGCCATGAGGCAATCCTTTTATCAGGAAACTGTTTCAAAGAAACAGCTTCAACAGGCCAGGGACAAATCCCTGTATCTATAAATGAGTAGTGACCGTGCCTGTTAACAGCCACCCTCGCCAGCCTGCTTTGACACAGACCGGTTTCGGTCATTCCGACCGAATCAGTCGACGTGGCGCAATGCGCCCGTCTTCGCTCACTTCACCGATACCGATGAAGCGACCATTGTGATCCTGTACCCGCACCATGCCGAACTTCGGAGCATCCGGGGCACGTACCGGCTGGCCGTTGAGCCAGTAGAACGCGCTCGCTTCCGAGAAGTGCAGCAGCGGCCAATCCTGCAAGCCGCTGTCCGATGGCATCAGGAAGCGATCAACCGCTTCGTTGCCGCCTTCGGCATGTACCGCTTCCAGCTCTTCGAGGGTCACGGTCTGCGCCAGGGTGAAAGGCCCGGCCTGGGTACGGCGCAATTCAGCGACGTACGCACCACAACCGAGTTGCTCACCGATATCCTCCACCAGGGTGCGGATATAGGTGCCCTTGCTGCAATCCACCGCAAGACGCGCAGTATCGCCTTCGAAGGCCAGTAATTCCAAGCGCGCAATAGTAACAGAACGCGGTTCGCGCTCCACTACTTCGCCTGCACGCGCCAGCTTGTACAGCGGCTGGCCATCGCGCTTGAGCGCCGAGTACATCGGCGGTATCTGACTGATTTGCCCACGAAATTTCGGCAATGCCGCTTCGACATCGGTGCGACCAACGGTCACCGGACGCTCCTGCAAAACCTCACCCTCGGCATCGGCCGTGGTGGTGGTCTTGCCCAGCTGCGCCAGGGTTTCATAGGCCTTGTCGGAATCGAGCAGGTATTGCGAGAACTTGGTCGCCTCGCCAAAGCACAACGGCAAGACGCCGGTGGCCAGCGGATCGAGGCTGCCGGTGTGACCGGCCTTCTCGGCGTTGAGCAACCAGCGAACCTTCTGCAACGCGGCGTTGGAGGTGAACCCCAACGGCTTGTCGAGCAGGATAATGCCGCTGACGTTACGACGGATACGTTTGACCTGAGCCACCGAATTACTCCTTGGTGTCTTCAGGTTCAGCAGCGACCGGGTGCTGATTGTCTTCAGCAACGGCACGCTCGATCAGCGCTGACAAATGCGCGCCACGCACGACGGATTCGTCGTAGTGGAAGTGCAGTTGCGGCACGCTGCGCAGCTTCATTTCACGGGCCAGTTGCATGCGCAGGAAACCTGCGGCGGCATTCAGCACCTTGATGCTTTGCGCGATGTCTTCAGCGTTGTCCTGCCCCATCACGGTGATGAAAATCTTCGCGTGACCGACGTCACGGCTGACTTCAACGGCGGTAATGGTGACCAGACCCACACGTGGATCTTTGACTTCACGACGGATCAGTTGGGCCAGCTCGCGCTGCATCTGATCGCCGATACGTTGGGTACGGCTGTATTCTTTTGCCATGATTTTGTTACCTGTTACTGCCCTGCGGTGAAACCCGCAAGGTCTGAAAGCGGCAAACGCCCGGCCTGACAAATGCCAGACCGGGCGTTGCGTTTAGAGTCCTTGTGATGCGCCACACCCTTGGGTGCGGCCGGCCATCACGGCTCCTGAAGTGCGCGAGTTAGAGGCTGCGAGCAACCTGAACCTTCTCGAAGACTTCGATCTTGTCGCCGACTTTAACGTCGTTGTAGCTCTTAACGCCGATACCGCATTCCATGCCGGCACGTACTTCGGAAGCGTCATCCTTGAAGCGGCGCAGAGATTCCAGCTCGCCTTCGAAGATAACGATGTCTTCACGCAGTACGCGGATTGGACGGTTTCGGTGCACAACACCTTCGATCACCATGCAACCAGCGATCGCGCCAAACTTCGGCGAACGGAACACGTCACGCACTTCGGCGATACCCAGGATATTCTCGCGAACATCGCTGCCGAGCATACCGGTCAGGGCTTTCTTGACGTCTTCGATGATGTCGTAGATCACGTTGTAGTAACGCATATCCAGACCTTCCTGCTCGACGATCTTCCGTGCGCCAGCATCGGCACGCACGTTGAAGCCGAACAGTACAGCGTTGGAAGCCAGTGCCAGGTTAGCGTCGGATTCGGTGATACCACCCACGCCGCCGCCTACTACGCGCACTTGTACTTCGTCGTTGCCCAGGCCATTCAAGGCACCGTTCAACGCTTCCAGCGAACCACGGACGTCGGATTTGAGGACGATGTTGAGCGTCTTCTTCTCGGCCTGACCCATGTTTTCGAAGATGTTTTCCAGCTTGCCGGCGTGAGCGCGAGCCAGTTTGACTTCGCGGAACTTGCCTTGACGGAACAGAGCCACTTCACGGGCTTTCTTCTCGTCAGCAACAACGCTCATCTCGTCGCCAGCGTCCGGGGTACCGTCCAGGCCGAGGATCTCGACAGGGATGGAAGGACCGGCTTCTTTGATTGGCTTGCCGTTCTCGTCGAGCATGGCGCGCACGCGGCCATAGTTCGAACCGACCAGCACCATATCGCCTTGACGCAGGGTACCGTCTTGAACCAGAACGGTTGCAACCGGGCCACGACCTTTGTCGAGACGCGATTCAACCACAACGCCACGGCCAGGAGCCGATGGAGTTGCTTTCAGTTCGAGAACTTCAGCTTGCAGCAGAACAGCTTCGAGCAGTTCGTCCACGCCAGTACCGACTTTCGCCGAAACCGGTACGAACGGCGTATCACCGCCCCACTCTTCGGAGGTCACGCCGTGAACCGACAGTTCGCTACGGATGCGATCGAGATCGGCGCCCGGCTTGTCGATTTTGTTCACCGCTACAACCAGTGGAACGCCAGCCGCTACCGCGTGCTGAACAGCTTCAATGGTCTGCGGCATCACGCCGTCGTCCGCTGCAACCACCAGGATCACGATGTCAGTCGCCTTGGCACCACGAGCACGCATTGCGGTAAACGCGGCGTGACCCGGGGTGTCGAGGAAGGTGACCATGCCGCGTTCGGTTTCAACGTGGTATGCACCGATGTGCTGGGTGATACCACCGGCTTCGCCAGCAGCTACCTTGGCACGACGGATGTAGTCGAGCAGGGACGTTTTACCGTGGTCAACGTGGCCCATTACGGTCACGACTGGTGCACGGGAGAACGACTCACCTTCAAACTTCAGGGACTCGGCCAGGGAATCTTCCAGGGCGGTGTCGCTGACCAGGGTCACTTTGTGGCCCAGTTCTTCTGCTACCAGTTGAGCAGTTTCCTGATCAAGCACCTGGTTGATGGTCGCTGGAGTACCCAGTTTGAACATGAACTTGATGATTTCAGCAGCCTTGACCGACATCTGATTGGCGAGATCGCCAACCGTGATGGTCTCGCCGATCTGCACATCACGCACGACAGGGCCGGTTGGGCTCTGGAAACCGTGAGCGTTGCGCTTCTTCAGCTTGGCCTTGCCGCGACCACCACGACGGAAGCCATCGCTTTCTTCGTCGGTAGTGCGTGGCGCCACACGTGGAGCCGGCGCTTTTTCTTTGACCGAGGCGCGATGCGGAGCGTTTTTGCGCTCGCCATCACCGCCACCGCTGCGACGATTGTTATCGTCAGCACGTGGCTTGTCCGGACGGCGCTGTTCGTTCTGCTTGTTACGAACTTCAGCAGACGGCGCTGGAGCAGCGGCAGAGACCGGTGCGCTTTCGCGTACAGGTTCGGCAGCGGCAACCGGCGCAGCAGCAGGGGCGCTATTAGCGTTCTGCGCAGCAGCAGGCTGATTACGCGCTTCTACTTCGGCGCGTTGCTTGGCTTCTTCTTCAGCCTTCTGACGGGCAGCATTTTCTACTGCGCGACGCTCATCCAGTTCACGCTTGCGCTCGGCTTCGATTTCTTCCGGGCTGCGCTGTACGAAAACTTTCTTTTTGCGGACTTCAACGCTGATGCTTTTGCTGCCAGCAACACGCAGGGTGCTGGTGGTTTTACGCTGCAGCGTGATCTTGCGTGGTTCTTCCACTTTCGCCTTGTGGCTGCTTTTCAAGTGAGTCAGCAGGGACTGCTTCTCACTGTCAGTCACATTTTCTTCGGCGGCGGTGTGCGGCAGACCTGCCTCACGCATCTGCTGCAACAGGCGCTCTACCGGTGTTTTGACCTCATCGGCCAGTTGTTTCACCGTGACTTGCGTCATGCACTTCTCTCCTCAGGCCGCGCCTAATTACTCGAACCAGTGGGCTCGGGCGGCCATGATCAACTTGCCGGCACGATCATCGTCAATGCCGTCGATGTCGAGCAGGTCGTCAATAGACTGCTCGGCCAGGTCTTCGCGGGTAATTACGCCGCGCACCGCCAGTTCCATCGCCAAATCCTTGTCCATACCCTCAAGCGAGAGCAGGTCTTCGGCCGGATGGGCGTCTGCCAGCTTTTCCTCAGTAGCGATGGCTTTGGTCAACAAACGATCCTTGGCACGAGCGCGAAGCTCGTTGACGGTATCTTCGTCAAAGCCGTCGATGTTGAGCATTTCTTCCACCGGTACGTAGGCAATCTCTTCCAGGCTGGTGAAGCCTTCATCTACCAGCACCTGTGCCAGGTCTTCGTCGACTTCCAGCTCGTCGATGAAGTTGCGCAGGATGTCGCCGGTTTCTGCTTGCTGCTTAGCCTGGATGTCCGATTCGGTCATCACGTTCAGGGTCCAGCCAGTCAACTGGCTAGCCAGACGCACGTTCTGACCACCGCGACCGATGGCCTGAGCCAGATTGTCTGCGCCAACGGCGATGTCCATTGCGTGGGCATCTTCGTCAACGATAATTGCCGCAACCTCAGCCGGGGACATGGCGTTGATCACGAACTGAGCCGGGTTGTCGTCCCAAAGAACGATATCAACACGCTCACCGCCCAACTCACCCGACACTGCCTGGACGCGCGAACCGCGCATACCGATGCAAGCACCTTGTGGGTCAATGCGTTTGTCCTTGGAGCGGACGGCGATCTTGGCGCGCGAACCCGGATCACGGGACGCTGCCATCACTTCGATCAGGCCTTCAGCAATTTCCGGCACTTCGATGCGGAACAACTCGATCAGCATTTCCGGCGCGGTACGCGACAGGATCAGCTGCGGGCCGCGGTTCTCGGTGCGGATTTCCTTGAGCAGCGCACGCAGACGCACGCCGACACGGAAGGTTTCGCGAGAAATGATGTCTTCACGGGCCAGCAACGCTTCAGCGTTGTTACCCAGATCGACGATCACGTTGTCGCGGGTGACTTTCTTCACGGTGCCGGAGATGATTTCTCCCAGGCGCTCGCGATAAGCGTCAACCACTTGAGCGCGCTCGGCTTCACGCACTTTCTGCACGATGACTTGCTTGGCAGTCTGTGCAGCAATGCGGCCGAACTCGATGGATTCGATCTTTTCTTCGACGACGTCGCCAACGTTGGCACCCGGATGCGTTTCAGCAACCTTGCTCGGCCAGGTTTCGATGGCCGGATCGTCGAGATCATTCTCTTCGACGACCGTCCAGCGACGGAAAGTTTCGTATGCCCCGGTGTGGCGGTTAATTTCCACACGCAGGTCAACTTCGTCTTCAAAACGCTTTTTGGTAGCAGTGGCCAAAGCCAGCTCCAGCGCTTCAAAAATTACGCTTGCCGGTACGCCCTTTTCATTGGATACCGACTCAACAACCAGCAGTACTTCTTTGCTCATCGTACGCCTCGCCTTTCGCAAGCCATTGGATCCGCGGGATCCGCGTCTCAGTCAAAACTGGGAATAATGTTGGCCTTGTCGATCATATCGATCGGCAACAGGAATTCATGGTCGTCTACCTGCACCACGACATCCTGTTCTTCTACACCGCGCAGAAGGCCCTGAAAGTTGCGTCGACCTTCAAAAGGCGAGCGCAGCTTGATCTTCACTTGTTCACCGACAAACTGGGCGAACTGCTCAATAGTGAACAGTGGGCGCTCCATGCCAGGCGAGGAAACTTCAAGGGTGTATTCAACGGTGATTGGATCTTCAACATCCAGCACACCACTGATCTGACGGCTGACAATGGCGCAATCGTCCACCAGCACGCCACCCTCTTTATCGATATAAACGCGCAACATCGAGTGACGACCCTGAGCCGAAAACTCGATACCCCAGCATTCATAGCCCAGGGCCACGACCACCGGGGCCAGCAAGGCCTGCAACTCTTCTAGCTTGCTCGACACCTGAACCCCCTAGTGCATGATATGTGCATGCTTTGCAAAATAAAAAAATGGGCGAAACGCCCATCCTTGAAACGCCGTCGAACAGCGGCGTTGAAAGTGTCCAGCTAACAAAAAGCCCCTGAAAAGGGGCTCCTTAAACTGGTTGCGGGGGCCGGATTTGAACCGACGACCTTCGGGTTATGAGCCCGACGAGCTACCAGACTGCTCCACCCCGCGACAAAGCTGGGGCGGAAGTATACGACCGATCCCTTATAGGGTCAATGTAACCTTCCACCTGCAAGAAAGCCCGCAACAGCGGGCTCTCCTGACTAATTGGTACCGAGAAGGGGACTCGAACCCCTACACCCTATGGGCACAACCACCTCAAGGTTGCGTGTCTACCAATTCCACCACCTCGGCAAAACTACGTTTGAAACCCTTCTTACTTCTGCTCTTGAGCTGGAGGTACGTCAGTCGCTGGAGTAGCCGACTTTTGCTCTTGAAGCACCGGGACATCATCAGAAGCCGGTTGTTGTTGCTTAGGTACTTCCAACACTGCCGGGTTTGGCAAACCTGCTTGAGTCAGCTGATGAGCTTTCTCTTTAGCAAAGTAACCTAACCCTAAGCTGGTTATGAAGAAACCGGCGGCAAGTATAGCAGTAAACTTACTAAGAAAGGTAGAGGAACCTTGGCTTCCGAACACAGTATTTGAAGCACCTGCTCCGAAAGACGCGCCAGCGTCCGCACCCTTACCCTGCTGCAGCAAAACCAGAGCAACTACGCCCAATGCACCCAGCAGATGAAAAACGACTACGACTGTTTCCAGCATTTTTTCAGTTTCCCGCGGCGCGACAGATCGCACCGAACTCATCTGCATTCAGGGAAGCTCCACCAATGAGCCCCCCATCGATATCCGGCATGCCGAACAGTTCGACCGCATTGGCCGCCTTCACGCTGCCGCCGTATAGAAGCCGCACACCTCGTGCGACTTCAGAATTCTCTGCCGCCAACTGCTCGCGAATGGCTTTATGCACATCCTGCGCCTGTTGCGGCGTTGCAGTCAGTCCGGTGCCAATGGCCCAGACAGGCTCGTAAGCAATGACTGCTTTTGCAAAAGCACCAACACCCAGCTCCTCGATGATGCTGCCCAGCTGACGCCCGACAACCTCAAGAGTTTTCCCGGCTTCGCGCTGCTCGAGGGTTTCCCCTACACACAACACCGGAATCAAGCCACATGCCTGTGCCGCTGCGAACTTGCGATTCAGCATCCCGTCTCGCTCGCCCATGATCTGGCGGCGTTCGGAGTGCCCGACAAGCACAAGGGAACAACCTGCATCCACCAACTGACTCGGTGCAATTTCACCGGTCAATGCACCTTGCATGGATTCCACCGCAGAATTCTGCGCACCGACCGAAATCGATTTACCTTTCAAGCCATCAACCACTTGGTTGATATACAAGCAAGGCGGGAATACCGCGACATCAACACCGCTTGGCAAGGCCAGATGACGAAGGCCGTTGATCAGCTCAGCGACGCTGGCGCGGGTACCGTGCATCTTCCAGTTACCAGCTACCATAGGGCGACGCATGCTGTACCTCGTCGGTCAAAGTGGGCGCAGATGTTACCCAACACAATCATGCCTTGCAAGCCGAATCAGGCAGAAACTTCAGTTACCAGTTTTGCCAGTTCTTCGGCGTAGCTTCGAACCTGCGTTTCGTCCTCGCCTTCGACCATGACGCGCACCAGAGGCTCTGTCCCGGACTTGCGCAAAAGCACACGACCACGACCCGCCATTGCCTGGGTCACACGCGCACTGGCTTCCTTGACAGCAGGATGCTCCAGCGGATTATCGCCGCCGCCAAAACGCACGTTGATCAGCACTTGAGGGCACTTGCGCAGCGCCTGACGGCTTTGCGCCAGACCCTCGTTACGAGTCTTGAGCGCCATCAGCACCTGCAACGCCGCGATGATCGCATCACCGGTCGTGGTGTGATTGAAGCAAACGATGTGCCCGGAATTTTCACCACCGACCAGCCAGTTGCGTTCGAGCAATTCAGCAATCACATAGCGGTCGCCGACATTGGCACGGATAAACGGAATTGAAAGCTCCGCCAGCGCCAACTCAAGACCCAGGTTGCTCATCAGCGTACCAACCACGCCGCCTTGCAGTTTGCCGCGTTCATGCAGGTCACGGGCGATGATGAACAACAACTCGTCACCATCAACGATGGCACCGGTGTGATCGACCATCAACACGCGATCACCGTCGCCATCGAAGGCAATACCCAGATCAGCATGCTCAGCCAGCACCGCCGCCTGCAACTGGCCCATATGGGTCGAGCCGCAGTTGTCGTTGATGTTCAAGCCATTAGGTTGCGCCGACAGCACCACCACTTCAGCACCCAGCTCGCGGAACACGCTAGGCGCTACCTTGTAGGTCGCACCGTGGGCGCAGTCGATAACAATTTTCAGCCCGGAGAAGCTGGTACCGGTCGGCACACTGCTTTTGCAGAACTCGATGTAACGACCGGATGCGTCGTTGATACGCGACACCTTGCCGATCTTGCTCGACTCAACCACCGTCATCGGTGTGTCGAGCAACTCTTCAATCATCAGCTCCAGCTCATCTGGCAGCTTGGTGCCTTTGCCGGAGAAAAACTTGATACCGTTATCGTCGTGCGGATTGTGCGAGGCACTGATCACAATGCCGGCTTCAGCCTGGAACGTACGTGACAGATAAGCGATGGCCGGCGTCGGCATCGGGCCCAGCAGCATCACATCGGCACCCGCCGAAGTCAGGCCGGCTTCAAGCGCCGATTCGAACATGTAGCCGGAAATCCGCGTGTCCTTGCCGACCAGCACCTTGCAGGCACCCATCTTGCGGAACGCCATGCCGGCAGCCCAGCCAAGCTTGAGCATGAAGTCAGGGGTAATCGGGTATTCACCGACTCGACCACGAATGCCGTCAGTACCAAAATATTTCTTGCTCATAAGTGCTCCATCATTCTTATTCAGCTGATTCCACGGCCGCGAGCATCCGCACCACGTCTACCGTTTCGGCCACATCATGGACACGCAATATACGCGCACCTTTCAGCGACGCCAGTGCCGCCAGTGCCAAACCGCCGTGCAGCCGCTCACCGACAGGACGATTCAGCGCCTGCCCGATCATGCTTTTACGAGAAACGCCCACCAGCAGCGGCCGGCCCAACGCATGCAGGGCTTCCATGTGCTTGAACAAGCTTAGATTGTGCTGCAGGGTTTTGGCGAAGCCAAACCCCGGGTCGAGGATGATTCGCTCGGCAGGAATACCGGCAGCCGCACATTGCGTCATGCGCTCAGCGAGAAACTCACCGACTTCCCGAGTGACATCCTGATAATGCGGATTGTCCTGCATATCGCCAGGCTCACCCAGCATATGCATCAGGCACACCGGCAAACCAGTTGCCGCTGCTGCATCCAGTGCACCATCACGCTGCAATGAACGGACATCGTTAATCAGACCAGCACCGAGCCGCGCCGTTTCGCGCATCACGGCAGGCGTCGAGGTATCAACCGAAATAACTACATCAAGCTCGCGATTGATCAGCTCGACGATCGGCGCGACGCGTTCAAGCTCTTCAAGCGGCGAAACCGCACGCGCGCCGGGGCGAGTCGACTCGCCGCCCACATCGATCAGAGTTGCACCAGCGGCGACCATGGCTTCGGCGTGGCGCAGGGCCGCGTCGAGCTGGCTGTAGCGGCCGCCGTCGGAGAAAGAATCGGGAGTGACATTGAGAATGCCCATGACATGCGTATGGGCCAAATCAAGAACCCGGTTGCCGCAAGGCAACCGGGTCAGGGACTGTGCAAAAGTCATTTCAAACCTTAAACGTCAGCAGCCGGACCGCCAATCGGTGTTTCCGGACGCTCATCCTGAACAACCGGAGGAGGCGGCGGTGTACCCGTGCCACCCGACCAGTCGCGAGGTTCGCGAGGTGTGCGACCGGCCATGATGTCGTCGATCTGTTCAGCATCGATCGTTTCGTACTTCATCAGAGCGTCAGCCATGGCATCGAGCTTGTCACGGTTGTCCGTGAGGATCTGCTTGGCCGTGCCGTAGCATTGATCAATGATGCTGCGCACTTCGGAGTCAATCAGCTTGGCAGTCTCACCAGAGAAGCTGGCAGCCTGACCACCACCGCCGCGACCGAGGAACACTTCGCCCTCTTCTTCGGCGTACATCAGCGGACCGAGTTTTTCCGACAGGCCCCATTTCGTCACCATGTTCCGTGCAATCTGGCTGGCACGCATGATGTCGTTGGAAGCACCGGTGGTAACACCGTCGAAGCCCAGTGTCAT
Source organism: Pseudomonas sp. P1.31 (assembly GCF_001269815.1). NCBI lineage: Bacteria > Pseudomonadati > Pseudomonadota > Gammaproteobacteria > Pseudomonadales > Pseudomonadaceae > Pseudomonas > Pseudomonas sp. P1.31. Next base: position 105,855 of record NZ_LHVN01000007.1, on the reverse strand, counting down.
TTCTTCAGCAATACGGCCGCCGTACAGCGAGCAGATCTGACTGATCAGTGCGCGCTTGGACAGGCTGTAGCGATCTTCTTCCGGCAGGAACATGGTCACACCCAGTGCACGACCGCGCGGGATGATCGACACCTTGTAGACCGGATCATGCTCAGGCACGACGCGACCCACAATGGCGTGGCCCGCTTCGTGATAAGCAGTGTTCTGCTTTTCTTTCTCGGACATGACCATCGATTTGCGCTCGGCGCCCATCATGATCTTGTCTTTGGCCAGTTCGAATTCTTTCATCTCGACGATGCGCTTGCCGCTACGTGCAGCGAACAGCGACGCTTCGTTGACCAGGTTAGCCAGGTCAGCACCGGAGAAGCCCGGAGTACCACGTGCGATCACGGCCGGAGCGACGTCGTCACCCATTGGCACTTTGCGCATGTGGACTTTGAGGATCTGCTCGCGACCACGGATATCCGGCAGACCGACAACAACCTGACGGTCGAAACGGCCCGGACGCAGCAGCGCAGGGTCGAGTACGTCAGGACGGTTGGTTGCAGCGATAACAATGATGCCGTCGTTCATTTCGAAGCCGTCCATCTCAACCAGCAACTGGTTGAGAGTCTGCTCACGCTCATCGTGACCACCACCCATGCCGGCGCCACGATGGCGGCCGACGGCGTCGATTTCGTCGATGAAGATGATGCAAGGCGCGTGTTTCTTCGCCTGCTCGAACATGTCACGCACACGGCTGGCACCGACACCGACGAACATCTCGACGAAGTCAGAACCGGAAATGGTGAAGAACGGCACTTTGGCTTCGCCGGCAATCGCCTTGGCCAGCAAGGTTTTACCGGTACCCGGAGGACCGACCATCAGCACACCGCGAGGAATACGACCGCCCAGGCGCTGGAACTTGCCCGGGTCACGGAGGAATTCAACCAGCTCGCCCACTTCTTCCTTGGCTTCGTCGCAACCGGCAACGTCAGCCAACGTGGTTTTTACCTGATCTTCGGAGAGCAGGCGCGCCTTGCTCTTGCCGAAGCTCATCGGCCCGCCCTTGCCGCCGGCACCGCCCTGCATCTGGCGCATGAAGAACATGAACACCGCGATGATCACCAGGATCGGGAAGCTGGCCACCAGAAGCTGGGTCCAGATGCTTTGCTGCTCAGGCTGCTTGCCTTCAACCACAACGTGATTGTCGACCAGATCGCCGATCAGGCCATTGTCCTGAATCGCCGGACGAATGGTCTTGAAGCTGTCGCCATCGTTGCGTTTGCCGGTAATCACATAGCCATCAACCGCTACGCGTTCGACCTTGCCATCCTTGACCTGCTGGATGAAGTCGGAATAGTTGAGGGTCTGCGGCTCGTTAGGGCTGGAGAAGTTGTTCATCACTGTCACCAGGACAGCCGCGATGATCAACCACAGGATCAGATTCTTTGCCATATCGTTCAATTAACTACCCTCTGAAGCAAGCTCCGCTACTGGCGCGCGCTTCGCATGATATTCACCGGCCTAACTTACTACATTACCTACGGCTCTGGCAGGCGCCGTCTGTAACCCTTTGTGAAACACTTTCTACACAATATTCGCTAATGCGCTCGGGGCGAAATACGAAAAACCTATCACCCCGCCAAAAAAACTCCGTTTTACTCACTACGCCCGCGGTAGCCCCAAGCCAGCATGTATTGCTCGCGGGAGGTGCCTCGAGAAGAGTCCGGCTTGATCATCTGGATCTTGTCGAACTTCTTGCGAGCATCCTTCAGGTAGGTATCGAACCCTTCACCCTGAAAAATCTTGATTACAAAATTACCGCCCGGCTTGAGGATTCGCTCCGCCAAGTCTAGCGCCAGTTCACAAAGAAACATGGCTTTGGGCATGTCCACTTCGGGCGTACCACTCATATTGGGGGCCATATCGGAAATCACAAGGTCCACCTGCGAATTACCTACCGCCTCAAGGATCTGTGCGAGCACTGCATCCTCGGTGAAGTCACCTTGAATGAAAGTCACGTCCGGAATGCTGTCCATTTCCAGAATGTCCGAGGCGATCAGACGCCCCTGACCGCCGATCAACCGGCTGGTGACCTGCGACCAGCCGCCAGGCGCTGCGCCCAGGTCGACAACGCTCATGCCGGGACGGATCAGCTTGTACTTCTCCTGGACTTCCAGAAGCTTGTAACTCGCACGCGAGCGGTAGCCATCCTTCTGGGCCTGCTTCACATACGGGTCATTAACATGTCTTTTCAGCCAACCAAGGCTTGTCTTGGAACGCGCCATTGGGCACCTCGATAATTAGGGTCGTGATTAATTGGGCGGATCCACGAGCCCTCGGGTAAAATGGCCGCCATTTTACAGAATCCAGACGAAAGGGTCAGATTATGCCGCTCACTCAAGAGCAGAAGAAACAGTACAAATCCATTGGCCACCATCTGAAACCCGTTTTGACGGTAGCCGACAATGGTTTGACAGAAGGTGTGTTAGCCGAATTTGAACGTGCATTGGCGGATCACGAGCTGATCAAGATCAAGCTCACCATCCTTGATCGCGAAGCGCGCCTGGCGCAAATCGCAGAGCTGTGCAAGGTCGGCAAAGCGGATCTGGTACAGGTCATCGGCAAGATGGCACTGGTGTATCGCAAGAACTTCAGCGCCAACAAGCAGCTGTCGAACGTTCATCGCTTCAAGTGATGACAGGGGTCAAGGGTGTGCTTCGCGCACCCTGACACTCCACCCCGGCACCGGTTGCATTACCAGTATCAAACCGGAAAAGCCCAGAATCAGAAAACTGAATTCCTGCCAGCGCTGCGCCTCCGGCCAGCCGACACGCACCGCGACAAACATCGCGCACGCGTACAACGCCATCAGCAGCACCTGCCCGCGAAAATCCCGCCATAGACTGGCAAGGCCTTCGGCCTGAACCAGCACCAAAGCCTGAAATATCACGCAAGCGGCAGCGAATCCCACCACCAGCACTTCAAATGCAGCGGCTACTTCATCGATCAGCAGCGGCGCCAGGCCAATTTTGCCCAGTGCCGGCTGCAAACCGAGATGAATAAGCCATAGACCGCCGACCCATAACATCTGGGTCAGCTGCCAAAGCATGGCGCCCGCGTGCAGCGGGCGCCCTTTTTCAGATGTGACGGACTTCGACAATCTCGTACTCGATCACGCCACCAGGCGTTTTAACCGCCACCACATCACCCTCTTCCTTAGCAATCAAGGCGCGGGCCAGTGGCGAACCGACGGAAATCTTGCCGAGTTTGAAGTCAGCCTCGTCCTCACCCACGATGTGGTAAGTAACGCGCTCATCCGTCTCGACGTTGGCAATTTCCACGGTCGTGCCGAAAATCACTTTGCCAGTGTGCGGGATCGACGTGACATCAATGATGACCTGATTCTGAATCCGGCCTTCGATGTCACGAATCCGCGCCTCGACCATGCCTTGCTGTTCGCGCGCGGCATGGTATTCAGCGTTTTCCTTCAAGTCACCCAGCTCGCGAGCCGTACCGATGTCCTGGCTGAGCTTCGGACGGACGACCTTGGTCAGGTGAGTGTGTTCTTCTTCCAGGGCTTTGGCGCCCTGAACAGTCATTGGGTATTTGGTTATGCTCATGCCTTCAATCCTGCGTGTAGATCTTGCAAGCGGCGCACGGTCTTTTCCGGACCGAACTTCAGCGCTTCACAGATAGCTTCGCCAGCAGCAATGGTAGTGGTGCAGTAGATCTTGTGCTGCAAGGCATTACGACGAATGGAGTACGAATCAGCGATCGACTGACGACCTTCGGTGGTGTTGATGATCAGCGTGACTTCGTCATTCTTGATCATGTCGACCACGTGCGGACGACCCTCGGTCACCTTGTTCACACGGCGCACTTTCAGGCCTGCGGCTTCGATCAGCTTGGCAGTACCGGCAGTGGCAACCACTTCGAAACCCAAGTTGATCAGATCACGGGCCACGCCTGCAACCAATGGCTTGTCGTCGTCACGTACGCTGATGAACGCAGTACCGCCGGTCGGCAGCACTTCGCTCGCGCCCATCTGGGCTTTGGCGAATGCTTCACCGAAGGTGTCGCCGACGCCCATCACTTCACCGGTCGACTTCATTTCTGGGCCGAGGATCGGGTCAACGCCAGGGAATTTGGCGAACGGGAAGACCGCCTCTTTCACGCTGTAGAAGTTCGGGATGATTTCTTTGGTGAAGCCGATTTCTTTCAGGGTTTTACCAGCCATCACGCGGGCAGCGATCATGGCCAGGGAAACACCGATGCACTTCGATACGAACGGCACGGTACGGGAGGCACGCGGGTTGACTTCGATGACGTAAATGTCTTCGCCTTGCAGCGCCAACTGTACGTTCATCAGACCGACAACGCCCAGCTCCAGGGCCATCTTCTTGACCTGTTCGCGCATCTCGTCCTGGATGTGCGCAGGCAGCGAGTACGGCGGCAGCGAGCACGCCGAGTCACCGGAGTGAACGCCAGCCTGTTCGATGTGCTGCATGATTGCGCCGATGACAACGTCTTTGCCGTCGCAGACCGCGTCCACGTCCATTTCGATGGCGCAGTTGAGGAAGTGGTCGAGCAGCACCGGGCTGTCGTTGGACACTTTCACCGCATCACGCAGGTAGCGCTTGAGTTCTTCTTCTTCGTAAACGATTTCCATCGCGCGGCCACCCAGTACATAGGATGGGCGTACGACCAACGGGTAACCGATCTTGCTGGCGGCACGAATTGCTTCGTCTTCGCTGCGCACGGTGGCGTTTGGCGGCTGACGCAGGTTCAGGCGCTCAACCATTTGCTGGAAACGCTCACGGTCTTCGGCACGGTCGATCGCGTCAGGGCTGGTGCCGATGATTGGCACGCCGGCGGCTTCCAGAGCGCGAGCCAGTTTCAGCGGAGTCTGGCCGCCGTACTGGACGATCACGCCTTTTGGCTTCTCGACGCGGCAGATTTCCAGCACGTCTTCGAGGGTTACCGATTCGAAGTACAGACGATCGGAGGTGTCGTAGTCAGTGGAAACAGTTTCCGGGTTGCAGTTGACCATGATGGTTTCGTAGCCGTCTTCGCGCAGTGCGAGGGCAGCGTGAACGCAGCAGTAGTCGAACTCGATACCTTGGCCGATACGGTTCGGGCCACCACCCAGAATCATGATCTTGTCGCGACCCGACGGCGCGGCTTCGCACTCTTCTTCGTAAGTCGAATAGAGATAAGCGGTGTCGGTGGCGAACTCGGCGGCGCAGGTGTCAACGCGCTTGTAGACCGGGAACACTTCCAGCTTGTGACGGTGAGTCCGCAGGTTCTTCTCGGTCACACCCAGCAGCTTGGCCAGACGCTGATCGGAGAAGCCTTTGCGCTTGAGCTTGTACATCACGTCGCGGTCGATCGCGGACAGACCGAGGGTCTTGACCTTCTCTTCGTCCTTGATCAGATCTTCGATCTGTACCAGGAACCAAGGGTCGATCATGTTCATCGCGAAGATTTCTTCGACGGTCATGCCGGCGCGGAAAGCGTCTGCCACGTACCAGATGCGCTCGGCGCCCGGCACGGTCAGTTCACGCTTGAGCACGCTCATGCTTTCCGGGTTGCTCAGGTCGAGCTTCTCGTCCAGACCGCAAACGCCTACTTCCAGACCGCGCAGAGCTTTCTGCAGGGATTCCTGGAAGGTACGGCCGATGGCCATGACTTCGCCGACCGACTTCATCTGAGTGGTCAGGCGCGCGTCAGCCTTGGCGAATTTTTCGAAGGCGAAGCGCGGCAGCTTGGTGACGACGTAGTCGATCGACGGCTCGAAGGACGCCGGGGTTTTGCCGCCGGTGATGTCGTTCGACAGTTCGTCGAGGGTGTAGCCCACAGCCAGTTTGGCCGCGACTTTGGCGATCGGGAAACCGGTGGCTTTCGAAGCCAGCGCCGAGGAACGCGATACGCGCGGGTTCATTTCGATCACGACCATACGGCCAGTGTCCGGGCAGATACCGAATTGCACGTTGGAACCGCCGGTCTCGACGCCGATCTCGCGCAGTACCGCCAGGGAGGCGTTACGCAGGATCTGGTATTCCTTGTCGGTCAGGGTTTGTGCTGGAGCCACGGTGATCGAGTCACCGGTGTGCACGCCCATCGGGTCAAAGTTTTCGATCGAGCAGACGATGATGCAGTTGTCCTTTTTGTCGCGGACAACTTCCATCTCATATTCTTTCCAGCCGATCAGCGATTCGTCGATCAGCAGCTCTTTGGTCGGCGACAGGTCGAGACCGCGGGCGCAGATTTCTTCGAACTCTTCACGGTTGTACGCGATGCCACCACCGGTGCCGCCCATGGTGAAGGACGGACGGATGATGCACGGGAAGCCGAGGGTTTCGAGAACCGCGTTGGCTTCTTCCATGCTGTGGGCGATACCGGAACGCGGGCACGCCAGGCCGATGGATTTCATCGCCTTGTCGAAACGCGAACGGTCTTCAGCCTTGTCGATGGTGTCGGCGTTGGCGCCGATCATTTCTACGCCGAACTTCTCCAGAATGCCTTCGCGTTCCAGGTCCAGGGCGCAGTTCAGAGCAGTCTGGCCGCCCATGGTTGGCAACACAGCGTCCGGACGCTCTTTCTCGATGATCTTGGCAACGGTCTGCCACTTGATCGGCTCGATGTAAGTCGCGTCGGCCATGTCCGGGTCGGTCATGATGGTGGCCGGGTTGGAGTTCACCAGGATGACGCGGTAGCCCTCTTCGCGCAGGGCTTTACAGGCCTGGGCGCCGGAGTAGTCGAATTCGCAGGCCTGGCCGATAACGATCGGGCCAGCGCCGAGAATCAGGATGCTTTTAATGTCTGTACGTTTTGGCATGGGTTTGTCACTCAAATCCGCAGGTCAGTCGGCAAGCCGTCTTGATCGATTTCTGAAGTCCCGAGGGGGCCGCCGGTGCCGGGGCCGCCCTCGAGGGGCTTCTCTCTACAGTCTCAAGGCGAACGCTTAGCGTCGCTTGGCCATCTCGTTGATGAAGCGGTCGAACAGTGGCGCGACGTCGTTCGGGCCCGGGCTCGCTTCAGGGTGACCCTGGAAGCTGAACGCGCTCTTGTCGGTGCGCTCGATGCCTTGCAGGGTGCCGTCGAACAGCGATTTGTGGATCGCACGCACGTTGGCTGGCAGGGTTTCTTCGTCTACCGCGAAACCGTGGTTCTGGCTGGTGATCATCACAACGCCAGTGTCCAGATCCTGTACCGGGTGGTTGGCACCGTGGTGGCCATGGCCCATTTTCAGGGTCTTGGCGCCGGAGGCCAGAGCCAGCAGTTGGTGACCGAGGCAGATGCCGAATACCGGAATTTCGGTTTCCAGGACTTCCTTGATCGCCTTGATCGCGTAGTCGCATGGCTCCGGATCACCCGGGCCGTTGGACAGGAACACGCCGTCCGGCTTCAGCGCCAGCACATCGGCCGCTGGGGTCTGGGCAGGTACGACGGTGACGCGGCAGCCGCGTTCGACCAGCATGCGCAGGATGTTGACCTTGACGCCGTAGTCGTAGGCAACCACGTGGTAAGGCAGCTCGGAGGCTTCGATGGTCGCGTGGCTGTCGGTTTTCAGATCCCAGACAGTCGAGCGCCATTCGTATTGCTTCTTGGTGCTGACGACTTTCGCCAGATCCATGCCCTTCAGGCCCGGGAAGCCTTGCGCAGCAGCGATTGCAGCTTCTTCGGAGATGTTGTCGCCGGCCATGATGCAGCCGTTCTGTGCGCCTTTTTCACGCAGGATGCGGGTCAGGCGGCGGGTGTCGATACCGGCGATTGCCACAACGTTGTTGGCTTTCAGGTAATCGGACAGGGACATCGTGTTACGCCAGTTGCTCGCTACCAGCGGCAGGTCACGAATGACCAGGCCAGCGGACCAGACGCGGTCGGACTCGGCGTCTTCCGGCGTGGTGCCGGTGTTGCCGATGTGCGGGTAAGTCAGGGTAACGATTTGTTGGGCGTAGGAAGGATCGGTAAGGATTTCCTGATAGCCGGTCATTGCGGTGTTGAACACCACCTCACCAACGGTCTGACCGTCGGCTCCAATGGCTTCGCCGCGAAAAATGCTGCCATCAGCAAGGGCGAGTATGGCTGGCTTAGTCAAGAAGACCTCCCGTAAATAAAGCATGAAGGGGCAATCGCAGGTTGTAAAAAAGCGGAGTGACGTATGGACACGTCACCCCGCTTCTTCACTGAATTATTCTGCGCGCTTTTAGTGGACACACTAAAGCTGTAGCTTACAGGAAAGACCTCGATTTCGGAAGGGCGAAACACACACAAACTCGCCTTATAAAGGCATGGCGACGCGCGACCACGGTGATGGCACGGTTGACACCCCTTCACCCCTCTCTAGAATAGGTACCCATCTCAAGTTTCGAGCAAGAAACCCTGAATGAGTACCCATATCAGCATCGCTGACGCCGCCACGCTGCTGAATGTCAGTACGCAACGGGTCAGAACCCTTTGCCGCAACGGCGACCTCCAGTCCGAAAAGATCGGTAACACCTGGATCATCGACCACGCCAGCTTAAAAAATTACGGGCTCCGAACCGCACATATGATTGCACAAGATCACCCTGCTTACGCCGTGCAGACGTCGTCGAGCGAGCGCAAACCTATCGCTCTGAGTTTTTTCTCCGGCGCCATGGGCCTCGATCTCGGCCTGGAAAAGGCTGGTTTCGATATCCGCCTGGCCTGCGAATCGAACAAGCATTGCCGCCAGACCATCACCCTGAATCGCCCCAACACCGCGCTGCTCGGTGACATCAATGACTGCACCGCCGAGCAAGTGCTGGAAGCCGCACAGGTGCGCGCCGAAGACGTCGACCTGATCGTCGGCGGCCCGCCCTGCCAGGCCTTCAGCACCGCCGGCAAGCGCAAGGCGTTCAATGATGATCGCGGCAACGCCTTCCTCAAGTACATCGATCTGGCGCTGGAAATTCGCCCTCGCTTCATCGTGATCGAGAACGTGCGCGGGCTGTTGTCGTGCCCGATGGATCATCGCCCGCACAATCAGCGCGGCAGCGAATTCCCCGATCTGTCCCTCGACGAAATGAAGGGCGGCGCGCTTAACTTCGTCATCAGCGTGCTGCGACGTGCCGGCTACACCTGCACGTTCAACCTGTACAACTCAGCGAATTTCGGCACGCCGCAAATTCGCGAGCGGGTCATCATTGTCTGCTCCCGCGATGGCAAAGAAGCGCCATTCCTGACGCCGACCCACTCCGAAGACGGCTCCCATGGCTTGCCGGTCTGGAACAAGCTGCGCGGCGCACTGGTCGGTCTGGATCAGCACACGCACCTGAACTTCCCGGAAAAACGCCTCAAGTACTACCGCATGCTCACCGCCGGACAGAACTGGCGCAGCCTGACTCCGGACTTGCAGCAAGAAGCTCTCGGCAAGTCGTATTTCTCCGGCGGCGGCAAAACCGGTTTCCTGCGCCGTCTGCATTGGGAAAAACCCTCGCCGACGCTGGTCACTCACCCGGCCATGCCGGCCACCGACCTCGCGCACCCGGAAGAGGATCGCCCGCTGTCGATTCAGGAATACAAACGCATCCAGGAGTTTCCGGACGATTGGCAACTGGCCGGCCCGCTGATCGAGCAATACAAACAGGTCGGCAACGCCGTACCGGTCAGCCTCGGCCATGCGGTCGGCAAGTTGATTCGCGACCTGCTCAGCGGCACCGATCAGGCGCCGCCGCAGGACTTCCGCTTCTCGCGCTACCAGGCCACGTCGCACAACGACTGGCTGCAAGTGTTCGAGCAGCAGAAGAAGAAGCTCCAATTCGACCTGGAACTGGCCTGATTCACCGCCGAGGGAGCGTCTGCTCCCTCAAGCCTCACGCCTCACTCATCGCTTGAAGAGTTGAGGCGTACCAGACGATCCCACTGGATCGCACCCTCAGCGTTGCAAAACTCACTGGTGAATTCTTCCGTGAACTGGTTGACCAGTTGCGTGTACGAGTCCTGGAATTGGGCATTACGCTCGTGCGCCTTAAAGCCCAGCGGCCCGATCAGCTCGACAAACAGATCCGGGTCGCCCGAGATAAACTCCCAGAAACGCTGCCCGCAGAGTTTGCTGTAGTCGCCCTTGTCCGGATTGTTATCACGCCCGTAGCAGCAACCGTTGACGGCAACGATGTTCAGGCCGGACTGGCTGGTACGCAATGTCCGCTGCGCCGTTTTGAAGTTGGTGCGCATTTGGGTGATCTGCGAGCTGTTGCCCCAGTTCGGCCCGGACTTGATCGCGACCAGATGACGGCGCCCGTCTTTATCAAACTCCAGATCAACACCGGCGACCGCTGACTTCCAGCCTCCATAGGTCTTGCCATTGATGAAGATCGCCAGCCCTTCCAGCCAATCGCCGAACAGGGTTTCCTCGTTAGAGGACACGTGCGCATCAACAATCCCGCGAACGATCTGCTCCGCCGTCTGCATGTCCTTGGCTTTGAACATGTAGGGATTCTTGCGCTTGAGCACACTCTTGAGCTTCAACCGCGACAGGCTGTCGAGGCGCTTCTGGTGAAACGTGCCGATATTGTCTTCGACGTACTTGGCCACATCGGCCAGATCCAATGGTTGCATCCGTTGCATTCCTTTCAAAAATTGAAACTTCAGACAAAACAAAGGCGCTTTACGCGCCTTGTTTTTTTCACGATCGAATTACTTCAGATCGAGCACATCCTGCATGTCATACAGGCCCGGCTCACGGCCATCGAGCCATAGCGCAGCACGCACCGCGCCCTTGGCGAAGGTCATGCGGCTGGAAGCCTTGTGGGTGATTTCCAGACGCTCGCCCTCACAGGCAAACAGCACGGTGTGATCGCCGACCACATCACCGCCGCGAACTGTGGCAAAACCGATGGTTTCACGCTCACGCGCGCCGGTGTGGCCTTCACGCCCATAGACCGCAACCTTCTGCAGATCTCGATCCAGCGCATCGGCAATCACTTCGCCCATGCGCAGCGCGGTACCCGAAGGCGCGTCGATCTTGTGCCGGTGATGAGCTTCGATGATCTCGATGTCAGCCTCATCGCCCAGCACCCGCGCGGTCATCTCAAGCAATTTCAGCGACAGGTTGACCCCGACGCTGAAGTTGGCGGCAAACACGATCGGGATGTCTTTCCCGGCATCGGCCAGCAATTGCTTCTGCGCCGCGTCCAGCCCGGTGGTACCGATAACCATGGCTTTGCCTGCCTTGCGGCAGAACGCCAGGTTTTTCAGCATCACTTCGGGCAGAGTGAAGTCGATCAGTACGTCGAATTCTTCAGCCACGGCTTCGATGTGAGCGGACAGCGGCACGCCAATACGACCCAGCGAAGCCAGCTCACCGGCATCGACGCCGATCAACGTGCTGCCCGGACGCACCACGGCAGCGGTCAAACCGGTCAGCGGCGCGCGCTGTTGCACGGCTTCGACCAGAATCTTACCCATGCGCCCAGCAGCGCCCATCACAGCTATACGTCGCATGCCGACTCCTTACAGATCGCCGAAGAAACGCTTCACACCGTCAAACCAACCGGTGGTTTTCGGTGAATGGCTGTTGTCGTCGGCCAGCGAGCTGCGGAATTCTTCCAGCAGTTCGCGCTGACGACGGTTCAGATTCACCGGCGTTTCGACCGCAACGCGGCACATCAGATCGCCTGCACCGCCGCCACGCACCGGCGCAACGCCTTTGCCACGCACACGGAACTGCTTGCCGGTCTGGGTGCCTTCAGGGATTTTCAGTTTGACGCGACCGTCGAGGGTCGGGATTTCCAGCTCGCCGCCCAATGCTGCGTCGACGAAGCTGATCGGCACTTCGCAGAACAGATGCTTGCCGTCACGCTGGAAGATGTCGTGCTCGCGGACGTTGATGACCACGTACAGGTCGCCCGTCGGGCCGCCCTGCGTACCCGCTTCGCCTTCGCCGGACAGACGAATGCGGTCGCCGGTGTCGACGCCGGCCGGTACTTTGACCGACAGGGTTTTGTACTCTTCAACGCGACCGTCACCGTGGCAGGAATCGCACGGATCGGAAATGATCTTGCCTTGACCATGGCAGCGCGGGCAGGTTTGCTGCACCGAGAAGAAGCCTTGCTGCATGCGCACCTGACCGATGCCGCCGCAGGTCGGGCACGTCGATGGCGAGGAGCCTTTCTTGGCACCCGAACCGTCGCACGGCTTGCAGTTGACCAGTGTCGGAACGCGGATATTCACCGACGTGCCGCGCACCGCTTCTTCCAGATTCAGCTCCAAAGTGTAGCGCAGATCACTGCCACGCTGAGCGCCGCCACGACCACCGCCGCGACCGCCACCGAAGAAATCACTGAAGACATCGCCAAAGATGTCAGAGAAGTTCTGACCGCCAAAACCGGCACCGCCGCCACCCATGCTTGGGTCGACGCCGGCATGACCGTACTGGTCGTAAGCCGCACGCTTGCTGGAATCGGACAGTACTTCGTAGGCCTCGTTGGCCTCTTTGAACAGTTCTTCCGACGCTTTGTCATCGGGATTACGGTCCGGGTGATGCTTCATCGCCAGACGACGGTAGGCCTTCTTCAGGTCTGCATCGCTTGAGCCACGCTCAACACCCAACACTTCGTAATAGTCACGCTTTGCCATAAGTCTTCTGCACTCTTGAGGACGTCCGGCAAACCCCTCCTGAGGATCGCCAAACTCGTTGAGCCCCAATACAGGCCCGGACCCAACTCACGTCAATTCAACGATCCTGGTCTTTGATTCTGCGGTACTTGCGGCGCGAAAAGCAGGAGCATTCCCGGCCATACCGCCAGCATCCGAACGTTGTCGCATGCTGTAAAAATTCGCGTATTCCAGATACGCCAACGCGGGAGCTAGCTCCCGCGCGGCGACATCCTACCAGTCACTGCCCGAAGGCAGTCAACCGGCCGACCAACAACTTACTTGTGGTCTTTGACTTCTTCGAACTCTGCATCGACAACGTCGTCAGCCTTCTCAGCCGATTCGCCTTGCGGGGCTGCGCCATCAGTTGGCTGAGCCTGTTCGGCGTACATCTTCTGAGCAACCGGAGCGGAGACTTTCGACAACTCTTCAACCTTCGCTTCGATAGCAGCCTTGTCGTCGCCTTTGACAGCGGCTTCCAGAGCAACCACAGCCGCTTCGATCGCAGTCTTCTCTTCGGCGGTGACTTTGTCGCCCGCGTCAGCAACCATTTTGCGAGTCGAGTGAACCAGTGCATCACCCTGGTTACGGGCAGCGGCCAATTCTTCGAACTTGCGGTCTTCTTCAGCGTTGACTTCAGCATCACGAATCATTTGCTGAATTTCGTCATCGGACAGACCGGAGTTGGCCTTGATCACGATCGACTGAGTCTTGCCGGTAGCCTTGTCTTTCGCGCCGACGTGCAGGATGCCGTTGGCGTCGATGTCGAAGGTTACTTCGATCTGTGGCACGCCACGTGGTGCAGGTGGAATGTCCGCCAGGTCGAACTTGCCCAAGGACTTGTTCTGAGTGGCTTGCTTACGCTCACCCTGCAGCACGTGAATGGTCACAGCGCCCTGGTTGTCGTCGGCAGTCGAGAACACTTGCGATTTCTTGGTAGGAATCGTGGTGTTTTTCTCGATCAGCGCGGTCATCACGCCACCCATGGTTTCGATACCTAGGGTCAGCGGGCTGACGTCGAGCAGCAGAACGTCTTTCACGTCACCGGCCAGAACAGCGCCCTGAATCGCAGCACCCATGGCAACAGCTTCGTCCGGGTTCACGTCTTTACGTGCTTCTTTACCGAAGAAATCGGTTACCAGCTTCTGTACCAGCGGCATACGGGTCTGACCACCGACCAGAATCACGTCGTTGATCGCGCCAACGTCCAGACCAGCGTCTTTCATGGCGATGCGGCAAGGTTCGATGGTGCGCTGAACCAGGTCTTCAACCAGTGCTTCGAGCTTGGCACGCGAAATTTTCACGTTCAGGTGCTTCGGACCGGTCGCATCTGCAGTGATGTACGGCAGGTTAACGTCGGTCGACTGGCTCGAGGACAGTTCGATCTTGGCTTTCTCAGCGGCTTCTTTCAGGCGCTGCATCGCCAGCGGGTCACCTTTGAGGTTCATGCCGCTTTCTTTCTTGAATTCGTCGACGAGGTAGTCGATCAGACGAATGTCAAAGTCTTCACCGCCCAGGAACGTGTCACCGTTGGTGGCCAACACTTCGAACTGGTGCTCGCCGTCAACTTCAGCGATTTCGATCACGGAGACGTCGAAAGTACCGCCACCCAGGTCATAAACGATCACGGTGTGATCGCCCTTGGCCTTGTCCATACCGTAAGCCAGAGCGGCTGCGGTTGGTTCGTTGATGATACGTTTTACGTCCAGACCCGCGATGCGGCCGGCGTCTTTGGTCGCCTGACGCTGGCTGTCGTTGAAGTAGGCCGGAACGGTAATGACCGCTTCAGTCACTGGCTCGCCGAGGTAGTCTTCGGCGGTCTTCTTCATCTTCTTCAGAATTTCAGCCGAGATTTGTGGCGGCGCCATTTTCTGGCCGTTCACTTCAACCCAAGCGTCGCCGTTGTCAGCCTTGGCGATCTTGTACGGAACCATCTGAATGTCTTTCTGCACAACTTCTTCGTCGAAACGACGACCGATCAGACGCTTAACGGCGTACAGAGTGTTGTGCGGGTTGGTCACAGCCTGACGCTTGGCCGACTGACCTACCAGGATTTCGCCATCGTTGGCGTAAGCGATGATCGACGGCGTGGTACGCGCGCCTTCAGCGTTTTCAATAACTTTTGCTTTGCCGTTTTCCAGCACGGAGACGCAGGAGTTGGTGGTCCCCAGGTCGATACCGATAATTTTGCCCATGTTAACTCTCCCGAAACTTTGGATTTGGATGCCGCAGCAGTGGTGGCTGACTGCGGTAGCACTTAAACGCTTGACTTCTAAATGGGGGCCTTGCGGCTAATTTCAAGCCTTCTCGTCAATCGAAGGCGAAATTGGCGCAGGCGCCTTGCTGACCACAACCATGGCCGGGCGCAACAGGCGACCGTTGAGCTGGTAGCCTTTCTGAAACACCTTCAGAACGCTGTTCGGTTCTACGTCGGCGCTTTCTTGTGCAGCCATCGCCTGATGGTAAACAGCGTTGAACGGTTCGCCATGCGGATCGATCGCTTCAAGCTGATAACGCTTGAGGGTGTCGTGGAACATTTTCAACGTCAGCTCGATGCCTTCACGCATCGGACGGATGCTTTCGTCGTCCGGGTTCGACAACTCGAGACCGCGCTCCAGACTGTCGACGATCGGCAGCAGGTCGCTGGCGAATTTCTCCAGGGCGAATTTGTGCGCCTTCTCGACGTCCAGTTCGGCACGGCGGCGGACGTTCTGCAGATCGGCAGCTACGCGCAGAGATTGATCTTGCGCTGCGGCCAATTGCTCTTCGAGCACTTGCACACGGGTCGCCAGGTCATCACTCGAACCTTCCGGCGCCTGAGGGGCATCTGGGTTTTGCGTATCTACTGTCTGTTCGTCAGCCATAGAATTCTCCTTTCAATTTCTTCCGCGAGCCTGACCCGCGCTTCTGTCCCGATATATGGGGCCGCAAAATCAGGCTTCAAGGGCCTTCAAGCATTAACCCTACAAAAAAGTGCCGCATTCTCATTCCCTGATGCGCTAAGAAGTTTTGCGGTTCAAGCAAATCGAGCTAAGCGAGGGCATTGTCAGGCCGAAACAAAACACTGTATAAATAACCAGACCTAAAGCCTGGGAGCGGCCTTTATGCTGGTGCACCTGTCCGTACATAACTACGCCATCGTTGAACATCTCGATCTCGAACTTGATCGCGGGATGAGCGTGATCACAGGGGAAACCGGCGCCGGCAAGTCGATCATGCTCGACGCCCTCGGCCTGACCCTGGGCGATCGTGCCGACAGCGGCGTGGTTCGCCCGGGCGCCGACAAGGCCGACATCCTCGCGACGTTCGATCTGGTCGACATCCCCGAGGCCAGCGCCTGGCTGGCCGAGCGCGATCTGGACATCGACGGCCCGTGCATCCTCCGTCGGGTCATCACCAGCGAAGGCCGTTCGCGTGGCTACATCAACGGCACGCCCTGCCCGCTCGGCGACCTCAAGTCCCTTGGCGAATTGCTGATCGATATCCACAGCCAGCATGAACACCAGTCGCTGCTGAAAACCGATACCCATCGCCGTTTGCTCGACGAATACGCCGGCGCGACCGATCTGGCCCGTCAGGTTCAACTGGCTGCCCAGCGCTGGCGCCAGACTCGTCAGGAACTGGAGCGCCTTTCCAATTCCGGTGACGAACAACGCGCGCGCCATCAACTGCTCAGCTATCAGCTCGAAGAACTTGAAAATCTCGGTCTCGGCGATAACGAACTGGAGCAACTGGAGCAGGAACACAAAAACCTGACCAACGCCGAAACCTTGCTGGGCATTTGCCGGCAAGTGGTCGAGCAATGCAGCGAAAGTGATTCGGGCAATGTCCTGAACGCGCTGACCGCCAGTCTCAATCGCCTGTCGAGCGTAAATAATTCGGTCGGTGCTCTGGGCGAAGCCAGCAGCTTGCTGACCAGCGCGCAGATTCAGGTTGAAGAGGCGGTGGGCGAACTCAATCGATTCCTCGACAACTTCGATGCCGATCCGGCACGTCTGCAATATCTGGAAGAACGCCTCGACGCTATTTATACGCTAGCGCGCAAACACCGGATCCAGCCGACCGAAGTCGCGGAAATGCAGCAGAAGCTGCTGGATGAAATCGAAACCCTGAATGCCAACGATGAATCCATCGAGCGTCTGGGTGAGGAGCTGGCGTCCTACGCCCGTCATTATCAGGAGAAGGCTCGCGAGCTGAGCGATTTGCGTCATCAGGCCGCCGGCAGCCTTGCCAGTGCAGTGGAACAAGAGATTCAGCGTCTGGGCATGCCCGGCGGCCGATTCACCATCGAGCTGCGCGCCAACAGCAGTGACGAACTGCTGCCGAACGGGTTGGAACAGGTCGAATTGTTGGTCAGCGCCAACCCCGGACAACCGCTCAAAGCGCTTGCTAAAGTGGCGTCCGGTGGTGAGCTGTCGCGGATCAGCCTGGCGATTCAGGTGATCACTGCGCAGACATCCCGCGTTCCAACGCTGGTATTCGACGAAGTGGACGTGGGCATTGGTGGCCCGACGGCGGAAATTGTCGGCCAGTTGCTACGTCGCTTGGGTGAACGCGGACAGGTACTGACGGTGACGCATTTGCCGCAGGTGGCCGCGCAGGGTCATCAGCACCTGTTTGTGCACAAAGTGCGTGGCGATGAGGCAACCCACACAGCCGTGTCCAAGCTGAGCAAGACCGAACGAATAGAAGAAGTCGCACGGATGCTCGGCGGCATCGATCTGACCAAGGAATCGTTGGCTCACGCGAAAAAAATGGTGGTTACCGCGAAAGTTTAAGATTTTGAAACAATAGAAAGCACGAAGGCGACCCTTGGGTCGCCTTCGCTCGTTTCGCGAACCTGAATTCGCGCGACATGCTTACTTTTTCTTGCGGACGTACAGCACCAGGTTGTGATCAACCATCTCAAAGCCATGCTTCTCGACGATCGACTTCTGGAGTTTTTCGATTTCTTCGTCGAAGAATTCGATCACTTCACCGGTTTCCACGTTGACCATATGGTCGTGGTGGCCACCGTCAGCCAGTTCGAATACCGCGTGGCCGCCGTCGAAGTTGTGACGGACCACCAGGCCAGCTGCTTCGAACTGGGTCAGAACACGGTAAACCGTGGCCAGACCGACGTCCTCGCCAGCTTCCATCAACGCCTTGTAGACGTCCTCGGCACTCATGTGACGCTGCTCGGTAGAGTCGAGCATTTGCAGGATCTTGACCCGTGGCAGGGTCACTTTGAGGCCGGCTTTGCGTAGTTCGCTATTTTCAACCATGGTCAGCTTTCTCGCGATGCTGCTTCGCAGCTTCTCTTAATGCGGGTATGATCGGCGTTTACGTTGTCCCAGCCAAGATAGTGGAAGTCGCCCACCGATGCAAAACACCAAGCTCTTGCTAACCAGTTTCACCTTTGTGGGACTGCTCGCACTCGCCGGTTGTTCATTCCCCGGGGTTTACAAAATCGACATCCAGCAGGGCAATGTCGTCACGCAGGATATGATAGACCAGTTACGCCCGGGAATGACCCGGCCGCAAGTACGGTTTATTATGGGTAACCCCCTGCTGACCGACACGTTCCATGCCGATCGCTGGGATTATCTGTATAGCCTGCAACCGGGTGGCGGTGAACGCCAACAGGAACGCGTCAGCGTTATCTTCAATTCCAACGACCAGCTTGTCAGCTTGTCCGGTGACTTTATGCCGGGCGTCAGCCGTGACGAAGCCATTCTCGGTAAGGACAGTGGCACTAACGTGACCGCTCCTGCTGAAAACACCGAGAAGCCAGCACCGGAAAAACCGGTCAAGCCAGGTTCCTTGCTGGATCAGATCCAGAAGGACGTCGATGGTGTGGAAACCGTTCCGGTTCCGACACCAGAGCCGCTGGACACCACGCCGCAATAATTTGCGACGCAATAAAAAACCCGGAAATTCCGGGTTTTTTATTGTCTGGCGTTTGGCATCTTAAAGATTTCGGGCTTTTGCCTCAGCCGCTTTGGCTGCACGCAAGCGTCGAACTTCCTTCGGATCAGCGAGCAGAGGGCGGTAAATCTCAATGCGCTCGCCTGCCTGAATCACCCGCGAATCGGGATTCGGCACTACCTTGCCGAAAATCCCCAACGGACACTCCCCCAGATTCAGCTCAGGAAACTCGTCAGCAATCGCCGAAGCGAGCACGGCTGCGCGCACTGTCGCACCCTCTGCCACGCTGACCGTGCCCAGAACCTGGCGATCAACCGCGGCATACACCACTTCTATCTCGATCACCGGCTTAACCATGTATCTGCTTGGCGCGCTGGCAGAACGCATCCACCAACGTGTTGGCAGCCTGATTGAACAGCGGCCCCAACGTCGCACGCACCAGCGGCCCGGCGTAATCGAACGATAAATCCAGGCTGATCTTGCAGGCCTTTTCGTTCAACGCCTTGAATACCCAGACGCCGTGCAACTGGTTGAACGGGCCTTCCTCAAGATTCATCTCGATCGACTGTCCCGGCACCAGCGTATTGCGCGTGACGAAATGCTGACTCAGCCCGCCCTTCGCCACGCCAACACTGGCACGCATGTGCTCAGGCGAGCTTTCCAGCACCTCGGCCGCCGAGCACCACGGCAGAAATTCCGGGTAACGCGCTACGTCGTTGACCAGGTCGTAGAGGAATTGCGCCGGGTACGGCAACAGGGCTGAGCGTTGAATATGAGTCGTCATGTAAGCGTTACTTCCAGAGCTGAGCGGCAAACACTACAACAATGCCGATTGGCGCCACGTAGCGCATCAAGAACAGAGACAGGGCAAACAGTTTCGGGTTGCGGATCGACAACTCGTCACGCACCGCTTCACGCCCCATCACCCATCCGGCGAACAATACAAAACACAGGCCACCGAGCGGCAACATGATCCGCGAGGTGAAGAAATCGATCACACCGAAGAAGTCCAGACCGCTCTTCGCACCCCATTGGTAGAGGTGGAACAGACCGTCTTCGTTCACGAAAAATTTGGCTTCCTTCCAGATATTGAAGGAAAACACCGTGCCCAAACCGACGAACCAGCAGGTGAACGCCAACCAGAACGTCACCCAGGCGCGGCTGACTTTGGTGCGTTCAACCAGATACGCCACCATCGGCTCGAGCAGGGAAATCGCCGAGCTCCAGGCCGCGACGGCGACCAGCACGAAGAACACCACGCCCATCAATTGGCCGAAGGCTACGTTACCAAAGGCAAATGGCAGGCTGACGAACATCAGGCCCGGGCCTTCGCTCGGGTTCAGGCCGGCAGCGAAGACAATTGGAAACAACGCCAGACCGGCGACCAGCGAGACAAAGGTATCAAGCAGCGCCACGCCGACCACCGTGCCGGACAGCGACGCGTTCTTCGGCATGTACGCGCCGTAGATCATGATCGAGCCGACGCCAACGCTCAGCGAGAAGAACGCGTGGCCCATCGCAGGCAACAGACCGTCGAGGACTTTTTCCGGATGGAAGTCGAACATGAAATGCACGCCTTCCATGAAATGCCCGGTGGTCATGCTGTAACCGAGCAACACCAGCACCATCACAAACAGCAACGGCATCATGATGCGCAGGCTGCGTTCCAGGCCGGCGACCACGCCTTTGGCGATGACGAAGGCGGACAGCAGCATAAAAATCGTGTGCCAAAGTGTCAGGCGCCATGGATCGGCGATGACATTGCCGAAATACGCACCGACTTGATCGGCCGTCGCGCCCTGGAAGTCACCGCGACCCATGTCGACGATGTAATCCAGCGACCAGCCGCCGACCACACTATAGAAAGACAGGATCAGCAATGCCGTGATCATCCCGGCAAACGCGCCCCACGACCATTTGGCCGAGTGCCCGGCTTCCAGCGCCAATACCTTCAAGGCGTTCGCCGGACTCTGCCGTGCGCGGCGGCCAATCAGGGTTTCAGCGAGCATGACCGGGATGCCGATCAGGGCGATACACGCCAGAAACATCAGTACAAACGCACCGCCGCCGTAGACCCCGACCATGTAGGGGAATTTCCAGATACTACCCAGTCCCACGGCCGAACCGGTCGCGGCGAGTATGAATACCCAGCGGCTAGCCCAACTGCCGTGGACAGAAACCTTGTCTGTCGACATCGTTTATCACGCCCAAGCGTTAGAAAAAGAGGCCGCATTGTCCGGGATTCACTCAACCTGCTCAAGCACGCAGCATCACCGTAGCCGACGGCCGTTTATCTCCATATAATGCCGCCCCTATGGCTAAACAGAAGA
Organism: Pseudomonas sp. P1.31; assembly: GCF_001269815.1. Lineage (NCBI taxonomy): Bacteria > Pseudomonadati > Pseudomonadota > Gammaproteobacteria > Pseudomonadales > Pseudomonadaceae > Pseudomonas > Pseudomonas sp. P1.31. Next base: position 85,012 of record NZ_LHVN01000007.1, on the reverse strand, counting down.
AACACCCAACAGGGACCATCGCGCAGAACAAAAAGGCGCGACACGATTACTTCATCGAGCATAAGTTCGAGGCTGGTCTGGTCCTGGCCGGCTGGGAAGTAAAAAGTCTGCGGGCAAGCAAGCTACAGCTGGTTGACAGCTATGTCCTGCTCAAGGATGGCGAAGCGTGGCTGCTCGGTAGCCACATCACGCCTCTGATGACCGCAAGTACCCACGTCATCGCTGACCCGGTGCGCACACGCAAATTGCTGCTCAACCGCCGCGAGCTGGAAAAGCTTGCCGCGATGGTGCAGCAAAAGGGTTACGCCTGCGTCTGCCTGTCCTGGTACTGGAGCAAGCACATGGTCAAGTGCGAGATTGCTCTGGGCAAGGGTAAGAAGGAATACGACAAGCGTGACACCGAGCGCGAACGCGATGCTGGTCGTGAGCTGCAGCGTGCTGTGCGCAACAAGGGCAAGGAAGACTAGTCTTCGCCTTTGAAGGCAAAGATCGCAGCCTTCGGCAGCTCCTACAGGAAAATACATATTCCTGTGTAGGAGCTGCCGCAGGCTGCGATCTTTTGCTTTAAAAAAATCACATGCCCTTGCGCCGCTCCGCCCGAGCCATGCGCTGAACCTCCTGCCGCACCTCTTCCAGCACTTCCTGCACATACAGAATGTGTCGGCTGGAGACTTCCCGCGCTTGCTCCGCGCGACCTTCAATAATCGCCAGATACAATTCCCGATGCTGGGTGATCAGCATGTCGCGGGTTTCCGTGCGCTGCTTGTACATGCCGCCAATGTTGGTCACCACGTTGCGCTTGAGCAGATCGAACAAACCACGAATGGTGTGCAGCAACACCGCGTTATGACTGGCTTCAGCAATCGCCAGATGGAATTTCGCATCCGCCGCGCCTTCTTCCACCCGACTGACTTCGTCGTGGCGCGAGTAGCAATCCTGCAACTCATCGAACGCCGCCGTCAGCCGTTCACGATCGAAGTCCGTCGCGCGCAATGCTGCGTAATAGGCGCACGATGCCTCCAGGGTGTGGCGAAACTCGAGCAAGTCGCGCTGCGCTTCAGGATTGTTTTCGAGCAGATGCAGCAGCGGATCGCTGAACGTTGAGCCCAGGCTTTCCACCACATAATTGCCGCCGCCCTGACGGCTGACCAGCAAGCCTTTGGCCGCGAGCTTCTGAATCGCCTCACGCAATGACGGACGCGACACGCCAAATTGCTCGGCCAGCGTGCGCTCCGCCGGAAGCCGTTCGCCGGACTTCAGCGTGCCCTCAAGGATCATCCCCTCGAGTCGCTCGACAATATCGTCAGACAAACGGCGCTGACGTATCTGATCAAACCCCATAACTCACTTCTCCACGATCCCGACCGCTCGCCGGGCTCTCTATTCTGGCCTATCGGCGCCTTGCCGACACCTACCAGACGCCACTTCGTCAAAGCGGATCAGACGCGATCTGCACTGCACGTTCGACAAAAGTTTTAGGGCGACAAATTGACACACCGATACCAAGGCTTTTACCCTAGCCAACAGCGATTGTAAATTGGTCTTACCAATTAACCAAGAACGCTGACAGTGCCTGACCAACAACAATTAGGGGCCACCCCATATGCAAACCTGGCAACAGCTCTACAGCCCGCTCGGCAGTCTCGGCGTGTCCGCACTCGCGGCCGTCATCCCCATCGTGTTCTTTTTCCTCGCGCTGGCGGTGTTCCGTCTCAAGGGCCACGTGGCCGGGAGCATCACCCTCGCCCTGTCGATTGCCGTGGCGATCTTCGCGTTTCAGATGCCGGTCGACATGGCTTTCGCCGCCGCCGGTTATGGTTTCGCCTACGGTTTGTGGCCGATTGCCTGGATCATTGTCGCGGCGGTGTTCCTCTACAAACTGACGGTGAAAAGTGGTCAGTTCGAGGTCATTCGCAGTTCGGTGTTATCGATTACTGACGACCAGCGCCTGCAAGTGCTGCTGATCGGTTTCTGCTTCGGGGCGTTCCTGGAAGGTGCCGCCGGTTTCGGCGCGCCCGTGGCGATTACCGCCGCGCTACTTGTCGGGTTGGGCTTCAACCCGCTGTACGCCGCCGGCCTGTGCCTGATCGCCAACACCGCACCGGTTGCGTTCGGCGCCCTGGGGATCCCGATCATCGTTGCCGGTCAAGTGACCGGAATTGACGCGTTCAAGATCGGCGCCATGACCGGTCGCCAACTGCCGCTACTGTCGCTGTTCGTGCCGTTCTGGCTGGTGTTCATGATGGACGGCCTGCGCGGCGTTCGTGAAACCTGGCCGGCTGCATTGGTCGCGGGCCTGAGCTTCGCCATCACCCAATACTTCACCTCCAACTTCATTGGCCCGGAACTGCCGGACATCACTTCGGCACTGGCCAGCCTGATTTCCCTAACCCTGTTCCTCAAAGTCTGGCAACCGAAACGCACCGCCGGCACACAAATCGCAGGCGCTACCTCCAGCGCAGCGATTACCGCCAGCGTCGGCGGTTTCGGCCAGAAGCGCACTACCGTGGCTTCGCCTTACAGCCTCGGGGAAATTTTCAAAGCGTGGTCACCATTCCTGATCCTCACCGTGCTGGTAACGATCTGGACGCTGAAGCCTTTCAAAGCGATGTTCGCCGCTGGCGGCTCGATGTACAGCTGGGTGTTCAACTTTGCGATTCCGCACCTTGATCAACTGGTGATCAAGACCGCACCGATCGTTGCTGCGCCAACCGCGATTCCAGCGGTATTCAAACTCGACCCGATTTCCGCGACCGGCACGGCGATTTTCTTCTCGGCGCTGATCTCGATGCTGGTGCTGAAGATCAATTTCAAAACTGGTCTGACCACTTTGAAAGAGACTTTCTACGAACTGCGCTGGCCCATCCTCTCGATCGGCATGGTGTTGGCGTTCGCCTTTGTCACTAACTATTCCGGCATGTCCTCGACCATGGCCCTCGTGCTGGCCGGCACTGGCGCGGCGTTCCCGTTCTTCTCGCCGTTCCTCGGCTGGCTCGGCGTGTTCCTCACCGGTTCCGATACATCGTCCAACGCGCTGTTCAGTTCGCTGCAAGCGACCACCGCGCACCAGATCGGCGTCAATGACACCCTGCTTGTCGCAGCGAACACCAGCGGCGGCGTGACCGGCAAAATGATCTCGCCACAATCGATCGCCGTGGCCTGCGCCGCGACCGGTTTGGTCGGCAAGGAATCGGATCTGTTCCGCTTCACCCTCAAGCACAGCCTATTCTTTGCAACGATTGTCGGTCTGATCACCCTGGCTCAGGCCTACTGGTTCACCGGCATGCTGGTGCACTAAACCTACAAGAACCATGGAAAAAACCGACGCCGGTTGGTGATGCCGGCGTCAGCAATTCACCACCCGGTCTGTAAGGCTGCTGAAAGCAACACTCTCTATATTCAGCAGCCTCAGCGGACGGATAACCGGGTTCACCCGGAGACACGCCTGATGAGCGAGCTTTTTTACAACGCTGTGCCGAACGCGACCCGCGTGGCACCGCCACTGCCCGAACCTCGGCAATACCCCAGCGAGAAACCGTCGCGGGTTTATCTGTTCGGGACGTGCGTGGTTGATCTGTTCTACCCCGAAGCTGGGATGGACGCGATCCACTTGCTGGAGCGCGAAGGGATTCGGGTCGAGTATCCGCAAGGGCAGAGCTGCTGCGGCCAACCGGCCTACACCTCGGGTTACACCGAGCAGGCGCGGACGGTAGCGCGCTCGCAACTGGCGCTGTTTGCCGGCGATTATCCGGTGGTGGTGCCGTCGGGTTCCTGCGCGGGCATGCTGCGCGAGCATTACGCCGACTTGTTCAAGGACGAGCCGGACACGTTGAAACAGGTTCAGGCCCTCGCGGCCCGCACCTATGAACTGGCCGAGTTTCTACTGTTCGTCTGCAAGGTGCAGCTCAAGGACAGCGGCGAACCGGTCAAAGTCGCGCTGCACACTTCGTGTTCGGCACGCCGCGAAATGAACACCCACCTGCACGGTCGCGAGTTGTTGGCGCAGTTGAGCAACGTGGAACGGGTCAACCACGACCACGAAAGCGAATGCTGTGGCTTCGGCGGAACATTCAGCGTCCGTATGCCAGACATTTCCGGCGCGATGGTGGCTGACAAGACCCGCTCGCTGAAGGATTCCGGCGCGCATAAGGTGTTGAGCGCCGACTGTGGCTGTTTGATGAACATCAACGGCGCATTGGAGAAACAAAAAGAAACGCTACGCGGGCAACATCTCGCCAGCTTTCTGTGGCAACGAACCGGAGGTGCGCAATGAGCACTTCCGCGATTATTCCTACGGTCGCCGTAGAAGAAGATTTCCGCACCCGGGCCCACAACGCCTTGGGTGATCAGCAGTTGCGGAACAACTTCCGCACTGCGATGGATTCATTGATGACCAAACGGGCAGCCGCTTTCAGCGATGCCCACGAAAGAGAACACTTGCGTGCTCTGGGCAACTCGATCAGAGCCCGCGCGCTCTCCAAGTTGCCCGACCTGCTCGAGCAACTGGAAACAAACCTGACCCGCAACGGTGTGACAGTGCACTGGGCGGAAACGGTGGACGAGGCCAATGGCATCGTCTTATCGATCATCCGTGCTCACGAGGCGCGGCAAGTGATCAAGGGCAAATCGATGGTCAGCGAAGAGATGGAGATGAACCATTTCCTCGAGGCTCAAGGCATTGAATGCCTGGAGTCCGATATGGGGGAATACATCGTCCAGCTCGACCACGAGAAGCCTTCACACATCATTATGCCGGCGATCCACAAGAATGCCGGTCAGGTCGCGTCCTTGTTCCACGACAAACTTGGCGTGGAATACACCAAGGACGTTGACCAACTCATTCAGATCGGTCGCAGAGTCCTGCGGCAGAAATTCTTCGAAGCGGACATCGGCGTCTCCGGTGTCAACTTCGCCGTGGCCGAAACCGGCACCCTGCTGCTGGTGGAAAACGAAGGCAACGGCCGCATGACCACCACCGTGCCGCCAGTGCACATCGCCGTCACCGGTATCGAAAAGGTTGTGGAAAACTTGCGCGACGTGGTGCCGTTATTGTCGCTGCTGACCCGCTCAGCGCTGGGCATTCCGATCACAACCTACGTCAACATGATCTCCGGGCCGCGCAAGGAACACGAACTCGACGGCCCGCAGGAAGTGCATCTTGTGCTGCTCGACAACGGTCGCAGCCAGGCATTCGCCGACAGTGAATTGCGTCAGACCCTGAACTGCATCCGCTGCGGCGCCTGCATGAACCATTGCCCGGTTTATACCCGCGTCGGCGGTCATACCTATGGCGAGGTTTATCCGGGGCCGATCGGCAAAATCATCACCCCGCACATGGTTGGCCTGGCAAAAGTCCCGGATCATCCGAGCGCGTCATCGCTGTGCGGTGCCTGCGGTGAAGTCTGCCCGGTAAAAATTCCCATCCCGGCAATCCTGCGGCGCTTGCGCGAAGAAAACGTCAAAGCCCCGGACAGTCCCCATCAAGTGATGCGCGGTCAGGGCAGCAAGTATTCGCGCAAGGAACGTTTTATCTGGAACGCCTGGGCCAGGCTCAACAGCTCGCCAATTTTGTATCGATTATTCGGATTCTTCGCCACGCGCCTGCGGGCGCTGACGCCAAGCAACGTCGGCCCGTGGACACAAAACCACAGCGCACCAAAACCCGCCGCCCGCTCACTGCACGACATGGCCCGCGAGCATCTGGCCAAACAGGGAGATCGCTGATGAGCGCCAAGCAAAATATCCTCGGCAAACTGCGGAAAAGTCTGACCGGCGCCACGCCGATTGCCGACGACTTCGACGTCGATTTGGTGACGCAGCCCTACACCTACAGCGCCGAACAACGCATCCCGCAACTGCGCAAACTGATGGAAGCGGTACACACCGAAATCCACATGACCTCCGGCGAAGAGTGGCCAGCACTGCTTGCGCAATTGCTGCGCGATCGTCAGTTACCGAGCCTGTTGATTGCACCGACTACCGCCCACGGGCAGAAAATCACACAACACTGGGCGAACAATCCTGACCTGCCGACGCTGAAATCCTACGACCGGCCCATGGAAGAATGGAAAGCCGAGCTGTTCAACGACACTCCGGCCAGCCTCACCGGCACCCTTGGCGCGATCGCCGCCACCGGCAGCCTGATCCTGTGGCCAACCCGCGAAGAACCACGGCTGATGAGTCTGGTACCACCGGTGCATTTCGCGCTGCTCAAGGCCAGCGAAATCCGCGACAACTTTTATCAGGTTCAACAGGAATTCGAATGGGCGCAAGGCATGCCGACCAATGCGTTGCTGGTGTCCGGCCCGTCGAAAACCGCCGACATTGAACAAGTGCTTGCCTACGGCGCCCACGGCCCGAAAGACCTCGTGGTGCTGATCCTGGAGAACCAATGACGCTTCCAGTGAATTTCCTGCGTGATGCGCAGCAACTGATTCCGGCCGAGCGCCGTTTTGATGATCCGTTATCGACGCTGGCCTTCGGCACCGATGCGAGTTTTTATCGGCTGATTCCGCAGTTGGTGATCCGCGTTGAATCTGAAGACGAAGTCGTGGCGCTGCTGAAGTTGGCTCAACGTGACCATGTCCCGGTGACCTTCCGCGCGGCGGGTACCAGTCTGTCCGGGCAAGCAATCAGCGATTCCGTGTTGATTGTGCTTGGGGATAACTGGAACGCCCGCGAGATTCGTGGCCAAGGTACGCAAATCCGCCTGCAACCGGGCGTGATCGGTGCGCAAGCCAACGCGTGGCTGGCGCCGTTCGGACGCAAGATCGGCCCGGATCCGGCGTCGATCAACGCCTGCAAAATCGGCGGCATCGTCGCCAACAACGCCAGCGGCATGTGCTGCGGCACCGCGCAAAATACCTATCACACGCTGGCCGGCATTCGTCTGGTGCTGGCCGATGGCACACGGCTCGATACCGAAGACGCGGCGAGTGTCGCGGCATTCCACGCCAGCCACGGCGAACTGCTCGAACGCTTGGCGACGTTGGGCCGCGAGACCCGCGCCAATGCTGAACTGGCTGCACGAATCCGCCACAAATACCGTCTGAAAAATACCACCGGCCTGTCACTCAACGCCCTGGTGGATTTCGATGAGCCTGTGGATATCTTGAGCCACTTGCTGGTCGGCTCCGAAGGCACGCTCGGCTTCATCAGCGCGGTGACGTACGACACGGTAATCGATCACCCGAACAAGGCCTCGGCGCTGATCGTCTTCCCCGATGTGGAAACCTGCTGCAACGCGGTTACCGTGCTGAAAAACCAACCGGTGTCCGCCGTAGAACTGCTTGATCGCCGCAGTCTGCGCTCGGTGCAAGACAAACCCGGCATGCCCGCTTTCGTACAACAACTGTCGAACAATGCCTGCGCGCTACTGATCGAATCCCGCGCAGCGACCTCTGCACTCCTACAGGAACAACTGGCGCAAATCATGGCGTCGCTCGGTGGTTTCCCGGTGGAGAAGCAGGTCGACTTCACCGAAGACCCTGCCGAGAACGCCAAGCTCTGGGCCATTCGCAAAGACACCTTCCCTGCCGTCGGCGCCGTACGTAAAACCGGCACCACGGTGATCATCGAAGACGTGACCTTCCCGGTCGCACAACTGGCCATCGGTGTGAACCGCTTGATCGAGTTGTTCGACAAACATTCCTACGACGAAGCGATCCTTTTCGGACACGCGCTGGAAGGTAATCTGCACTTTGTCTTCACTCAAGGCTTCAACAACCCGGAAGAAGTCGCACGCTATCAAGCGTTCATGGATGACGTCGCGCAACTGGTCGCTGTGGAGTTCGGCGGCTCGCTGAAAGCCGAGCACGGCACCGGGCGCAACATGGCGCCGTTCGTGGAACTGGAATGGGGCAGCGACGCCTATCAACTGATGTGGCAACTGAAACGTCTGCTCGACCCTAAAGGAATTCTCAACCCGGACGTGGTGCTCAGCGAAGATCCGCAGATCCATCTCAAGCACCTGAAGCCGCTGCCGGCGGCCGACGAGATTGTGGATAAGTGCATCGAGTGCGGCTTCTGCGAACCGGTTTGCCCGTCGAAAGGACTGACCTTGAGCCCGCGCCAGCGCATCGTAATCTGGCGCGATATTCAGGCGAAAAAACGTGCCGGCGTCGACACCACCGAACTGGAACAAGCCTACGAATACCAAGGCATCGAAACCTGCGCCGCCACCGGTCTGTGCGCACAACGTTGTCCTGTAGGCATTAACACCGGCGAGCTGGTGAAAAAGCTCCGAGGCCGACACGCAACGCATCAGAAAACGGCTGACTGGATTGAAGGAAATTTCGCCAAGACTCTGCAGGGGGCACGCTTCACTCTGCATGTCGCTAATGGTGCGCGGATGATGCTCGGCGCGCCGCGTCTGGCGAAACTCTCGGCAACGATTACGCGCCTGTCCAAAGGCCAGGTGCCGTTGTGGACAAATGCGATGCCGCAACCGGAGAAAGTCATTCGCTTCAACCCGAGTGTGTCGGACGAACGCCCGCGTGTGGTGTATCTGGCCGCGTGTGTCTCGCGGGTCATGGGCCCAGCGGCGGGTGATAAAGAGCAGATGTCGCTCTACGACAAAACCCGTGGCCTGCTGGAAAAGGCCGGTTACCAAGTGGTCTTCCCGGACAATCATGACAACCTCTGCTGCGGTCAGCCCTTCGCCTCAAAAGGCTACGCCGAGCAAGCCGAACACAAGCGTCAGGAGTTGATCAGCGCCCTGCTCCACGCCAGTCGCGGCGGTCTCGATCCGATTTATTGCGACACCAGCCCATGCACGTTGCGCCTGGTGCAGGACGTAGGAGAAACCCGTCTCGATCTGTACGACCCGGTGCGCTTCATCCGTACGCATCTTCTCGATCGACTGGATTTCACCCCGCAAGACGCACCGATTGCCGTGCATGTGACCTGCAGCACCCAGCACCTGGGTGAAAGCCAGGCGTTGATCGATCTGGCGCGCAAATGCAGCAAAACCGTGGTGATTCCGGAAGGCATTCATTGCTGCGGTTTTGCCGGCGACAAGGGCTTCACCACGCCGGAGCTGAACAGCCATTCGCTACGCACTTTGAAGGACGCGGTGCAGCATTGCAGTGAAGGAATTTCCACCAGCCGCACGTGCGAAATCGGCCTGACGCAACACGGCGGCATCGACTATCACGGCCTGGTTTATCTGGTCGATCGAGTCACTCAGGCGAAGGCCTGCTGAAGAAAATCAGAACCCTTGCGCAAGACCGCAGTCCACAGAACAGGCCCCGAACACTCGGGGCCGTTCCTTCTTTCGGTGACCGGCACTCCGGGTCAGCGAAGTCTGGATCCCTCAGCGCAAGGAGATACACATGAAACGTTCTGTACTGCTCGGTCTGTTCGTAACTGCCTCGGTGATGGCGTCGACTTCGTTTGCCGCCGGGCCAGACAGCCTGTGCGAAGCCAATCTGCAAACCATCAATAACGCGAAATCGGAATATCAGACTTCATCGGAGCTGAACGCGCGCGTCTCCGCCAGTGTGGCGAAAGCCCAGGCCCTCAAGGCCCAAGGCAAGATTGACGACTGCGTCGCGGAAACCCAGCAAACAATTCTGGAAATCCAGAAAACCTCGGGGGACACCAAGAAGTGATCGTGAGCAGGCGTTTTGATACCAGATGTAAAAAAAACCGAATTCCTGCGTAGCGCGGCGGTCGATTGAACAGGCCCTACGCTAACGTAGCCTGTTATGACCTCGGCATCGCCGCCAGACCGTCCGGCAGCACCGAGACCTACCGTTCAAGGAGATACCCATGAAGCATTCTGCAATTGCTGGATTGTTCATCGCTGGTGCACTTCTGGCGTCGCCGGTGTTTGCGGCGGATAAAGACCTGTGTGCCGGGAATCTTCAAGTTATTAAAGACTTTGTCACCAGCCAGCCTTCCATTCCGGAAACCTCGCTGAACAACGTCAAGACCGCCCAGGAAGACGCCATGAAGGCGCAGGCTGCCGGGGACGATGGCAAATGCGTTGAAATCACCAACGGCATGATCACGAAAATGCAGATCCGCAATCCAACGCGTAACTGACACACCCGGAAGCCAACCTTCGGGTTGGCCTTCCCGGCCGATTGACGTACACTGCACAGGCTTGTTGCTCAAACAGATGTACTGAGCAATGAGTTCGGGGCCGTTTAGGATTCGACGCCGGTTGCGAAACTTTAGGTGCATGCCGACTTGGTAACAGAAGTCGTAAATCCACTGTTGCAACTACTTATAGTTGCCAATGACGAAAACTACGGCCAGGAATTCGCTCTCGCTGCGTAAGCAGCCTTAGCCCTGAGCTTCTGGTACCTTCGGGTCCAGCAATCACCAGGGGATGTCTGTAAACCCAAAGTGATTGTCATATAGAACAGAATCGCCGTGCAGTACGTTGTGGACGAAGCGGCTAAAACTTACACAACTCGCCCAAAGCACCCTGCCCTTCGGGTCGCTGAGGGTTAACTTAATAGAAACGGCTACGCATGTAGTACCGACAGCGGAGTACTGGCGGACGGGGGTTCAAATCCCCCCGGCTCCACCACTTCATCATCTAAAGACGTCCACGGACGTCTTTTTTTGTGTCTGAAGCCCAGTAAATACGGGGCTTTCAGCGCCATCAACGTCCACAGACGTCCAACAGCAGCCACGCTTTGTGGCATTCCAAATGGCATTCCAAGCCCAACAGTGCTAATTTTTGGAATGCCAACACCATTCTGGAATGCCAATGTGCGCACAAGCTACTCGCCTCTCTGAGCTCAAAATCAAATCTGCCAAGCCTTCTGAAAAGGATTACGTCCTGTTTGACGGTGGCGGACTTCAAATGCGGGTGAGAAGCAATGGCTCTAAGCTACGGTACCGACGTCACTCGCCAAGTGTCGTACGTCGAAGCTGGCAGTCTACTGATGAAGTTCTACCTGCATGCAGGTGTCCCGGACAATGAGCTGATCTCGACATTCGATAAGCGTTACATCAGTGGTTGGGCAGCATGGAATCAGGAGAAGGGCGGAGCTGTATCAGCGGCAGTGAAGACTTCTGCTAATCCCCAATCCGAGTGGCCAGAAGTCAAAACCGCCTGGTGTAACCCACGGATGGACGACGACTGCTACATCAACAGCAAGAAGGTACCGATTGCCGAGTTGGGCAAATACCTTCCAGCGATCAGTGAATCTAATGTCGACCAGTTAGGTGGCCACTGTGAAACCATCCTCTGCTTCGACAAAGATGACCAGCCGATGGGCTATCTGTTGCAATAACAAACTTTGTGCCGGGGGGGACCAATCAACGTCAGCGAAGCTCCGCTACTATCCCACCCATTCCTTCGGTAGCCACATTACTAATAGAGGGAGCATAACGATTTCCCTCTTTTTTTAGTTATCGGTGAAATGGCATGGTGTTCTGATCGCGCCGTCGACCAGAACACCTCAACATCCGACTACAGATCCTGTATCACTAGCTTCGCCTTATGAGCATGACACTGAATCGAGGCGGGCGGGATGCTGAACTTGACTTCAGCATTTTTGAAAATGGCCATGTTTTTCTGTACGTGCTCACTCACTAGACAACAAGCTGTTCCAGCGTCTTGACGTCCTTGAAAACAACATCCGGCACCAACTTGAAGTGCTCACGGCCACATTCGATCTTCAGGTTCTCCTTGCTTCTTCGCTCCCCCGTAACCGTGCTCGACTTGGTTTCCGCGACAAAATAAACACGGGCATCGTTTTCGAACACTACCGCCCAATCCGGGTTATAGCTTCCCAGCGGGGTTGCGATCTTGAACTCACCGGGCAGCTTGAAGAAAAACTTCACCCGCTCGTCGATACTGCAATCGTGTGCGAACTGGCTTTCCGGATCGCTTTCACTCAGCACGCAAGTAAAGGCGTCGCCCAAGGGGTTCTTGTCTTCATCAACCGGCTGGGCCTCAAGCAGCGTCTTGCGGATCGGCGTCGTCAGCTCGTCATTTGCAGGCGGGTACACGCTGCTCAGATAGGTTTCTAGCTCTTCGTCGAACAGCGCCATTTCATAGCGCCGCCCATTGATCTGGTGGTACTCGATTCCTTTCACCAGCAGCGCTTGCAGGCAATTCTTGATCGCCGCAATGGCGGTATCGAGAAACACCTGTGGGTTGATCAACAACTCGCCAAGCCTGCCCGACCCATCCAGAATCGCGAATATGGATGAGCGGGACAAATGCACCCGGTTCTGGATGTAGGCATACACGTCCGGCACAACGATCTGTTCCATTTGCGCATCGGAGCTGCCCACGCCGGTTTCCACACCGTGCACACCATCCTTGCGCATGACGATCTTGGCTTTCAGCGCACGAATTTTCGGCGCTTGCACTTTCGGGTACTGATTCACATCCGCCAGCGCCTCAACGCACTGCTTGACCAACTCAGGGGTATCGAGTTTGACGGTGTAGCGCGTCTGATAGCTGATTTCTTGCCAGATCGCCTTGAATAGCTCCTCCTCTTCTGCGCTGAGTTTTTTGCGTTTTACCCGCGCCTTGGCACGTGCGTTCTTCACGCGGTTGTCAAAGCTCACACCGGTTTCTTCCTCGATCTCGGTCTGCAGTGCTTTGGCAAAGGCTTCGTAGCTTTCGTTCGGAATCACGGTCAGCACATTAACGCGCTTGTCCTGTACCCGTTCACCTTTCTGGTTCACACACAAGCGCAGACCCCGACCGATTTCTTGCCGCTTTTTCAGAGCACTGTGGCTTTCGTTCAGCGTGCAAATCTGGAACACATTCGGGTTGTCCCAACCTTCGCGCAGAGCTGAGTGACTGAAGATGAATTGCAAGGGCTCATCCATACTCAGCAAGCGTTCTTTTTCTTTCATGATCAGGGCGTAAGTGTCATCGTCCTTCGCCACATTGCCTTTGGTATCCACCCAGATGGTCTTGGCGGCCGTGCCTTTTCCCTTTTTGTCGCCAGAAAAATAGCCGTTGTGCACAGCACTGGCGGCATGGGGGATCAAGCCCTTGTATTGCGACTTGCTGGCGTACGTGTTGAAGGCGGCTTCAAAATACTCGGCAAACTTGCCGGGCACGGGATTACCGTCTGCATCAAAAGCACGATAGTTGGCCACCTTGTCGATAAAGAACAGGCTCAGCACTTTGACGCCAATGTCCTTCAGGTTTTTCAGCTTGGCGAAGTGGGCGGCCACGGTGCGCTCGATCTGGAAGCGCATTACATCTTCTTCCAGGCCGCCTTGCTGCGCGTGCAGGCTCAGCACCCGCCCGCCAGAAAACTCGATCTCCTCATCCTCTGCGCGGATTTCGTTGAGGATGTAGCCATCGGCATACACATCGCGCTCATTGGATTTGGCGTGCAAATCCTCGCCCAGCTTCAGGGTGAGCGCCTTGCGCCTCACGCCTGTCTTTTCGTTGACGTCGATGCTGACCTTGACGGTAATGCCCCTCGCCTTCGCGTCGATGCTGATTAGCTCAATGAAGGCCTGATTGTGGCTCTCGTCGGCCAGCACGCCGTCCACTTCAATCTGCTTGACCAGCCCCAAATCGTAGGCCTGCACCGGGTTCAATGAATACAGCAGGTTGTAAGGGTTTTTGTGGGTGGCGGAGTAGCGCAGCGTGCATAGTGGATTCAGCTCCATCAGGGCACGGCGGCGGATGTCAGTTTCAAAGTTCTGCGGCTCATCCACGATCACGATGGGATTCACCGCCTTGATGTATTCAATCGGTGCAAACGCCCGCTCGCCCTTCTGGTTGATCTTGTTGCTGTCTTTGGTGAAGCTGTCGATATTGATCACCAGCACGCTGAGCGCATCGCTCTGCGCAAAGTGGCGCAAGTCGCTAAGCTTGTTGCTGTCGAACAGCATCGGCACGCAGGGCACATTGGCGTAATCCAGCGCGAAGTGCTCTCGGGTGATCTGCAGGTTTTTCATCGTGCCTTCGCGAATCGCCACGCTGGGCACCACCACCACAAACTTCCTGAACCCATACATCTTGTTCAGCTCGTACATGGTCTTGATGAAGGTGTAGGTCTTGCCGGTGCCGGTTTCCATCTCCAGCGTAAGGTTAAGTGGGCAAAACTCTTCTTTGCCATTGTCGGACACGGACTTCACCAGCTCGCTCGACACCGCCACGCCATTGGCTTGCTGCACCTTCTGCACATTGGCCAGCAAGGCTTCGTCCGAAAGCTTGAGCGCGTTGCCAATGCTGCCGTCGTTAGCATATTCCACACTGGCGGCTTGCCCGGCCAGCGAGAAATCCGACTTGGCCAAAGGCTGACCATCAAACACCTGCACGACTGCCTCAACCGCACGGGTCTGGTAGGCCTGATGCGAGAACTGTAACTTCATGGTTTGCGTCATGGCACGGCCCCTCAGATCACGGTCAGGGCAATATCCAGCCCTGCCAATTCCAGCTGCAGGTTGGATAGCAACTCATCAGCTTTGTCGCCTACAAAGCAGGAGTTCAGCAACACCACCTGCGCCGGCCGAGCCTTGGATATTTCCTCCTTCAAGGCCGAGGAGTAAGACTCAAAACACAGCCAGAGCTGCTTGTCATCGGGCATCAGCACGCGATGCACCGTCACCCCAGCAAGCTGCACCGGTTTGCTGATCGCATGCACGCACAGCGCGCCCAAACCATGCTTCAGCAACAGCTCTGCGAGCATCGCCGTCTGGGCCTCTGCCGCTTCAGGTGAATGCCCATCTTTCTCCGCACGCTGGAACAGATTGAGCGTTTCGCGCAGCGCGGCCTCATCAGCCACATCACCGCGCCAGACTTTGAAATTGGAGGGTGCTAAGGTGAAATGGGCACAAGCCAGATCAGCGGTTTTGTCAGGATGTTCGGCCTTGAGCTTGGCAATCACCTTGTCGATGCGAACACGGGTAATGTCGGCAATCGTGCGATAGCCGGCTTTGTATGCCTCACTTTCTTTATCGAGCATCTCAGGTATTTGAACACTGATGCTTTGACGAGTGCCGCCGTCTTCTCGGTTCAACTCCATTACAGCCTGTGCAGTTGTGCCACTGCCAGCGAAAAAATCCAGTGCGATGAAATCATTGCCACGGATCATTTTTCCTAAATACTTAACTAGTGCAATGGGTTTGGGATAGTCGGTAAATGGAACATCTAATGCCATAAGATTTGCTGTTGCTTTTTGTGGTCCACCAAACCCTGTTAGAACTGAAATGACATGGCTAGGCTCGCCACGAACCTTTACCGCCTCAATTGCACCGGATGCTGCAATTTCAAATGTTGTAGCTTGTCCTTTTGCGTCTTCGATCTCACGACACCCATTGGCAATGAAAGCCTCAAGCAAATCTTTCGAACTCCACCCACTAAATACTGTTGCAGGTTGCGTTAGCCGACCTCCTACCACTTTTATTTCATCGAGAACATGTGGCCATGAGTCTTGACGAACCCCAATCGTTCCCGCCTCGAAAGCTGCAGGAAAACCTGCCGGGAGAATCACTTCACTAGTTGGATTTTTTGGCCCATTCTTTACGATGGTATTTCTGATTTCTGCTCGGAATATTTTGCTATCACTTGGCGTGCTCGGATCAACAGCTAATGGATGAGGGAAGAGGTATTCATTTTTTGCATAAGCCAGAACATATTCATGGCAACGCTTAAATTTTGCTTGATTGTCAAAGTTTCCATCAGTTCGCCATGCAAATTGACACAGCAGATTTTCCCCACCGAAAACTTCATCGCACAACAACCTCAAATTCGCAATTTCATTTTCATCGATACTAATGAAAATAACTCCATCGTCGCGCAACAAATTCCGAGCCAAATACAAGCGCGGATACATCATCGACAACCACGCACTGTGGTATTGACCACTTTCTTTGCTGTTCTTTTTCCAAAGACTTTGCTTATTCAGATAACCCGCTTCGCTCTTTTCGCCCGAACGCTTTTGATATTCGTCCAGCGTCTCGGAATAATCGTCGGGATACACAAAGCTATCATTGCCAGTGTTGTACGGCGGGTCGATGTAAATGATCTTGACCTTGCCGTGGTAGGATTTTTGCAGCGCGCGCAGCACTTCGAGGTTTTCGCCTTCGATCAGCATGTGCGGAGCATGGGGCGGGTTGCTGGCGGCGGGCAGCAGGGTGTGGCTGGTGGATTTCTGGATTTCGCGCCGGGCGGCGGCCTTGCCTGCCCATGAAAGCTCGTAGTGTTCAGCCGGAGCAATGCGCTCTTGGCCGATCAGCTCTTTGAGCTTTTCAATGTCGATCTGGTTGTCGCTGATGACTTCCGGCGCAGTGTGGCGTAGCAGAGCCAGCAGTTCGGCCTGGCGCTCGGCCAACGCATCGGGGCTGTAACCCAGTTCGGTATTGTTGTTTTCCATAAGCAACATCCTGTGATCTTCAGATTTGTTTCGTTTACACCAACTGCCAGCGCAGGGTGAAAAGTATTTGGGTTTCGGTTTTTTCCTGCATCCGCTGTTGCAGCGTTTCAATCAGCTCGTCCCGCTTGGCAATGATCTCGTCCTCAGTATTGAAGATTTCCTGCCTCAGACGGCGTTGCTTGCGCTCCAGCTCAGATAGCTCACGCTGGATGGACTCCTGCTCTTGCAGCGTCGCAGCTTTGCGGGCATCACGCTTTAGTTGGGCAATCCTGGCCTTGGTGTTCTTAAGCGCTTCCTCAGCAGCGACGAGCTTGTCATCTGCCCAACGCTCCAGCTTGTCACGCTCTTCATTGAACAGTCGCTGGTTGGCCTCCAGCACGCTGGCAATGGTGGCCTGCACCAAACGCTGACTGTTCGCCGCTAGGGCATTGGGTGCTGCATCATTGATAGCGACGGGCTTACCAGCCGCAGGAATGGTCAGCAGTTTTTCGCAGACTTCCTGATCAAGCAGCTCACCGTCGTCCGTCTGGCCGGAGAACAAAAGCGCCTCGGTTGTCTCAAAGGCTGTAACTTCGAGTCGCACCAGAGTGAGCCAACCGGACTTGCCGAGTAACTTTTCAATAACCGAGATGCGCGTGCCATGCTGGGCGTAGTCGAGTTTGAGCAGGGCAATTGGAGTAGAGGCGTCAAGGCTTGTGGCAATGCTCCACTCGCCCAACGGATGGCTAAGCCGGTAGGCGTGCGCCAACATATCGAGCTGAGCGGCACCACGGATGAGCTGATAGCGGCCGGGCACTATTTGCGGGGTATTACCTTCTGGCGGGCTGTTCAGCGAAAAAGCATAAGCCTGATGGTCAAAGCGTGCCCGATCATTCAGGGCATAGCATGTCACACCCCAGAACCAGCGCCCTACTCTGTCTAGCCGGGCTTCAGCTTCGTCCAGTCGTAGCTTGAGGCGGTCGTGAACATCCTCATCGAAGTTCTCCAGCAGCTGGGACTGGGTGTCCTTTATGCGATCATTGATCGCTTCTTCTAGCTCTGTCTGCAACGCATTAAAGGCAGCTGCTATCTGATCTGGCTGGCGACAGGTATCGTAGATTTTCTGTATTCGTTTCTCGAAGTCCAGGCCACCTTCGATGCTGCCTAACACCTCATCACTGGCACCGAACACACCAGAAAACAGGCTGAATTTTTCAGTCAGCAACTCCAATACGCGCTGATCTGCCTGATTGCGGGTGTTGAGGAAGTTAATAACCACCACATCGAATTTCTGACCGTAGCGGTGGCAGCGACCTATGCGCTGCTCGACACGCTGTGGATTCCAAGGGAGATCGTAGTTAATTAGCAAGGCGCAGAACTGAAGGTTCACACCTTCAGCAGCAGCCTCTGTGGCGATCATGATTTCCGCACCGCTGCCATCGATCTTGCGAAAGTGATCAATCAGCGCAGTGCGGCGGTCCACTTGAGGGGATCCGGTTATCCGATCAGTGCCTTTATGTTCAGTCAGCCATTGCTGGTAGACAAGGGTGGAGTCGGGATGGTTGTTCGTGCCACTGAACAGCACCAACTTGCCGTCATAACCGCTGGCAGACAGGAACTGATGCAGGTACTCCTGAGTACGTTTAGATTCGGTGAATATGATGGCCTTACGCGAGGCCCCAAGCTCAGCCATGCTGGCAAAGCCTAGTTGCAAAGCAGTGAGCAGGGACTGAGCTTTGGTATCAGTACGCAGCCCATGTGCGAGATCAATGATGGCCGTCAGCTCATCTATTTCTGCCTGGATAAACTGTTTTTTATGCTCCGGATTATGAACGGTCGGCTGTGACGGCAGCAGTTCATCGGTATCAGGTTCGTCCTCTTCCAAATAGTCGGTTTCGAGGTCGTCCTCTTCTACCCACTGCTCCAGTAGATTGATCTGCTCTGCCGAGGCCTCGTCTACTAGCATCTGCTCCAGTCGAGCCCGGACGGTAATCAACGTAGCGAGAATGGCCGGCGTACTAGATGCGAGCAATTTGCGCAGAATCAGACCTGTGAGGTGGCGCTGACTCTTGGGTAAAGCAAAAGAATGCTCGCGCAGCAGAAAGGTAGATACCTGATCGTAAAGCGCGTGCTCATCATCCGTGGGACTGAATGGCTGAGTCATAGCCTTGCGCTCAGTGTACTGGATGTACTCCAACACATCCTTACGCAAAGTCCGCTGGGTGAAACCAGCAAGCCGTCCTCGCAGCTCCTCTAGTCCACCAGAGTTATTTAGATACTGCTTTCGAAAGGCTTTTTCATCGCCGAAGAGATGCTCATCGATAAGGGTGGACAGCCCATACAACTCCATCAACGAGTTCTGCATCGGAGTAGCCGTTAGCAACAACTTCTTGCGACCTTCCAGCGCCCGTCGCAAGGCCTGGCCAGTTCGGTTGCTCTGGCGGTGTGCATTGCGAAGCTTGTGAGCTTCGTCGAGAACCACTACATGCCAGGGAATGGCGCGCAGTTCAGCCTCAAGACGAGCAGCAAACTGGTAGGACATGATCAGGACTGATTTGCCAGCGAGATGCTGCAAAGTCTCAAGTGCGCTGCCGGATGACTGCTTCTTGAGTGCCACGGCATCCAGCACAGTGCAGGGCACGGCAAACTTCTCTGACAGCTCTTGCGCCCACTGCTTGCGCAGGCTGGCCGGGGCAATAATCAGCAGCCTGCGACTGCGCTCCGCCCATAGCTGACAGACAACCAGCGCGGCTTCGATGGTTTTGCCCAAACCTACTTCATCGGCGAGCAACACTCCTTGCTGCAAAGGATTACGTAAAGCAAACAGTGCTGCCTCGATCTGATGAGGATTCAGATCAACACTTGCGTCAAACAGGGACTGAGACAGGCGGTCAATGCCATCGGCAGCATGGCGTCTTGTTAACTCGTGCGCGTAGTACTTGGCGTGGTAGGCAGAAATCATTTCTTTGCTCCGGCCGTACGCTCCGGCTCCGAATATCCTGGCGCTAGCACAGCATTTTTAACGCCGTATATTGCCAATGAGTCCTTCAGCCAAAGACGGTGTTCTGGCCCTCGCAGACTATGATCCGGGGTACAGTCCACGCTCCATTTGCGCAACACATAGCCCACCGTTGCAGCACGCAGTTTCATTCGCACTACGCCTCCATGCATGCCGTAATCCATCTCGGTAATTTCCGGGTGCGGCTGATCCGGGTGCGGCACCAACTCCAACTCAACAATGCGAGTCCACTGGATATCCTGATCGCTCAGCTCATGGGATGCCGGCGACTCCTCCTTGAGCAAGCGCGGGCGTTTGATTCGCGTGATTACAAAGTCACGAAACTCTTGGTTTCTGCGATCAAAGGCTCGTACATGCCAATGCAGCCCTGTATCGATCAACGCGAAAGGCACAATCTCGCGTTTGGACTTACCGCTGGAAATAGAGTGGTACTCGATAGCCAGGGGGCAGCCCTTATGAATGGAGCGAGTCACACTCGCCAGCACATCCAAATCGGGGTTCGTCAGCCTGAAGGGAATCTCACAAGGCACCCAGGTTTTGAACAGCAGCGGTTCGCCATCGCCGAAGGCCTGCGCCAGCCAAGACATGACTCTTTCGGCCGGGTAATTGAATAGCGCACAGAAATCTGCGCCAAGTACATATGCCTTACCCTTGGAGTCATAATCGATGTTGCCGGGTGCTAGCTCCCTATACAGCGCAAGATCTCGGGTGGCTGCAGCAGACTGAATAGCAAAGCGCTCGACCAGATCCTGCCGACGAACATCCCCAACGAAGCGCACGCGCAGCTCGATAAAAGCCAGGCGATCACGCTGTGGCTGAGCGAACTCTGCAAGCGGGTTCATGGGCGTCATGTGGTTTTGCAACTCTTGATGAAAATAATTTAGCAGAGCTTATGGCATGCCTTTAAGCACGTCCATGGTTTCATTTAACAAATGAAGTCATGATCATTTTGATCGCTATAAATTCAGGACTAAGAAGGGTCATCACGCAAACCCGAAGAGGCCCGCCGCAACACAGCATCCTGTATCGTCGGACAGGAAATCAGCAATCGCCGTTACCGCCAGCAGGGCTCATAAATTAAACGAGCCCCCAAAGATCACGCACCGATGGCGGCATTACCCCCTACTGGTATCGAATCCTCGCTGACGATCCCCGTAGGACTTCGTAGCTGCCTTGCAGAAGTAGCTCGCCCTATAGAACAGTGCAGGCAATTCGTCGACATCACCAGGTCGGACATTTCGCAGGATCCGGTATTCAGCGTTCGGCGGGATATTCACCAGTCCTCTCACTTCATCAACTGACAGCCCCAGAGCACTGGCCCAGGCTTCCTTCATGCGGTTATTGATGTTGCTGACTTTAGATTTGAGCCACCCACCCGTGCAAACTGAATAGTCATCTCCCAAAGAAAATCTATGATCTCAGTCTCGTCGAGCGAGCTCGCATCTTCAACATCCCTCATTGGCTTACGAAAAAATGCGCTGATGTCACCTCGGACGCCAAGGAAAAAGTCTGATTTAGCTACATCTAGCGGCTCCCAGTGCCGCGCCAGAAGCTCTGTCACGCAACCGCTCAGAAAAGTAAGCGTCCAGCGAAGTCATCTTCTCGATCCCAGCCATAAGGACGATGGTGTCCACCTAAAAATACGTGGACACCTCAGTTCCCACGCACCGTGATCCGTCACGAGCCAGAAAATACCCAATGCGCATGCGGCTGCCAACTTCAACGCATCGGCGAAGACGTCAGCGAGAAGCTCGATTACACACCCGGCGTGTTCACCGTCGAGCAGCACATACGTGGAAAATGGGCCTGTCGCCAGTGCGAAACGCTAATCCAGGCACCGGTACCGGCCCAGGTAATCGATAAGGGCATCGCTGGCGAATACGCCAGGAAAAAGCAGCGCCGATAATCAAAACGCTACATGACTGGATGTTGGCCCAGCGAGATTTGGTGCCCAACGGATCGGCAACGGCCAAAGCCCTGGATTACAGCCTAAAACGCTGGGTAGCGCTGACGCGTTACCTGGAGGATGGGGCTGTGCCCATCGACAACAACCAAGTCGAAAACCAGATCCGACCGTGGGCACTGGGGCGCTCGAACTGGTTGTTTGCCGGATCGCTACGCAGCGGAAAACGGGCAGCAGCGATCATGAGTTTGATCCAGTCGGCACGCATGAATGGGCATGATCCATATGCGTATCTGAAGGATGTTCTGACCCGTCTGCCGACGCAGAGGATGATCAGCCAGAACAATCAGCACCGTTGGACTTAAATTCAAGCCCGACCGATGATTTCCCTCACGCTCAAACCGACAACCCTTCACCCGTGGTGAAAATCAGTCCACAAAAGAGAAAAACGTTCAGGTTATCCAGCGCTCGCTTACCAAAAGCCTGGGACAAGGAACAAAGTGATTAACTGTCCGATCTGAAGCGACATACAACGTTTGGCATTCCAAATGGCATTCCAGACAAAAAAAATAAAACCGATCTTTTTCTTAATAAACAATAAGTTATATTTCATTTTCAGATTACCCCGGCCCCATCAACTCAAAAAAAAGACGTCCTCGGACGTCTTTTTTTATGGCTGAAATTCAAGCACGCACGCATCATGAAATTGCGAAAAATGGGGATTTGCACTGCGCCTAGACAGTGTGATGATTATGCATTTCGTCGGCGAACACCCTGCAATGACAGCTCTTCGCCTGTAAATGCGCCACCTGTATGTGCTCATCTCAAATCAAAGTTTATTTTCAACCTTATGGGTACTCTCTCCATGATAAGCGGCCAGCAGCATTCAAAAGACCTTAGCTTTGCGGGCTTGATGAGCCTTAAAAGCAGGTCACGTGACCGCCAGGTTGATGCTGTCTATTCATCTGCCCCTGAGATGCTTGAAATGGCTGCTGTCAGTGCAAAAGCCGCGCTTCGAAGCAGCTCTACTTTACTCCCTCGCCCACAACGATTTTCTGCGCTTAGCGACTGATGCCTGACACGGATAGCGAAGACGCTCGGTTCGCCCAGCTTGAAGGTTCGGAGCTCCGTAAACACTCTTAAGCTAGAGTTTGGAGGTCAGGTAACCGTCGACCTATTACTCAAGCATATCGACAACTCTGGACGACTCTATAAAGCTGGCGTCGATAAGATCGACCACCATATCCCCGAGCGACACTCGCGAGCCGACTTGATGGCCGAGCTAGGGTTTTAACATCAGGAGTTCATTGATGACCGCAACCAAGTCCGGCTCACCCAACGACCAAAAAAGCGCCTTCGCCGATTTCATCCGCAATGCCGGATCCGAGCAAAAAAAGCGTATTTACAGTGAAGTGTTGGCCGAAGCCACCAAGCAACAAAATCAGGTGATAGCGGAAGCAGAAGCCAAACGGATCTGATCCGAATTATTGGCATGAAGCCCGGCAGATGACCGGGCTTTCTTGTGCACAGGGGTTCGCTCAATCCTCAGCATTTCTCTTCGGAAATCTCCGAAAAAAACCTCGCCCCCCAACCCCCACCAACACCCCCAACACAATCGCCGCTAACGGCACCGCCCCCACCCATGTCATCGTCGGAAACACCAACAAGATCTGCGAGTCATTCCCGCCCAGCATCATCGACGCGCCAATCCCCATCAGCATCCCGGCCAGTAAATGCCGAACAACCGGCAACCACTGCAACCGCTGATAACAAAACGTCCGTCGCTTCAACGTGTACACCAGCATCCCCAACAGCAACATGCCAAATACTGCCACTCGCTGAACCGTCAACGCGCCCTCATCCATCGCCCAGAACATCCGCGACAAGTCATAAAAGAACACGCTCGGCGTCCACTGCGGTTCGAAGGTGTAGAGCGCGCTGGTCAGAGCGCCGAGCAGCAGGCTCGAAACCACCACACGCCGATCGCCATGCATCTGTGACAAAAACACCAGAACCAGTAAGACGATGCCGATAGTCAGCCAATACTGATGGCTGGATATTTCCGCCATCTGCTGAATCTTGTGTTCAGTGAGCATGTTGAGGTGGTGCCAAAGCACGATGCCCAGCACCCAGCCGATCACCGTAAACATTTTCGCCAGATGACCGCTGGCGAGTTTGGTCAGGGTGCCGACGCTGCATCCGTCGTTGAGCACCGAGGCGATACCGAACAGCAAGCCGCCAAGTACCAGTGACCAATAGCCCACCTCAGGAATAAACAGCGGCTGACTGAACCCGGACAATCCATACAACGGCCCCAGCAACAATCCAAACAAGCCACAGGAAACCAACGACACAAACAGTGTCGGCCGGCGTCGCAACAATTGCCCGACCGCGTTGACCAGGCACATGCCCATGCGTTGGGACACGAAGCCGATGAGGAAGGCCAGCAGTAGCGAAATCAACAGTGAAAGCACAAGGCTCTCCGTTTTTGGAACGTGAGGTCGGTTGGACGTTATCGCAGATCGCGCGCGGTGCAAACCTTGCGGATGAAGTGCGAAAGCGCTTCTACACTCACAGCGCACATGCCTTTCAACGCCGACACCCGAGTGATGATGACTTCCTTAAAAGACCGCATGCAAACCGGCAAGGACGCACGCAAGCAGTGCCCGCGTAGTGCTCAGGCGTCGACGGGCAAGATGAGTCGTGATCCGATTCCGCTGATCAAGGCGTCGAGTCAGGGGCGTGTCGAATCGTTGGTGGAGTTGCGTTACGGGCGCATGCTGGTGTCGCCGTTTACGTTTTTTCGCGGCAATGCGTTGTTGCAGGCGCATGACTTGTCGAGCACGGCGACCATGGGTTTGATTTCGCCGATCTGCGGTGATTGTCATTTGATGAATTTCGGTGGTTTCGCCACGCCGGAGCGCAATCTGCTGTTCAGCGTCAATGATTTTGACGAGGCGCATCCCGGGCCGTGGGAGTGGGATTTGAAACGTCTGGCCGCCAGTCTGGTGATTGCCGCGCGCGACTTGCGCCACGGCGATTCGGTCGAAGAGTCAGTGTGTCGCGACATGATCGGCGCGTATCAAGCGACGCTGCTGGAGTGCGCCGAACAGAGTTCGCTGGAGAACTGGTACGAGTCGATCAGTTACACCGACTTGCTCGCGCAGGCGCGCAAAACCACGCTTGAACACGTGCAGCGCGCTATCGAAAAAGCTGAGCAGCGCACTCACGCAGGACTGCTGCCGAAGATCAGCGAGCGCGATAAACACGGGCGTCTGATTATTCGCGATGACTTGCCGGAAATTTTCCATCTGCACAACAACTCCACGTTGCTCGATGCCGAGGATGACTGGCTGCGACTGTCGGACTGGCGTCCGCTTTACGAGATGTTCATGCGCGATTATCGCGGCACTCTGCAACCCGATCGTCTCGAATTGTTGTCGCGGTTTCATGTGCAAGACATGGCGTTCAAAGTGGTCGGCGTCGGCAGTGTCGGCACCCGTTGTCTGGTGGCGCTGATGACCGACGATCAGGAATTTCCGCTGTTTCTGCAATTCAAGGAGGCGCGGCGCTCGGTGCTTGCCGATTACGTCAAAGGCAAATCGCGGGTGCGCCACGAAGGTCAGCGCGTGGTCGAGTGTCAGCGTTTAATGCAGGCGGCCAGCGATCTGTTTCTCGGCTGGACGACGGGGCCCAACGGTCGGCATTTTTATGTGCGGCAACTGCGCGACATGAAAATCTCCGCCGAACTGGAAACCTTCGACGCTGAAACCTTCGCCGCCTATGGACGGGTTTGCGGTCGTGCCCTGGCCCGCGCGCATGCGAAAGCGTCCGGACAAGCTGCGCAAATCAGCGGCTACATCGGCAAAAGCGATGCGCTCGCCGATGCGTTGTTGAAGTACGCGCAAAGCTACACCGCGCAAAATGAACGCGACTTCGAACGCTTTCAATTGGCCTGTCGCAAAGGTCGATTGCGCGCACGTTCGGAAGCCGACTTTACCGCTGATTACCTGCCTTGAACCGGGCTAGAGCGGCCGCCAACGAGATGAATTTTTCTTCACTGCCCCTGCCCGACCGAACCTGTAAAGTTCGCTCGCTCATTCAAGAAACTACGGTTCGCCCGCGCTCCTGCGGGCTTTTTTTTGCCTGAAATTCCTCATCGTTGAAAGTTTCCCGTATAGGCGCTGCCGAAGGCTGCGATCTTTTGATCTTGAAAACGCAGGAGCGAAAGATCGCAGCCTTCGGCAGCTCCTACAGAACATCAACCGGTTTGTATTTTCTGCGGTGTCGGGCAATGCTGTCTGACAACCCTGCCGACCGGAACGTCCGATGCCGCTGTTGACCCTACCCTGCCAACGCCTGACGCTGGCGATTCTTGCCCCGGATCAGGCGGAACTCGAAAGTGAGTTCTATCGCCGCAACCTGCGCCATCTCGCGCCGTGGTCGCCGATTCGTACCACTGAATATTTCTCCACTGCACAAATCCGTCGACGTCTCGAGATTCAGGCCAGTGCCTTCGAGGCCGGGCTGGCGATGCATTTCGCGCTGTTGTCGCCGGACGGCCAGCAGATGATCGGCGCGTGCAATTTCAGCGGGGTTATTCGCGGGGCGTTTCAGGCGTGTTATCTGGGTTATCACATCGATGAAGCCCATCAGGGCCAGGGTTTGATGCAGGAAGCCCTGGAGGCTGGCATCGCGTACATGTTCGAGGGGCAGAACCTGCACCGGATCATGGCCAACTACATTCCCGGTAACGAGCGCAGTGCGCGGTTGCTGGAGCGCTTGGGTTTCGAGCGTGAGGGTTACGCCAAGGCGTATCTGAACATTGCCGGACGCTGGCAGGATCATGTGCTGACGGCGCTGGTCAATCCGCGGTTCGAAACACCGGACAAACGTTGGTCGCGACCACTCGCTTAAGCTTCACGAATTGTTCAGCATTGCCGACGTATGCTCGGGGTTCCCGCCCCTTTCGGTAGCCTGAACGTCATGTCGCGTGCCGTCACTTCGCTGTTTCTGCTTGCCGCCCTGCTGTTTTTCTTTGCGCTGGGCAACCATCAGCTGCAAGGCTCCACCGAGGCCCGCGTCGCCGGCATCGCCATGGAAATGCATCTGGACAACGACTGGGTGACGCCGCGTCTGTTTGGCGAAGCGTTTCTGGAAAAACCCCCGCTGAGTTTGTGGCTGGACGCCGGTGCAATGCGCGTGTTCGGCGTTTCGCCGTGGGCGGTGCGGTTGGCCTCGGCGGTGGCCGGGCTGCTCAGCGTGATGTTGTTGTACGGCATGTTGCGTCGCTTCGAGCGGCCGAAAAGGGTCGCGTGGACGGCGGGGATTCTGCTGGCAACCATGGCCAGTTACTGGAGCAACGTACGTGGCGTCGGTGAAGACGCGCTGCTGGCGCTCGGTGTAACAGCAGCATTGTTGGCGTTTTTCCAGGCGCAGCGATTGCCAACGCAGGGCAATTCGCTGCTGTTTGTCGTCGGCATTGCCATCGCGACGTTGAGTAAAGGTGTGCTCGGTTTGGCGATGCCGGGCGTGGTGATTTTTGCTTATCTGCTGACGGACAACCTGATCGACAGGCGCTTGAAGATCAGGGATTGGTTGCGGCCGGGAGTGCTCACGGCGGTCGGTCTGATTCCGCTGCTGATCTGGCTGGTGGTGCTTTATCAGCATGGCGGTGCGCAAGCGGTCAGAGAAGTGTTGCTGACTAACAGTGTCGGACGTTTCAGCGGGTCGTTCGTTGAGGCCGGGCATTACGAGCCGTTTTATTACTACCTCGCCAAGCTGCCGCAAGCGTTTTTGCCGTGGAATATCCTGGTGTATCTGGGGCTGTGGCACTTCCGTAAAGAGTTGAAGGCGAATCGGTATCTGCTGTTTTTCAGCCTGTGGATCGTGGCGCAGTTTGTGATGCTGACGTTGGCGTCGAGCAAGCGCACGGTGTACTTGATGTCGATGACGCCGGCGGCTGCGGTGATCGCGGCTGAGTATGCATTTGTGTTGTTTGAGAGGTTGAAAGCGTACGAATCGGCGAATCGATTTGTAGGCTGGGTCGCTCGACGACGTCAGGCATTGGCGTTCGGCGTGTTGGCTGTGGTGATCGCCGGTTATCTCGGCGCGGCGCAGTGGGCGCTGCCGAATGCGGATAAACACCTGTCGTTCCTGCCGCTGACGGAACACATTCAATCGCTGCAGGCGAGTGGTCATCAGGTGGCGTTGTTTCAGGCGAATGAACGGGTGGGCGGCGCGAGCGTGTTTTATACGCAGAGTGTGCTGAAGGGACTGGATAAGGAGGCGCAGTTACGGGCGTTTCTGGGGGCAGCAGCGACGAATGTGGCGGTGATCTCGGCGGATGCTGAGCCTGCGGCGCCGCTGAAAGTGCTGAAGACCATGAAGGTTGGGCGGCAGGCTTATTACTTTGTCACCGACTAGATCGGGCTAAACACAAAGCCCTGTGGTGAGGGGATTTATCCCCGATGGGCTGCGCAGCAGCCCTTTCTTTTGAATCAAGAGAGGGGCCGCTTCGCGCCCCATCGGGGATAAATCCCCTCGCCACAGGTTATTCACTGGATGGGCATTCCAACTGTTGCCGACGTGGCGACTGACACTGTCCGCTCATGCTTCTCCAACACCGGCATCTCCAACCGCGCCCGTCCATAAAACGCCAACGCCGTCAGCAAACACGCCAACCAGACAAAGATCCCTGCCCAAAACGTGTGGGACATGTAGTGCCAGCCTTGCAGGACGCGTGTCGTGCCGTAGACAAAACCGAGCAACAACGAGCCCCACAAAATCGCCTTGGAAAACCGCCACTGGTAGCGTCGCGCAACAAAGTACAGCGCCAGCATGGTGAAGCCACCCGACGCGTGCCCGCCCGGCCAGCAACGGCCCTCGCCCGCTTCATGGAACAACTGGAAATTCTCGTACCACTCGACATGAGCCATTTTGCCGCCGTACAGCGTGGTCTCGATCGGGCAGTAAACGCTGGTGTGCGCCTTGAGGAAGTGGATCACTCCGGTGCAAACGGCGAACGCCACCACAACGAAGAAAAAATCCCTACGGTGATCGGCGGTAAATCGCAGCACCGGCGCGACTCGGCTGCGCTGCAGAAAGGCACCCAGTCGTGGACGTTTCTGCGGATTGACCAATGGCCAGATGACCGAGAGCATCGCACCGATCACGGCGATTTCCCCTGTCCAGTTCGGAATGATCCGCGCCCATTTGTGCGTGAGTTTTTCGAAGAGGTGGATTTTGTCGAGCGGGAAAGTCTGGGTCAGCGGATCGAACAACAGGTTGCTGAGAGCGATGTCGATTTTGGTCATGTCGAACAGCAGAAACACCACCGCTGCACAGAGCAGCGGGATGCCAAAGTTATAAGCGTAGAAACGCGATTTCATCGGGTGGTCACCGTGCGCCAGTCGGAGGCTTCAATGAAGCCGAGCATTTGTGGGGCCGCCGGATTGGCAGCGGCGACAAACAGCGAAGAGCCGTAACCGGGATCGGAGGCCGGTACGTTCAGGTCTTTCTCCAGTTGCCCCATGCATTCGCTGTGGGTCACCAGGATCAGATTGCGCCCCGGCACTTTGTGCGCCAGCGCCTCCTGCAACATCCGCCCCTTGCAACTGATCAACCAGTCGGCGGCGGTGGAGGTCTTGGTGAACATGTAACCGGCGGTCTGCACGGTGCGCTCGATCGGGCTGTTGTAGAGGTCGGCGTTGCTCAGGCCCAGTTGTTCAAACTGCGAACCTACCGCATCCGCGACACTGCGCGAACGTTGAGTGATGCCGTCATTGCCGCTCAGGCACGGCGCTTTGGAGTGATCGCAGCGTTCGACGTGGCGCACCAGCACGATCATGTCGCCTTGCGCCCAGCCCTGCGCCAACGCCTGCGCGCCGGCGACATTGCCGTGGGCCAGGTCAGGCACGGCAGCGGGTGCCAGCAACCACAAGGTCAGCGGAATCACCAGCACGGAGGCGGCCAACACCACCCACGTGTTGCGAAAACGCGCCAAACCGCTCAGATCGATCGAGCGTTTGACGCCGAACAGATTCAGTCTCAATTCCACAAAAAGCCGCCTCACCGGCATGCATCACTTGTCATTCGATGCGGCGAAGGTACAGAGGCGGGCGTGGGCAGCCAGTGAAACCCATGTGAAAAAAGTCTTGGGATCCTTTGTTACAAATTCCGTAGGACAAAATCCTTTCAGCTCTCGGCATTGCGGCCGATACAGACCTGCTAACACCCTTGCTGGCTCAAAAAAACAACAATCTTCCAGCCTAACCGACGACCAAGAAACCCAACGTTTCTGGAGGATTTTTGATGAATAGCTGGTTCGGCAACATCAGCGTGAACATGAAATTGGGCCTGGGCTTCGGCCTGGTGCTGGCCCTGACCTGCGTCCTGGCCCTGACCGGTTGGACCAGCCTCGGCGGCCTGATCGACCGCAGCAACTGGATGAGCGACATCACCCAGCTCAACTCCGGCCTGACCAAACTGCGCGTGGTGCGCCTGCAATACATGCTGACCAACGGCGACGAAACCGCCGCGCAAAACGTGCAGACCACCCTGGAGGCATTCGCCGCGCAACAGCAGAAGTTGATCAGCAGCTTCAAGAGCCCGGAAAACGTCAAGTTGCTCAAGGCGCAGGCGGCGACCATCGCTGAATACCAGACCTCGCTGAACAAAATGCGCAACGCCTACCGCACCGCCAACAGTGCGCGCGACGCCATGAGCGTGAATGCCGAGGCCGCGTACCGTCAGATCGAATCGATCAGCAAACATGTGCAGCAAATGGACATGAGCGAGCAACGTTTCGAACAGTTCCAGGCCATCACCACGGCCAAGGAAGCGTTCATCCTCACCCGCTACGAAGTGCGCAGCTACATGGCCGCCACCAACGCCGACACCGAGCAGAAAGCCGTCGCCCAACTCGACGTCGCGATCGCCAGCCTCAAGCAATTGAACGTGCATTTCGCTGACACTCAGGCAGATGCCCTGCGTCAGCTGGAGACCGCGCTGGTCAATTACCGCAGCGCATTGCAGGCGTTTAAAAACGCCAACAGCGAAGCCGTGCAGGCGCGCAAGGAAATGACCGATCAGGGCGCGACCATCGTGACCCAGAGCGAGCAGCTGTATCAGATCCAACTCGATCGTCGTGACGCCGAAAGCGCTCAGGCCCGTACTCTGCAACTGATCAGCACCCTGCTGGCGTTGCTGGTTGGCGTGATTGCCGCGGTGTTGATCACCCGTCAGATCACCCGTCCGCTGCGCGAAACCATGGCCGTGGTCGACCGCATCGCCAGCGGCGACCTGACCCACAATGTCATCGTTACCCGTCGCGACGAACTCGGTGTGCTGCAACAAGGCATCGCGCGCATGGGCGTGACCCTGCGCGACTTGATCAGCGGCATCCGCGACGGCGTCACCCAGATCGCCAGCGCCGCCGAAGAGTTGTCCGCCGTCACCGAGCAGACCAGCGCCGGCGTGAACAGCCAGAAAGTCGAGACCGATCAGGTCGCCACCGCAATGCACGAAATGACTGCCACCGTGCAGGAAGTCGCGCGCAACGCCGAGGAAGCCTCACAAGCCGCTGCCGCCGCTGACGGCGAAGCCCGTGAAGGCGACAAAGTGGTCAACGAAGCCATCGCGCAGATCGAACGTCTGGCCAGCGAAGTGGTGCGTTCGACCGAAGCCATGAGCGTGCTGCAACAGGAAAGCGACAAGATCGGCAGCGTCATGGACGTGATCAAAGCCGTCGCCGAACAGACCAACCTGCTCGCGCTCAACGCTGCGATTGAAGCGGCACGTGCCGGTGAAGCCGGTCGTGGATTTGCCGTGGTTGCCGACGAAGTGCGTGGCCTGGCCCAGCGCACACAGAAATCCACCGAAGAAATCGAAGGCCTGGTCGCCGGTCTGCAGAACGGCACCCAGCAGGTTTCGGCGGTGATGAACAACAGCCGCGCACTGACCGACAGCAGCGTCGCGCTGACCCGCAAGGCTGGCCTGTCGCTGGAAAGCATCACCCGCACGGTGTCGAATATTCAGTCGATGAACCAGCAAATTGCTGCGGCGGCTGAACAGCAGAGCGCGGTGGCGGAAGAGATCAGCCGCAGCATCATCAACGTGCGCGACGTCTCGGAACAAACCGCAGCGGCGAGTGATGAAACCGCGGCGTCGAGTGTTGAGCTGGCGCGCTTGGGTGGTCAGCTGCAGCAGATGGTCAGCCACTTCCGGGTCTGATTCGACCGCTAAACTGTCCGTTGCACGTCTCCGGCGCTGGAGCCGTGCAACGACATCTACTGCGCCCGATGCATGTCCCGCCCCCGCCCTTCAAATTCCTACATCCTCGTGATCCCTTTCCGATGTGCAGCGGTGAATATCCTGTGTCCAACGGCTGCAATGGCTGACAGCGCTGTCGAAGCGTCCCGCGTAGTGTCGATTCTCCACAGAGAAGGAGACAACCGGGATGACCGACCGAACACTGCTCAAGACGTTGATCCAGACGCACAGTCCGAAAGATCAGGAGAGCGAGTTCAAAGAGCTTTTCGACAAAGATCTGAAGTTCGGCTCGATCTTCGACATCACCCGACTGACCGAGGCCGAATTCGCCGCCAGGGTCCGCGCCGGCATTGAAGCCAGACAATCACTCAGCCAACTGTCGTCCTCAATCGATACAAAAATGCTTTTCGACAATGTCAGATGCCTTGCGGCGCAGCTCACTCATCTCTACCGGGAACAGCGCACTTCAGATGGAAAAGCACAACACCACTGGCATCCGTCGAGCATTCGCAAAGCCGAGGAACAAGCCCCCACTTATACCCATCTGTTCATGGAAAACTGGGACGATGCCTGCAAGGTCGATTCGATTGCCGCCATCGATTCGCAGGTCGCCTATCTCCGCGCGCTGTACCTGTTTGCCCTGCAACTGGAGTCAAGTCCCTCAGTAAACAGCGAAGAGAAAAACGATCGAATTCTTTTGGCTGCACGACGCCCG
Organism: Pseudomonas sp. P1.31; assembly: GCF_001269815.1. Taxonomy (NCBI): domain Bacteria; kingdom Pseudomonadati; phylum Pseudomonadota; class Gammaproteobacteria; order Pseudomonadales; family Pseudomonadaceae; genus Pseudomonas; species Pseudomonas sp. P1.31. The sequence continues at coordinate 52,805 of NZ_LHVN01000007.1, read as the reverse complement.
GATCTGTCGCTACTGTCGATCAGTCATCAAAGCACCTTCACTGCTCAACCGATGCTCAGGATCGTCAACGAAACGCTGGATAACAATATTCGCGCAGGGCTGTTATCGGCCCCCGACAAAGCTCAATCGACCTATCAACTGCTGGCTCAACGGCAGTTCCCTTTCGTCCTTCCCTACGAATTCTTTCATCACCAATGCCTGTTGGGGCTGAACGAAAAAAACACTGCGCTGGGCGAGTTGAACTATCGCATCAGCCAGCATCTCCCCTTAAACCAGCATGAAAGCCATCTTTATGGCAGCGTGCCGCAATCTTCACCGCGTGTGGCACAGGCCCTGATGTCAGGATTGGGACCCAAGCGTCAGGCACTTCTGACTGACTGGCCTGATGCCAGAACACTGTCGAGCGTCGCAAGTGATTCGTTTACAGCCGAGCAACAGTCGCAATACTGGAAACCTGTTTACGGCCCGGCAACGACCGACGATCTCAGTCACATCAGCACCTTCCTCGAGCGAACCGGGCTCAATGCCGACCAGTTGGAGGCATTACTCGCGCAAGGCCGATACGCCCTGCACAACTCCCCTCAGAATCGTCTGGGGGCTAGCTCATTCGGTGCCGGTACAGCTCGTTACGTCAACGGTGCGACTAGCGCCCGCTACCCGGCGATGACGATCGACCGAAACACGAAACCTGCGCGCATCACACATGCAACCGCGCAACGTTTAGAGCGCCTGCATCGAATGATTCGCCTGCAACGCTGGCTGGAGATGCCCTTTGCCGATCTGGATGTCCTCATCTGCAGTGCCATGGGCTCGCCGCGCGCACCGGAACCCACGCTGCAAATTGATCGCCATGTGATTCGCGCACTCGGTGTGTATCGATATTTTCAGCGCAACTATTCACTCAAGGCTGAGGAATTCGCCGCATTACTGCACCTTGTATCAACGTCCGCGACCAGTGATGAGCCGGCACTCTTTGACCGGATCTTCAATCAGGCGCGCTTGTTCGATGAGCCGCTGTTGCTTGATGGCCGAGCGTTTTCGTCAAACCCGACAGATCCACTCTCGCATTCGGTTCTGCAGCATTTGAGCGCCAGCCTGGGTATTTCCCTGTCGGAAAACGCGCTGTTGCACATTGTGAAAAATACCGAGAAACAACTGGGCTCGCTGAAGTGCGACGCGCACACGTTGTCTTCCATTTACCGCCAGGCTCGCATTGCGCAGCTGTTCGGCTTCACCGTCAGTGAAAGTGCGACGCTGGCGAATCTGTTGGGCGGAGAAAGGATTGCCGCGTATCTGGTGTCAGGTCAGACCAAAGAGCATGAAATCAAGGTCGATTGCTCCGATCTTGAAGGGCTCAAGATAAACCTGTGCATCGGCGCCCCGTTGTCGGCGGACATGAAGCACTGGCACTTGCTTCCAGGCTCCAGCATCGAGATAGGAACGGCTTTTTTTTCCGACTCGATCGACAACGTGATCACTGTCCGCTATCCCCGCAATTTATCCGGGGAGCTGCCTGAACTCTATTTCAAGATGCCTCATGAGGTCGCGGCGAATACCGTCACGCCCTTAGCGGGGACTGTGTCCACCTACGGTGGCACTCTCGATGAACTGCTGCAGTTGCAAAGCCCTTTCGTAACGCTAACCAGGCAGGGCGCAAACCGGGCACTGTTTGAAACCTACGTAAAGGTCACACTGACCAGCGCCGAGAGCGCGCCACGGGATCTCGACATGCTTGATGTCCTGATGCAAATGGACTGGATCAGCCGCTGGATCAAGCAGTCCGTCTTTGACATCCCGGGACTTCAGCAGCTCCTCGAGCCGGCAAGCAGCAGCGAGCAAATGCTGGGTAAGTTGCTGCAACACTTCACCAGTCTGCAGGCTGCAACACGAAAAGCCGTGGTGACGACGCCCGAGTTGGCAGCCTTGTCATTGCCCGACAGTGCGAATTTGCGCGCAGAGTTGGCGATCGACTTGCTCGATGAAAAGGGTCTGGTGAAAAATTTCGCGCCGCTGGCAACGGACGACGCCTCTGAAAAGATGGACGCGGCCCTCGAGAAATTACCCGCGCTGTTGATTCACGTCGACGACGACGCGGAAAGTCAGAGACTAAAGAAAAACGCCCGACAAAAACTCAAAGACCTGCTCCTGCCAGCCCATGATCGACAGCAACATCTGATCGAGACGTTTCTTCAGGAAACCTGCTGGCTTCCCATGACGTGTGCAAAGGGCGTAGTGATCTGGGCGAAGTCCTCGATCCACCGAATCCTGCTTGCCGCATTGTCCTCGGAACGATTGAACGATCTCGCATCGACCCTCGAACCCGTCCTGCGCCATGCCCGGGCGGCCGTTCAGCTGCAAATGAGCAACAGGGCATTACAGGTTTTCCAGAACCATCCCGATTGGCTGCAACGCTCGAATTCGGCATTGGCGCTGACACTCGAGACCCTCTACCTGCTCGACCGGATAGTCCATTGCATGACGACCCATCAGCATGATGAAGAAAGCCTGTTGAATTATCTGGAGCTGGCCAACGAACCCGGCTCATCCGCGGACGCCAGCAACCTTCATCTGGCTCGTCTGCTGAACTGGACGCCGGCGCAAGTCAGTCTGTTGACCGCCCGACTACCCCGCTCACGGGCCAGCACCATGGAGGACATTGACTGGCTTGTGCGCTGTCACGACACCTGCGCAAAAACCGGGCTCGGCGCGGCGGCCTTGCTTGACGCGACCAGACTGCAGAACGACAGCCCTGAAGAACACTGGAAATCCGTCGGTGAGGCGGTAATGGCCAGCGGAAACTGATCCCATCTCATGCTCAAGGAACGAACATGAAAGCACTGATCGAAAAACAACTTGAAGAAAGTCTGCGTGACGCGCTGCTCGGGCTCTATCTGTCCTTGATCGATTCGGACGTTTCAAACAGCGGCGACATTGAAACGCAGCTCAAGACCGCGAATGACCTCTACCACCACTTGCTGCTGGACGTACTGGTCAGCCAGGACGTGCCGACCAGCCCGGTGGCTTGCGCTATCGCCAGCCTGCAGCAATACATCAACAGCATTCTGGATAGCATGGAGCAGGGGTATCAAACGGCAGTCGTTGCACCCGACCAGATTGAAACCTGGCGCACGGCGATGCATGAATACCAAGGCTGGGCAACTAACGAACGCCTGCACTATTTCCCGGCGGCCTATCTTGATCCAACGTTGCGCCAGAACTGCACCGAGAGCTTCAAGAAACTGGAAAACGACCTCAACCAGAACCAGTTAAGCATTGAGTCTGTACAAACCACGGTACTGGCTTATCTGAGCAGGCTGGAAGAAGTGGCAAACCTGAAAACCGTCAACGGTTACATCGACGGCAGCGTTTTCAGCGCCAGTACTTATTACTTTGTTGCCCGATCCAGAACGGCGAACACCTGGTACTGGCGCTCACTGGACATGACGAAAAGACCTAGCGTCCCTGAGTCACTGACCAGCCAATACGATGCGCCCGAACCCCAGGCCTGGTCGGACTGGAACCGCTTCGATCTGCCCTTTTCCGAAAGCGCCATTGAACACACTGTCCGTCCCGTGATGTTCAACAAGCGCCTGTATGTGATCTGGGCCGAATGCATCTTTCAAGACAAAGCCTCAAGCAACAGCGATCCAGCGAAGCCCAAGACCAACCCCTTATTCCGTCTGAATATGTGTTTCAAGAAATACGATGGAAGCTGGAGTACGCCCACAAGCTGCGTGCGAGCCTATGGGCTACATACAGAGATGCACACGCGGAGCGTGGAGCAAGTGCTGAAGGGCACACAGACTATCGCTGTCTACGATCAGAATAATGCGTGCCTGTTGGTCACGCTGTATGTCACTGACGTGCCATACGTCAAAAAGGCTGCGAAACATTTGCTCTGGATGTCGGCGCAGATCGACAAGGATGCCATCTCCAGATCCGACATTCGTGCAAGCGGTCTGCTAGAGGCTGACACAGACATTCCTCTGAGAAATCTTGCCGAGCACTTTCCGCCGGGTGAGCAACGACAACTGCAATTTCTCCATGAAGCGCTTCAGAACGAGCGCACCGCCCCCAGCATCAACACTCACTTCGATGGGAAGACAGGAACCACTGAGTTCATCGACTTCGCCGGATCCGAGATCGAGTTCACGGAATCCGGCAGCACAGTCACTGAAAAGCAAAAACGCTCGCCCATCCGAATGAACATCACGTTCGCCAGGCACCTGATCGAACGTGCCGAAGCCAGCATGGATGAGTTGCTGAGCTGGAGTTCACAGCACTTGCCCGAGCCGCCCTTCGAGGCGGGCGGCGATGCCGGGGTAATGGATTTCCATGGTGCCTACGGTCGTTATTTCTTCGAGCTATTTCTCTATTTGCCGTGGCTGGTGGCCCATCGTTTCAATCAGGAGCGGCAATACGCTCACGCCGAAAACTGGTTGCAGTACCTGTTCAATCCCGGTCGTAAAAAAATCGAGGGCGGCAGCCCTGATTACTGGAACTCAGTACCGCTGACTTCCAGCACTCCGGTGCCAGGGCAACTCAGCCATGCCATTCAGGGCCCGCAGGATCCGCATCAAATCGCACTGAGTCACCCGGTTCACTTTCGAAAAGCCTTGTACATGCTCCATATCGACATCTTGCTCAATCGCGCCGATGCCGCCTATCGCCGGTTGACCCCCGACGGTTTATCGCAGGCAAAGCTATGGTATGTCCGGGCAGCGGATTTGCTCGGGCCGCGACCGGATATCCGCCAGACCGACATCTGGAACGCGATAACCCTCGGCGACTTCAGCAGCGAGATCAACGCGGATCTGCGCAGTTTTGAAAAAAAACTGAGCACCGAAAACAAAGACATATCGGCACAGGAAAATCTGGCACCTGAGGTGTGCGTGCGACCTTACGCCCATCCACCGTCGATCCATACCATCGATACCCCGCACCTGCGGTTGCCCTTCAATCCCGTATTGATCGCGCACTGGGACAGACTGGAAAGTCGCTTGCACAACCTCAGACACAATCTCGATATCGTTGGCCGGCCCTTAAACCCTCCAATGTTCGGTTCAACTCCGGACTCGAGCGATCCATTGAGCACCAATCCGCCAAAAGCGGCGGAGCCCGGCAACGTCCAGCGCTCCGGTCTGGTGATTCCACCCTACCGCTTCAGCGCAATGCACGCCCAAGCCATGACGGCGGTGGAAAGTGTCATCCAGTTCGGCGCAACGCTGCTGTCCTTTATCGAGCGTAGCGAGCAGGCCAGCTATCTGGAGCTGCAACAACACCATGTCTGGGACATCGCCAACATGGCCGTCGAACTGCAGACGCATTCCCTGACCATCGACCGCAAGTCCCGCGAGGCATTGCTTGCCGGTAGAGCCATCCTTGAGGGACGCCGGGACTACTACGGCAAGCTGGTTGATGAAGTCCTCAATCCTGAAGAAGTCGGCGCCGCCGTTGCCCATCTGACCGGGCGCATTGCCGAGGCTGGCGCACATGCGGCACAGGCCGTCGGCCATGGATTGAAGCTCGTACCGAATATTTTCGGCCTGGCCGACGGTGGATTTCGTCTGGAAGGCGGCCCTATGGCTGTGGCAGCAGCGGCAATGGGTGCAGCCACTGCCGCCCACGGAACCGGCGAAGCGCTCGAACGGGCCGCCCAATACCGTCGCCGCCATCAGGAATGGCTATTCGCCCGCGACCAGGTCACTCTCGAAATTGCCCAGATCGATGCCCAACTGGCGCTGGAGGCCGAAAAGGAAGCCGCCTCGCAACTGCTATTACGACAAACCCGGACGGCACTGAACCAAGCCCGCAACGCCTACAACTTTCTCAGCAAGCGTTTTACCAACTCACAGCTTTATCAGTGGTTCACCAATCAGCTCTCGAGCTTCTACTATCAGGTGTATGACTCGACACTCGCCCTGTGCCGACTGACGGAACAGTGTTGGCGCTATGAGCTGGCCGATGATTCAACCCCGCCCTTCTTTGAGCATCTGGCATGGAATACCACCTATCGGGGTCTGGGCCCGGGTGAGCGAATGAAGCTTGGGTTGCTGAAGATGAACGATGCCTACCTGCTGTGCCATGACCGCGAACTGGAGATTCGCAAGACCGTGTCGCTGCGACGACTCAAGCAGAAAGAGGACGATCTGCCAGGCGGGGCGAAATCCATCAACAAGCCCTGGGATGACATCGTCCCCGGGGATGGCGGCAACCCGGCGATGCAAGGCATCAAATTCGAGCTGGTGAACAATGGATCCTGCGAGTTCGAGTTGAGCCAATCGCTCTTCGACCATGACTATCCCGGACACTGTCTGCGCCGGATCAAAAGCATCAGTGTTTCGCTGCCGGCCATCGTCGGCCCTTATGAAGATATCCGCGCCACGCTGACCCAAACCGCGAGTGAAGTGGTCTTGCCCGGCGACGGCAAGACTGTCCTCAAACAGGCAAGATTGAATCAGCAAATCGCATTGTCGACGGGCGTCGATGACAGCGGCCTGTTCATGCTGAACTTTCAGGATGAGCGCTTCTTGCCGTTCGAATACACCGGTGCGGTCTCGAAATGGAAGTTGTCCTTTCCCAATCACCGCTCGCAAAAAGCCATGCTCGAATCGCTCACTGATGTCATCGTTCACCTGCGCTACACCGCCAGGGTCGGAGGGCTCACGCCATGACCCAAGACCCTCAACTCATTGCAACGCCGCAGTCGCTACCCAAGGGAGGCGGTGCGATTCAATCGCTCGGAGCGGACATCGGCACGGTCGGTTCCAGCGGCACGGCCACCTGCGAAATCGCCTTGCCGATCTCGGCAGGTCGCGGTTATGCACCAGCACTGTCCTTACGCTACAGCTCCAGCCACGGCAATGGGGTATTCGGTCTGGGTTGGTACCTGCCAGTGCCGACCATATCCAGGCGCACCAGCCTGGGCGTACCGGCATACAACGATGAGGATTTGTTCGTCGGCCCCGAAGGCACGGTCTGGATGCCCGACCGGAACAAGGACAGCGGTGCAATCGAATCCACCCGGAAACACTACGCTGACGATACGACAAACCCCGTTCATAGCGTGGTGCGCTACCGCCCCCGGGTCGAGCGCGGCTTCGATCGCATCGAACACTGGTCGAGCGCTGATAACCCGGTCGGGTTCTGGCTGGTAGGCAGCGCGGATGGCCACCAGCACGTCTATGGCAAAACACCGTCGGCACGCCGCGCTGATCCGGCCCACCCTGATCATGTTGCGGAATGGTTGCTTGAAGAAAGCATGAATGCCCACGGTGAACACATCCTTTACGAGTACACCGCCGAGCCCCTCGCTACAGGCATCCAGCGTTACTTGACCCGTGTGCGCTATGGCAACGTCACTGGCGCTCCACAGCTTTACGCATTCACCCATCCATCCGCCAATGATCGACGCTGCCATTTCGAGTTATGTTTCGACTACGGCGAACGTGCGGCCACGCTGGAGGACAAACCTGACGTCGCCGGGCGAGCCATCGTAGAGGAGCGTCCAGATCCGTTCTCGGACTTTCGCTATGGTTTCGAGTTGCGCACCACGCGCCTGTGCCGGCAGGTGCTGATGTTTCACCATTTCCCTGATGAAGAAAAAATGACCAGAGGCCCGGTACTGGTACGCCGCGCTTTGTTCGAGTACCAGACCTCGCCCCTGTCCTGTAGTTTGCTGACCGCCGTGTTCAATCAGGCCTATGGCAGTGACGGCAATACCGATTACCTGCCTCCGCTCGAGTTCTCCTACACCCCGTTTGACTGGCAACCCGAGACAAACCGGTTCCAGCCCTTCGAAGTGCTGAACACGCTGCAACATCCGCCCTTGTTCCAGTTTGTCGACCTGTACGGCGAGGGTCTGCCGGGGATTCTTCAGCAGACTGAAAAAGCATGGCGTTACTGTGCCCCCAAACGTCATGAGGACGGCGGCGATCGTGTGGACTATTTGCCTGCGCAATTACTGCCACGCATCCCCGTCGCTGACACCGACAAATCTGTCCGGCAAATCCTTGGCCATTTCACCGGCAATGACCGGCCGGACTGGCTAATGCTCCAACCGGGCATCAGCGGCTTTTTCACCCTTGATGCTTTAGGCAAATGGTCGGGATTCACGCCCTTTGAGGCATTCCCCACAGAGTTTTTCCAGGCCAACGGACAGTTGGTCGATCTGATGGGGACGGGCCTCGGCGATCTGGCCATCATCGGCCCCCGCAGCGTGAGGCTGAATGCCAGCCTGGGCAAGGCAGGGTTCAAAATGGCAACCGACATACTGCGCATGCCTGATGACGATGACTTGCCCAGTGACAACCACTCCCCCAGCGAACTGGTGGCCTTCAGCGATGTGCTGGGCAGCGGCCAGCAACATCTGGTGCGCATTCGTCACAACGAAATGAAGTGCTGGCCGAATCTTGGACGAGGCCGATTCGGCACAGGCCGGGTCATTGCCCCACTTGATTTTGCCTACGAATCCTTCGATGCATCGCGCATTTTGCTGGCTGACCTGGATGGCAGCGGCGCTACCGACCTGATCTATCTGCAAGCCGATGGTGCCCGTATTTTCATGAACTGCTTTGGCAACGGACTGGCGGCACCGATCAAATTGCCTTGGCCCAATGGACTGCACCTGGATCGTTTCTGTCAGGTCAGGGCAGCCGACCTGCAGGGAACCGGTTGCTCCAGCCTGGTGATCGAGATACCGGGAAGCGCGACGAGGTATTGGCGCTATGACTTCGTCAACGGTAAACCGTACTTGCTCGGTACAACCGACAACAACATGGGCGCCATTCACAGCATCCGCTATCGCAGTTCTGCCCAAGAGTGGCTGGATGAGAAAAAACAGTTACTGGCGAAAAACAAAAAAACGCTCTGTCGATTGCCGTTTCCGTTACCCGTGGTCAAGGAGCAGACCGTGCACGACGAAATTACCGACAATCGATTGACCCGCCATTTCACTTACCGACGCGCAGCCTACGACAGTGCAGAGCGTGAGTTCCGCGGTTTCGGATTGCTTGAACAGACAGACAGCCTCGAGAGCGGATCCAGCCCCTACAGCGCTCATACCCCGCCAATGCTCAGCAAAACCTGGTTCCACAGCGGTGACACCATTGATCCACTGTTGCCGGTTTCGGACTGGCGTGACAAAGACGCGGTCGCCTTGAAACCAGCCATTCAGAACATAGGCGAAAGCTGGTCTCCCGACACCCACAAACGCAAGGCGGCGACAGCCCACTGGAAATCCCGTCAGCGTGAGATGGCCATCGCGTTGGCGGGCAGCGTCCTCCGTGAAGAAACTTACGCCCGCGATGCCGATGCCCGATCAGTGGTTCCTTACTCAGTGCAGACGTATCGTTATCAACTGAACGAACTCCGGGGACGCGGCAAGCACAGTCCGTGTTCCATCGTGCACCCCGTACTTGCCGAAACGGTACGCCTTGATTACGAGCGGATCGCCGATGATCCGCAATGCCGCCATACACTCAATCTGCAATGGGATCAGTACGGGTTTACCACCCACTCCATGGAGATCCGTTATGCCCGACGCAAACAGGCCACTGATGCCAGTCCCTTCACTGATGAGTGGCAACAACAATGGTGGCGTGATGCGCATGACGATCAACAGCAGTTTTACTACGTGCAGGAAAACCGAGAACGCTTCATTCATCTGGATGCAGGGCAGAGCCATCGCCTGGGATTGCCGTATCTACAATGCGCCCACGCCTTGAGATTGCCCAAGTCGCCGCTCCCCGACGGACTCGACCCCGCCGGCATCAACCATGAAAGCATGCTGAAACTGAGCGCCACCGCTCGCTGGAAAACCTTGCGCGTCTTGACCGCTCTGTCGGTGCTGCGCTACCGCGACAGCAAGACTGATGAAACATTGGCCGATGGCCAGGCAAGTATCGAAGCGCTGGTGGATCATCGCGAAACTGCCGAGATCAACGACTTGGCACTCAAAGCCTTCGCCACACTCCAGACCGCGCCCCGTGCTGTTGATATCCGCGAAAAACTGCAAGCCAGCGGCTACCGGAATATGACCATCGCGCCGCCACTGCAAGACACTTGGGCGATTGCCGCAGACCTCTGGTCGGTGCGACGCGATTACACCACTTACCAGGGCGCGGACGGTTTTTTCAGACCCAAAACGTTCAGCGCCAGCAGACAACAGGCGCCGACTACGATCGGCTATGACCGTTACCATTGCCTGATTACTTCGATCACGCTGCCGGATCAATGCACCACACGAACACGCGCCATTGACTATCGAACCCTGAGCGCCACCCAACTGATCGACCCCAACGGCATCATCCGAGAAGCGCGTTACGATGGCTTTGGAAACGTACGCGTGCTCAGCCAGTACAAAAACATCGTCGACAAGCAACAGGGTTTCAAACCGCTCGACGCTCATCCGTTGAACACGTCAACTGTCGCCGCCATCGAGTCGCCTCAGCGATCCTTGCAACAAGCGGCCAGCGCATTCTTCTATGCCCCTCTGAGCTGGATGGGAATGGTGGCACCTGTCGATACTGAACAAGAGTCGCAATGGCGCAATCAGGCGATTGCGTCCGGCGAATTGCTCCCGGGCGGGTTCATTCGCGCCAGCACCCGCAAACGCTTGCAGCAACTCGCAACCCTGACACCGGCGCAACGCTACTTGCGGCGTGAGACAAGTAACGCCGTGCGTGAACCGGTGCACAGTGTTGCATTGCAGGCTGATCGCTACCCGGACGCTGCCGGGCAACAGATCGGCATCATGATCGCCAGTCAGGACGGCTTTGGCCGGCCTCTGCAAAACAAACAGAAAGTCGATGCACGCTGGCGAGTCAGTGCACCGGTGGAATACGACAACAAGGGTCGAGTCATCCGCCTCTACCGGCCATGGTTCAGTGACGATTACCGCTACAGCCACGACGCGATAAAACGTACATCGGGCTTTTGCGATCAACAATTCTACGATCCCGCAGGGCGATTGATCAGGGTCATCAATGCCAGCGGTGATGAGCGCCGATATGCCTATCACCCTTGGTACACCCTGAGCGAGGACGAAAACGATACCCACGCCGACAAGCCTTTCGAGAACACGCTTTCGCTTGAGCCGGGAGACGCATCATGAGCGCTCTTCATCGCCATACGCCGACCCTGAACGTCGTCGATAGCCGCGGGGTTCAAATCCGCCAGGTCAGGTACTTGTGCAATGACCCTTTCAGCCGTCCGCAGGCACGCATCAGCAGAAGCCTGCACGACATCTCTCGGCAGTCCGTCGAGCACTATTCACCCACGGTCGATGCCAGTCCCCCCATCACAGATTTCAGCGAAATCACCAGCCTGTCCGGCGCAATACTGTTGACCCGAAGCGTTGATGCTGGCTGGTGCGTCAGCCTGTTTGGGGAGGCTGGCCAACTTGAGGAGAAATGGGATGCTCGCGGCAGTCACTGGCAATTCGAACACGACAGACTGATGCGTCCAACGGCAATCCACGAGCAACACGAGGCAGAATCACGACAAAGCATTGAGCGCTTTATCTACGCCGATGGCTCAGCCGACCATGCGCACGACAACCTGTGCGGCCGCCTGATACGTCATGACGATACCGCCGGCAGTCGAGCCTTGGCCGGGTACGATCTGGATGGCAACCTCATCAGGGAAACCCGGCGCTTTGTGCTGCAGCCACTCGCAGTGGACTGGCCACAACTCCCCGAAGAGCGGAACACCCTGCTGGAAGATGCCCCCGGTTTTTCGACAGCCTGGGACTACGCTGTGACGGGTGAGTGGCTCATGCAAAAGGACGCGAGCGGGCATATTCAACGTCGCGACTTCGATCTGGCGGGCCAGTTGAAGAGCGTCACCTTGCAAAAGCACGATGACACCGGGCAAACGCTGATTCTTGACCAGGTGACCTACAACGAGCAGGGGCAGATCACTTCGCAGAATGTCGGTGGCAAAATCACCCAGCAGACGTCTTACCAGCCCGCCAATGGCTGGGTGAAGGAACGCAAGGTGGCCACGGCCGATGGTCGAATCCTGCAATCAATGCACGTCGACTACGATCGGGTCGGCAATATCGTGAGCGTTACGGATAGCAGCAAGGCCGAGCAACACCACACTAACCAGCGCATCCTCCCCGTCAGTACTTATGAGTACGACAGCCTTTATCAACTGATCCAGGCGACAGGACGGGAGATAAAAGGGGCGCGCGTGCAAGCGTCGCTCCCTGCCTGGCTCCCTGTATCCGGCGACCTCAGTCGTTTGGTCAATTTCACTCAGCGATACAGCTACGACACGCGTGGCAACCTCATAACGTTGCGGCATCAATCTGAAGGCAACAACTACACCCGCGCCCTGCAAGTCGCCGCCGGCAGTAACCGCGCCCTGCGCAGGAAAAAGGGCGATGTCCCACCCGATCTCGACAATGGCTTCGACGCCAATGGCAACCAGCTCGCCCTGCAACCGGGCCAGCCGCTGGAGTGGAATAACCGCAACCAACTGCAACGTGTTGCGGTGATCGAACGGGCCGATGGCGACGCCGACCAGGAAACCTATCTCTACGACGCCACTGGTCAACGCGTACGCAAACGTCAAATTCGAAAAGCCCACGCCACCACACATCTGCGCCAGACGCTTTATTTGCCGGGACTGGAAGTGCGCACTGACAGCAGGTCAACGCTTGATGTCATCACCGTCGATGCGGGAGCGTGCCAGGTCACGTGTCTGTACTGGAAAAAAGGCCGCCCTGACGCCATCAACAATGGTGCTCTGCGATACACCTTTAATGACCATCCCGCCTGCACCACACTGGAACTCGATGGCGACGGCCAACGCATCAGCGAGGAAGGTTATTACCCTTTTGGTTCGACCGCATGGCGGGCGGCACGGAGCGAAATCGTGGCCAATTACCGCACCGTTCGCTACTCCGGCAAAGAGCGCGATGCCAGCGGGCTGTATTACTACGGCTCGCGTTACTACGCGCCCTGGCTCCATCGCTGGATCAGTGCGGATCCGGCCGGGAGGGTAGACGGGTTGAATCTGTATGGGTTCGTCGCCAACAACCCACTGCGGTACAAGGATCATGCCGGTCTCTTCAAGTATGAAGTCGGCACTTTCAGTACCCAGCCCACTGCCCCGGCCCCGGCGGCTACACGCGCTTCGGTTGCGCACAGCGCCTCCAGCGCGTATCTGGATCCTGGCGATCTTGAGCGTTACAGACTGGCCTATGACACGATCTGGACGACACGCTCATTACTTTCAAACGGCCCAGGCAATCAGATCGGCGCCATTTCCAATAGTCTGGAGCTGTCCTCGGCAATGACCAATGCCCTGCGCGCCAACGTCGGGCAACCATCGGCCGTGCAGCCCTGGGCACAACACGCAGTGGCCGCTGCGACCGGCAATTGCGATGAATACGCTGTCGTCAGTTCCAGCCTGCTCTCATCCTCAGCACGCAACAGCCAGCTACTTCCCGTTCACCTCTCGGAAATTCCCGGACACAGATTCACGTTACTGGGAGACCCTGGCCTGGATCCGCTGGTCATCGATCCTTGGGTGATTTATCCGATGCCGCACTTGCTCTCGGAGAGTCGCTACCCCCAAGTAGCTTCAAGCCTCAACGTCACTCCGCGGATGCCGCAGGATCCTGCGTATGAAATTGCCATGGCTGACGTCGCTGCGCTCGCGCCGCTGTATACGCAACAGCCGCAACAAAATCCGACGCTGGTTAACGACCAGTTGGTGCAGGCCTATTCAACCGGGGCTTCAAGTACCTGGATATGGCATCAACTGACTTCCCAGCAGCAATCCAGCGACATCAACATCAGCGACGGCTTCAATTTCTTCAACTTCGCTGAAGTCCCCGTGGGGCATCTCAACCAGATTGAGATTGAAACCCGCCTGGCTGATGACATAGGCAACATGTTCCCCGCGAACTACTTCAAGCGGTTCTGATTAAGCATTCTGCCTTGATCGAGTTGGCCCAGGTCATGCCCTGCACGAGGCATGGCCTGGTTCCAAGTCGGTTACCGCGTGCCGCGCTGGCGCAACGCCGACGGCATAAAGTACGCATCCTCGGGCACCGGCTGGGCGAAATCCACGGTCTCGGCTTCTTCGTTGTCGAGGTTCTGCACGTAGTAACGACGGGCCTGCAAATCATGGAAAACGTCCAGCGCACTCCACGTTGTGGGCAGGTCGTAGAAGTTTTTCAGGTAGGCCATCGACACGCGCCACAGCTCCCCTCGCCCGTCGTATTGATCGACCAGCGCAGCGCCCCAGCTGTCTTCATCGAGGAACAACACGCGTTTCGAGTAGATATGCCGCGAGCCCGGTTTCAAGTTGCCTTCCACCACCCAGACCCGGTGCAGTTCGTAACGGGTGTATTGCGGGTTGAGGTGGCCCGGGGTGAGCAGTTGCGCGTACTTCACGTCGGGGCTGGAAACTTTGTAGTTGTTGTAGGGAATGTAGATTTCCTGTTTGCCCTTGAGCTTCCACTCGTAGCGATCCGGCGAGCCGTTGAACAGGTCGGTGTCGTCGGCGGTGCGCAGGCCATCGGAGGATGAGATCGGCGTGTCGTACGCGAGATTGGGCGCGCGGCGTACGCGGCGTTGGCCGGCGTCGTAGACCCAGGCCTGACGTGGGTCTTTGAGTTGGTCGAGGGTTTCGTGAACGAGGGCTGCGCCACCGGCCAGACGCGCCGGACTTTTTACGAAGGCGAGGTAGTAGAACAGGATGTTTTTCAGGTCGGCGAACTGGCCGTTCGGGCGGTAGTAGTTGAACAGTGCTTCCTGTTGCGACGTCACCAGCGCAAAGCTGCCGTTGCGCTGCACCGGCGCTTCGGAAGCGCGGCGCACGACGTAGATGCCGCGATAGCGAGTGATGTGATTCCACAGCACTTCGACGCCGTCTTTCGGCACTGGAAACGGCACGCCGCCGTAGGCATCGGAGAAACCGCTGCCGCCTTCGAGCAGTTTCGCCGAGGTCGCGTTTTTCAAGGTGTTGTCGTACAGCCACTGCGGCGCCGAGCCGGAGCGACGGGACGGGTAGATCGGCATCTGAAAGGTGTCGGGATAGCTGTTGAACAGCGCGATCTGGCCGGGGCTGAGGTGGGCTTTGTATTGGTCGAGATTGGCTTTGGTGATGGTGAACAACGGTTTGTCCGCCGCGTACGGATCAGGGTGATGCTGACCCGGTTTGTAGCCGGCCGGGGCTTGGATGATGCCGCCCGTCCAGGCCGGGATGGTGCCGGCGGCGTTGCCAGCCCGCTCGGCGCCCATGGGGGTCAGGGTGGTTTTCAGTTGTTCGGCTTGTTGCGGGGTGATGGCGGCGAAAACGCTGCCGGCGGCCAGGCTCATGACAAGCGCCAGCGTGGTCTTGGTCAATCGTGAAGTGTGAAACATGACTTTCTCCAGAATGCGAAACCTGTGGGAGCGAGCTTGCTCGCGAAAGCGGTATATCAGTCGATACCTAAGTTGAATGTGCCGGCCTCTTCGCGAGCAAGCTCGCTCCCACAGGGGGATGAGGTGTTGCAGAAATCTCGTGTGCAGCTCAAAGGAAATACTTGAGGTTGAACCCGACGTTGTCGCGGTCGCGGATGCCGTTGTTTTGTCCGCCGCCGTAGAACTCGGTGTACTGCAATTCGGCTTCGAGCTTGTTCTGATAGTTGGCCTTGATCCCCAGCGTGTAGGCCTTGCGACCTTCGATGGTGTTGCCGGCCTGGTAGCTGTTGCCCTGAAAGTCGTCTTTGTAAACGATGTAAGGCGAGACGTTGACCCCGGCGTACACGTCGTTCCACGTGCCGTTGAGCATTGCCGTGTAGCTGTAGGAATCACGGTTGACCTGATCGTCGCGATCACCACCGGACACATAGGAATAGTTACCAGTCCCCGCGTAATAACGCGTGCTGCCGTCATAAGCGGTGTATTGCAAACTGCTGCCGCGCAGATGTTCCGAGGCCAGTTCGAAGATGCCGAACAGCGAGTCGAACGAGGCCGTCGGGCCGAAGTTGTAGATGGTGCCCAGCGAGGTGTTGAACGCTTCGACGCGCTCGGCGTTGTTGATCTCGCTGTTGAGATTGACCATCTGCCCGCCGACGTTGATCGACCGGCCCGTCACCGCCACCGCCGCACCGTTGGCCAGGTCGCCGATCAAATCGTTAGTGGCCGCGACGCCAATCGGCAGGTTCGGCCGATAAGCGATTTCGCCAAACACCGAGGCCTCGCCCAGCGTGGTGTTGAAGCTGAAGCCGTACATGCGGATGTCTTCGGCGTAACGACGATGCGCCTGAATGTTGCCCATCACATCGGCCGTGGCCAGACCACCGGCGAGCGCCCCGGCCTGATCGCCGGCAACGCCGGACAACAGGTTGGTCAGCGCATCCATGTCGATGCCCTTGTACCCGCCCAGATCCGCCGCGATGGTCGGTTCCTTCGCGTGGTAGTTGACCATGTACAACCCGAACTCGGTGCTGTTGAGCTGCTCGGCGATGTAGCGGAAAGCGAAGCCGAACTGCCCGTCGTTGCGCGCGTTGTAGTCCTTGCCGATCGACGCCACTTTCAACGTGTTGCCGTACGCAGGCGTCACACCGTTGGCGTACAGCCCGGTGGTTTGCAGGGCTGAACTCAGCAACGGGTTGTTACCCAGTGCGCTGTACAGGCCGATGACGTTGCCAAACCCCGGCACCGGCGTATCGAGCGCGGTGCCGCTGAAGTTGTTGTAACCAGTGTTGCCGCCATCGGCGAACAGGTCGGTTTGCGAGTAGAAAGTGCCGACCGGATCGATGCGGGTTTCTTTCCAGTTGGTCTGATAGAAACTCTCCATGGTCAGCGAATCGGTGAGGCCGACGTTGAAGCTCAGCGCCTCTACCGGCACCAGCACTTCCTTAACTTCGGCGCCGGGCAAACGGTACTTGGCCGCGTCCACCGGGTTGGTGGTGTTGATCCCGCCGCGATAGAAAATCCCCTCGCCCCAGTTGAACACTTGTCGCCCGACTCGGGCGGTCACCGGCATCTGCGCGACGTCCCAACTGCCGTGCACATACGCGTCGAGCATCTCAATGCGGCTGCCGGCAATATCGCGGGTCTGGCTGGTAAAACGGTCGTCCTGCGGGTAGCTCTGGCTCGGTTGCGAGGGGCTGTTGTTGTCGTAGTAGTTGTTGCGCTTGTCCATCAATTGCGTGTCGTAAAACCCCGTGCCGCGCATGAACAAACCGTAGTTCTGATAGTTGGCTTCAAGCTCGGAAGTGATCTTGTACACCTCGGAAACCAGCCCGGTGTCGAAGTTGCGATTGCCGTCGTTGGTGTTGACGTCATCGTTGGATTTGTCGCGGCCCTGCACCCGCCACATACGACCGTACGACAACGTCGTATCGATCGAACCGGTGACCTGTTTGTCCATGAAGCTGAACTCCACCGCGTGCGCCGCATCGACTGCGCACAGTTGCAGCAGCCCTGCCAGGCCGACACCGGGGAGCGCCGCGCCCGTCAGGCGCAATCGAGTGTTGATCATGTGTTCCTCCTTCCCTGTTTTTTATTGTTTTTTGTCCTGTCGCGGTGGCTAGGGCGCCAATCCCGCGCTGACGTAAATCCGGCTGTGCGCGCCGAAATGGCCGAGCAGTTTGAACAGCTGTTGATTGAGTGCCGGATGGTCGAAATCTTCGCGTTGCAGCTGATTACCGCTGCTGAAATCGCTGGTCGCTGGCGCCGTTTCCAGCCACTGGCCGATCGCTTCGTCGAAGGCGGCGGAATCATCGACCGACTCGGCGCTGACCACTTCGCGCAGGTAGTCGACCGAGTACGGCGGATAGCTTTTGTCTTGAGCGACATTGGTATAGGCGTCGAGCATCGGATGCGGATTGCCTGCGCGCAGCAAACGCCGCAGCCAGGTCGATTGATACTTTTCGACTTCCATGTGCCGGGTCGCAACGCGTTCGATGGAGGCCTGTTTGTCGGCGGCGAAACCGGCCAGCGCCTTGCCTTCCAGCAGCAGAAGACTGGCGAGGTCGACGCCCGGCAATGGCTTGGCGTGATACGGCTGTGTCAGATCCTGAACGTGGTGCAGGCCCCAGCCGAGAAAGCGATAACCCCAATACGGATGGCCGCTGGCAAATGCCAGTCGCGCCAGGCCCATGTATTGATACGCGCGCCAGTCCGGCCAACTGCGTTCGAGGAATCCGGCAGCGGCATAGACCACCGGGCTTTCGTGGAAGAAGCCCATGTGGAACGGCGCTTGCGAGCTGTACTGGAAACGCTCGTCACCAAAGGGTTGCGGGCCGAAACCGTAGCGCGCGCCAGCGTCGCCGGGGTTGTCAGTGAAGAGGTTGATGTCGTGGCCGTAATCCGGCTCGTCGGCGGCGCTGGCCAGCACGGCCAGTGGCGCGACTTTTTCATGGTTGGCGACGACGATAAAGCGCTGGCGATTCCACGGTGACAGGGTTTGTTCGACCATGACTTGATT
The DNA here is from genome assembly GCF_001269815.1 of Pseudomonas sp. P1.31. NCBI lineage: Bacteria > Pseudomonadati > Pseudomonadota > Gammaproteobacteria > Pseudomonadales > Pseudomonadaceae > Pseudomonas > Pseudomonas sp. P1.31. The sequence continues at coordinate 34,367 of NZ_LHVN01000007.1, read as the reverse complement.
GGCCTGCAAATGCTCGCGCTCGGGCAGGTCTTTGCCGGGTAATGGCTGGATGACCATCGCCAGATGAATCTGCGGGTTGATGCGCAGCGCGGTGAAAAAGTCGTGGCGCAGATTGTCACCCGGCGTGGCCGGTAATTTCAGCGCATCGGGGCGTGGCGGGTATTGAGCGAAGTGATCGCGGGCGAAGTTTTCCTGCTCTTCCAGCAATGCGCTGATCGCTTGGTATTGCAGCGTGAGGAAGGTTTCCAGCGGCTCGACTTCGACGGTCGGCGCATCGCGCAACGCCGGCAGATCCTGCAACGCCAGGTAGCTGCCCACCGTATGGTTCGACCAGCCCCAAGCACTTGGGGCCGTTGCACAAAGCAGCAACAGGAGGAATGTCAGCTTCATTGCCGGGTTCTTATTGGAGGTGCCGTGGGGAATGAGCCTAACAACCGCCCCCGCCGCTGACACTGTCCGATCTCACCAGAAAAAGTCTCCGATGGCGCCAATTCAAATCTCAACACGATCCCTGTAGGAGCTGCCGAAGGCTGCGATCTTTTGATGTTGATCCTGAAAAAAAAGATCAAAAGATCGCAGCCTTCGGCAGCTCCTACAGGGGGATTGTGGTGTGCTTTTTAGGCGGGGTAGCCGGTGATTTTGCGGATGCTCTGGTACAGCGGTTTGAGCTGGCGGTACGCCATTTCAGGTGACGATACGATCCCTGTAGGAGCTGCCGAAGGCTGCGATCTTTTGATGTTGATCTTAAAAAACAAGATCAAAAGATCGCAGCCTTCGGCAGCTCCTACAGGGGGAATTGTGCTGTGCTTTTCAGGCGGGGTAGCCGGTGATTTTGCGGATGCTCTGGTACAGCGGTTTGAGTTGGCGGTACATGCGCAGGTAAACCTCTTTGTACAGTTGCTCGTAAATTTTCTGCGCATCGGGTTGTGGGGTGAAGACCTCGCCGACGCGGGTCATCGCGGCGATTGCAGTTGGGAAATCTGCGTGCAACCCGAGCCCCACTGCACAGCAGATCGCCGCCCCCAAGCCAGATGCTTCGTACACATGCGGTCGCTCCGCCGGCAGGCCGAAAATATTCGCCGTCAGCTGCATCGCCGCATCACTCTGCGAACCGCCACCGGCCACGCGCAGGCGCTTTATCGACACCTTCGAACGCCGCTCGATGTTCTCCATGCCTTGGCGCAACGCATACGCCAGCCCCTCAAGAATCGCCCGGTAAATATGCGCGCGGGTGTGCACATCGCCGAAGCCGATCATCGCGCCCTTCGCTTCCACGCCCGGCTCACGAATCCCCGGCGACCAGTACGGTTGCAGCATCAAACCCATCGAGCCCGGTGGCACCGCATCGACCAGCGCATCGAACAACTGCTCCGGCTCGATGCCCTGCTCTTTGGCCTGCTGCATCTCGCGCAAGCCGAACTCGTTTTTGAACCAACTGACCATCCAGTAACCGCGATAAATCATCACTTCGCAGTTGAACTGATCCGGCACCGCCGACGGGTACGGCGGAATCAACGGGACGATTTCCAGATAGCGCGAACGGGTGCTGGTGATCGTCGCCGTGGTGCCGTAGGACAGGCACACCGTGCCCGCATCGACCACGCCGGCACCGACCACTTCACAAGCCTTGTCGGCGCCCGCCGCAATCAGCGGCAAGCCTTCGGGAATGCCGGTGTGGCGAGCGGCTTCAGCGGTGATGTAGCCGAGGGTTTCACCGGGTTTGTGCAGGGTCGGCAATTGCTCCGGACGTACCGCCAGCGCCTGCCATTTCCAGTCACTCGGCGCGGCCCATTTCAGCCGTTTGAAATCGAACGGCAGGTAGCCAACGCAGCAACCCACCGAGTCGACAAAACGTCCGCACAGTCGATGCGTGAGAAACCCCGACAGCAGCAAAAACTTGTCGGTCGCCGCCCACACCTCTGGCTGATGCTGCGCAATCCAGTTGGCCTCAGCCTGGGCACGAAAATAATCCACCGTACCCTGCGCGCCGACCAGTTTGAACAGCCAGCCCCAGGGCCCTTTGATCCCGCCCTTGACCTCGCTCTGCCGCTGATCGAGCCACAAAATCGCCGGGCGCAGCGGTTTGCCCTCCGCATCAACATTGATCACCGTGCCGCGCTGAGTGGTCAGGGAAACGCCAGCAATCTGCGAACGATCAATGCCGGTTTGCGCCCAGACTTGCTGACACGCCTCGCCGAGTTTCGCCCAGTAATACTCCGGATCCTGCTCGGCCCAACCCGGTTGCGTCGAGTAATACGCCTGCAGTTCGACCTTGCCTTTGCCGAGCAGATTGCCCTGCAGATCGAAGAGCAGCGCGCGCACGCTCTGGGTGCCGTTGTCGATCGCCAGCAGGTAACGCTTGTTCGGGTGGTTATCCATGGAGCTCTCTTCAAGGGGCATCAAGGCGTGGCATCCGGCAGACCGTGATGGCGTTGCCACAACGCCCGATAACGCTGAATTTCCTGCTGCCAGTATGCGTCGCTCCAGCCGAGTCGTGGCTGGCAGATTTGGCGGATGGCGGTGAAATGGTCTTCGCCACCGTGAGGCAGCAAAAGGCCGAGACGCGTGCGGCGCAACAGTAGATCGTCGAGGTGCAGAACCATTTCCGCTTCGCAAGCGAAGGCCAGTTCCGCCCACAAGGTGTCCGTGGCGCCGACCGTTTCGTGGCCGATATCGTTGATCAGTTGCGCCAGCCTCGGCAGGTTTCGGCCATGCCTTCCGGCCAGTCGTCGCCATTGCTGGTTGCTCAATTCTGCAATCGCCAGCGCAGGTACGGCGGCAAACACCGGCGCGGCGTCATCGACGAAGGGACGTTCGAGCATGTCCGCGCAGGCCTTGAGCACTTCGATGGCTTGCGGGCGAAACGTGGTCAGTTTGCCGCCGGCCAGGGTCACGCAACCGGGCTCCTGCCACAGCACATGTTCACGGGTTTCGTTCGACGGTTGGTCTTGATGATTGCCCGCCGCATTGCCAACTACTGGACGTACGCCCGACCAGGTCGACAGCACGTCATCGGCCGTCACTTCAGCACCGGGAAATTGTTGTGTGCAGGCCGCCAGCAGATAGTCGAGTTCTTCGCCGCTGATGCTCGCGCTGTGATCCAGATCTTCGCGGTGATCGAGATCCGTGGTGCCCACCACCGTCGCGCCTTCCCACGGAAAAACGAACACCGGACGGCGGTCGCGTTCATGCAAAAACGTAAACGCCTGCGCCACCGGCAAACGCCAACCCGGCAGCAATAAATGACTGCCACGCAACGGCCGCAATTGCCCTGGTGCCTCAGTCGGCCGCAAGCGCTCAGCCCATGCACCGGTGGCCACAGCAAGCACGCCACAGCGCAATTGCAGGGTCGCGCCGGCCTCGCAGTCTTCGATCTGCACGCCGCACACTCGGCCGTTTTCTCGCAGCAAATGCTCGACACGAACGCCGTTAACTACGACCGCGCCATCCGCTCGCGCCTCGCTCAACACGCGCATCACCAGCCGTGCATCGTCGGTCAGCGCATCGACAAAACTGGTGCCGCCGAGCAAGTCACTTTCCTTCACGCCCGGCGCCAGATATCGGAGCTGTTGTGCATCATGAAAACGATGGCTGCGCCGCCCCGCCAAGGCGTCGTAAACGCTCAGCAAACCACCCAACACCCGAGGCCCGGGAAAGCCGCCGCGATAGTGCGGCATCATGAAACTCATCGGCTCGACCAGCCCCGGCGCTTCGTCGAGCAAGCGCTGACGCTCGCGCACCGAATCGCGGGTCAGGCGCCACTGGCCCTTGGCGATGTAACGCAAACCGCCATGGACCATTTTCGACGATCGACTGGACGTGCCCCAGGCAAAATCGCGCTGTTCCAGCAACAGGCAGCGCCAGCCACGACGCGCCGCTTCACGCAGGATTCCGGCGCCGCTGATGCCGCCGCCGATGACGATCAGATCCCAAGTTTCCTCGGCCAGCGTCGGCAACATCTGCTGGCGCCACGCCGCGTTCCAGTCCTGACTCATGGCCATCACTCCGGCAACAGCGTGCCGGGGTTGAGGCGCCCGGCCGGATCGAAGTGTTTGCTCAGCGCCTGCAAGGTATCCATCGCCAGTGCGCCCTTCTCGCGCAACAGGTACGGCGCGTGATCTTTGCCGACGCCGTGCTGGTGACTGATGGTGCCGTGGTTGTCGACAATGGTCTGGCTGGCCGCGTGTTTGAGCGCTTTCCAGCGCGCGAGCGTCGCCGGATAGTCAGCCGCCGGGCGAAACACATAAGTGGTGTAGATGCTCGAACCTTCGCCATAGACGTGCGACAAGTGGGTGAAGACATGCACGCGTTCGCCCTCGGCGGCCAAGGCCTCGCGCAGACTGTTTTCGATGAGGTTGAGCAGGTTGTCGACGTTGCTCCAGTCGGTGGCGGTTTCGAGGGTGTCGACCACGTAACCGGCGTTCCACAGATTTTCGCGCAGGTAAGGGAATCGGAAGCGGTTCTGCGCCCATTTCTTGCCGAGCAAGGTGCCGGTGAACACGCCGCCGAACGCCTTCAGATGTTGCCGCGCCTGTGTCAGCGACAATGCGTTTTGCCGACGATTGCCGGTGACGCCGAAGGTCAGCAGGCATTTGCCCTCTGCTGCCCCCCTTAGCTTCAGATACTTTTCCAGCCAGGCGATTTGTTGCGGATGACCGGCCAGTGCCAGTTGCGTTTCGGTTTCCACGGCGTTGGATAAACGCAGCATCGACAGCGGCACGCGTGCCTGGGCCAATTGGCGGATGGCTTGCAGGGCCTTGGTCCAAGAGGGCAGAAATACACCGTAGAAACGCTCATCCGCCGGCAACGCGCTGACCCGCACCTTGACCTCGGAAATGATCCCGAAACGGCCCTCGCAACCGAGCACCACTTCGCGCAAATCTGGCCCGGCAGCCGAAGCAGGAAAGGTTGGAATGTGCATCGGCCCGGCAAAGGTTTCCAGCGTTCCGCCCGCAAATAATTGCTCGATCCGGCCATAGCGCAACGACTGCTGACCGCTGGAACGACTGGCAACCCAACCACCCAATGTCGACAATTCCCACGACTGCGGAAAATGCCCCAACGTGTAGCCCCGCGCACGCAACTGACTTTCCACCTGCGGCCCACTCGCACCGGGGCCGAACGTCGCCAGCAGGCTTTGCTCGTCGAGATCGATCAGCCGATTCATCCGCGCCAGTGACACCGTCACCACTGGCCGCGCCGAATCCGGCGGATTGATGTGCCCGGCCACCGAGGTGCCGCCGCCATACGGGATCAGGCACAAGTCCTGTTCGTGGGCGAGCGCCAGCAATTGGCGAATATGTTCAGCGGTCTCGGGAAACGCCACCGCATCGGGATAATTGCCCAGCGCACCTTCGCGCAACGCCAGCCAGTCCGGCAGGCTCTGGCCCCGCGCATGCAACAAACGATCATGAGCATCGATACTGTACAAAGTGTGCGCCGACAACCGCGAGGCCGGCACACGCGCCAATGCCGCTTCAAGCGTGGCATCGGGCAGCGCGCGTCCCTCGCCCAGTCGCTCATGAAGAAACTCCGCGCCCTGGGCCGGCAGTTCGACCACCGTGCTTGCATCTCCCCAGCCGTTCCAGCGTCGCATGCGTGTGTCCTTTTTTGCCGTCAGATCAGTGATATTTCAGGCCCCCATACTAGCCAGCGGCCGCAAAGTGTCACGGTCGCATCCGGCCAGTTCGTGTAGCCAATTGAGTCAAACGTCGCGCAAGCGTCAGCCATTTACTTTAGTAGTGGTTTCAAATTACCTTTCAGGCATTCATCCGCCCACGCGGCCGTCGATCAAAGGAAGGGATCATGCAATCGCTCGGCTTCACCTCAGTTCCGCCCCTGCTCAAATACCTGCGCCACGCCGAACAACTGGGCATGGCCGTCGAACCGGCGTTGGCGGCGGCGGGTTTGCAGGCGCAGCAGTTGAGCGACAACACCCTGCGTTTGCCCGGTGAGGCGCATGAGCGGCTGCTGGATTATTTCTGCGAACACTCGGGGGATCCGTTGTTCGGGCTCAACGCGGCGAATTTCGTCCTGCCCAATTCGTGGAGCGTGCTCGGTTACATCACCATGAACTGCGCGACGTTGGGCGATGCGATGAGCCGGATCATGCCGTTCGAAAAACTGGTCGGCGACATGGGCGTGAGTCGTGCCGAGGTGCTGGATGGCCACGTGCATTTGATCTGGACGTGCCGTTATCAGCGCCCACGGATTCGTCGGCATCTGGTGGAAAATGTGCTCGGTTCCTGGCTGCAATATGCACGCTGGATCGCCGACACGCAGATGTCGCCGGCCGCTGTGTGGCTCGAACACTCGTGCCCGGCCGAGGCGACGCCTGCGCAGTACGAGGCGTTTTTCGATTGCCCGGTGGTGTTTGATCAGGCGTATTCGGCGCTGATCGTGCCGCTGGCGTATTTGCAGTTGCCGCTGCGACAGGCCGATGCGCAGTTACTGCGCACGCTGGAGGAACATGCGCTGGGGTTGATGGCGACGCTAGAGGATGCGTCGCTGGAGCAGCAGGTGAAGAATATTCTGCGGCAGTTGCTCAAGGAAGGATTGCCGCGCAAGGAACAGGTGGCTGAGCATCTTGCTGTTTCTGTTCGCACGTTACAGCGCCAGTTGCATCAGGCGGGGACGTCGTATCAGCAGATTCTCGATGATTTGCGCCAGGAACTGGCTGAGCATTATTTGCTCAACAGTACGTTGCCGATTCAGGACATCGCGCAGTATCTGGGGTTTACCGAACCGAGGTCGTTTCACCGCACGTTCAAGAGCCGACGCGGGATGCCGCCGGGGGAGTTTCGGCAGATGCATCGGGGGTGATCGCTCCGGCCTCTTCGCGAGCAAGCCCGCTCCCACATTGCGTCGGCGGTGAACATCAACTTTGTGAACAACGGAGATCAACTGTGGGAGCGAGCTTGCTCGCGAAGACGTCAGTTGCAGCACCCGATGCCTACAGGTAAATCTTAGATACTTGAGCGCAATAAACATCCAGCATCACAGATGTTTAAGGACACTCAGCGTTACGCGAAACAGCCCACAAATCCTTGCGCCATAACCTACGCCTAAGCCAGAATCCGCCGGCTTGTGCGCCCTGAGCATGCTGCGTAACTTGATTGCGTCACTGATTTCCAGTGATCGGGTTTAGTAGCCCGGTGGTAACTCGGCTGGTCGTACATTCATCACAGGTGCTTGCATACCTGAGCTTGATGGTGGCTGTACGCAGGGCGCTTCGGCGCGCCGGCTTAGCTGAGTTCCCCGGTCTACTAACCTGCGTACAGCTGCCACCCTTTCGTTTAGTAGCCAAAGGGTTGCCGCTCAACAAAGGGAACACAGCTATGTTCAAGATAACGCCAAACCCGCCGGCCACCGACCCGGCATCCCCCTACGAATCCCCCGACTCCAGAAAATTCCACGAAGCCGCCGAGCGCGCGCTCGACCACTACCTCGGTCCGACGAACGCCGACCTCATGGCCACGCCCTACTCGCCCAACACACTGTACATGGCCAACCCCGCAGCAAACACCGAATCCCTGCTGACCGACGCCAGCGAAACCCTTGGCTCGGCCAGCGTCATGCTCAACAACCATGCCGCGCAGGTTGAAGGCACCCATCGCAAGACTTTGCAGGGCATTGCGCAAGTGGTGATGGTGGCGGAAATGGCGGTCAATCGCGTGCTGGACCAGTTAGTGCCGACCGAGTAACGCAAGAGCCCGCGGCCCAACAGGAAGGGTTGGATGGCGGGCTTCTTTTTGCGGTGTGCCATGTTCCCCTCACCCCAGCCCTCTCCCGAGGGAGAGGGGGCCGACCGAGGTGTCTGGCGCTATACATCGACCTGAATGACCGAGTCGATTATGGATTCGACCGAGCAGGTTCAGGTCGGCGTATCTCTCAAGCAACCCCGGATCTGTCCCCTCTCCCTCTGGGAGAGGGCTAGGGTGAGGGGCTTTTCAGCTCAGAGACAAATCGCATTGGTAAACACCAACCGATTACCAAACGGATCCGCAATCGTCATGTCCTGACTCCCCCACGGCATCGCCTGAATCTGCGGGTGCGAGAACTTGTAGTCCTTGGCGATCAATTGCTGCTGAAACGCCTCCAGCTCATCCGTCTCGATACGCAGCGCCGAACCCGGGCTCGCGTCGCCATGGTGCTCGGACAAATGCAGCACACACTCGCCACGCGACACCTGCAGATACAGCGGGAAATTCGCTTCAAAGCGATGCTGCCAGTCGATCTTGAATCCGAGAAAGTCGACGTAAAACTCTACCGCTTTGGCTTCATCGAAGATCCGCAGGATCGGGGTGGTTTTGCCGAAGCTCATGGGGTGCTCCCTGACTGGTTGGCCCCACAGTGTAGACGGGGTGGATGTCAGGAATTCGGCTTGTTGATGGCTTTCTTTAATCTCAGATTGCCACTATGAGACGTAGATCAAAAGATCGCAGCCTTCGGCAGCTTCTACAGGGGGGATTTCGACTGATGAAATCCTTTGCGTAAATCACCTTCGCGCGCCAGAAACCGCCCTTCCCTGCGCCCATTTGCCTGCCCGTCGCGGTAACTCAACACGCCATTGATCCAAACCCCGTCAATACCCTGCGCCGCTCTTTGCGGATCGTTGAAATCCGCGACATCACGCACTGTCGCCGGATCGAACACCACCAGATCCGCCCAATACCCTTCACGAATCTCGCCGCGCGCCTTCAAACCAAACCGCGCCGCCGACAAACCGGTCATCTTGTGTACGGCGGTGTGCAGCGGAAACAGGCCGACGTCGCGACTGAAATGGCCCAACACCCGTGGGAACGCGCCCCACAGGCGTGGATGCGGGAACGGATCTTCCGGCAGTCCGTCGGAACCGACCATCGACAACGGATGCGCGAGGATTCTTCGTACATCCGCCTCGTCCATGCCGTAGTAAACAGCCCCCGCCGGTTGCAAGCGTTTCGCGGCATCAAGCAGCGGCAGATTCCATTCCGCAGCGATGTCGATCAAGTCGCGACCGCTGACTTCCGGGTGCGGCGTCGACCAGGTGATGGTGATGCGATGCGCATCGGTGACTTGCTTCAAATCCAGCGTCGAAGAACTCGCCGCATACGGATAGCAATCGCAGCCAACCGGGTGGGTTTTCGCGGCCTCTTCCAATGAAGCGAGGAGCTCAGGGCTGCGCCCCCAGTTACCCACCCCTGCACACTTGAGGTGGGAAATAATCACCGGCGATTTGGCGTGACGACCGATCTGAAACGCCTCATCCATCGCCTCAAGAACCGGGGCGAACTCGCTACGCAAATGCGTGGTGTACACCGCGCCGAATGCCGTCAGTTCTTCGGTCAGTTGCATCACTTCATCGGTGGACGCGTTGTAAGCACTGGCGTAGGCCAGACCTGTGGATAAACCCAACGCACCGTCCTCAAGGCTTTCACGCAATTGCTCGCGCATCGCCGTGATTTCTTCCGGAGTCGCGGTGCGCAACAGGTCATCCAGATGATTGCTGCGCAGCGCCGTGTGGCCGATCAGTGCGGCGACGTTCAGCGTGGTGTTCGCCGCTTCAACCGCCGCGCGGTAATCGCTAAAACGTGGATAAACAAACGCCGCCGCCGTGCCGAGCAGGTTCATCGGATCCGGCGGATTGCCTTTCAAACTCACGGGCGAGGCGCTGATCCCGCAGTTGCCGACAATCACCGTGGTCACACCTTGGCTGAGTTTTGGCAGCATCTCTGGCTGACGAATCACCACCGTGTCGTCATGGGTGTGCACGTCGATAAAACCCGGCGCCAGCACGCGGCCAGCGGCGTCGATTTCTTCGGTCGCCGTGGCCTCGGACAAATCGCCGATGCGCTCGATACGGCCATCGCGGATGGCCACGTCGGCCTGGTAGCCGGGCGTGTTGCTGCCGTCGATGATCAGGGCATTGCGAATCAGGGTGTCGTACAACATGTCAGTCTCCCAGCGGTAGGTGATCGTCGCCGCCACGGTATTCGTCGAGGGCCAGTTTGATCCGCCGCAGACGTTCTTGATTGTCTTCAGGATTGGCCAGCGCTAGCTCGGTGGCGAGCACGTCGATGGCGAGCAGCATGCCGTAGCGCGCCGCCGTCGGTTTGAAAATGAACGAGGTTTCCGCACTCTGCAGCGGCAGCACGACGTCGGCCAATTCGGCCAGCGGCGAGTCGGCGCGGGTGATGGCGAGAATGCGTGCGCCGTAGTTGCGTGCCAGTTCGACGGTCTCGAGCAGCTCCGGGGTGATGCCGGTCAGCGAGCAGACGATGACCACTTGTTCGGCGTTGAGGCTGGCGGCGGTGACGCGCATCATCACCGCGTCATGACACACCGCAACCGGGTAGCCGAGGCGCACCAGCCGCACCTGCAATTCATCGCTGCACAGCGTCGAGCAACCGCCCATGCCGAAGGCGTGAATCATCCGCGCCTGGCCGAGCAATCTCACTGCATCGGCGAAGCGTGATTCATCGAAACCGGCCAGATGCTGACGCAAGGTGGTTTCGATATCGCCGACGATTTGTCCGTAAAACGCTGACTGATCGGGCGTACCGGCAGGGTCGAGAAAACGGCTGCCAACACCGCTGGCCTGGGCCAGTTGCAGGCGCAGATCACGCAGGTCACGACAGCCAACCGTGCGCGCAAACCGCGACAGCGTGGCGGTGCTGACTTCGGCGCGTTGCGCGAGGTCTTCGAGGCTGGCACTCGCGGCGAAACCGACGTCGTCGAGCATCAGCCGGGCGATGCGGCCTTCGCCGGCGCTGAAGGAATCCTGACGGGCGCGGATCTGATAAAGGATGTCCATGACGGCTGGCTCCGGTTACAGCAGATAAGAAAGACCGAGGGTCATTGCAAAAGCGACCACCGAAATCAGGGTCTCCAATACAGTCCAGGTCTTGAAAGTCTGGGCGACCGTCATGTTGAAGTATTCCTTGATCAACCAGAAGCCGCCGTCGTTGACGTGGGAAAAGATAACCGACCCGGCGCCGGTCGCCAGCACCAACAGCTCCGGGTGTGGATATCCCAGACCAATGGCCACCGGCGCGACCACTCCAGACGCAGTGGTCATGGCCACGGTCGCCGAGCCAGTGGCGATGCGCATCAGCGCTGCAAACAGCCAGCCCATGATCAGCGGCGACAGGTGAAATTCGTGAGCGAGGCCGACGATCTGATCGGTCACACCAGCGTCGACCAGAATGCGGTTCAAGCCGCCGCCCGCGCCGACCAGCAAAGTGATACTGGCCGTTGGCGCGAGGCATTCGTTGGTGAACTTGAGGATCGATTCACGGCTGAAACCCTGGGCGATACCCAGCGTCCAGAAACTCAGCAACGTCGCCAGCAACAGCGCGATCACCGAGTTGCCGATGAACAGCAGGAACTGGTTGAAACCGCTGCCCGGCGTGGAAATCAGGTTGGCCCAACCGCCGATCAACATCAACACCACCGGCAACAGAATGGTCGCCATGGTGATGCCGAAACCCGGCAGCTTGTCGCGCGGTTCGCGGTCGAGGAATTGTTTTTCCAGCGGGTTATCCGCCGGCAAGTGAATGCGCGGCACGATGAATTTGGCGTACAGCGGGCCGGCAATGATTGCCGTCGGAATGCCGATGGCAATCGCGTAGAGCAAGGTCTGCCCGACCGACGCCTGATAGGCCTGCACCGCCAGCATCGCCGCTGGGTGCGGCGGCACCAGCGCGTGCACCACCGACAGACCAGCGACCATCGGCAAACCGACCATCAAAATCGACACACCCACGCGGCGCGCCACGGTGAATGCAATCGGCACCAGCAAGACAAAACCGACCTCGAAGAACAGCGGCAAACCGACCAGAAACGCGATGCAGACCATCGCCCAGTGCGCGTTCTTTTCACCGAATTTATCGATCAGCGTGCGCGCCAACTGCTCGGCGCCGCCGGACTCGGCCATCATCTTGCCGAGCATCGTCCCCAGCGCGACCACCAGCGCAATATGCCCCAGCGTCTTGCCCACCCCGGCCTCATATGCCCCGACAACCCCGGAGGCCGGCATCCCGGCCACCAGCGCCAGACCGATGGAAATCAAGGTGATGACAATGAACGGATTGAGCCGGTAACGGGCGATCAGAACGATCAGAGCAATGATGGCAACGGCTGCATAAACCAGCAGCCAATAGCCGAAGTCAGGCGTCATGCGGTACTCCTCGAAAGGGTCACGTTCGAATGGGTTGTGAAACTCATAAATCATTTCGAGATCGAGATTTCAAACCACATGAAAGTAATTTTCGTGGAGAGGTACGGTGTGTCGCTAACAGATATGTCTTGTCGTGATTAATGAAAATCCACCCCGCGAATTTTCATGCCCACACAAGACCTGTAGGAGCTGAGCTTGCTCGCGAAGACGATGTCACATCCAACATTTCTGTCGACGGACACAGCGCTTTCGCGAGCAAGCTTTGCTCCTACAGTTTGAGTGCATTCCTTCAGTTAGAACGCGGTTAACTTGTAGGAGCCAGCCTGCTGGCGATGGCGGTTGCACATTCAATATCTGTGTTGCCAGGGATACCGCATTCGCGAGCAAGCCCGCTCCCACAGTTTTGAGTGCATTCCTTCAGTGAGAATGCGGTCAAACTGTGGGAGCGGGCTTGCTCGCGAATGGCTTCACTCGGTGTTGCGTGAACTCACACCATTTCGTTACGAATCCATTCAACCACCGACGTACGTTTCGGCGTCCAGCCCAGTATTTCGCGCGCATGTTTGCTGCGCACACGGCTGTTTGAGCCGAGGCCATAGTTGGCCATTTCATAGCCCCATTCCGCTTCAGCGTCTTTCAATGGCCAGTCTTGCGGTTGGCCCAGGTTCAGCGCTGCGGCCATGGCGGTGGTCATGTCGATAAACGACGCTTCGCCGCTTTCAACAAAGTAGAACGTGCCCGGAACGTTTTTGGTCAGCGCCAACAGGTACAGGGCGACGACGTCTTCGATGTGCACGTTGGACCAGATGTTCTGGCCTGTGCCGACGTGGCGAACGACACCGCTTTTGCGCGCTTGTTTGAGCAATCGCGGCAACTGCACGCTGTCGCGATTGACGCCCAGGCTATGCCCGTAGATCAGCGTGTTGCAGATGACGGCGGAGTTCACGCCGTCCTTCGCCGCCGCGAGGATCAGGTTGTCGATGGCCACGCGTGCGGCTTTATCGACGGTCGGCTCCGGCAGATTGTCTTCGTAGTAGATGACGTCGCTGGACTTGCCGCCCGACGCATCGCCAACGATGCTCGAACCGCTGGTGTGCAGGAACACTTTGTTGGTACCGCGCAAGGCATCGAGCAACGCTTCCACCGCGCCGCGATGGTCGCTGCTGGCGGCGTTGATCACGGCGTCGGCGGCGCGGGCCTGTTCGGCGAGCAGTGCTTGGTCGTCGAGTGTGCCGATAACCGGGGTGATGCCGAGTGCTTTCAGCTCATCAGCCTGTTCAGCGCTGCGCACCAGGCCGGTGACGTTGTGCCCGGCCTGAACCAGACCGGTAGCGATCGAGCCGCCGATAAAACCGGCAGCGCCGGTGACGAATACGTTCATGGAGAAACTCCCTGCGTGAGTAAGTGATGGGACGAGTATCGGCCCGTGAGCCCGGGGGAAAAACCCGCTCCCGCCCAATTCACTCTTGCGCAGAGGTCACGAATCAGCCTTTGAAATCGGCGCTGGCGTAGGCGGCGAGCTTGCTCTGGATAAAGTCGAGGAAGCACTGAATGCGCAGCGCCAGTTGCGAGTTACGGTAGTACACCGCGTTGATCGGCTGGCGATAACCGCTGTTGAATTCACCGAGCAGGACTTTCAAACGGCCGGCGCGGATGTCGTCGATGGTCATGAAGTGCGACAGGCAAGCGATGCCCTGCCCTTCCAGCGCCAGATGCCGCACAGTCTCGCCGCTGGAGGCGCTGATCGCCGGGGTGATCGGCCAGCGATCGCCGTGCACATAGCGCAGCGGCCATTGGTTGAGGCCTTCGTTCTGAGTGAAGCCGAGCAAAGTGTGTTCGCTCAGATCGGCGACTTGCTGCGGCGCGCCGTGCTTTTCCAGATACGCAGGGCTGGCGACGATCAGCAGCGGACTGCAACCGAGCGAACGCGCGTGCAGCGTCGAATCGGCGAGGGTGCCGATGCGGATGGCGATGTCGGTGCTTTGTTCCAGCAGGTCAATGATCAGGTCATTGCTGTTCAGTTCGAGCTGAATGTCTGGGTAGAGCCGGCGGAATTCGTCGATGTAGGGGACGACGGCGTGGAGCATGAACGGCGACGCCGCGTTGATGCGCAAACGCCCGGACGGAGTTTGCTGGCGTGAGGACAGGCGTTCTTCGAGTTGATCCATCTGATCGAGAATCAGCTTGGCGTGCTCGAAAAAGTACTTGCCCTCCTCGGTCAGATCCATGCGCCGCGTGGTGCGGTTGATCAGCGTGGTGTCGAGCTTGGCTTCCAGCTTCGACAGCGTGCGGCTGACGGCCGACGGTGTTTGCCCGACCTGCTCGGCAGCGGCGGAGATGGAACCGCACTCGATCACGCAGACGAAAATCTGCAACTCATCGGATCTGGCTTTCACGGGTGTCCTCTTTGAGATCGCCAAGATCGCAGCCTTCGGCAGCTCCTACATGTGAACTCTGTAGGAGCTGCCGCAGGCTGCGATCTTTTGCTATTACCACCGATAGTAGCTCGAAACACTCAAGCCTTAAGCCCAAACACCTCGGTCAGATGCTGCTCATAACGCGCCACATCGCCTTCGATGTTCGGACGCTTCATCACATCCACACACAGGAACGTCGGCAACGCGGTCATGCCCAGAAACTCGTTGGCCTTGTGGAACGGGAAGTACACCGCATCAACACCTTTGGCCTCAAAGAAATCGGTCGGGTCATCGAAGGCTTGCTGCGGTGCGTTCCAGGTCAGCGACAGCATGTATTGCTTGCCCTGAATCAGACCGCCGCTGCCGTACTTCTGCGAGGCGTCGGAGCGGGTGCGGCCATCGCTGGCGTAGAGGCTGCCGTGGCCTTCGGTGAAGACTTCGTCGAGGTACTTTTTCACCGTCCACGGCGCGCCCATCCACCAGCCCGGCATCTGATAAATGATCACGTCGGCCCAGAGGAATTTCGCCACTTCTTCAGCGACGTCGTAGCCCTCATCGATGAAGGTAGTTTTGACATCACAACCGCCGCGATCCAGCACGCTCAGCGCGGCTTCGTGCAGGGTGGCGTTGTAACGACCATCAGAGTGGGCGAATTTTTTACCGCCATTCAGCAACAATACTTTTTTCATGAGAAAGCCTCGGCGCAGCCATTCCGGCTGGGTGGAGAAGGGAAACTGGAATGGCGGCAGATTAACCATCTGCCTCGCGCGGAATAAGCCGTGATTGCGCAAAATACATTTGACCAAAAAGCACGAATCGAACACAGATTGTTGCAATAGCATGCTCGGCCATCTGTATTTGAGGAGTCGTTGTTATGAGTGAACGCCAGGGTTTTATCCTGCACGCCAAGACCCGCCCGGAAAAAGCCGAGGCCTTTGAAGCGCTGTTCCGCGCTTATGTTGAACCGAGCCGCGCCGAGCCCGGCTGCATCGAGTACCACATGCTGCGCGACAAGGAAGATCCGTCGCTGTTTATCTTCTACGAGATCTGGGAGAGCCAGGCACACCTGGATGTGCACTCGAGTCTGCCGCACATGAAGGCGTTTTTCGCCGAGCGCATGGACTATCTGGAACGCGATTTCGACATTCGCGCCATCGACATGCTCAGCGCAGCCTCGGCTAACCGCTGATCAATAAGTGGGCGCCGAGCGCGCCCAGACCGATGAAGAAAACCCGTTTGAATAGTACGGCGCTGATGCGTTGCCGCAGCCATTGGCCGAGCAACATGCCCAGCACGGCGGGGATCAGCGCCAGCAGCGAGGCGCTCAATTCACCGCCGCCGAGTGCGCCGCGCCAGAGCAAACCGCCGGCCAGCGCCAGAGTCGAGACGGTGAAGGACAGGCCGAGCGCCTGCACCAGTTCATCGCGGTTCAAACCCAGCGCCTGCAGGTAGGGCACCGCCGGAATCACGAACACGCCGGTGGCTGAAGTGATGACGCCGGTGATTAAACCGCAGGCCGGGCCGAGCCAGGGTTCGTGGCGGGGATTTACGCTCAGCGTCGGCAGGAACAATCCGCTCAGCGCATACAACAGCAACGCCGCGCCGAGCCCGCGCACCACCCAATGTCCGCCGGCCATGCCGATCCACAACGTGCCGATGCCGGTACCGAGGAAGATCATCAGCAGCATCGGCCAGAGGCGTTTGATCAGGCCTTTTAAATGCCCGCCGAATGCCAGTTGCCAGAGGTTGGTCAGGGTAGCCGGGATGATCAACAACGCGGCTGCCTGCGATGGCGCCATAGCCAGACCGAGCAGGCCCATGGCGACCGTGGGCAAGCCGAGGCCGATGATGCCTTTGATCAGGCCGGCGAGGATGAAGGTGGCGACGACCAGCAATGACAGGGTCAGGCCCAGGTGTTGGTAGAAGTCTGTGAGTGTGTTCATGGCGGTACTGTGCGCCAGTCGAGGTTGGCTGAAAATCTGCCATATACTGAGGGTGCCTCTGCTTTTGGGAGAGGCTGATGATTTCGTTGGGGCTGATGGCCTCTTCGCGAGCAAGCTCGGCTCCTACAGGTTTTGTGTCAAACACAGATGTTGTGCACAACACAAAACACTGTAGGAGCCGAGCTTGCTCGCGAAGAGGCCCGCCCACACACCACAAAAACCGGCTGCCGACATGCACTTCGACCTCACCGACCTGCGCCTCTACCTGCACATCCTCGACACCGGCAATATCACCGCCGGCGCCGCGCGCAGCCATTTATCCCTCGCCGCCGCCAGCGCCAGAATCCGCGCCATGGAAGCCTCGCTCGGCACCGACTTCCTCGAACGCGGTCGCCGTGGCGTCAGCCCGACACCCGCCGGCAAAGCCCTCGCCCACCACGCGCGCATCCTCCTGCAACAAGCCGAGCGTATGCAGCAGGATCTCGCCGACTACGCGCAAGGCGTCAAAGGCCAGGTGCGACTGCTGTGCAACACGACGGCGATCACCGAATACCTGCCGGAAGTGCTCGCCGATTTCCTGCGCAATCACCCCAATCTCGACATCGATTTGCAGGAATTGCCGAGTGCGCGCATTACCCACGCCTTACGCCAAGGCGCAGCGGATCTCGGGATTGTTTCCGACGCCGTAGACACCCGCGACCTACAAACCCAACCCTTTCGCGATGATCCACTGGTACTGATTCTGCCCCTCGATCACCCGTTGTCTGACGTCGACGAGGTCAGTTTCAGCGATGCGTTACACCATGATTTTGTAGGACTCAGCGCCAACAGCGCTTTGGCGATCTACCTCGAAGAACAGGCCCTGCACAGCGGCGCCCGCATGCAGGTGCGTATCCGCGCCGACGGTTTCGACGGCGTGATGCGCATGGTCAGCCATGGCGCCGGGCTCGCCATCGTGCCACTGGCGGCCATCGAACGCGCGGCGCCACGCAGCTTCAAAAGCGTTGCGCTCAACGAACCGTGGGCGCGCCGCACCTTGATGCTCTGCGCCAAGGACTTCACCGCCCTGCCGGGTTACGCCAAAGCCCTGCTGCACGCCTTGACTCTCCCCTAACGGACAGACTTCATCCAAACAGATTCAGCCGCTGGAAAAACTCTGAACGTGCGCGCGTTTCTGAGCAGCTCGATGTCGACCCCAGACAACTGGGCAGCGCCCGGGCGCTATACGGTGCGACTTCAATTCCTTCTGCCCGGAGCTCCCATGACCGCGACCGCCCCTATCACTGTTCTGCGCGACACCCATCCCCTGCCGGTACTCGATGCCTGCAAATGGGAAAAACTCGAGGGCGACCCGCACACCGTCAACCTCAACGCCTACACCAGCGAAGACGGCAGCAAGATCATGGGCACGTGGATCTGCACGCCGGGCAAGTGGCGCGTGGAATACGTGAAGTGGGAATACTGCCATTTCCAGGAAGGCTACTGCGTGATCACCCCGGACGGCATGTCGCCGATTCACTTGCGTGCTCGCGACATCTTTGTGATTGAGCCGGGGATGAAAGGTACGTGGGAAGTGGTTGAGACAGTGCGTAAGTATTTCGTGTTTGCCTGATAAAGCAAAAGATCGCAGCCTTCGGCAGCTCCTACAGAGATACGTTTCCTGTAGGAGCTGCCGCAGGCTGCGATCTTTTTTTGGCACAAAAAAGCCGGGAAATCACCCGACGTGATTTCCCGGCAACACCTACTGCAAATTTTTAAACCCACCCCAATGATCCCTATGGAAATAGAGATCCCTGTGGCGAGGGGATTTAGCGAAACGTCGCACCGCCCCGCTCGGCTGCGCAGCAGTCGCAAAACCTGAGCACTCGGTTTACCTGACACACTGTAGGGGGCTGCTGCGCACCCCATCGGGGATAAATCCCCTCACCACAAAGTCTCACTTGCCACAAAAGTATTGCTGACCCAAGTTACTGCGGTTTCCGGTAACTGTTGATAATCGCCGAGAAGTCTTTTCCGCCATCCCCACGCTGACTCATCGCCTGATACAACTGCTGCGCCACCGCGCCAAGCACCACCGGCTGATGCGCCTGACGCGCCGCTTCCGTCGCCAGGCCCAAATCCTTCAGCATCAATTCCGCACCAAACCCACCGGTGTACCCGCGCGAAGCCGGCGCCGTTTCAACGATCCCCGGCCACGGGTTGTACATCTCCGAACTCCAGCAACGTCCGGTCGAGCTGTTGATGATCCCGGCGAGCACAGATGTATCAATCCCCAACGCATCGCCCAGCGCCATCGCCTCACTGACGCCAACCATCGAAATCGCCAGCAGCAAGTTGTTGCAGATCTTGGCGATCTGCCCGGTGCCGACTTCACCGCAATGCACAATGTTGCGGCCCATCTGCGCCAGCACCGGTTGCAGTGTGGCGAACAGTTCCGGGGTGGCGCCAACCATAAAGGTCAACGTCCCGGCCGTCGCGCCGCCCGTACCGCCAGATACCGGCGCATCCGCCATCGCCACGCCTTGTTTGGCGGCAGCGGCAGCCACATCACGCGCCGTCTGCGGATCAATCGTGCTGCAATCCACCGCCGGCACGCCGTTGCCAATCCCGGCCAAAACGCCGTCCTCACCCAACCAGACACTGCGCACGTGCACAGCGGCCGGCAGCATGGTGATCACCAGTTCAGCATCCTCGGCCGCCTCACGCGCCGAAGCGCGAATGCTGCCGCCGAGTTGTTCCAGTTCCGCCAGCACGGTTTTGTTGAGGTCGACCAGGTTCAGCGAATGGCCAGCCTTGATCAGGTTGCGCGCCATCGGCGCGCCCATGTTGCCCAGCCCGATAAATGCGATTTTCATGGCCGTTCCTCAGCGCAGGTTGATGGTGGTGTTCACGCCGTCGTTGACGCTGTCGTCGTCGAACCAGCGCGCCGTGACCGTTTTGGTCTGCGTGTAGAAATGCACCACTTGCTTGCCGTACGGGCCGAGGTCGCCGAGTTTCGAACCGCGCGAACCGGTGAAGCTGAAGAACGGTACCGGCACTGGAATCGGGATGTTGATGCCGACCTGACCGACGTCGATTTCCGTCTGGAATTTACGTGCCGCTGCGCCGCTCTGGGTGAACAGGCCGGTGCCGTTGCCGAACGGATTGGCGTTGACCAGCGCAATCGCCTGATCAAGGGTATCGACTTCCAGCACCACCAGCACCGGGCCGAAGATTTCCTGGGTGTAGATCTGCATGTCGGTGGTCACGCCCGAGAACAGGGTTGGGCCGACAAAATTGCCTTGCTCGTAACCCGGCACCTTGACGTCGCGCCCGTCAAGTTCCAGCTTGGCGCCTTCCTTGATGCCGCTTTCGATCAGGTCGAGAATTCGTGCCTTGGCTTTTTTCGAGATCACCGGGCCAACGTCGGTGCCCGGCTCGCTGCCAGCGTTGACGGTAAGTTTCTGCGCCAGCGCTTTCAGATCCGGCAACCATTGTTTCGCCGCACCAACCAGCACCACCACCGAAGTGGCCATGCAGCGTTGCCCGGCCGCACCGAAACCGGCGCCGACCAAGGCATTCAGCGCTTGCTCGCGATTGGCGTCGGCCAGCACCACAGCGTGGTTTTTCGCGCCCATCATCGATTGCACGCGTTTGCCGTGCTTACCGGCCAAATCGTAAACGTGAGTGCCAACGGCGGTCGAACCGACGAAGGACACCGCTTTGATGTCCTTGTGCGTGCACAGGCCATCGACCACGTCTTTACCGCCATGCACCACATTCAACACGCCCGCCGGAACGCCCGCCTCGACGGCCAACTCAACCAGCAACATGGTCGACAGCGGATCCTGCTCCGAAGGCTTCAACACAAACGTATTGCCGCAAGCGATGGCCATCGGAAACATCCACAGCGGAATCATCGCCGGGAAGTTGAACGGCGTGATGCCGGCGCAAACGCCGATTGGCTGGCGCAAGGTGTAGGTATCAACACCGCCCGCAACGTTTTCAGCGAATTCGCCCATTTGCAGAGTGCCGATCGAGCAAGCGTGCTCGACCACTTCCAGGCCACGGAAAATATCGCCCTCGGCGTCGGCAATGGTTTTGCCCTGCTCGGCGCTGAGCACCACGGCGATGCGTTTGGAGTGTTCGCGGATCAGCGCTTGCAGCTTGAGCATGATGCGCATCCGCGCGCCGATCGGAGTCAGTTTCCAGGTCTGGAAGGCACGCTGTGCGGCGCTGACGGCGGCATCGACTTCAGCGGCGGTGGCGAACGGTACTTTGGCCAGCACTTGCTGGGTGGCCGGGTTGACGATGTCGTGCCATTCGGTGGTCTGCGACTCGACCCATTCGCCGTCGATCAGCAGCTTGACCTTCTGCAGCGTGGTTTCGTTGGGCGTAAGCGATGCGTTCATGCTGGTCTCCGAAACTTGTTTTTATCGTAGGAGCCAAGGCGAAAGGTTCGCCTTGAGATGAGGCGTGTGTCACGAATTGGTTGTCGGACTGTTTTTGGAGTATAGATGTGCAAACTTCTAATAAGAACGCACATAAAAGCCCGTCCATCATGCAAAAAAACATCACATCTCTAGGTTCGCTGAACTGGGATGACCTCAAGTTTTTCCTCGAAGTCGCCCGCACCCGCAAGGCCAGCACCGCCGCCAAACGGCTCGCCGTCGACTACACCACGGTGTCGCGACGGATCAGTTCGCTGGAAGCGGCGCTCGGCACGCTGCTGTTTGAAAAGTCGCGCACCAGCGGTTTCGTCCTGACCGCTGAAGGCCAGCGTTTGCTGGGTTATGCCGAGTCGATTGAAAGCACGTTGCACATGGCTTGCGAGCA
Source organism: Pseudomonas sp. P1.31 (assembly GCF_001269815.1). Classification (NCBI taxonomy): domain Bacteria; kingdom Pseudomonadati; phylum Pseudomonadota; class Gammaproteobacteria; order Pseudomonadales; family Pseudomonadaceae; genus Pseudomonas; species Pseudomonas sp. P1.31. The sequence goes on along the minus strand of NZ_LHVN01000007.1, from coordinate 13,032 downwards.
GGTCTCCGGCTCCGGCGTCGCCTTGTCCGGCCACGTGCGCATGGGCTGCACCGAAGGCTTCGGCAGTTTTTTCATCACCCCGCAACTGAGCCATTTCGTCGACGCCTACCCGGCGATCTCGGTGGACATCCTGCCGCTACCGCACTTCATCAGCCTGTCCAAGCGCGAGGCCGACATCGTCATCGCCCTCGAACGCCCGGAGCACGGCCCGTACGTCTGCTGCAAACTCTGCGACTATCGCTTGCAGCTCTACGCAACCCAGGACTATCTCGACAAACACCCACCGATCCGCCGCCCGGCAGATTTGGGCAAGCATCAATTCATCAGTTATGTGGACGATCTGGCGTTCAGCTCGGAGCTTTTGTACCTGGCCAACGTGCTGCCCGGTGCCCACGCAAATTTGCGCAGCACCAGCGTGATCGCGCAATTCGTCGCAGCGCAGCAGGGCCGCTCACTGGCGATTCTGCCGTGCTTCCTCGCCGCGCAGGATCCGCGCTTGCTGCCGGTGCTGCCGGAGGAAATCAACATCACCCGGCAGTTCTGGATGTACTGCCGGGAGGATCTGCGGAAGTTGAAGCGGATCACCCTGTTGTGGGATTACATCCGCGAGGTGACTGAACAGAATCAGGGTCTGTTGATGGGCGAGACCCGCGAGATGCAGTTCGCCGATTAGTCGGCGCTGACCACGATCGCCACCCGGCGGTTTTCCGTGCGGCCGGCGGCGGTGCTGTTGGAAGCTACCGGGTCTTTGCTGCCCAGGCCTTGCAGTTGGATGTTCTCTTGCTTCATGCCGACAGTGCTGAGCACGGCGGCCACACTTTTCGCGCGGCGCAGCGACAGTTGCTGGTTGTAGGTTTCTTTGCCCGATGCATCGGTGTGGCCATCGACCCGCACGCGCTCAATGCCGACACCGAGCAAGGCTTTGCCGATGCGCTCGACGATTTCGGTGCTTTGATTGTTCAGGCTTTCGACGTCGCTGCCAAATAGCACTTTGCCGGACAGGCCAAATTCCCAGCCCTCATCGGTCAGCTCGAAACCTTGTTGTTTGAGCACGGCGACTTGCGCCGGGGTCAGGCCTTTTTGCGGCGCGGTCTGGCAACCGGTCAGGGCCAGCACGGCCATCAACAGCACAGCGGAGAACAATCGAAATGGAAGTTTGAACACGGGAATCAGCTCCTGGTTTGAACGGGATCGACCGGGTGCTCCGACCCGGCCGTGAATTGCGCGCCACGGGAGAGGCGCTTGGCTTGATACATCGCCGCGTCGGCAGCGTTGAGCAGGGCGCCGGGGGTGGCGCCATGATCAGGGAAAACCGCGATGCCGATACTGAGCGACGTCACGACACTGGTGTCGCCGGGCAACGCGATGGGCGTGTCCATGCTGGCAAGAATTTTGTCGGCAATGCGTTCGGCATCTTCGATCTTGTGCAACGGCGTGAGCAGCACGGCGAACTCGTCACCGCCCAATCGCGCGACCAGATCTTCTTCACGCAACTGTGCGCGGACACGATTGGCAATCGCCACCAGCACTGCGTCGCCGGCGGCATGGCCGAAATTGTCATTGATGCCTTTGAAACGGTCGCTGTCGAGAAACAGCACCGCCACGCGCTCGTTGAGCTTGCTGGCGTTACGCAGGGCACGCATCAAGCGGCCTTCAAAAAAGGCGCGGTTCGGCAGACCGGTAAGGCTGTCGTGACTGGCCTGGTGCGCGAGGGTTTCGTTTTCGCTTTGCAGGTTGCTCTGCCAGGATTCGAGTTCGTCGAGCAAGGCATTGAAGTCGTTGCCGAGGTTGTCCAGTTCGGCGATTTGCGCCGGTGGCACGCGGCGATCCAGCGCCCGTTCGCTGCGTGCGGCGTGGGCCACGGTGGCGAGGCTGCGCAGCGGGCCGATGATTTCACGCAGTTGCCGACGCGCCAGATAGATCGCCACAAAAGCGCTGATCGCGGTGCAAAGAATGATCCCCGCCAGACCGCTCAGCAGAAAGCGCATCAGGCTGCCGCCGTGTCCGGTGAGCAGGATGCGGCCGATTTCATGCTCTTGATGCACGATCGGCAGGCTGATCGGTTTTTCCAGAAGGGCGCGGGTGATCTGCATTTCCAGATCGGAGAACAGGCCGTTTTCCGCGCGATGCCAGCGCGCCAGCAATTTTCCCTGAGCGTCCAGTACTTGCGCGTCGGCGACTTCTTCGGTCGAGGCGATCATTTCCAGCGCTTCCGTCGCCGCCGCTTTGTCGTTGAACACCACCGCGGCTTCGACGGTGTAGCTGATCGAACGGGCGATCAGATGCAGATTGTGGTCGGCATAAACCCGCAGCGCCAAAACACCGAGCAGCGTCAGCGAGACACTGGCCATCGCTACCGCCAGCAATGCCACGGTTAAATGTCCACGGCCCAGTACCGAGCCCAACGTGGGGCGCTTATTCGATCTGAACAATTTCATGGGGCCGCCGATTTACGGCGCGACAACTGCAGCACGCTCGGGTGAATGCGCACGCCACTGCGGGCAACGGAATCGAGATTGACTTCAAAGGACACCTGCTCGTCACCGACGCGCAGGCAGAACAGACTGCCGACCGTGCATTGGTCGTCGGCTTCGCTGATGCTAAGCACCGGGTGTCCGATCAATGCGGCGAACAGGCGACTGCGCTCATCGGCGGTGAGCTTGCCGATGTACACGGCATTGCATTCGCTGACGATGGCCGGGTTATCGGCCAGCAAGCGGCGCACGACAACCGGTCGGCCGGTGGCTTGAGTGGTGCCTTTGACCAGGTCGTCGGTGTATTCGGTGGGGCCGACGATGCACAGACGCAATTGCGCAGGCTCTACCGGCCAGCGAGCATAACTGAGGATGCCCAGCACGACTTGGGTGACAGATTTGGCGCGTTGTTCGGCCATGCCCGTCGGCGCTTGCGGTTGTGCGACGGCCACGCTCGTCAACAACCAGAGCAGGCCGACAAGCAGCGCGTGCTTGCAGCCAACCACGTGCTCTGCCGCCCAGACAGACACCTTCATGCAGGGATTCTCTTGGATCTTACCGAAATGATGCCGCAACGATAGCACAGCGGCGAATGGCCAGCGAGGCAGCGGCCTCTGACTGGTCGGTCAGAAACCGCTGGCCATCATCGCGGTTATCATTCAGGAGACTGGGCGCCCTCCTCCAGTTCCAGCATCAGTCCGCTGAGGCGTTTGACCTTGCGTTGTACAGCCTCTTCGAACACCCCGGCACGCGGTTCGATCAGGGTGAACCAGTGCTTGGCTCGGGTGATCCCCGTGTAGATCAACTCCTTGGTCAGCACCGGATTCAGGGCATCCGGCAAGATCAACGCGGTGTGGGCGAACTCAGAGCCCTGAGATTTGTGTACGGTCATGGCGTACACGGTTTCCACATCGTTTAGCCGACTCGGCAGGACGAAACGCACGCCGCCCTGACCGTCATTGCGCGGAAACGCCACGCGCAACACCGGTTTGCCGGCGTCGGGCCCTTCACGTTCCGGCAGTTTGAGGGCGATGCCGATGTCGCCGTTCATCAAGCCCAGGCCGTAGTCGTTGCGCGTCATCAACACCGGCCGGCCTTCGTACCATTGCTGGTCGTGCTCGATCAGCCGGGCCTTGAGCAACGCGGCGGTGATGCGCTGGTTCAAACCTTCAACGCCCCACGGGCCCTTGCGTACCGCGCACAACAACTGGAAGGTGTCGAACGCCTGCAAGACGTCGCGGGCCCAGAGAATCCAGTCCGGATGTTCCAGCGGTTTGCCAGATGCAGGGCGTTGATTGCGCAGCACGCTCAGGTAATGCCGATACCCCTGCGGGCCCTCGCCATGACCGTCGAGCAGCAGCCGCTCGAGTTTGTGATCGTGCTCGCCCTTGAGCGGCAGCGAAAACACATCGTCATAGTGCCCCGCCGCGAGCAATTGCCGCGCCTCTTCCGGAAGCTGCTGATTGACCCGACGCGCCAGTTGACCGATGCCGCTGCCTTCACCGAAACGCCGCGAGTGACGCAACATCACCACCTGCTGAGCCAACGGATGCGAGCCGTCGAGATCTTCGTGCAGACCACTGTCCTGCAACGACTCACCGCTGACCGACTCCAGCCATTGGCGGGTTTGCCGGTTGTACCAGCCGCCCTCGGCATCGCGGCACAGATCACCCAGCACCGCACCTGCCTCCACGGACGCCAACTGATCCTTGTCGCCGAGCAACACCAGTCGCGCATGGGCCGGCAAGGCGTCGAGCAGATTGGCCATCATTTCCAGGTCGATCATCGAGGCTTCGTCGACCACCAGCACATCCAGCGGTAGACGATTACCGGCGTGATGGCGGAAATGTCGGGTGCCCGGACGACTGCCGAGCAAACGGTGCACGGTAGTCACGTCGCAAGGGATTTTCGCCCGCACGTCTTCGCTGACTTTCAGCGATTGCACTTGCTGGCTGATCGACTCGGTCAAGCGTGCGGCGGCTTTACCGGTGGGCGCTGCCAGGCGAATGCGCAACGGATGGCCGGCCTCCACCGCCGGCGCCTGCAGCAACGCCAACAAACGCACGACGGTGGTGGTTTTGCCGGTACCGGGGCCACCGGTGACGATGCTGAAGGCACCGCGCGTGGCGAGCGCACAAGCAAGTTTTTGCCAGTCGATGACCTCGCCGGACTTGGCTGAACCGAACAGCTCATTGAGGCGCTGCGGCAGATCGGCCGGCGTCGCTTCGGATTGGGCGAGGCGCTGGCGCAACGCGGAATCGATACGCCGCTCGTAAGCCCAGTAGCGCCGCAAGTACAGACGTTTCGAGGACAACACCAGCGGGCGTTGCTGAGCTTCTTCACTGGTATCGGCAGCCAGGGCGACCAGAGCGCTGCCCGCCAGAGCCTTGCACCAATGAGCACCGTCGAGCGCCTCAAGCAATTGCGAAGGCAGCAACAAGACGCCACCCTGCACATCGCCTTCGGGCGGCAATGACAGCGCAAAGTCCGGCGCCTTGAGGGTTTCGAACAGATCCAGACAAACGTGACCATGGCCGAGTTGATGGCTGGTCAGCGCCGCCGCGAGCAACACCAGCGGATCGGTGTCCGGTTCGAGCTCATGCAGAAACGCGACGAATGCCTTGTCCAGTGCACGCAGCCAGCCGCGCTCGACCCAGCGGGTAAGCAAGAGCAACAAGTCTTCGGCACGGGTCAGCGGCGAAAGTTTCGACAGGCTGTCGGCGGCCAAAGGCGTCGGCAGCAGATCGGCGAAGGTGCGGCTCATAGCAAGACTCCCTGTTCCCACGCGGGTTCGGCCTTGGGCTCGGGTTTGCCCTGAAACAGCCGATCCAGACGTTCGATCAATTCACGGGGTGGCCGGGCGAAGTACACCCCGCGACTGTCTGCGCGGGTGCCACGCAGGAAAAGATAAAGCGCACCACCGACATGCCGGTCGTAGTCATAGTCGGGCAACCGCGCCTTGAGCTGACGGTGCAAGGCCAACAGGTACAAGACGTATTGCAGGTCGTAACGGTTGTCGAGAATCGACTGCTCCATGGCTTGCTCGGTGTAGGCGAAATCATCGACGCCCAGCCAGTTGGATTTGTAGTCGGCCACGTAGTAACGGCCATCGTGTTCGAAGGTCAGGTCGATAAAGCCCTTGAACATGCCGTTGAGTTGCACCGGTTCGGCAGCCACCCGCGCCACGCCGTTGTGGGTGTGCTGACGTACCAGCTCATCAAGTTTGAGCACATCGACTTTATGGCTGGCGAACCAGAATTCCATCTCGACGCGATACTGCGTTAACTGCTCAAGCACCACCGGCGGTTGCCCGGCGCCGATCGGCAGCGGCGATTTGAGGAGGTGTTGCAACCAGTCGCTCAACGTGGTGATCCAGCCTTCCCAGCCGCGCAGATTGCAACGCCGGCCGATCGTGTCTTCCACGGCTTTGGGCGTGACGGCGAAACCGTCATCCCCTGCCCACTCGAGCAAACCGTGAAGGAATGTCCCGGGGTTGGGGCCACGCGGGAAGCGATGGATATCAGCGCCGCCGGCGATGATTTCGCGTGGTGCATCCGGATCGAGGCGTTCGTCATCGAAGAGTTTTTGCGCTTGCGGACTGTCCGGCGCCTCATCGCTGCCGACGCTCAAAACGTCGCTGATGCGCAGCGCACTGTACGAGGCGATCCACCAGTTCTCGCTGGCCTTGCGCTTGGGCACAAGCGTGGCGCTGAGAACCGCTTCGTTGCGCGCAGGTTCGTAATGTTCGGCGCTGGCCGGCGGCATTTCACCGACGCTGATCGCCGGGCAATCCTGCTGCAAATCTCGTAGCCAGATATTCAAACCGCTGGACTCACCCAACGACGCACCACCGCCCAATAAATAGCCCAGCGCTGAAAGGTGCAGCACCGAACTGTTGTTATTGCCGCGTTTGAGATCGGTCACGCCCAACCAGCAGGCATGTTGCGCACGCGTCAGCGCTACGTAGAGCAAACGCAGGTCTTCAGCCAGACGCTCGTCATCGGCCAACGCAATCAGCTCAGGCGTCGGTTTCAGACTCAATTGCGCGTTGCCCGAGGCGTCGTGGTAATGCAGCGGCAGGCGGCTACCGTCGACCGGTTTGGCCGAGCAGATGAACGGCAGGAACACCAACGGATATTCCAGGCCTTTCGATTTGTGGATGGTCACCACTTTGACCAATTGCTCATCACTTTCGAGGCGCAGAATCTGTTCTTCGCCGGCCTGCCCGGACAAGGCCAGCAGCTCGGCCAGATGCCGGATCAGCGCTTGTTCGCCGTCGAGTTCAGCAGCGGCTTGCTGCATCAATTCGGACAAATGCAGCAGGTTGGTCAGCACGCGCTCGCCATCACTGCGGGCAATCAATGTCTGCGGCAAATGGAAGTCATGCAGCAGACGTCGCAGCATCGGCAGCACGCCCTGTTTGCGCCACAACTCGCGATAGCCACGGAACTGCATGACGCGGGATTCCCACACCAGTTCGTCCTGATTCAAACGCTCCAGTTCGGCCAGCGGCAGGTTCAGCGTGATGCAGGCCAGCGCGGCTTTCAGAGAACGTTCAACGTCAGGCTCGGCACAGGCCTTGAGCCAGGACAGCAAGTCTCGGGCTTCCTGCGCAGCAAACACGGAATCCTTGTCTGACAGATAAACGCTGCGCACGCCACGGGCGGCCAATTCACCACGAACGGCCTGCGCCTCTTTACCGTCACGAACCAGAATCGCGATGTCTGAAGGTCGCAGGCCTTTGAAGTCTTTGCCGTCCTGCACAAATCCGGCCTGACCGGTTTGCCCGCCATTGAGCAACGCGGTGATTTCACTGGCGCAGGCGGCAGCCAACTGTTGGCGATACACCGCGCCGGACAACGGCTGATCGCTGGACAACTGCCAGACGTTCAGCGCCGCGACTTCCTGCCCGGCAATCTGCAGATGCTCCTTGCGGCCTTGCGAGTCGACGGGTTGAAACGGTACCGGGTTCTCGCCACTTTTCTCGCGGAACAAAAACGCGCCGCGTCCCAGCTCGCGGGACTCGGCGCGTTCGAATACGTGATTGACCGCTGTCACCATGCCGTGACTGGAGCGGAAGTTGGTGCCCAGGGTATGCAAGCGGCCGATCGTAGCCTTGCGCGCGCGCAGATAGGTATAGATGTCCGCACCACGGAAGGCGTAGATCGCCTGCTTGGGATCGCCGATCAGAAACAGCCCGGTGTCAGGACTGTTTTCTTCTATGCGGTAAATGCTTTCGAAGATCCGGTACTGCACTGGATCGGTGTCTTGGAATTCGTCGATCAGCGCTACCGGGAACTGCTCGCGAATCAGTGTCGCGAGACGCTCGCCACCTTCTGATTGCAGCGCGGCATCGAGGCGCAGCAGCATGTCGTCGAAGCCCATTTCGGCGCGGCGACGCTTCTCTTCTTCAAAGCGCGCGCCCACCCATTTCGCGGCGTGCTGCAGGACGGCGGCGTCTGGCGTGGGCAAGCCATCCAGACTCGACTTGAGTGCGGGCATGGCATCCAGCCCCGGATGACTCGGTGCCTGACCTTTCCACGCTTCGGCCATGCCGTCGGGGGTGAGTCGGGTGAAGCCGGTGCCGATATCCAGTTGCTCCATGGATTCATCTTCGGCCCAGCTTTTGAGCTTCTCGAACCAAGGTTCAAAGTAGCGCGCCTGCATCTTGCGACCGTCGACGGTTTTGCTGGCAACGCCTTGATGACAAATGGCGAGCAACTCATCGGCCCACTGCCGCCAAGGCATTTTCAGCTCGACCAATGCTGCGCGACGCTCCAGCAAGCATTCCTCGATCAGCTCGGCGGGGGCTTTGCCTTCGTCGCTGTCGCGCTCGCTGGCGAACAATCCACGGACACGCGGCAACAGCGCTGCCGGCCCACCCCAATTGTTGCGAACCCAGTTCAGCGCATCGCCCTGCATCGGGTAGCAGAACAGCCGCCAGTAATCGCGCAGCACTTCACCGAGCAAATCGCTGTGATCGGTTTCCAGCGATTGAGTAAACAGGCTGCCGCTGTCGAATGCGTGCTCGCGCAGCATGCGCTGGCACCAACTGTGAATCGTCGAAACGGCGGCTTCATCCATCCACTGTGCGGCGATGTCGAGACGATTGGCGCAGCCGGGCCATTGCTGTGGCTCGAACTGTTCTCGCAGTTCGGCGATAAGCGCGTCAGGCGCCGGCGTCTCGTCGCGGAAGAATCGCGCAGCTTCGGCCAGACGCGTGCGGATCCGCTCGCGCAGTTCTTTGGTCGCTGCGTCCGTGAAGGTCACCACGAGAATTTGTGGTGGCAGCAGGTCGCGACCGAAGCCATTGGTGTCGCCGCCGTGACCAAGGATCAGCCGCAGATAGAGTGCAGAAATGGTGAACGTCTTGCCGGTGCCGGCGCTGGCTTCGATCAGTTGGCTGCCGTGCAGCGGGAAGGCCAGTGCCAGTGGAGTTTTACTGCTCATGCGCGCGCTCCTTCACTGGACAACGAACGCCAAGGCGCTTCCAGCAGTGGCCGATAGAGCGCGTCGCACCAACCAGAGAACGTCTCATCGGCGAGCAAGGCATCGAAGTCGGCAAACTGTCGAGACAAGGCCGGGCTTTCGCGGCGCTCACCTTCGCTGGTCTGGCCGTCACCTTCGTACGCTTTGCGCGCGGCGGCTTCTGCCTTGAGTGGGTCGATCTGGGACAGCCAGGCGAACGCAGTTTTTACTGCAATCGGCAGTGGTTGGCGCATGCCGGTCTGCCAGGCGAGCAGCAGATCGCTGAGGATGCGAACCGCGCGGTCTTTTTCCATGGGCTCCAACAGCAGTGAATCGTCACTGGCCACCAGCGCTGTGGTTAACGAAAGCCCGCTGGCACAGGCCACCAGATGGTTGACCCACGGTTTGGTCAGCCGATGCCATTTGCGGCTTTTGATCGAGCCGATACTGTTGGGAATGGTTGTGACCGACAACAGGCCACCATCGGCGCGCTCATGCAAACCTGAGAGCCAGCCTTCAAGGCGCAAGCCCTGCAATTCAAGGCTGATCGGAATTGCGCTGGTCAGCGGGGTCGGCCACAACGTCAGCAGTTGTTGATAGCGCTGCAGCAAGTCCGGCAGCGGCTCGATCAGCTCGCGCTGCAGGCATTCGCCAAAACCGGCCATTGGCAACAACCCACTGTTTTGCAGGCGACGGGCCTGAGATTCGAGGGCCTGATCGATATTGTCCGGCTGCCTCATTGCGGCTTCGAGCAGACTGTCGCTGAGCGTGTAGCGCTGCAACGCGTCGAGCACGAATGGCTCTTCGTCCGCGAGCGGCGCCTCGGCGGCTTCGAAATAGACCTTGAGGCGCTGGGTGAAAAAGTGTCGAACCGGGTTGCGCAGGAAGTCCTGTAACAGTGCGAGGGTCAACGGTTCCTCTTGGACATAGGGCGCAAGCAGTTCCACAGCGGTTTGAGATCCGTGCTGTTGGTGCAGCACCTGCCATTCGCTGGCATAGCTGAAGAGCTGATCGCCCTCATGAAAATAGCGCACACTGAACGGTTGCAACGGATGCTCCTCGGTCATGGCGCTCAAAATATCCTGGGTCTCGTCGAGCAATCGCCAGCCGCTGGCGAGGTGATCGCGTAACTGGCCGATCAGCACCGAAGCAGGCCGCTCGCTGTTGTCGCGAATGCTGCGGCCGACCCAACTGATGTAGAGCTGATTGCGCGCGGACAGCAATGCTTCGAGCAACAGATAACGGTCATCCTCACGCCGCGAACGGTCGCCGGGACGGTAATCGCTGCCCATCAAATCGAAGTCGAGCGGCGGTTGTGCACGCGGATAATCGCCATCGTTCATCCCCAGCAGGCAGACCAGTTTGAACGGGATCGCACGCATGGGCATCAGCGTGCAAAAGTTCACCGCGCCGGCGAGGAAACGCTGCGATAAACGCCCCTGATCCAGACCGGCGAGCCAGGCTTCACGGACGACAGTCAGCGGTAACTGATCGTCAAGACCGACGGCCTCGCAAGTCTCCAGCCAGGTTTCGCGAAGCTCTTCGAGTTGGGTGAGCAAATAGTCGTCATGCTCGTTGCTGGCTTTGAAGAACAATTGCATCAGCGCCTGCAACCGGTAGCCCCACTCTTTGGGTTGAGCCGGTTGCATCAATTCCTGATGAGCGAGTTCCAAGGCATCGAGCAGTGCCACCAGTGGCCCGATCAACGCGGCGTCCAGTCCGCCGATTTCATCGTAGGGTTCGATACCGGCGCAGGCATTCGCACTGCCGACGGCGTAACCCAGCAGCATCCGGCGCAGGCCGAAGTGCCAGCTGTTCTGCTCCAGCTCATCCGGCAAACCGAGGCCGGCACGTTGTTCGGCGCTCATGCCCCAACGCACACCGGCGCCTTCGATCCAGCGATGCAGCGTCGGCAGGTCGCGTTCTTCCACACCGAAACGAGCGCGCAGTGCAGGAACGTCGAGCAGGTCGAGGATTTCGCTGACGGGGAAGCGGCTGTCTGGCAGCTTTAGCAGATGCTCGACTGCAATCAGCAAGGGGTCACGGCCGCGTTGGCCCTGATCCGCCAAGGTGAATGGAATGAATCGCGGATCATGGCGATCAAGCTGGCCGAATACGGCGCGGATGTGCGGCGCGTAGCTGTCGATGTCCGGCACCATCACGATTACATCACGGGGACGCAGATCGGGATTGGCACTGAAGCGTGCGAGGAGTTGGTCGTGAAGGATTTCCACTTCACGCTGGGCGCTGTGAGCAATGTGAAAACGGATCGATTGGTCGTGTTTCAAATCGACGGCCGGCCAAAGCTCGCGTGTCTCGTTGAGCGGGCGCAGTTCAAGGATGTCGTTCTGCAGCTGATTGAGCAGGTTCTCGGGTTGAGTGTCGCTGAACAGATCGATGCGACCATCCCGGAAAGCCGCGCGATAACTGTTGGGATCGTCGTAGCTGTCGAGCAGGTTGATGTAGTCGCGGCCCTGCTTGCCCCATGCAGCCAGCAGCGGATGGGCGTGTTGGTGCAAAGCGTCCGGATCGAGTACGACGGGCATACCGCTCTTGCGTGCCTGGCGTTTGTACTGGTGTCGCAGCAGATCCTTATCGGCAACGATATCGGCCCAATGGTGGCGACATGGATTGTGCACACAAAGCAGAACCTGACTGAAACGTGCAAGCCCGGCCAAAGCTTCGAGCGCTTGAGCGGGCAACGAAGAAATCCCGAAAACGATCACTCGCGAGGGCAGGCCGACGGGTGCCTCTGTGAGGGTGTTGATGCGCTCGATAAATCGTTGATGAACACCGGCGCGACTTTGCGCCATGCCTTGTTCACCGACATCCTCCAGCAGCGCACGCCACAGTTCAGCCTGCCAGCAGCTCGCGGGTGCCAGTGGCTTTACTTCACCACGTACATTCCGGATTTGGTGCAGCCCTTCGGCCCAATCTTCGAGCCAGTCGGCCCGATAGACCTGGTACTGGTCGAAGAGATCCGCCAGTCGCTCGGACAACTGGTAACGCTTACGCAAGTCAGTGTCGTGAGTGAGGAAGCGTTGCAGCGGCTCGAAATGCGGGCGATCGATCACTTGAGGTAGCAAGCGCATCAGGCGCCAGGTCAGCGGGGCTTTATCGAGCAGGGATTTCGGTGGGATTTCATCACGGCCCAACACCATCCGGTACAGCTGCCACATGAAGCTGCCGGGCAGTTGCACATCGATAGCAGCGGCAATACCGCAGCCACCGAGGTCATCTTCTTCAGGGTCTTCAGCCAAGGCCAATTTGAGCCACTGGGCGATGCCGTTGCTTTGTACGAGGGCAATTTCGTTTTCCAAGGGCGCCAGTGGATAGCGCCGCATTATGCTGATCACCAAGCTGCGCAGTTCGTCCAGGCTATTGCTTTGAACCACCATGAATGCAGCGTTGAGGGACTGGGCGCCCGGCATAAAGGATTCCTTGGAAAAGTGCGAAAGCCAGGGCAGAACCTTAGCATTGTCAGCAGGTTGTGACAGCCGGACGACGCCGTTGAATGCTGTAGGAACTTTCCTGCGGGCAAAACAAAACCCCAACTGCTTTCGCAATTGGGGTTTCGGAATTTAATCTTGACGATGACCTACTCTCACATGGGGAAACCCCACACTACCATCGGCGATGCATCGTTTCACTGCTGAGTTCGGGATGGGATCAGGTGGTTCCAACGCTCTATGGTCGTCAAGAAATTCGGGTACTGAGTCGTGGCCAGATGGCCTCGCTTCAGCAAATTGGGTATGTGACAGCTTTCGGTGTTTGTGAACATCGAACTTTCGGTTCGTTTCGTCTTCACACACCGCAATCTGGTGCTCTTTCGCTTTTCAGCTTCGAAGCAAGCAAATTGCTTGGGTGTTATATGGTCAAGCCTCACGGGCAATTAGTATTGGTTAGCTCAACGCCTCACAGCGCTTACACACCCAACCTATCAACGTCGTAGTCTTCGACGGCCCTTCAGGGAACTCAAGGTTCCAGTGAGATCTCATCTTGAGGCTAGTTTCCCGCTTAGATGCTTTCAGCGGTTATCTATTCCGAACATAGCTACCCGGCAATGCCACTGGCGTGACAACCGGAACAC